>JADYXR010000022.1 GCA_021772095.1 Candidatus Obscuribacter sp. | reverse complement strand
GCTTGGTGAGCTAATTCAGGGAATTAAGTTTGTTGATGGTATCAAACAAGAAGAGGCCGCCTAAGCAATGCTAAAACACAACATTTGAGAAAATCTCTGGTCGCATCGTTGCTGCTCGGTACTGCGGCACCTGCGCTGGCACAGTATAACTACTATAATGTGAACAACAAGCAGTACCGCAAAGCTGTGAAGCAACAACAGAATCGGTATGGCGGAGGAGTTGCAGCGGCCCGCGCATTCAACCAACAACGAGCCGCCAATTATGTCATCCAGCAGCAACAAGCTGCAGCTATAGAGGCTCAACGACAACAGCTGCAAAACAGTGGTGGTCTTTATAACAACTTCTATAACCCGTATGGTCAGTCGTTCTATCCGAACAATTTCAACAATAATTCTGGCTACTTTTACGGACAAAATAGAAGTGGATTAGGCGGCATTCTCAATTCTATTTTTTAGATAACGAGTAACCATTGCAGGTGATTCCGCAAGGAAGCACATAAGCACTATGAGCGAACGAACTCACACCAGAGTTCGTTCGCTCTACTATTTTTGCGCACTATATTTGGTGCCTCGCGTGTGCTGCGTCGAACGAATGGACGCACAGAAAGTATTGCCGGTTGTCGCGCGGGACCTGTGGAGCCGTGCTGCTAGCGCATTTTTTTTTCCACAAAAGCAGCGTCGGTAACGGCGACTTGTGCTAAGTAGCTGGAACAAACAGATACTGAACGCAGTCAATAGTCATTAGTAGACAAGCTTGCAGCCTCTACTCCGACAATATCAAGATTTGAGTGACACGTCATCAAGTCTTAAGGAGAATCCTATGAAGTTTACGTCATTACTAGTGGTCGCAGCGTTGGTGCTGGGTACCGCGGCGCCGGCCCTCGCCGGAAACGGACACAAAAGACACGGCGGCTGGAACAATGGTCGTGGACACGGTCATCACAAACAGATCCGACCAATTTATCGACAAAATAGAGGCGCTATTCACAAAGGACAGAACCGCGCATTCATTCCGCAAAGAGCGCGGGGAGCTGTACAAAGCCGGGGTTTCAACCAGCGTGGTTTCAACCAGCGAGGTTTCAACCAACGAGGTTTCAACCAACAAAGAGCGCAAGGAACTGCAGCAGGTCGGGCTTTCAACCAACAACGAGCAGCGAATTATACAGTTCAGCAGCAACAGGCTGCAGTTCTGGAAGCTCAACGTCAACAAATGCAAAACGGTGGTTACAACCATTTGCTAGCCCAACCGTATTTTCAGAACTATTACGGCTATTAAGTCAAGTGCTGCATTCGCGAGCGTGAATAACGCCGCATGTCGATAGACAAAACTAAGCGAACGATCTCCTGGTGAGATCGTTCGTCTTTTGCTTCTGCAATACACGTGTCAGCGTGCGTTGCTACTGCCAATGTGTCTGTTCTTAAAATGTGTCAGCTCGACGTTGCTCTGCGATTGTGCCGCCGTGCTGGTTTCTTCGATGCCGACTATCAACGACTTTCCAAAACGGCGAAGCCGTCCTTAAACCCGGGGCACTACTGATGGTGCCCACAGAAATCTTCATTCATTTCTTTCGTATTTGTCTGATAGCGTAAGGCGATGCTCACCATCACAGATGCCGATTGCGCAAAAAAAAGGGCTTCCAGAAAATCCGGAAACCCTATTCAAAAATGGTGGAGCGTAAGGGAGTCGAACCCTTGACCTCTTCAATGCCATTGAAGCGCGCTACCAACTGCGCTAACGCCCCGCGTGTTGTCTTTTATACCAGGAAAGTCGCCTGGGGGCAAACTCGCAGGCTCAAAATATTACCCTTGTTACGCACTCATCGGTTGTGAAGCACATCCATTGGCATGGGTACGGTTTAACCGAACACGCGCTCAATGGCGCTGGGTTTCTCTCGCGAGTTCTTGTTCCCGTTCGGCTTTGCTTTGCCGTGTGCGCCTAACCATTATCGCTCCGGCAGCACCTTTCGACTCTCACTCGCATTGAGTCGAGATGAACGGCGTGCCGGCGTTCTTGCGCTGTTTACTGGCTTTGCTGCGCCAGGGTGCGACTGGTACTCGGCTGGTTACTGGTTGGCGCCCGAGTTTGCGGAGTCTCTTGTGATCGTCACGGGAATACCCGCCACATCCGACAAATCCGAAATCCCCGTCAGTTCATCATCTGGGACTCTTTCAAGTTCCACCGATGGCGGAAACTCTTCAGCAGACCCGTTTGGACCTGGCGTCGCATCAATCGAGCCGTTCTTAGCGCCGGTGGTCACAGCGCTCTCGACGCTTGCAGCGCCCTTCTCCGCGGTCGGACCGCCCGAAACGACATTGCCTGCCCCATCTTTACCGTTACCTGAGGCATTGCCGCCGTTTGCAGCTCCATTAGAACCTGGTCTGACCGGCATATTGAGCGGATTATTCGAAATCGCAGCTAATACCGCATCGCGGTCGCCTGCGAGTTTGCGGGTCAACTTCATGCCGTTTTTAATTTCCAGATATTGCTTCGCCTTCTCTTTGCCCCATCGCGCCTTGCTTTTGAGGTTGAGAAAGAAATACTTGTCCGGTGGCCAGAGAAACGAAGTTTCGAAATAACACCAGATCGTGCAGCCCTGACAAAAATCCCAGGCGCCTTCTTTCTTGCGGCGTTCTTGAACATGCATGGAATGCCACATCTCATCGAGATTTGAGCGACCATTCTCGTGTTTAATTTTCAGTCGTTCATCATGCATGTGATAACAAGGCAGGAGCAAATGATCGTCCGGTGAAATCACAATCGTCGATGAAATCGCGCGGCAGCGCGGCGCCTTGACCTGGTTGCCACCATCGAGGAAAAATTGCGTGAACGCCCAGTTAACTGCGACGTTGTCGAACTTCGACAGCCGATGCAGTTCTGCTACACCTTCTTCGCCCAAAGTGTCTTGACCAAAATAATCAAACACCGGTCCAAGCAGCACCACGACTCCGAGTTCTTGCGCAAGACCGATCACATTTTCCATGTGCCAGATCGATTCGGGCGTGGCAGTCGCGATGATCGATGGTTGCTCGCCTAGTGATTTGGCGATCTTGATGCTCTCGATCACACGCGCAAAGCCGTTGATACCGCGTTCTTTCTTATACGATTCCGGATCGATTGTCGAAAGCGAAAATTTCAAATCATCGATCAAGCCCGCGAGCTCTTTCGCTTTGCCCGGATAGAGCGTGCCTGTGTTGGCGATGCTGGTGTAAAAACCCATCTCCTTGGCAGCCCGAAGAACTTCCGGAAGTTTTTTATAAATCAGTGGCTCGCCGCCAGTGAAGTCGACAACTTTGACGCCGAGCCGTTTTAGCGCGGCCAGGTTTTCAATAATTACTTCTGCCGATGTTTCCTTGATCGGAATATTTTCCGGCTTCACAGGAATATCGCAGTAGGTGCAACGCGAATTGCACTTATATGTCAGGTAGTAATTAGCTAGTAATGGTGGCACTTTCAAACCTCGTTCTCATGACTTTGAGAATGTGCTCATGTCGGGAACGTATGAACAATCTTGGTCGACTAAACAAAATATACTAGCGCGATCGCAGGCTTTGTAGCCGATGGTTGCACCAGTTATGCCGCGCAGCAAGTTGTCAGATGGGGTTTCCATAATGATTCCTGATAGAAATCCGAGAATTCTAAACAGAGATGCAGCGGTTTTGTTCATCATAGACGTGCAAGAGAGTTTTCGCAAAGTTCTTCCCGATTTCGGTGAACTGACCAAGAACATTTCAATTCTTATCCAAGCGATGAAAATTCTCGATGTCCCAATTGTAGTGACGGAGCAGTATCCAAGAGGGTTGGGGCGAACAGTTTCAGAACTGTCTGATGTGCTTGGCAAGCATGATTTATTTGAAAAAAATTGTTTTAGCGCGGCTGGAATTCCAGAACTGTTGGATTGGCTGAAAGCGAACGGAAAGGAACAAATAATTCTCACCGGCATCGAAACTCACGTTTGTGTGAATCAAACTGCGCTCGACTTGCTCTGGAAAAAATATCAAGTTCATTTAGTCACAGATGCAGTCTCCAGCAGGGTTTTGCCGAACAATTTACTAGGTATCGAAAAGATAGTAAGCAGCGGTGCAGTGCCCACATCTGTTGAGATGGCATTGTTCGAAATGCTTGTGGAATCAGGCACTGAGAAGTTTAAAGCAGTTCAAAAACTTGTGAAATGAGCGCAATGGATTTCATGAAGCTGAGAGTTTTTTTTAAGGAAAAACTGACTGTATGCGCGTAAGGTTGAGGTAGCGTGCGAAAAGCATGCAGGTAACCCGGGACAATGCAGATGATTTTGATCAGGAATAAACACATAATGCCGCGCTCAGTGGCATTGGCTATAGGGGCTGCAGTACTCGCTTCAAGTGCAACACCCGCAGCCGATTCGAACGTGCCTGCACGACGTTCACTACCACCCGCCGAAACGTTAGTGGCACAAGCAACGCCAGCGAACAACCATGTAATCGATCGATCGCACGAAACTGTTTCAGAGATGAATAGTCGAGTTGCTGATTTAAACAATCCACTTGCGCGTGCAAATAGCCGTATAACGAACTCATCGAATCGTTTCAATCAATCAAAACAACAGCTCGCGCAAACCAGCCCGGGCAGCAGTGCTCCTGGAAATGCTGATTTGCCGTTGCGATCTAATCCGACCAACGATCCGATTTCGCAACCCGGTGTGCCGTCGTCGCCGATGAATACTACGCCGGCGAATCCAAACCCGACCAATCCAACCAACCCAATCAATTTAAATTCCAATAGCGGCGGTCCGACTGACGCTGGAAGAATGACACTGCCAGCCGATTTGACTGGACCGATCGAACAACCTGCTTCCGATTCAACTGGCGTGCCCAGAGAACTGGGTGTGGCTCAAGAGGAAGCGCTCAATAACTCGCAGCGCCGTCGCGATTATGAATTGATCGACACACAGGCGACTGAATTTAGGCAAAGATTTTTGCAGGCTGAGGCGATTGAAATTCGTTTGCCGATGCCGGATCAAATGATACCACTTGGTCCAAAGCTGCCTCCGATCAGACTTGAAGCGAGATACACTCGCCCGATTTCATTAAATGATTGCGTCGATTATGCCCTCGATCACAACCTCGAAATTCGCATTCAGAAGACCGACGTTGATTCGCGAAAGTGGCTTCTGTTCGGGTCTGTTGGTCGTTATTTGCCTGATATCTTTACGAACTATCGTCACGAATATTTAAAGGGCGGCCGATTGGTCGGCGGTATCATTCCGGTTACGTTCAACACGCCGAACGTCACTACTGCAGCCGGTTTTAACTTCTTCGGATTTCGCGGTGGTGAAGTCACATTCGGTGCCCTCTCCGCGCTACATACTTATAAGGCGCAGAAGCAGCGCTTATTCGGCGCCATCAACGACACGCTTCTGGACGTCACGCGCGGCTATTACACAATGCTGCGCAACGAAGCGTTGCTGGAAATTCAAACTCGCGCAGTCGATGTTTCGCAAGCACAGGTCAATCTCAACCAGCAATTGGAGACAGCCGGCACTGGCACCAGGTTCCAGGTGCTGCAGTCGGAAACGCAGCTGGCTCGCGATCAACAAAATTTGTTGACGCAAGAAGTTAGTCTCAGGCGCGCGGCAATTGATCTTGGCACGATATTGAACTTAGACACTGATGTCAACTTGCTCTCGGTAGAGAGTCAGGTGAAAAAAGTGCGGTTGATCTCTGCTGAGGCTGACATCAATCGATTGATTACTTTAGCAATCGAAAATCGTCCTGAGCTGAAGCAGTTCGAACAACTGCGCATCGCCGCTAAGAGAAACGTTCAAGTTGCCGCCGCACCACTTTATCCGCAATTGAACTTTTTCGGTAATATCACCGGCAGTGGCGCGACATTAGGTAGGAGCATCGTTTATTCGCAGCCGTCATTCCGGCAAGTTCCGCTCGCCGGTGCGCCGGTTACAACGCCAATTATCCGAACTGGAAACGGCGGTTTCACTGTCGACAACTCCAGTCTCGGTTTCGGGCAAACTCCTGGAAGTTCACTCGTTCTGCCGACCGGATCAGAGTTTATTCCGCCAGCTGCGGTCAATCGTCAGGTTCGATCTTCGTACAACATCGGCATACAAGTCGATTGGAATTTCGAAGCGATGGGAACCAGATCGCTTGCGAATATTCAGTCCAACCGTGCCCTCGCCCGCGGTGCGCAGCTGCGCTCGAACCAGGAGCTAATGCGCGTTTTGCAAGAAGTTCGTGATTCGTACTTGACCAGCCAAACTGCAGAACGACAAATTGAAGTTGCCACCAAAGCGGTGATTTCCGCCGCTGAGCAACTTCGCCTGTCGCGTGTTCGACTAGCCAACGGCGTCGGCACCAACATCGACGTCATTAACGCACAGCGCGATTTCACCACGTCGCTAGTCAACAAAGCCGATTCAATCGTGGCGTTTAACATCGCCCAGGCTGAGCTGCTCCGAAACATTGGATTAATCGGCAGGCAAACGCTGATCGCCGGCAGACCTGTTCGATAGACGGCAAGCGCGGACAACCTTTTGTCGTTCAATCTGAGCGTTCGTTCTAGTTTATAAAATAGATTTTGTTCGGCAACTTTTCGCAGTCGACGGCATAGCCACCAACCAGGTCAGAGACCTGGTCTCCGATGTTCACCACGACCTTGAAACCCATGTCTTCGATCTGTTTTCGATAAGCCGTTTTGATTTCAATAGCGGATCGTTTGTCGTCTTTTGGTCTCAGGTACAAGCCATCATAGGCGATACCGTTCTTCACCAGGTTTTTAATGGTGGCAGATCGTAATTCCTCTGGACGACCGGTTACGAAAAAGATGGCAAACCCTTTCTTTCTCGCCCATTCAAGCAGGTTTGCAGTCGGTTTAAGTGACGGTGCCTTTGCTTCGTTGACCCAATCGACGAACTTATCCCAGTCGAATTTTTGGATACTGGAGAAGTGTTCGCGATTGTCCAGCAAGGTTTCATCAAGATCAGAAACGATGCACATGTCAGACGCGCCGGGATGGTCTTTCAGGTATTGGTCGCATGCTTTGCGCCCATCCGCGACTGCCGACGAGAACAATTTTTTGAATTCATTAGACTGCGAATACTCGAGGCCGACGGTGTTGCCGATGCCTGTAGGTTCATCAGCAGGCTTATCGAATTGGCTGGACGGTGCCGCAAGGGCTGCGTTTATAGGTAACAAAAGGGCGGTGGCGCCCAGGACTGCGAGCCGAACAATTTTTTTCATGCACCCCTTCTCGAGACACCCTTGCCTTTGGCATAGGAATTGGCACCATAACAGGTTCGCAGAGTCGAAGCTAAAGGCTTCACCTCGATCTCGCCTACGATTTTAGTTGGATCGGCTTCTTCATAGCAGCCCCAGTGGGAACTACCAACCGTCTTTTTCTTCTTGCTCGGTGCATTAGGCAACAGGCGCTCGGGCATTGCGATTGCAAGCAAAAGCACTGTCGAAATTATCACCACAACTGTAAGAAAGGCTATATCCATAGGTGCTCCATATTATAGCTTCCGGGTCCTCGAAGTGCGGGCTCGAGAGATTTTTGATCATGTCAAGGGAATCTTATGACAGTCGGTAGCCTACGTCTATGGGAATTGCACGTAGCGGCATTGGCAAGTTTGAAACGCCGATTTAAACCACCCGATTTGAACCCGCTGATTTGACCCCCACGATTTCAACTACGGTGAATGCAAACACCTTAAAGCGAAAGAAGCGCCGAAGCGCTTCTTTCCAGGAGGATTTCGTGAACTAACAAACTGTGGAGATTCAGTTTTTGAATACTCGCGCCAGGTCCTCGTACATTCCTGCCACCTGGGTAGTAATTTGTGCCGTGTGCGGATTTTCCTCGGAGTATCGATTGAACTCCGCTGCCTTGGTGTTAAACAGCTCGGTGAGTCGTCTCTGAAGTGCTTCAATGTGTTCGTTATCGTGAGTCATGTAACCGTCTTTTCTAGAATCTGTGCGTGAAGATGATGTGCAGGATGCCGCCTGCGCTTGCGTACTTTTTTCAAACCATGTAATCGAGAAGCTGTATTAATTCTGTCTCAAAAGGATGTCAAGCTCAATAGGCAAAATGGCAATTCTTTTGGATTTCCGCAGATTTAAGGTAACCAAAGAAGATTCACGAAATATACATGGCGGATATTTTGCTCTGGCACCGTATGTGGAACCAAGTTGAAAATGGTGCCTCGTTGCAAAGATCATCGAACAGCGCCCAGAGAAACCAGGTTTTGCCCCGGAAAACTCTCGGGGCACGAAAAGACATCACCTTGCGAGCAAACTTATGAGGCACGATCTAAACTTTGTGCCGCAAAAAAAATTATGAGGCAGCATAAAACTAGGTGACTGGTCAAAAACATCACTGCCAACGATAAATCACATCAAAAAAAGAGGCCTTCGTTTGAAGACCTCTTCCAATTTCAACTAGCCAACGCGCAGCGAATACTAAAAATTCAAGACGCGCCTAGCGTCGTTTAGCGACGCTTTTTAGCAGCTGCTTTTTTCTTGGTGCTTTTGTTAGCGCCAGGAGCTTGCCATGTCTTGGTTTTTGATTTGCCGTTGACGATGTCTTTCAGCTCTTGTCCAGCTCTGAACGCAGGCACTTTGCTCGCAGGAATTTTGAGAGGAGCAAGGGTACGTGGGTTACGGCCAGTTCTGGCTTGGCGTGTGCGGCGCTCGAAAGTACCGAAGCCTACGAGGGTTACTTTTTCACCTTTTTGCACGGCACCAGTGACGGTGTGCAGGAAGGCGCTGAGAGTCGTACTTACCTGGGTTTTTGCTTGACCTGTAAGTTCGGCGATTTCGCTGATCAATTCAGCACGGTTCATACTGTTTCCTCCAATATAAAAGCCACAGAGTGGGTTTCCGAGGTCGAATGTTATCACCACGCTGCGCGCTATACAACCCGTTGGTGCGCTTTTCCTGAAATTTTCCAAATTCAGATATACGGAAAGCCCTGATCGTATAGGGGTTTCGGTACATGTGCGGTTGTCATTATGCACGCCGAGGTCAATCAACGCGCTAAACTAGAGACAACGGAATAAATATGGAACGACTATCCTGCTCACATCAACCCACTTTTCGCCAACTCCTTGCAACCGAGGCGATGGCCGAAGCGCAGCTTGTCTGGGGCGACGACTTCCTCGATAACCCCGTCGTGCAAGTGGCCATGCAGCTTGAGCCGCCAGCTTCGCCTGGCAGTTTGATCGTTTTGACCAAAGAAAATTTTCTTTCTTTGAAAATTCTGCCTGAAATCGACGGTCTGGCGGGCATCACCTTAATCTCGCAAGTCGAAACAGAAAAACCGAAACCAAGTGGTGGTACTGATAGCGGTGCTCTGCGTTCTGACACCGGCCCGACTCAGGTGATTGCCAAAGCGGTTTCTTCCCTCGCGTCCGATCCGTCGATCGAGGCTCTCGTGGCTGCCTGCCGCGAGAATGAAGTGCCTCTGGTAATGATGTCGGCGTTCGGTGATCCGACGCAAATCGTCGAAGATATTCGCCTTGCGTTTTTAAAAGAAACCAAAACCGCCAGCGCGCGCCTTCAATCGATCCTTCTCAGCGTGGTGCTGGAAGAGGGTCTTGACGGGATGATCGATCAATTGCATTCGTGGCTCTCTCGTCCAGTCGCAATCGAAACCGCTGATTTTAAATTGCTGTCCGCCCGCGGAATGGGCGTCACGCCTGTTCGCCAGCAGAAGCAACTGACCGCCGATGCGCTTGAGACTCTCAGTCATTTGAAGAGTGGTGGCGATAGTCGAAGCGTTTTTGATTCATTCTTGTATCCTATAAAATTGGGTCGCCGACTTTCGCTGCCGCTGCTTTACGCCGGCAATACGATTGCTGGATATATTTCTGTAACTACCAAACCAGGAGATGTCGATGAATCGATGATCTGGTACCTGCAGCCCGCTGCGATGGCGGCTCTCGTTGATATCATCCATCAGTTAAAAGGTGACTTCGGTCTTTCGGTTGTTCAGAAAAATCTGTTGAAAGAACTAGTTTCCGGTCGCAGACTTCCGGCGACCGACATGGAAAAAATCGAAACACATTTCGGCTTCGATCTCAGTGACGGCTTTTTTGTATTCGCTGTTCAAGTCTTATTAGAAGGTGATGACGAGTCAATCGAGCCGCGCTTTCCCGAAGAGCCGTTGGTCGGCGTCGAGATCGAAGGGACGCGAATCTATATATTCCAGTTCAATGAAAGTGACGAAACTACATGGCAGGAAGAAGCCGCCACGCTCGTCAATAAAATCAAAGAAATCAATGGACCATGTCAGGTTCAACTTGGTGCCGGTCGGCAAGTCAGCACTCTGATGGAACTCTCGGAGGCCTACCGAGAAGCGCGTCAATCGCTTATCGTCGGGTCGATGATGCACGGTGATGGTGAGTTTCAAATCGGTTACGGCGAACTTGGTTTAAAACGTTTGCTCTATCTCGTCATCGATCACCCTGAAGCCGATCGTTTTTACAAAGAAACGCTGGCGATGCTGGAGGCATATGATGAGGAGTGGGAAAGCGAATTAATCGACACGCTCAAAGTCTATTTGAAAGAAGGCGCCAACTTGAACTCGGCTGCCCGAGCGCTTTTCATTCACCGACACACTTTGCGTTATCGGCTCGAACAGATAGCCGACACATTAAAAGTGGATATCGATTCACAAGAAGTTTTGCTCAATCTGCGAATTGCATTTCTGATCCGCGAGATGAAAGGTCAAAACGAAAAGTAATCGGTTGGATAGATAAGCTATTATTCGAACCTGAAAGCGATAGTTCGGAACGACAGGTGGCGTCTGAACGACAAGTGACAGGTGGGAACGACAGGTGCGGTCGGACGACCACGTGTTAGGTCTGAACGACAAGATTGCTCGAAACTAAAAGTGATACCGCATAAAGTGCACAGGCAATTTTTCGCCTGACATCACATCCGGTGCCCCGAAGTTTGCGATTACATAAACCGCGTCTTTGCGAACGTTCGAATCTAGGTGAACGCAACCACGAAACGCGTTCCGGTTTCCAGCTCTCTTAGCGTTTCGATCTTCCAACCGTTCAGAATTTGCTTGAGATCTTCGTCTTGATAGTACCGAAGCAGCATCCCTTTGCGCGCTTTGTCGGTGTAGACGTGTGTTTGGTCTGCCAACTCGTAATATTCGCCGGGACCGCCGCCGACTTTATCGAAGCAGCCGATAAATGTGCCGCCCGGAACGAGGATGCGCTTTAATTTTTGCAGGGTGACTTGAGCTACTTCAAATGGGAAGTGCTCGAAGATTGAGTTGGCGACCACGGCGTCGAAGGTGGCGTCTGGGTAAGGCAATTCGGCGATGTCGCCGACGTCGAAGTGAATGTCAAGGTCCTCTTTCTCTGCCCATCCTCGTGCCAATTTGATGGCGTGAAGCGAGATGTCGAGCCCGGTGACGTGGAATCCCTGCTTGGCCAGATAAACTGCCAGCCAACCGGTTCCGCAGCCCAAATCCAGCACCGAGCGCACGCTGCGGTTGGTCAGGGTCTCGGGAATCGTGTTCAAATACTCCAGGTCCGGCAACTTTGTATATGGCTCTTTGACCATATTCCAAGCGCGTTCCCAGAATTCGAGATTATCGCGATAGACGTCGGACGACAGAAGGTTTTCCAGTCGTTCTCTGGTCTCCGGATTCATCAAGTCCTCGAATGTCATGTGCTCGAGCCGCCGCTTAGGTGGGGTTTTCAGTTGGCAAAGGGTTCAAAACGTCCAATGTTATCACGACATGATTTCTATGACAGCCGATACCGGCTCAGCTGGTTTAGAATGGCGGCTTCGACTCAGCGGACGGTGTTTGTGGAGAATGGCTTTTAGTGCGCTTCTTCAGCGAATTTTTTTAAAACCGCTGAGTAAGCTGTTCTTGACATCCGGTAACACATTGTATACATCAGGTTAGATCTTTTAGACCAGTGGTATTTAATCCTCAAGGCGGAATATCTCTCTTTCAAAACAGGGGACCAGGTTTAGGCTAATGGCGGAGCCGAGCCGGATACAACTGCAGATGATGCTCGTGCAACAGGGTGGTCCTGGTGCACTGCCTCTTAGTATTCTCCCGCCCCAGAGCTTTTTGCCGTTTTTGCGGCAAGTTGAGCAACTGGCGGTAGAAGAGCGTCTCAGACCTGTCCTCGTCTATTGGTCGAGGCAGAGTGCCGCGCGTCTATTGCCGGCCGGCTCTCGTTTTCGTGAGCTCATGCGCGACGCCTATTGCGTCTCTATTTTTTCAGAAGACCGGTTGGATCCGCCTGATGAATGGTGTTTTCTGCTCGAAAGTCATGGACTTTGCCTGGTCGTCTACGGGCAACAAGCGCTTGAATCGCCGGATGGCGAGAAGTATCAGTGCACAGGCTCGATGGAACCTGCGCTCGTAAAACAAGCATTTGACCGGCTCTTGCCCAAGTGGCAGCAGCTCGATTTATCAGAAAGTAACCGCCTGGAAGATGCCCGCGCCAATCTTGGTCCTTCCGGAAGTGCGCCGCCGTACATGCAACGGGTGCGGTCGGCCTGGCCGATCGTCAAAGCTCCGATTCAGCAAGGATTGATTCTCGATCCATTGCACGGAGTCGGTGGTCCAGACTCTTTTGTGCCGACTCCGATGCCGATGGATACTTCGTTCGGGAAGATTCAACCAATTGCCTTTGACAGTGTAGGTGGCGGAAACGGTGGCAGTATCATCTCTCCTCCTGGAGCTGGTGCCATCATTATGCCGATGGCCTCCAACACCGGACCGGCTGCCGTAATCGGTCCTTCGACCACATTCGAAGACAGCATTCTGTCGCTCGAAGTTCCAAACAGCATGTTCGCTGATATCAGCGCCGCACCACCTGCGGTGCCACCGGTCACGCACATAGATGTCGACGATGGCGACTTGACCCTTGAATCGCACAAAATCGTCATTGATGATTCCGGCGAACCTCAGCCACTGATGCCGCCTGCGGCACAGTCGATCATCTCCGAAATTATTGGACGACTTCGACACCAGAGTGATTTGTCATCGATTCTGCAATTCGCAATCGAAATGTTGGCGATAAACACAAACGCCGATCGCGGATTGATCTGGAGAATCGAAGGTGACCACTTAAAAGTGACCAACGAATTTGCGTTGAGTGGACACAATTGTTTCTTGCAGAACCAGCTGACATCGCACGAATCGATGGCAGTGGTGTTCGAATTTCTCTCACGCTTTCCGGATGAAACCGGGGTCGGGGTCATCAGTATCCCTAACACTGCCCGTGATACCAATCTGCACAAAGTCTCGCCTACGCTTTCGTCGTTGATCGAACTTGGCGGAGTGCAAGCCAGACTGATGGCACAATTGCGTTCACGTGGAACATTCTTCGGATTTTTGGAACTGCAACAGTGCACGGGACCGCGTGAGTGGAACCCTATTGATGCCGTTGTGCTCCAGAAAGTTGCAGAAGTGCTCGCTGTTGTAGTTCAACAAACTGCCGACCAATCGAAAATCGAAATGGACGCGCAGGAAATGAAACTGATCAACGAGATCGCCAGTCTCTTCCGCGAGTCGCGCGGTATGAGTACGAAAGACTCACTCGTCAAGTCAGTCATGTTGGTAGCCCGTCACATGGGCTTTATCCATTCCGAAATTTATTTGTACAACAAAGAAGAGAGCGTACTCGAACCGCAAACGCGTCATTCTGTGACCGATGCTGTCGATCTGAGCGATAAGTCGAATCCATTCGTCGAAGTATTCAATTCTGGTCGCGGCAAAATGATCAATATTGAATTCACTCGCAAACCTGATCCGTTTTTCAAGCACGACATGGCACTTGTTCTGCCGCTCACCTCCGAAGGTTCGCGCCTTGGCGTAATCGGTCTCTGGCATCGCTCTCAAGATCGTCCTGATTTCCGTCCGCAGGATAGAGAACTGGGATTGACTATTTCCGGCCACTTGTCCAACGTTATCCGCGCCGATCAGGCTATTCTGCAGATCAGATCCGATCAGGCAAGAGCCGCTCTGATCAACAGAGTTTCAAGTGAAATCAGAAACGCATTGAAACGCGCCGACCAGATTATGGAAACTCTGGTGGAAGCGCTGCACGAATTCTTCGATTTGAAATTGTGCGTTGCGTCGTTGTATGACAATAATGCCGAAATGTTCAGAGGCTCAAAAGTCGCTGGAGAAGACAATCTAAGCGGTGACAGTCATAGCAAACTTTCGCCTCTGGAAAATCCGGACGATAAACCAAAGAATCTTGGCGAACATTTGTTCAGTCTCTGCAAAGATCGACTGAAGGATGGCGAAACCATTTTCTTGACCAAAGCAGAAATCGAAGATCAGCTTGATGACGTCGTCGCCGCAGAGTTGAACGGAAACTCGGCGACAATGGTGCCTTTGTTCTACGCCGGTAATTTTAAAGCTGCACTATGCATGGTGTCAAAAGAACAGCAGCAAATTAGACAGTTGCCTGAGAAAGATATGCACATGGTGCTCGACCTTGCAGACAGAGTTGCCGTTGTGATCTCGCACGCCGAGCTGTTTGCCAAAGTTGAACTGGAATCGATCACCGACCCGATGACGGGTTTGTACAACCGCCGGCATTTCGAAGGACAGCTCAGCAAAGAAATCGATCGTTATCAACGTTTCGGCCACCCGTTCTCGTTTATCATCATCGACCTTGATTATCTCAAGCGCATCAATGACAGTCTGGGGCACGATTATGGTGATGATGCCATCAAACACATTGGTAACGTCCTCAAGAAAAGTATTCGCGACGTTGACACCGTAGCCCGATTTGGTGGTGAGGAATTCGTTGTTCTTCTGCCAGAAACAGATTTGAAGTGGGCCAGAATGGTGGCAGAACGGATTTGCACATCAATTCGAGAGAAGTATGTCGAGGGCGTCGGCACCGTCACCGCCTCGTTAGGCGTAGCTGTGTTCCCGCGTGATGCCGACGATAAAGAACGTCTGTTCGAACTGGCGGACAAAGCTTTGTTCCTTGCGAAACACCGAGGCAGAGACCAGGTCTGCACCGTTGCCGATGACTTGATGCCGAGCGGCAGTGAGGTCGAGTTCTCCGATGACATGAAGGAGAAAGTCGACAAGGATAGATATGTGCCATTTGCTGGTAATGCGCCTGCACCGGCCGAGGTGCCTGTGAAGGCGGATGTGAATTTGAAACTGGATACTATTCCAGCGTTCGATCTCGAAATGGTGGCAGACAAGGGTATTCTCGGAATACTCGCGCAGATAATCAAAACGCTCGAAGAAAAAGACGCGTATGGTCCGGAGCGATCGCCTCGAGTCTACGGCTACGCCAGTAAAATGGCGACCTCGTTGCACTTGTCGAAAGAGCATGCCGAGGTAGTTTCGCTCGCTGCTGTGCTCAGCAACCTCGGAAAAATTTCTATTCCCGAAGACATTTTGAAGAAACCAGGACCGTTGTCTGAAGCCGAACTGGGCGTGATTCACCAGACGCCGACTGTAGGCGCGAAATTACTGGAGCCAGCCAAGCTTTTGTACAGGGTTTCCCAGATAATTGAAGCCTGCCATGAACATTGGGATGGCGAGGGCTATCCAAACGGTTTGCGCGGGCACGATATTCCAGTTGAGGCGCAAATCGTATCGCTCGTTGATTGCTACGTGGCGATGACGAGTGACAGACCATACAGAGAAGCGCTTTCCCACGAGGAGTCGGTTCGGCAGATTCAATCCGACTCCGGAAAACGTTGGGACGCTCGTCTTGTCAAGATATTTTTGTCGATCCTGCAGAAAGAACAAAAGCAAGCCTAGGCAAGCAAAAGCGGTTCCGCGAACTTCTGGCATCGAACTTCCGACGGGTCGACTAAGCCAATTCCGAACGGTTGGAACACCAGACAATTGGATTCTTTTTTGAATCGCCCTGCTGTTCGCGCCCTGGTTCCGTACTCGTAAAAGTAATCAATCCGATTCGTCCAGCCTTGTCTCGCCCGACGGTGATTTCAGGCAGCGCGGACGCGGCGCTCCAGCGACCATTGTCCTGTTCCAGTTGCTTCGCCACTTTCTCTAGAAGGTCCGGCTTTTGCGAATCGAGTTGCCATAGCGTCTCAAGAAAAGCCGTCAAGCTCTCTCTGCCATCCAAAACGTCAAACGCTCGGCGGCGAAGTTTTAGTGCAAGTTGTTCGACATCTTCAACCAAAATTAGATCCTCGAAGTTCCAGACTGACTCAACAGAGTAGCTAATGGAACTAGACTTTTGTGATTCTAGCGCTATCTTGAAACGGATATCAACGATTGCAAATCAGATCTCAACGATTCAAATTAGCATTAATCGTCGATAGTCTGGGGCAAAACTTTGAATCTAGTAAGATTGGTAATGGATTCACCGTCGGACAGCACTATGGCGCCTGAAAAGTTCGATCAAAAAGAAAAAATCTTGCTCCGCGTCTCGGAAGAATCCGTCGATGGTAATACGCCGTCGTCCGAATCCCCAGTTTCCGAAACTAGTTCCAATTCAGAGTCGATACCCGCATCGACACCAGCTGCGTCAACGTCTCCATCCGAATCGCAGATGTCCGCTAATTCAACAACATTCTCTTCGACAAAATCAGCCTCAGTAGCCTGCTTTAGTTCACCGTCATCCAAACCGTTGACACCAAGCCTGGCACAAGACGCGCTTCCGGACTTCGGCGGTCGTTACGAAACGCTGGAGTTGATTGGTGAGGGCGGCATGGGTCTTGTCTATAAAGTAAAAGATCCTGCGCTCGACAAAATATTTGCGATCAAAGTTTTGCGTTCATTTCTTGTAAGCGATCTGCAAGCGCTGAAACGATTTCAGAAAGAGGCGCAAGCCGCAATCAATCTCGATCATCCAGGTTTGGTCGCCGTGTATGAGCACGGTACTCTGGTCGACGGAACGCCTTATATCGTCATGGATTTTGTAGACGGAGTAAATCTCGCACAATTGATCGAATCGGAAGGACGTCTAGATTCTGCGCGCGCGGCATTGATTTTCGACCAGGTGATGGACGCTCTAGAGCACGTCCATCAGTCGGGTTTGATTCATCGTGATGTGAAACCGCGAAACATCATTCTGGCTAAATCGAATGATGGAGTGGAGCAAATTAAACTGGTGGATTTCGGAATCGCTAAAGATGCGGTTCCCGATGCTGCCACTACGGTCGGTGTCACACAAACTGGTGACTTTCTCGGCAGTCCTCTGTACATGAGTCCGGAACAATGCCAGGGCGCCGAGCTAGAGTCGCGCTCGGACATTTACTCCGCCGGTTGCGTTCTATACGAAATGCTCTCAGGCAAGTCACCATTTGCAAGTCCGAATCCGGTCAAGATTGTCGTCGGTCACTTGAGCGAAAAACCGTCTAAACTCTCAACCTCGGCGGCGGATGAAAATCAACTTTTAAAAGATCTCGACTTCATGGCCTTGAAATGTTTAGAAAAACGCCCTGAAAATCGGTATGAATCGGCTACCGTAGTTCGAGAAGAACTGGCTGCTTGTCTTGATAATCGCAGTCCTCGGAGAAGGCAAAAAGCTTCCGGAAAAAACGTTGCGATTGCGATCTCCCTCGCTGTTGTCGCAATTGCGGTTATTGCCAATTCGGTAGTGCAGACCGGCTCGCCGTTTGCTGTTGCGTGGTATGCGTCGGAATTTGTTAGGCCGCATGCGGTTGCGTTGTTCGGAGCCAGTCTAGGATTGTTTCTCGCTGCCAGTGCGTTTAAACCTCAGGCCAAATCGACGAACTTTAAAAACTTTTTGATGGTGTTGCAGATGGTGTCATATGCAGTGATGCTTCCTTCGCTTGTTTTGATGCCGCATGTGTCGACGGAACCGACTTATCTAGTTCCATACATCGGCGTGCTTCTCTGTGGATTGGCTGCGTCAGTGTTGTTCTGGATGAAGTATAACGCCATTCCGAAGGCTACATTTTATCCTCCAACCGATGCGCAGATCTCCAGAGGCGGGCCCTCCGAGCAGGTAATTCAACAACTTCGCGTCTGGCGTCAGGCTGTTGTCGCCAGTTTTGTGGCGGGTGCACTGCTAATAAAGGCGCCGCTAATTTTCCCCGTTGAATCAAGCCCGGTCGGCACCGCACTATTGCTTCTGATCGTTTTGTTTTTCGTGACGGTTGGTTTCACGAAAAGGCGGATGAATGTTGATGCTCAACGAAAACCAGGTGATGCGTGGTTAGTGCTGGCCGGGCGAGCCGGGATTGTGGCAGCCTTCGGAGGCACCATGCTCAATCTGACTAATTACTACACTGATACTTTCGTGATCACGCAGGCACAGTCAGCTGGCATGGGATCGTTGGCGGCAGCAACCACCATTGCTGGATCCGTAACCGCGCTCGTTTTTTTCGCAGTTTGGTTGGATCGAAAAAACAAAATCTCGCCGTTTGGAAAGACCGATGGATGGTAAAATTCAGCGTTGTTCGGCGCTGGAAGTTTCAACGACCGGGCGATAAGCCGTGCAGATAATGGCGTTAGGGCGATCGGCTTTCAAGCAGTCGACGTCGTTGTTGAAGCGACAATCATCGCACAGCACCTTGCCCTTGCCTTCCGACACGGTGGCGGCGTAAATCGAAAGCGCGGTCGCGACAGCAACCGTGATCAGAAGAAATGCAATTTGCCAGTTAGCTACCTGTTCCATTTTTCCCCGGACTTTCTTGCGGTTTGACTCTCCGATTCAACGATTAATCGCAGATGCCAAGCAACGCAATAACACGGTATGATGGTCGTTCGACAGAACCAGAGTCAGTTTGGTTTTACCAGTAATCCAGGCAATCCAAAGCGTGAGTATCATGCATTCTAACAGTGAAGCACTCGGAATCTCCTTCTTCAAGCGGCTTTTTGTAATTCAATTAATCGCGTTCTCGGTATTGTTGGGCTGCGGTGCGGGTCACGCCCAAGTTTCGAAGACTACAACCGGCAAGCCTTCGCTGACGACCAAAACAACAATCACGACAAAAACCGAAACCAAAAGCGACACGAAAAGTGCCACGAAAAGCGACATCAAGAAAGATGCGATGGCTCCGCCTACTGGCAAGAAAGTAGAAGTCTGGGAGTTAATCCAAACCAGCAAAATGGTCGGACAGATCACCTGCATGATTTCACCACAGGCGGTGCGCATCCGGGCCGAGAAGATGGGCATAACCTGGATGTTCAAAGCCCCGAAATGGGATGCTTATTTGTTTAACACCGAAACCAAAAACTTCTGCAGTTTCCCGTATGCGCAGTGGAAAGACCGCGTATTCTTCATGCCTTCCAGCGGAAAAACCGCCAAAGCGAAAAGTGAATTTGCCCAAATGAAGGTTGGCAAAACCGGCGTGACCGAATCGATTGCAGGAGCAAAAGCCTACGAGGTTGGCATCACCAAGCCTGGTGGCATGCGATACGGTTCGATTTGGATGGCATCAGATATAGTGGCACCTCAACAGTTCTCGGAAGTTGTGGGCAGTATGATGATGGTGCCGATTAAGACCGGTGGCGCGCCATTGCGGGCTCAGATGTTTCAGCCCAAGCAACACAAAATTGTTCAGGTTTTTGACACAATCAGTGCCAAGAAAAAG
Organism: Candidatus Obscuribacter sp.; assembly: GCA_021772095.1. GTDB lineage: Bacteria > Cyanobacteriota > Vampirovibrionia > Obscuribacterales > Obscuribacteraceae > JADYXR01. The sequence goes on along the minus strand of JADYXR010000022.1, from coordinate 31,279 downwards.
ACGGTTGACACCTCGGTGTTTGAGCCAATGAAAGGTTTCAACAAAGTTAAAGACGAGATGGCGTTGTTGTTCGCCGAAAGCAATGATGGCGACGGCGGAATGTTCGACTCCGGTCCCAAAGGAAATCTTGGACTTTAAAGTTTGCTGGGTTGATATGCGATCGCTAGTCAGGTGTTTGTTGGGCGGCTGCTGAGCTTGCCTTTATTGAGCATTGCCGAACTTGCGTCTATTGAGTGCTATTGAGCTTGCCGAACAACTCCGGTGCAAACTCGCGCACGCATGATACTGTGACAGCAGCTGCGAATTTGCGAATTTCTTCTTTGGTGTCATTGTCGCGTGCACGTCGTGCCATGACGCCTACGACTTTTCCCTGGATGTTGACCACGGGTCCGCCGCTGTTGCCGACTGCGACAGTTGCATCGACTTGCAATGTTCGTGGTGTGACGCGGCTGATTCTGCCGTTGCTGAACGTTGGCGTGAAGTAATTAAAAGAGTCTTGATCGATTTGATCCGACTCGAGCGGATAGCCTATCACTTGTACTTCTTGACCTTCAGATGGAACGCGATCGTCTAAATCTAAAAGCGAAATTCCGACGCTTTTAACTGTGAGCAAAGCGAGGTCAGGTTCATTCGGTGCGGAGTTGGACATACGGTAGAGATGACCCTTGAGAGGCGCTTGTGATACCGGTCCTGGTGGATGAATGAAATAGCTAATGTCGCTTAGCACGGTGACTATACCGAGGTATTTTCTAAACGTTGTTCGAGTTGGATCGACGCGCTCGGAAAGATATGTTTCATAGCAATCCCAGATCGCATCGACAGTCTGGTTGTAGAGCGCTTTCTCAGCTGTACTCATGCGTTTGGTCTGGGACCAATTAACAATGTTTTGCAGCTCGCGATAACGACCGTCGATGTCTCTGCCATGAGCCGTCTGTTCTGCGAACAAACGCATGGCCGAAAAGAATCTCTCGCATTCTTTGACCGTTGGTTCGGCTTTGTCGACGACGTGACGGCTAGTTAAAAAATAGGTGACATCAGACTTGGAAGTTCGCACTGGAAACGCTGAACCATAGCTCAGGACGCGCCATCCTTTGAACTGCGGGCTAGTCGTAAACACTGGCAATTTGTATTTCGGCGAAAGATCGGACAGTTGAATGAATTGTCCATCTTTCAGTTTCATGATCACGCCGACATTGACCTGGTAGACCTGCTGCTTCAGCGTGCGATCGGCTTTTTCCCAGGATGACTCGACTGTTTTTGTCGGTTTGGCAAACGCAGGCGATACTGTTTCCAAAACCAGAGACATCGATGTGCCAAGCAATAGAGCCGCAGTCAAACGCATTCCGAAAGACAGAAGCGCGGTATGCCTCGCGATTAACTGATTTCGATTTTTAGAAGGGACTGCCATCGCGTTTTGATCCGTTGCCGGTTTCCTCGACGTACGTTGATTGTAGTCTGTTCCGTCCACTCGGTTTCTCGACGTACTCCACTTTACTGTTCCCGATACACTCGCCTCTCGATTGACGTGTTGTTTCAGCTTAGCGCTCTTCGAAACAAACTTCCAATTCGAACGTTCTTTTCCAGGGGAAGCTTACGCGAAGATTGCCCGGTTCGAAGCGCATGGATTGTCCGATTTTAGATAGATATGGTTTGATCAGTTGGGCTAGTTGATCGATTGAGGCGTCGGAGCTTAACTGCGGACGGACGCGAGTTTGATATGCCCAGTCATCTGCCAGTCGTGTGAAGATGCAACGCTGGAATGCCTTATCAGTCAATTCATTGCGACGATTCGTTCTAATCGCAAACAGTCTGGCAACGCCGGTCGCCAGGGCAGAACCAATGGTATTACCAGTGGTGTTCCATCCAGCATAGCCGATCAGTTTTGCAATCAGATCGGGGCGCTGAATCAGCTCCTCGGCAAGCAGAGGGTCGGAACCATTTGCGTAAGCGACATCGCAAAGTATGCAAGGCGTGGTGGCTTTTTCAAGCAGCCCGATTGTCTCGCGTACTTGAGCGCGAGTGTCTACCTGTCTCAGATCCGGCAAGCCCGGCAGCAAAATGTGATCGCCTTGAATATCGGAACCATGCATGATCACCGTAATGTCGATCGTGTTGGCGCTCTCGTGACCAGTGGATTCGAACTCAGTGACGTATTCGATACCGGCTGCTTCAACTTGTGACTTGAGTGTTTCTCCAATCGTTTGACCTTCGTAGCGGCTGGCGCAAAGAGCGGCGTTCGGAGGACTGAAGATTGCTTTGGCTCGCATCTTCACACCCGTGCTGTTGAACTGATCGTTGAGCCACGATGAAAGCAGTGTGTCGAGAACCTCATCGGCTCCCGGGTATGAAAAGACGCGTTTGTTTAGTCCGAGCTGCTGAGATTTTTGCAAAAGTTTTTCGCGCTCCAGGACATTCAAGCCTTGGTTGCCGGAATCGTCAACGCTGATGATGAGCCGATCTATGGTTTTGTCTCTGACTAAATCTACAATTTCTTGGTTGACCTGGAAATTTCGGAAACGCAATTTCAGATAATCTTCTCTGATGTCGAGCGGGATTCGGCGTTCGTATGAATCGAGCACGCCTTGATTGACTTTGCCTTTTTGCATGCGATAGAGAACTTCCGACCAGGCGAAGATCTCGCGGCCATAGCGGGACCAGTAAGTTTTTTCTTCTGTGTTGTCGTAGTTATCTGAGATGCGCATGACACTGGTTTGCGCAAATATTTGCGGTTTGTCTTTGCTGTGCTGGCGCCATTTTTTTAAACTATTGAGGCGTTTGCTGATCTGCTTTGCTGGATCTTCGCATTGTCTCGAGGTGATCAAACCGCCGTAGAGAATGCTGTCCAAGCCGATGATTACTACATCTAGTTGATTGCGTTCGATCGTCGTGTTGATCCATCCGATCAACGAATCGATTTGCGCGGCGTGAAAAAGTGAACCCATAAGTGAGCGCGGTGGGGCTACTATTTCTATTCCTGCAGCGGCCGCAATCATCGATGGATAGACATAAGTTACTGGTCTGTCATCGAGTGGTATCAAAAGTGCTTTCATCGATTAAGATTCCGCTTTCACAAAGTTGCCGTGTATTCTTCTCGTACTATTTCCCGATTTCTCAGTTGGTCAGTCGTTCAGTAAAGTTCTGCTGACGATTGATTTCGTTTCTTTCAATCAAGGTTGTCCTGAACTCAGGCTTGATGCGCCCTGACCCTGGCGCATAATCATCGGCATCGCTCCGTCCGGAACGATGCGCACGCCGCGCTTGGTTTCTGATGCTTGCGCCATCATGACCGCGTTGGTCGGTGAGCCGCCCGCGGCGGAAGTGACTGTTTGTGCCCATTCTACGTCGCTCAAGTCGTCTTTCGACCAGACCGCTGCTTCGAAGAACAAGTACTGACCGATCAGATCGCCTTCGATCGGCGCTTCTACGTAAATTTCGGCGACACCTGTTTCTGGCAACTTTGCGATTGCCACGACTTTTCGGTCCGGACCCAGTCTCAAATCGTGACCGGCAATCGGCTTGGCGCCCTTGTCCCGGTCGGCCATCGCGATTGCCACAATCATTCCCGGTTTTGCCTTTACGGTGAATTTACTGGTCTGACCGATGATCATCCGTTCTGGCAGATACATCCGAGAACCGGCTAAACGCCCTTTAATACTCAACTTTTGAATCGCGGACGGAGCCGTGGCGACCCGCGTGGGCTGCTCCTGACCGTCGGCCGCGGCTGACGACAGGCTAATGCTGCCTAGTTCGTCCGAAACGCCGGCATCAGTCTGGGTTTCGGTCGGATTGGTCGCGCCGAAAGGTGTTTTGATCGTCTTAATAAGATTGGGCGGACCGTAGTCGCACTCTTCCTCGGCGCCGAACGCCGGCTGCAGCGCCAATGCCAGAGCCAGGGCTATTGAGCCTTTCAGAAGTGAATTGATGGACGATGGGCTTGTCAATGTATAGGCGCCGTTTGCCGACATACCTGCCTCAATGAGTTAACCTTGAGCCTTGAGTGTATGCTAAAAGGTAAGCTCAATACTACCATCAGCAATACATACTTTGAACTTGAAATCATCAGGCGCGAAATCGAAGAACTTTCCCGTACCGCCAGAGTGGCAGGGTGATCCGCTCATTTCCAGAGAAAAAGTTTTCTTCTGGGTCAAAGAGCAGATACCGCTGGTGGATTGTTTTCTGGTCGCTTTGAGCGTGCATGTGATTTTGCTGCCGGTGATGTGGATTGCCAATTGGGCGCTCCCCTGGCCGAAGCCTCCCGTTTTTACGACGATTATTGAATATGACTTGCGGAACTGGCCAAAAGTTGCCAGACCGAAGAGTGTAATGACGATTGTTGATCCGGATTTAAACCAGTAGATTGGCTGGGTGTTTGGTGGTTCTCGAAAAACATATTTAGATGTATATGCGTCGAGTATCCATAATTAAAGGAAATTCGCTCGCTGGGATTGAACTTTTTGTGTGCAAATTTCGTTTATGTAAGTAGGTGGTCTTTGTTGGTATCACTCTGGTATCACTGACGCGACTTGGTGGAGGTCTTTTGTATATACAAGAGTGCTAGTCGGAGCGCGCCTTATGGAAAACCTACTTCTTGTATGCTAATAAGTGCGGGCGTTTGCTTTGCACCCTACATCCGCTCGTTCCACTATCGATATACCAGCAATCGGACTGTCCTTGATCAGTTTCGAATGCCAGACTTTTTTCCGGAGGCACAACTGATGAGCAATACATCAGCCAGCGAAACATTCTCATTGCCGACGCGGACATCGCCGCAAAGCAAGATCTGGCTATTTCCGCCGGAGCCGGAAGTCCCGCAGGACATTATCGATGTGGCGCTGGGTTCGCCTGTGATCGCTTCGTTGATGATGAAGCGCGGCGTGAAGACCGTTGCCGGGGCGATGAACTTTCTCGACGAAACAAGCTATGTGCCAACGCCGGCATCAGAGCTTCCCGATGTCGACAAAGCGGTTGCTCGGATCATCAGAGCGATGGACGAAAAACAGCATATCACCGTATTTGGTGACTATGACGTCGATGGAGTCACAGGCACCTCGGTACTACTGACGGTACTGCGCGATCTCGGAGCGGATGTCGACTATTACATTCCTAACCGCGTCACCGAAGGGTATGGACTCAATCTCAAAGCGATAAGCATTCTTGCAAGTAAGAAGAAGACCAAGTTGATCATCACTTGCGATTGCGGTGTTTCCAACTTTGCTGAAATCAACTTCGCTCGCTCGTTGGGTGTCGATACGCTTGTTCTGGACCACCACACTATGCCGGAAGTATTGCCTCCTGCAGTCGCTATCGTGCATCCCAAGTTGCTTGATTCGGAACATCCACTGTTCCATTTGCCGGGTGTTGGTGTCGCTTACAAAGTTTGCGAAGCACTGCTCGAAGCGAAAGGGCAGAAAGAAAAAGCTGATGAGCTGCTCGATTTCGTGACGATGGGTATGATTGCGGATCTGGTTCCACTGATTCGCGAGAATCGATATCTTGTCAAAATTGGCCTGGATAAACTTGTCGCGACAAAAAGAGTCGGACTGAAAGCGTTGCTTGCTCAAGTCAACGGACAAAACGATACCGACCTGGTTGGCTTCGGTTTGGCTCCGCGAATCAATGCAGCTGGTCGATTGTCTGACGCTAATAAAGCCGTTGAGTTGATGACGACCAACGACCCGGCGATCGCTGAAGAAATCGCTGGGGGCTTGCATCTCGAAAATATTCGGAGACAAGAACTCTGCGAACAGATCTTCATGGAAGCTGATCTGCGAGTGGCAAAACAACTGCAAGGTGACGCATGGCACAACCAGAAGTGCATTGCGATTTACGATCGCGAATGGCACCACGGTGTTGTCGGAATTGTCGCGTCGCGCCTTGTTGAAAAATATCATCGTCCGGTTTTCATCGGCCAGCTCGACGCCGAAGAGGGAGTCGTTAAGGGCTCTGCGCGCGGTGTTGAACAAGTCGATCTATACGAAGTTCTCAAAGCTAATGAGCATTTGCTGAATCGTTGGGGCGGTCACAAAATGGCTGCCGGTTTCTCCGTGGATTACGGAAAAGCTGATGAGATGTGCCGCGGGCTAATTCAAACTTGCAACAATATGATGCGCGGACAAGCGTTGGCCGGTCTGGTCGAAGTTGATTTAGTTATCGACCAGGATTCAGTAGACCTTGATCTGGCTAAGCTGTTGCGTGTATTGGCGCCGTTTGGAATGTCTAATCGCAAACCAAGATTTTGTATGAAAGGTCTTACGACCAAGGAAGTACGAACGTTAGGAAAAGATGGAAAGCACCATCGACTAATCCTGGCTGGCGACAAGGGGCAAGTTTATGAATGCGTCATGTGGAACAGCCAGGGCCGCACGCCCAACGAAGGACGTCCGGTTGACCTGGTTTTCACTGCCGATGTGAACACGTTTAATGGCAGAGAACGGCTGCAACTGGTGGTCAACGATTGGCGTGATATGCACGTCGGAGAAGAGATCACCGACATCAGTCAAATCACCGAAGCCTTGAGTGCAATGTTGCCGGCAGCTGGATTAACGGCTGAATCGATTGGCACCGCCGATAGTGCGGCTGCTCCAGGGGCGGCTTTGATGAACGCGGCTGCAGGTTCCGCTGACGGTATCGCAGGTGGTGCTGCCGGCGTGGACAGAGCAAGTCTCGATCCAGCCGGTGTGATTGAAAACATCGTTCGCACCGTCGAAGCTATCGCACTGCCCACGCGGGAAGCAATCACGTCGGTCAAATATGTCTGGAAGGATCTGCGCAGCAACGATAATCCGGACGACCTTTTGAACCGCGGCAAAACCAAGCTCGGCAACAATCTGATTGTCTTCGCCGAGACTTGCCCACAACCACAAGGCGGAATGTTCGTCGATCGCACAGCTCTGACTCACGCGGCGCATTTGATGATCTGGCAGTTTCCTCCTACCGCCGAAGTATTTCAAAACTTGCTGACCGTGACGTCCTGCGAGAATGTCTATTTGATCGGCGCCGGTCGCTCCGAGACTGACGAACCATCGCAATTCTTGAAACGACTTTATGGTTTAGTTCGCTACGCTGTCAATCAAAAAGAGGGGAAAGTCGAATCGGACAAACTGACCGCTTTGATGGGCGCTAATAAATTGGCGCTTGCACTCGGTCTGGGCGTGTTGAAAGAAGCGCACATGATCGACTGGTTGTCCGAAGACGGCGTTATTAACCTCGACTATCACGGACATCCCGGCGGCTCATTCGACGAGTCTCCCGAGTACCTGCAATTGGCAAAATGTCTCGAAGAGATTAAGGCATTCCGGCGTTGGTGTTCAGTTACGCCTATCAAAGAGATACAATTGCAACTTATCCGGCACAGCGTATCAATGTCGAAGAGCGAAGACGATGATTCCGTCCTCGACGGCGATGACGGTGAATCCGGCGGCGTGATTATGACTGGTTCCGAGGAAGGGGACGATTATGACAACACGGACGGACGATTTAAACAAAACGGAATTGGCTCTTCCTCTTAAGAAGGAAAAGGCGGACTGGCTCTCCAGCAAAATCCGCGACATCCCGGATTTCCCAAAGCCGGGCATTCTTTTCAAGGACATCACGACCTTGATGAAGGACGCTGAAGCGTTTCACTTCACGCTTCACTCCATGGCACAGGAAACTGCCAAACTGAAGCCGGACGTAATCATCGGTATAGAAGCCCGCGGCTTCATGCTGGCTCCACCAATTGCAGACATTCTCGGATTGGGCTTCGTGCCGATTCGTAAGCCCGGAAAGCTCCCATACAAAGTCGAGAAAGTCACTTACGACCTCGAATACGGCAGCGACTCCATCGAAATGCACATCGACGCGATCGAGAAAGGTCAGCGCGTAGTGCTGATTGACGACCTGCTTGCCACCGGCGGAACCGCCGCTGCAGCGTCACAGTTGATTAAAAAAGTGGGCGGCGACCTCGTCGGCATCGGTTTCGTCGTCGAGCTGGGCTTCCTCAATGGACGCAGCAAGCTTGACAGCAAAGCGGATATCTTCACTCTGTTGACCTTCGAGTAAAAGCTGTACTTAATTGCCAACAACTGTTCTTAAACAGGCTGATCGCATTGTGCGGTCCGCTTCTATATCGGCAGTACTGCGCTTCAACGCGTGATGTTATCTTGCGTGGATTGGCGTGTACACGCTGGCTGATTCGAACGTGTCCGGAGCCCAGCGGCATGATTCCAGCATTGGCTCTGGCTTTGCGCTGTGTTTGTGATGATGATGGTGCGCTTCGTTTTCGCAGTCGGTGTCTTTGCAGGCCTTGCTGTCATCTTCGCAGTTGAGGGTGCACTTAGAGTCTTTGCACCACGCGTGACTGTCGCCCGAATGTGCTATAGCGACAAACTGTCGGCCCATAATCGATGCCGGTGCGTCACTAATTCCCTGATAGTCGGTGAGCCATGGATACTTTTCATACATTCCGAAAGTGTCTAGCTTAGCCAGTTTCAACTCGCTCAAAACGTGAGGAACAGAAATCACTTCGCTGTGATTGCAGATTCGTTCTTCCGCGCAGCACTGTGCGTTAGCGGCTCTTTCTGCTTTCAGGAACATCTTTTCAGCTTTTTCGTGACGACCCATCTTGTCGTAGAGGCACGCCATGATGGTGTAGCTGGATGGCAAATTCTTGCTGTATATGCGGTTCTCGAGGCTGGTGGCAACTTTGTAATACGATTCGGCTGCTCGCCATTTCTGGTTGGACTCGTTGCGTTCTGCAGCTGCGATCAGCCTGGGCTGTGTGCTTAGAACAAACATGATCATTCTGTCGCGCGAGAAAGCTGCTTTTTCGAACTTAGCGATCGGAACGAAGAACTTGTTGAGGCAACGGAATTCACCGGCGTGATCCATGCATGCCGAATAGGTGAAGAAATACAGAAGCGCTGGAATCGGCATCAATAGTGCCCATCGACGCAGGCAATGTTGCTTCGCCGCGGGTAGCACTTCATGGGTGACCGCAAAACCATTGGGTTTCAGTATGGCGACCATCGCCAAAAGCCCATAGAATCCGCATAGCATCATGCTGATTATCGGCACGAACCGCATATGAGGATTGTCTCGGAGCATCCAGGCAAAAACTGCCCCTGCGGCGACGAAGTATGCCAGGTTGAAGAATTTTCGCTTGCCCATAACTGATGCTCCTTAAGAAAGGCTTAATTCGATCATACCCACTTTCACAGCAAGGTTGTCAAGTTAATAGATCTGGCTGAATACAATGCTAGAGCTGCACGGCCCGTAACCCGAACCGGTCGCGGCAGCGTCCGATTCGCCCGAGCGGGTCCCATTGATCTGACAGAATTGCCTAAGTTTACGGGCTCATCCTTTCCAAATACTTTCGACGATTCTCCCTAAAAATCGAACGGTCTGGGTTTATCCAAACAGCGGTTCTTCTCGCAGCCAGGTGTAGAAGAGCCGCTCTTCTTTGTTTCAACGAGAAAAGAATCCTGTCCCTGTGCTTTATCCCGAATCTCAATGCCGAATCTCGACCCCCCTGGTCCCATCGAGAGCAAACAGCCCTGCCCGTTTCAACTCGAAGGAAAGCGGCGAAGTCTTGGCAGAACGGCGCTCCCGCCAGCAATTTTTCCGTTTTTTCGATAACTTGGAAGTTAACGCAGCAGTTTGACTACGGTCTCCTAGAGGCATGAATAAAGTACCCGCCCCAATTTTAGAAAAGTCCGACGGAGAGTTGGCAATGGAATCTGACGCCGCGTCCTTCTATCCAGTAACCTTTTCAGTCTCGAAAAAGCCGAGCATACGGCAACGATTGCATGACACAAAACCGGTCGTGCTTTTTGTGGTGGCTGTTTTCGCCATCTCTTTCATCATCCCGCCTATTTTAATTTTGCTGGGCAGTCCGTTCTGGTCACTTATGGGTGGCCACCACGGTTTCCTCTCCCCACTGTTCGTGATATTAGTAGGCGCATTGTCCGGCTTATCGATCATGTTTGCGGTGCGCTTTTTTTCTAGAACGATGCTCGGCGGCAATCAGAAAAAAATCAAAGAGCTCGAGGCGCGCTTGAAGGCTGGTTCTTCAGATGTCGTTGTCGACCTGGATTCACTGATCACTGAACACTTGCGCCGCGGTCGTCCGCAAATCGCCGAGTATTACAGCAAGCAGCTCATGTCACTCTGCGAGAACGCGCACAACAAAGACGTTGTCATCCCGGACCTGATGGTGTCCACAAAAGCCTTTGTGTCGAGACCGGAATACCATAAGTCATTAAATTATTTCGCGGTGTGGATGTTCCAATCAAACGGTCTCCTGTGCCTGACCAAGGACCATCTCGAATATGAGAGTTCGCGAATCAGCTTCCGCGTTGCGTTAAGCGACATCGTTGATATCGGAGTCGATCATCATCCCCGATGGCTGAAGCCTTATCCACTTCGATTTATCAAACTCACGTTCGCTGAGCGCGAATACGGAACAGTCGATACTTTCTACTTGACACCATATGTAGTGCAGACGGACACGGTGTGGGACATCAACAAAAGCGTAGCCGAGTGGTACAACGAGCTCACCAAAGCGCTTCAAAAAGTCTAGATAACAATTAAGTGTAAGAACCATGGGCGGTGCGCACTGAAATTTCGCCGCCAAGCAGTTCCTCTCGTCCTGCACTAGTTTGAACAATCAATGCACCGGTATTGGTGACATCGAGTGCGATGCCTCGGACTTCGCGGGATGGTGTCGTGCAGACAACTTCTTGTCCGAGCGTTATTGAGTACAGGCGCCATTCGTCGAGGACTTTTGCAATTTCGCCCTTCTTCATGGATTCGTAAACACTCTCAATCTGGAAGCATAGTTCTGTGGCCAACGCGGTGGTATCAACTTCGGTGCCGCTTGCGGCTTCGAGCCAATACAACTTTTCTTTCAGTTCGTCAGGAATCGAATCTGAGTCAAACGTGGTGTTGATGCCGATCCCAATCACCAGCGCCGGAAGTTTCGAATTGCCTGATGGAACTTCGCAAAGTATGCCACCAAGTTTCTTCCCGTCGTAAATCAGATCGTTGACCCATTTCAATCCGATTCGTAATCCAGTTGTCGCGAAAATCGCTTTCGCTGCTGCAACGCCGATTCCTAAAGTGATGACGGGAAGTTCGCCGACGCTTTGCTCAGGTCGCAGCAGGACGCTCATGTAGAGCCCGGAGTTAGGCGGCGAAACCCATTGTCTGCCGAGGCGACCTCGACCAGCTGTTTGCTGCCGCGCAAAAACAATGGTGCCTTCTTCAGCGTTCTCTTTAGATAACGCGGCGATTCGCGTGTTGGTCGAATCGATTACGTCGTGCAACTCGGTCGACTTTGGACGACCGAGTACTTTCGTATTCAGCTGCTGATGGAACTCTGCGAGGTTGAAGATTGCGATGGTTCGGTTTCCTCAATCATCGTGCACTACAGAGATGCTCTAAGTGAAACGCTTACGCGCGGGCAACAGCCGTATCAATCTGTGTCGCACCAGAAAGCAATTTGTGAATAGGGCATTTGTCCGCAATCGCTTTCAACGACTCGACTTGCTCATCCGTCAAATCTCCGGACAATTTCACTTCGCGCACAATTTTTGGCTTGGTGCGGGATGCGTTTTCCGGATCGGTGATTTTTTCTTCGCGCAGCGTCACTTCAACGCCGGTGACATTCCACTCTTTGCGTTGCGCGTACATTTTAACGGTCATCGAGGTGCAGGCGCCGAGCGCGGCGAGCATCAATTCATGAGGCGATGGTCCGAGTTCCGATCCGCCTTCCGACGCGGGAACGTCAGCCAAAAATGAATGCGAGCCAGCTTTAATTTCTTGCTTGAATTCACTATCGTTTTTTACAACTACTTCCGCCATTTCAGCCTCCTGGTCTTTTCTGGAAACAAACGTTTAGTTCGCTTCCGAAGCACTGTCCCCGACCGCTAACTAATAGCGGCGATTCGAAACAAACTATATGAATGTAAATGGTAAACTCTTGACTGCATTCCCACCGTTAACTTTAAGCAGCATGTTTACGCTAGAATCCGACCGCCTCATCCTGAAAGACTGGAAACGCTCCGACTGGAAGGACGCGCACGCCTACGCCAGCGATCCAGAAGTTTCGAAGTTCATGATCTGGGGACCCAACACCGAAGCTGAAACCAAAGATTTCATCGACACCGCCATGGATGTCGCCAGCGTCAAGCCGCGCCGAGGCTATGAATTGGCAATGGTTTTGAAAGAAACCAATAGCATTGTTGGTGGCTGCGGACTGCAGGTAGTCGGAAAAGAAGGCGCCACCGCCATGATCGGCTATGTGCTCCAGCACAGCCTCTGGGGCAAGGGACTAATGACCGAAGCCGCCTCTCGAATTATCGAATTCGGATTCACAGACTTGAAATTGCATCGAGTCTACGCCACGTGTGATGTCGAAAACATCGGCTCCGCCCGCGTTATGGAGAAATGCGGAATGCGAAGAGAAGCGCATTTTGTCAAAGACATGTACATCAAAAAAAATTGGCGCGACACATACCTCTACGCAATGCTCGAAACAGAGTGGCAAGCGCGTGGTACCGCATCCGGTGCCGAGTAAAAACAGAACGAGACTGAGTCGAATCGCAAAGTTCGGAATTGAACCAACGAGGCGCTTCGCCGAAGGTTCAGAACCGCGGGGCACTGGCAATAAATCTATCTATAAGATGCTGAATCTTTGGAGCAGAAATTTTAGAGCAAATCCGTCGCAACAGCGATTCCTGGATCATACGGATTGAACGTGTTCGGATCGAAGCTCGCTGCAAGCGTCGCATCGATCATTGACGCCAGCGACACCGTGCTCCACTGCGTCGAAGGAAGATCCAATCGCGGTGAAGTGATCGTCATCGTATTCTCGGTTCGCGCGATCATTCTAGGACTGATGATTTCGATATCAGCAGCGACCGAGTATTCATCGAGCACGATCGGGTCTGCATTCGCTCGCGTTTCGATGTACAACATCGGCGCACCAGCCAATTTGGTTCTATTGTTAGAACCCGCTTCGAAATCGATGAGCACGTCTGCATCCGCATCGCACATGCCGCAAGTGCACGCCTGGGTGTCGGCGGTATTGTTTTCAGCGCCATCTATAAATATGATGTCCTCGATTACCGAGTTGCCCTGCATGACGCGGGCATAGACATCGATGCTGGCTGCCTGGGCGGCGCCAGACGGGGTGTTGAGTCCGGCTCGTGGAACGGGTGTAGACATGGGTGACGGAAACCTTATTCTGATATCGTGTGTATCAGTTTGCCGATCAATTGTGAACATTTGGTTCCTATTTTTGACCGCGAGGCTTGAATACGCCACTGTTTCAGCGCTTCGAGATTTCATTGAAATCCAAACGAATCGAGTAAACTTTTGATATTGCGACCCCCGAACCATAGAAAAGGTTGACATGCAATCAAGCATCGACAGCGTAGCGAAACTGATTAGTAATGCCTCTCACGTCACCGTGCTGACTGGTGCAGGAGTGTCCAAGGAAAGCGGCATTCCAACGTTTCGCGATGCCCAAACCGGATTCTGGGAAAAGCACAGACCAGAAGATCTGGCCACTCCTGAAGGCTTTCTCGCTGACCCAAAACTGGTCTGGACCTGGTACGACTATCGACGAAAGTTACTCGATAACGTGCAGCCGAATCCCGGTCACCAAGCCATTGTTGATCTTGAGAAACTAGTCGACAAAGTCACCGTGGTGACACAAAACGTGGACGGTTTGCACCAGCGAGCCGGGTCAACTGATGTCATCGAGTTGCACGGCAGCATCAAAAAATTCTATTGTTTCGATCACGAGCATGAAGCGTTAGACGTTCCATTCGACCTCGAAGAACCACCTCTGTGCAATGTTTGCGGCTCCATGATTCGACCGGCTGTGGTTTGGTTCGGCGAAGCATTACCGCACAAGCTTTTAAACCGCGGCATCACCGAGTGCGAAGAGAGCCAGGTCATTCTGGTCGTCGGTACGTCCTCGCTTGTTCAACCAGCCGCCTCGCTGCCCCTATCCGGCTATCACCGCGGTGCCAAAATCATCGAAGTCAATCCGGACGCCACACCGCTTTCGCGAATTGCCGAAGTGGTGCTTCAAGGACCCTCCGGAGAGGTGCTACCGAAAGTGGTGGCAAGCCTGAAGAATCTCAAATCGAACAGCAACTAAACATTGAACGAATGCGGAAGTCGAATATCAATTAAATTGGCAAATTTCAGTAGTCGAATAGCAAGTTAATTGAACAATTGCAAGACCCTGATTGACACTATTACGCTCGTCGATCGCCGGCACGATTGAGACTGTCAAAGATCCACTTGTATCCGTTTCTGTATTGAGCGTATATGCGCCAGATCTGCAATCGAGCTATGAATACCATTTCAGGAAAACGACAAATTTCGGATGGTTTAAATCGGAGCGCCATGAGTTCAGATTTTTGCGCATGCGTATGATGACTGTATATGCGGCAGTTAGTCTATGCAACCGGTCGGCTGGAATGTTACGGTAACATCAATTCAAATTTACAAAGGAGCGACAACTCTACCTTAGCGCTTAGTAAACGCAGGGACTGCCTCTATATATAGTGGCATTCTGGTGGGGGAAGTGTGGTGAAACTCCACCGCTGTCCCGCAACTGTAACCAGCTAATACTGGAAGTCAGGCTACCCACCTGAGCGCATAGGACGCAAACCTCTTCGAGGATTTAAGAGGACTCGTCTACCAACAAAGGCCTTATTCTTTGTTGATGACGTCCTCTTGGTCTCGACCAGGAGGATTTTTTGTCGCCTTCCATCATAAGATTCCGCCGGAGGATACATGACCCAAGTCACAGCCACAGATGCAACGTCCATCACGATACTTCAGTCTTCATTTGAGCGTGGAGGTGCTGACGATCGTTTTCTCAAATACAAAGTATTGAGAAGAAACGGAAACGTTGCAGAATTCCATCCGCACAAAGTCAGCGTGGCGATGACGAAGGCATTCATTGCAGTTGAAGGAAAAGGCGGCGAAGAGAGTTCCAAGATCCGTGATCTCGTGCGTCGATTGACGGAGCAAGTCGTGGAGACATTGCTGCAACGTTTGCCCGATGGTGGCGTATTCCATATAGAACATATTCAAGACCAGGTTGAAATTGCCTTGATGCGCGCAGGCGAACATGAAGTCGCCAGAAGCTACGTGCTCTATCGCAACGAGCGCGCTCAGCAGCGTTCCAAAGACACGCCGGAAGCAGAATCGACGACTGCTGGAACCGGACTTACCGTTACTCTGGAAAATGGTCGGACCAAACCTCTTAATAAGGAACACTTGCTCGCCGTCGCCAGACAAGCGGCCTCAGGTCTCGACGCAGGCGTATCGCCAGAGCGCATTATCGATTCGGCGATCGAAGGTTTGTACGATGGTGTCAAAGAAGCCGACGTTTGGAAATCAATCGTATTCAGCGCCCGTGCGTTGATCGAACAAGAACCGGACTACACTTTTGCAACTTCGCGTTTGCTGTTGCACGACATTCGGCGCGAAGTTCTCGGCGAAGAAGTCGATCAAGTTCAAATGGTTACGCGCTATCCGGAATACTTCAAAAACTACATTCAGGTAGGCATCAAGGCTGGATTGCTCGACGAAAAATTGTCCGAGTTCGATCTCGATAAAATCGGCGGCGCATTGAAAGGCGATCGCGATTTGAAATTCCAATATCTGGGATTGCAAACTTTGTACGATCGATATCTTCTCCACATCGACGGCGCCAGATTCGAATTGCCGCAAGCCTTCTGGATGCGGGTCGCCATGGGTCTATCCATTCAAGAAGTCGATCGCGAAGATCGCGCCATCGAATTCTACAATCTGCTTTCTTCGTTCGATTTCGTTTCATCGACACCAACATTGTTTAACTCCGGAACCCGAAGACCACAATTGTCCTCTTGCTTCCTCACCACAGTTGGTGACGACCTCAACGATATCTATGATTCAATCAGAGAAAACGCCATGCTCTCGAAGTTCAGTGGCGGACTCGGAAACGACTGGACACCAGTGCGCGCTCTCGGTTCGCACATCAAAGGCACCAACGGCAAGAGCCAGGGTGTGGTGCCGTTCCTCAAAGTCGTCAATGATACTGCCATCGCCGTCAATCAAGGCGGCAAGCGCAAAGGCGCAGTTTGCTGCTACCTCGAAACATGGCACATGGACATTGAAGAGTTCCTCGAACTCAGAAAAAATACCGGCGACGATCGCCGCCGCACGCATGACATGAACACCGCCAACTGGGTTCCTGACTTGTTCATGCACCGTGTCATGAAGGATCAACAGTGGACTTTGTTCAGTCCTGATGAAACTCCTGATCTCCATAATCTTTATGGTGCCGAATTCAAGAAAGCGTACGAGAAGTATGAGCAAATGGCCGATGCCGGTCAGATCAAACTATTCAAGCGCATCTCGGCGGTATCACTCTGGCGCAAAATGTTGACCATGTTGTTCGAAACCGGACACCCATGGATCACTTTCAAAGACGCTTGCAACCTGCGCAGTCCTCAACAACACGTCGGCGTTGTGCACAGTTCAAACCTCTGCACCGAGATCACTTTGAACACGTCAGCGACCGAAACCGCTGTCTGCAACCTCGGTTCCGTCAACCTGGTCACACACTTCAAAGATGGCGAATTCGATCTCGAAAAGCTTTCACGCACTTGCAAAACTGCAATGCGCATGTTGGACAATGTGGTCGACATCAACTATTACAGCAGTGCAAAAGCAAGAACCTCCAACCTTCGTCATCGTCCAGTAGGACTTGGTTTGATGGGCTTCCAGGATGTTTTGCTCTCGCTTTCGATTCCATACGCATCGAAAGAAGCTGTTCAACTGGCAGACTACACGCAAGAAGCCGTCAGCTACTACGCACTTCTTGCCAGCAGCAAATTGGCTGAAGAACGCGGAACCTACGCAACCTACAAAGGCTCGCTCTGGGATCGCGGAATTCTCCCAATCGATAGTTTGGACATTCTGATGAAGACCAGACAAGAAACTCTCGACGAAAAAGCGGAATTCGATCGCTCGTCGCGTCTCGACTGGACGCCTGTCCGCGAGAGCATCAAGCAATTCGGAATCCGCAACAGCAATTGTCTCGCCATCGCTCCGACTGCCACCATCGCTAATATCGCCGGTGTCAGCCCATCGATCGAACCGACGTTCCAGAACTTGTACGTCAAATCGAATCTCTCAGGCGAGTTCACAGTGCTGAACGCTTATCTCGTCACCGCTCTCAAAGAGCGCGGGCTTTGGGATGAAGTGATGATTCATGACCTCAAATATTTCGATGGCAGCGTCATGGCTATCGACAGAGTTCCACAAGAACTCAAAGCGGTCTATGCAACAGCATTCGAGCTCGACTCACGTTGGTTGGTCGAATGCGGAGCGCGCAGACAGAAATGGATCGATCAATCGCAAAGTTTGAACCTCTATATGGCAGAGCCAGGCGGTAAAAAGATTGACGAGCTGTACAAAATGGCATGGTCCAAAGGTTTGAAAACGACGTATTACTTGCGCACGATCAGCGCCACCTACGCCGAGAAATCAACTGTCGACAATGGTGCCCTCAACGCAGTTTCAAACAAAGCACCCGCGGCTCAATCAAACGGTAGTGAATCTGCTGCTTCTGCCAACGTCAGTGCGGATTTTGGCACTAATTCGAGCATCAAATCCAAAACCAAAACAGTCTCGAACTCGAACTTGAACTCAGGTTCGGAAAAGAGCCCAACCCAACCAGAGTCGAAAGCATTCGAACTCCCTGTACTGTCAGGTCAAGTTTGTGATCCTAACGACACCGAGTGCGAAGCCTGTCAGTAAGCCAGTCGCGTTCAATCCTTATTTCAAATATCACTCTGGAGACGATAAATAAACATGCTGAGTTTTGACGATTACGCCAATGACAACGCCACCGAATCTAGTACCAAGAAAGAGGCGCCGCAACCGCAGCTTCAACCTGCGCCGGCACCGGTAGCAAGCACGCCTAAAGTGGCTGCCGTTAGAACGGAAGAAGTAATGGACTTCACACCAGTCACGCAAAACATCACCATTGCACCTGCGATTCCTGCAGAAGCTGGTGGACCTGGTTTGACCGGTGTGGAAGAAATTGCATTCAATAGTTCGCGCATCAACGTCGACGACAAGAGAATCATCAATTGTCGCGCCGACCTCAATCAACTCGTTCCATTCAAGTATGAATGGGCATGGCAGAAATACTTGGATGCCTGCGCCAACCACTGGATGCCGCAAGAGATTTCGATGAGCCGTGACATTGCGCTATGGAAAGATCCAAACGGTTTAACCGACGACGAAAGATTGATCGTCAAACGCAATCTCGGTTTCTTCTCCACCGCTGATTCACTGGTGGCGAACAACCTCGTGCTTGCGATCTATCGCCACATCACCAACCCGGAATGCAGACAGTATCTGCTTCGCCAGTCTTTTGAAGAAGCCGTGCACACACATGCATATCAGTACATCATCGAAAGTCTCGGACTCGATGAAGGCGAAATCTTCAACATGTATCGCGAAGTTCCAAGCATTCACGCCAAGGATGTCTTCGAACTCCAATTCACGCAAGAGCTCAGTGACCCTGAATTCGTGACCGGAACCGAAGCTGCCGATCGCAGATTCCTGCGCAACTTGATCGGCTATTACATCATCATGGAAGGCTTGTTCTTCTACGTTGGTTTCGTGCAGATGCTTTCGTTTGGTCGCCAAAACAAAATGACTGGTGCTTCAGAGCAATTCCAGTACATCTTGCGCGATGAGTCGATGCACCTCAACTTCGGCGTCGATTTGATCAACTCGATCAAAATGGAAAATCCGAATTTGTGGACACCGGAATTCGAACAAGAAATCATCGAGCTCGTTCTCGAAGGCGTGCAGTTGGAACAGCAATATGCCGTAGACACAATGCCACGTGGAGTTCTAGGACTAAACACTGATATGTTCACGGAATATCTGCGCTTCATCGCCAACCGACGTTTGCGTCAAATTGGAATTCCGGAGCAATTCCCTGGAGCGAAAAATCCGTTTCCATGGATGAGCGAGATGATCGATTTGAAGAAAGAAAAGAACTTCTTCGAAACTCGCGTCATCGATTATCAAACCGGCGGCGCGCTCGCCTGGGATTAACTCAATCCAGGTGGGGCATAGGTTTTCAGGTTATTATCGGAATCGATAAACTCGAAAATCAGTCGCTTCAATCGCCGGGTAAAACTTCCTACTAGCGGCGGTGGCATTCATAGCATAAGATTGTTTTATGAAGTTCACCGTCGCCAGTCTCCCGGTTAGAAAAGTCGTGATCAAAATCGCGGCAAGTCGATTTGGAATAGTGGTGACAGGAGCGATGCTTTTCAGCGTCGCTCTTTTCGTATCCGTTGCGCCGCCGGGTCAGGCAAAGACCGAATCCGGTATGAAGAGCCAACTGAGTGCGAAGAGCGCACCAGGTACGAAGAGCCAGCTCGGAACGAAGACCAAACCTAGCACGAAGAAAGTCAGCGGCTCCTTTACGGGCGCCAAAGTAAAAGTTTGGCGATTGGTCCAGCGAAACGCAAAAGGCAAAAGTGTCATGCTCGTCGGCGACTCGTGTTTCAAATACATCTTCGTAGATCAAAGTGTGAGCTGGATCGCTAAAGCACCGAACTACAACATCTGCATCATCAATACCGAGAAACATATCGGACAGCTTCGTCCTTTCGGTTTTGCGGTTTCAAGGCAAGACAATTCGGTTGAGTATGGACAGTCGGATCGGTTTACGAAGAAATCGCAATTGTTTTTCAGTCGACCTGCGCTGAAAATTACTTACGATGTAACCTCGTCTGATCCACTCAAAGAAAAAGTCGAGATGATGTATCAAACTGGCTCGCAAAGAGCGAGTTCGTTTTCAAAGGTCGAACAGATTTATAGTGATTGGTTCAAAATCTCGCCACAAGTTCAGCATGTACTGAATGGAATGACTCGCGTCTCGAAATCGAATGGCGTGATGTTGGAAGAAACGCATTTCTATCCAGGCGGCCGCAAGCATGTAGTGCTCACGACGGAAAGCGTCTCGCAATGCGAAGTTCCAGTATCTGAATTCGATTATCCAACTAACTTTAAACAAGCTTCGTTCAAAGATATCAATCAAGAAGACGAAAAGGCGCGAGCGATGACGGGCGTTTTCGAAGACTTGCTTTTTGATCCTGCTACTCCATCTGGAAACAAGACGCCGCCAGCAAAAGTGCCTAAGAATAAGTGACGTCATGCCTTCGCTCGATGGATCTTTGTGGTGCCGGTTTAAACCAATCCCAATAGCATGCCCATGGGAACGTTGCGGCGGGCGTTCTTTATCGCGAACATGCATTCGCGATAAACCAGAGTTATTCGTCTTGCGCTTAAGATCCGAGCTTCGCGCCGGCTGTCGAGCGCTCCTTGCTGCCTGGCTCTATCGACGCGTGCGAAAGGGCGGCGCCTGCGATTGCTCCGGCAAGAGCTGCTTTCCATCCTTGATATTGATCTTTTCGATCAACTACTGGTTTGACCAGAGCATCGCTTTTCCAATTTTTACTGAGCTCCGGCAAATCTTTTATGAGCCCTGCTTTCAGCGCTGCAAGCGCCGCTACGCCCCAGGCGGTAGACTCGACTTGTGATGCACGCAACACCGGAACTTCTAAAACATCAGCTTGGAATTGCAGCATGAAATTGTTGCGCGTGGCGCCACCATCAACTCGCAGTTCGGAAACATCAATGCCGTGTTCTTTCATATTCGTTGTCACGTCTGCGACTTGATACGCCATCGCTTCAAGAGCGGCTCGCACAAGGTGTTCGCGCTTAGTACCGCGAGTCAGACCGACGATTGTTCCACGAACATCCGAGTTCCACCACGGCGCACCCAAACCAACCAACGCCGGAACGAAATAAACGCCTTCGTTAGAATCCAGTGATGTAGCCAGTTCCTCAGTCTCATCACTCGATTCGATAAGTCCTAACCCGTCGCGCAACCATTGCACCGCGGCACCGGTTACAAAAATCGCGCCTTCAAAAGCGTAAATCGGATCCTCGCCTTCGAGCTGCCAGCCTACGGTTGTGAGCAGTCCGTCGGTTAGTCGTATTTCGTTTCCGATATTCCCAAGAAGAAAACTCCCTGTTCCATAAGTGCACTTCATCATTCCTTGCTCGAAACAACATTGTCCGAACAACGCCGCTTGTTGATCGCCAAGAGTGGCTAAAATAGGTGCTTCAAAGCCAAGCAGCTTTTTGTCGGTCAAGCCGAAGTCCGCGTTTGATGGCACCACCTTTGGCATCATCGATCTGGGGACGTTTAGTTTTTTCAAAAGCGCTTCATCCCAATCCATGTCTTTGATGTTGAACAACATGGATCGGCTGGCGTTGCTCGGTTCCGTAAGATGGTTTTTGTCTTTCGTAAATTTTCTAATCAGCCATGAGTCGATGGTGCCGAATTGCAGATCCCCTGCTTCAGCTTTCGCCCGCGCGCCGTTCACGTTGTCGAGTATCCACTGGATCTTTAATCCTGAAAAATACGCGTCAGGAAATAATCCTGTCTTCTCGCGAATCGACGAATCGGATCGCAACTGCTCAGCAGCTTCCTGCGTGCGTCGGCATTGCCAAACAATGGCGTTGTGAATGGGTTTGTCATTCGATTTGTCCCAGACCACAGTTGTTTCGCGCTGGTTGGTGATACCAGCGGCGGCGATGTCCTCGCTTTTGATGCCGGCTGATTTCACGGCTTCTTTGATGCAGTCGACTTGCGTTTCGAAAATTTCTTGGGCGTCGTGCTCGACCCAACCCGGCTGCGGATAGTGTTGAGCAAATTCCTTCTGCCCCATCCCCAACGTCTTGCCGTCTTTGTCAAAAATGAAGGAACGGCAACTGGTCGTGCCTTGATCGATACTGACAATGTACTTAGTCATGATGCACCTTTAGCGAGCTAGCTAGCCTTGTGTTCCGAGCCCTAGATCATACCAACGGTTTGCAATAATTTGATCGATTGGCAGCCACGGGAGTGACAATCGGATTAAATCATAAGCGAGTTTCTCGGAACGCTCCCATTCCGTCAAGGATTTTGTCCAGGGCTTCATTACCGAATCCGAAATTCCCATTACGAGGAAACGAATTTCTGATATCGGCAAGGTCCTTTTGAGTGATACCAGGGCTGGTGACTTGCAAACAATATATTCGTGGACGCCCCTTTAATGAATTCAATACCGAAGGCTCCATGATTACCTGGTGGAACCCTAAGGCAGGTGTGGATGCCCGAAAGAAATTATTGAGTGATGCCTGGTCGACTTTAACCTCCGCCAAACTGAGCGTATTCAAATGGGTCGGTTTCGCTAGCCATGCATAAGCGCTTTCGGTCAGAGTACATCCGCGAAATTTCAAATCGGTCAGAGTTTTTATGGCTAACAAATGTTTTATTCCTGTGTCGGTAAGCGTCAAATCGCTCACCTCCAGGTTACTAATAGTTTTCGAATCAGACAGCTCCTTTAGCGCTTCTTCGGGCAGTCCTTTGCAGGACAGAGAAACCAGCGACAGATTTGAATTCGTAACAATTAAACGAAGAAATGGCCGCTTCAACTCTACCTCTCGAAGTGTCAAACTCTCAAGTCCGGGCAACTCGCCGATTGCCTTGAATCCGTCGTATGAAATCGGGCAGCTATCGAGAAACATGGAATTGATTTGCGGAGATGTCCAATTTTTAAAACCCACTCCCGTTACTTTTGTTCTCGCCAATTGCAGGTGTCTGATGGTCGGAAGAGTGCGAAGCCGACTGAGGTCTCTGTCAGAGATGCCTTGATAATTTGTTTGGACTTCGGCCAATCCATTTTTAATCGTAACTTTGAATGGGTTGGCCGAAGATTCGTCGAACCCTTGTTTTGTATTTGGGTTAAGGAGTGGTTCAAAGGAGTCCATGTCGGCTTTAGTATTTATCAAGGGAGATGCCTTCTTTGTGGACACAATTCGAGCGTTGCTTGCCTTCTGCTGCATTGCGAACACTACGACAGCGACAGTTGCAATTGATAGCACAAAAATTAAAATTGAAATATTGATTTTGTTGGACAGAAACTTGCTGGATACCAATTTTTGAATAAAGGCTGGAGCGATTACTTCACGGGCCTGCTCATTAGCTTCTTCCGAGTTTGCTGTTCGAAGTGTTGATTGCAAATCAACTAGTTGCCCTTGCAATTCTGAAAACGATTTGTAGCGATCCTCAGGATTTTTTCTCAAACACTTTGCGATAACCTTTTCGACTTCAGCGGGAAACGAACTATCAATCTTTTCGCTGAGCGACGGTGGTGTCGCGGATTTGTGAAGCATCGTTGTTTCAATCGGAGTTTCGCCGCGAAATGGTGGCTCCCCCTGTCAGTGTCGCAAACATCAAACAGCCCATCGAATAAATGTCAGACCGCTCGGAAGCCGCGCCGATTGATTGTTCCGGTGCCATGTACAAAATCGACCCGAGCATGGCACCAGTTTGCGTAATCTGTCCGTCCGCTTCGGTTAGTCTGGCAATTCCGAAGTCAACAATTTTAATTGTCCGATCACCGCTAGAACCGCTAACGATGATGTTCTCTGGTTTCAAGTCTCGGTGCAGAATTCCGGTTTTGTGAGAATGAATCATGCCGGCACAAATTGAAATGAAAATGCTGAGCGCTTCGTTGAGTTCGATCGGACCGTTCTCTTCGAGCACTGCGCTCAAGCTGGACCCCGGCAAATACTCCATGACCAGATACGGAACGTTCTTTTCGGAAACACCAAAGTCCAAAATAGAAACAATATTTTCGTGATTCAGTTTGCCCGACAATTTGCCTTCGCGCTGGAAGCGCATCGACTGCTGAGAAGACAAATTGGCGTCGAGAACCTTGATGGCTACCAGCTTGTCGAGCACGATGTCTTTAACGAGATAAACGGTACCCATCCCGCCGCTGCCGAGTGGCTTAACGTTCGTGTACCGAGCGCGAATTTCATCTGAGTTCCAAAAATCTTGCGTCATGCAGGAAAGATTCTCACAAAGGCACATGTTTGACAATATCGTCGAAGGTTCGAAATATGCCTATAAGTAGGTGATCGTTGCGGCACTTAACTTGGCGGGAGTTTAAAACTTCGCTTGGAGGGGCCGCTGTTGAACGCGAGAGTGGAGTCATACGCACGACGGGTCTCGGGATTCGTGGGACTCAGCGGTTTAGCTTAGCGTCGCAACGTCGAGAGCGCGTGCTACTCAAACCGGCATCGCACCGCGCAACGGGCCTCGTGCATCGTGCGACTTAATTGGCATCGCAACCACGACTTCGGCTATTATGAGTTTAGTAGCTGCTGAATCTTTTGAAATTGCAAGGTGGTGATTTCAC
This sequence comes from Candidatus Obscuribacter sp., assembly GCA_021772095.1. Lineage (GTDB taxonomy): Bacteria > Cyanobacteriota > Vampirovibrionia > Obscuribacterales > Obscuribacteraceae > JADYXR01. Next base: position 6,938 of record JADYXR010000022.1, on the reverse strand, counting down.
AATGTCTATAACTTCAGATACCGTTTTGCCAGGCACATGTTGTGTTTGCGGCAAACCAATCAATCCGCTCTCAGGCGCTCTCCCACCTCTTCCTGGACTCAAAGTAGGAGCGTGCTCCAAGTGTGGCAAGCATGCCTGCGCCGAGCATATCAAACAACACAGCAAAACCTGTCAGACAACCGCGAGTAATTCTGATTGGTGTGGAACTAAGCCGTTGTTCCCTTAGAACGGACCATTGTTTCTTTAGAACAAAACCATTGTTCCCGCAGAACAAAACCGATGTTCTATTAAAACAAAAACAATGTTTCCTTAGAACAGAAATTTTTTAATGGTATCGAATATGGTGCAGCTACCGGGATGTTTTTAAACACTCGGTTACTGCTAGTTGCATTGCATCTCGCAGAAGAGTGAGGTGCGCCGGATTCTTCGGGCGCTCTACCTTCGGTTTGCCGGTGGTGGCATCGTTTATATCCATGCCGTCAGCGGATTTGGATTCTATTTCGCTCGACTTGGCTTTGTTTTTTGCATTACGTTTTGAACGACGACTGATGGAGGCAGGCTCTGTACCCGTTATTGATGACCCAGGCGCTGCACTTGTCGACGCAGATGTCGTGTGAGCGCTTGTCGATGCCGTTGTTGCATGCGCGGCGGCGGAAGTACGCTTTGCTCCACGAGTTATGCACTTGGTTTTGGCCTCTTCGACACTCGATGCAAACGTCTCAGGCTGCGGCACATGAATGAAGAGAGTACTTTTCACATTCTTATGTTCTGCCTGATGACTCAGTGCTCTGAAGTAAATTTCGTTGCACACAAACGTTCCGGCGTGGTCCGAAATCTCGCATGGAAAGCCGTTCTTATTCAGAGCATGCGCAATCCGAAAAACTGGAACTCTGGTGCGATGCAGCTCACCTTCCGACCAGTAAATTTTCGAAGGCGGGTGCTTATGCCCGTTGTTATCAGCAATCCTGTATTTGCGCATGTTGAATGCGGTGCGCTCGATGTGCAGACTCTTGCCACTCTGGTTCAAACCGGCGATTACAACGACCAGGTCCTCATCCGGAAATTTCTTGAGCGCCGCCTTCAAGACTTTCCAAGACTCGGAACAGCAAGTAGGCAAGAGTAGCTTTTCGATCGGAATGTCGGGAAAATTGGGGATAGTTATCAAGTCTGGAAACGCCAGTGCGATTTCGCCACTCGGGTTGAAAGTGGCGGAGCCGAAGGGATCGAATCCCGCAACGATGCAGCGAATTGGTCGTTTTGTCATAAGTAGCGGAACAGTCCTTTAGAAAGAACAGTGTTTCAACATGTTTCGACAGTATAGGACGAACATGAGCAGGTGTGTTGTAGAATTGAGTTTGCCTCCAAGCCGAAGTGGCGAAACTGGTATACGCAGTTGACTCAAAATCAACCGAGGTTTACCCCTCGTGTGGGTTCGACTCCCTCCTTCGGCATCCTTTTAAAACGATAAATATCACGCGCGTTCTTTGTGCTGCTTTGCTTCCTTCTTAGAGGAAGTGAACCAATTTACTGGTTGTCAGTATTGGGTACACAAAGGACACGAACAGCGCTTAATATCAAAAGCGTTACCACCCTTTCATTGTTAATTGGGGTTACAGTGTAAATGGGCAATAAATTTGACGCGCCTGCTGAAGCACCAGCAGGCCCGACGACCGCTGCTGTCGACGCTTCGGCATTCAAGACTGATACTACGCGAACATCAGATGCAACCGACACGACGTCCACTAAGGGCGACGGAGTTAGCTCTGCGGGTTTTGGCGCAGGGACGAAAGCGGAAGGTCTCAGCTCTGTTAAACAACTGAACGACCAGAGCAAAACCGATAACGCTAATCTCGGGTTGCCTGCGATTGAATTTCACGATTCTGCCGCTGATGATAACGCCGCTAAACCTAATGGTGGCGCCGGCGGTGGCAAGACTTTTGAGGCTCGCGGTCGCGATATCTCTGAATCGAATCCACCAGCACCGGAGTCGCAAAAAGCTGCAGAACGAAGGGCCGCGGATGTGCCGGCTGACGTGAGCAGCAGTGCAGCAGCCAGGAGGGCTGAGGCGACTTCGCCTTCAGGAAATCGCCCGTCGCTGGAAACTCCCGCGCCTCCGTCCGATCCAAAGCTCGAATCATCAAGTGTGGTAACAGGCGACAGTAACCCTCCGTCCCCTGAAAGTAATTTTGAAATCGCTAAAGCTGAAGCGACCTCAAAAGCCCAAAGTCCACGCGACGCCACTCCTTTCGGAAAGAAAAATGCTGTAGGCGATGCAAAGGCTCAAAACGACCCGGTCAAGACTGAAAATGTTTCTCCCGAAATCAAAGATATGCAAAAGCAAGCACTGGAGATGTTGAAACCGAATGGCACGACAGGTAAGCCGACTGGTGAAATCACTTCAGCAACTTCTGCTGTGAAGGCTGCAACCGCTGCGGCTATAGAGGCTGCAAAACCAAATCATCCCTCGATAAAACCGAATGGCACGACAGTTAAGCCGAGTGCTGCCGTAGAAGCTGGAGCCGATCTGGATGTACAGGCTGGGGTAATTAGTCACACCTCTAATGACCTCTCTCAGTCTAACGCAACTCGTTTGACAGAGCTTAAGAACCAAGCGATTCGGGATACATCGCATAACCAACGAGAATCATCGCAAAACAACAACCATGGAAATCGTCGCCAGGGAATTTTTGGTCGCCGTCATCGGTAGGATGAATCTCATCAGCGGCAGAATAATTTTGCGAGTTCGAATATGACCATTCAGTGAGATTGTCTACTCATCTTTAACAAGTTTGGCTGCACCATCAGCACCGTCGAACCGCCTCCGAGAGCGTTTTGCATAGGCAATTCGCGACACACACACACGCACAAAGTTTCAACAAGGAACGAGGCACCGGAAACGGTGCCTCGGTATTTATATGACACCAGTGCGCTGTTTTTATGTGCCACCAAAAGAGGTGCCTTGATCCGTTTTGCTTTCAGTACCCGATGCGCTTTTGAACCGCTGGTTCAGGATGTTAATCTCGAGGCGAAACCATCAAATTTCAGAATTTTGAAATTAAAAGCTCACAGAATGGGAATAAACTGGTATTAGTAGTATTAAGCCCAGTTCGACCTTACTAAACTTATGATCACCACCGAACAAATTCCTCGTTTGAGGCAGATGCTCAAGTTGCAAGCTTATAAATTCGGCGCCTTCAGCGCCGAAGCGGCTAGGGCTTACTACGAACTCGGTGAGGGGTATTCGCAAGCCGATGACTTCGACAATGCCGAAGCGAATCTGACGAAAGCTTGCGACCTCTATGAACGCCTCGGTATGCCCGAGCAGCGCGATCAGGCCAAACAGCTTTTGGAAGACATCAAGTTTTACCGAACCGGCGACGTCGAGGAAGGCAACATCGACCAGCTCACGCTCAGCCACTTCAATGTCCCTGTCTATGTGCGCGAAAGCGGAGAAAGCGAGAAGCCGACTTCTTATGTTGAAGACGTGAAAGCGTACTTTACTGAGGAGATGGAAAAACCGGTTGTGGAAAATATCGCAGCGGTTGTGTCGGCGGCAAGCGGTATTACACCTGCCGCTGCGGAAGCTCCAGCTCCAACGGTGGAGGAGAAAATTAAACAGCGCGAGATGAAAGCGCTCGACGAGGCAATCACGAATGCTCGTATGGAAGCCTCTCGGCTCAAGCAAAAGGGCTCGCATAATACCGGACAATTGGCCGACTTGTTAGTTGATCTAGCCGCGTTGCATTCCAAAAAGAATGAGCCGGAATTGATGGAAGCCGCTCTGGTCGAGGCTCTCAGTATACGAGAAGTCGTGTACGGCAAAAACCATTTGAGCGTTTCTACTGATTTGAAAAATTTGGGCAGAGTTTATTTCGCGACTGATGATTTTGCAAAAGCAGAAGTTTCATGGAAACGCGCGTTACAAATTCGCGAAGCACAGCTCGGTCCGTTTCATCCTCAAGTCGCTGATGTTGCCGATTTGTACGCGAAGCTATTGCGAAAACTGCAAAGAGATTCCGAAGCTGATGAACTCGAAACGCGCGTCGAAGAAAGTCGCACGCGTCACACATCGGATTGGGAGCAGTATAGAAAAACTGCTATGAAAGCGATGGACATGGACAATTTCTTCTACGCACAAGCCTTATGGCTAGCCGCTCTCGATGAAGCGAGCGATTTTGAAGATGAAGATCCGCGCGTGCTGACGACGCTCGAAAATCTTGCGCATGTTTATTGGAAACGCAAAAAGTATGAGAAGTCAGAACCGCTTTGTATGCGGATCTTCAAGATCTCTGAGAAACTATTGGGTAAAGAACACCTTGATGTTGCGCGCGCTGCGAATAATCTAGCGCTCGTTTGCGAGCGTCAAGGCAAGTACACCGAAGCCGCTGTGCTGTATCAAGAAGTGCTTCTCGTGATGGAAAATCAACTTGGTGCTGATCATCCTGATGTGCTGGCGACGCGAGATTCGCATGCCAACGCAAAACGAGAATCGCACAAGCAGTTAGAACAGAAGCTTCAGAAATCAAATTTCTAAATCGATTCGAGATCGTGTCGGAATTTCGCTTCGGTAAAATACACGCGTTTGACGCACAGCAGTCAAAGCTATTTGTGCCGGCGCTCCATATTTCACAATAGCCGCCGTCGCAATTTTCTGACCTTGATTGCTTGAGGTCTGCTTAACGATGCAACCATTCCTGTCATCGTTGTCGTATCATGAAGCGTTTTCGAAGCCTCTCAGGTCATAAGCATGAACGAACAATCATGGTCCCAGCTCGAACTTATTGCGCCCGGCAAGCAAGAAGACATGGCGTCGTGGGTGCTGGTACAAGGTGGCGCGCTCGGTTGCGAAGTCTTGCCCCAGAGCGATGAGCGAGTTTTGATCCGCGCATCATTTGAAAAGTCCAAACTCGATAAAGACACTCTGCAAAATCTAATCGCACTGCTCGAAGAATATGGTTTGAGCGATACGCTGCGATCGATGAAAGTGTCGGACATTCCTCGTGAAGATTGGCTTGCGAAGTGGAAAGAGGGATTCGAACCGTTTCGCGTCGGCACTCAATTCGTTGTTTGTCCGATCTGGCGTCGTGATGCGATGACTAGCGATTTGACCGACGGTAGAAAAGTTATTTTGATCGATCCAGGATTGGCTTTTGGTACGGGTTTGCATACCACGACTCAATTTTGTTTGCGCGCGCTGGAAGCATACAAACCGGAAGGAATGGTTCTCGATGTCGGCACCGGAACAGGCATTTTGGCCATTGCATGCAAGCTTCTGAACCCAGACGCCAAAGTGATTGGTATCGATAATGATCCAGTCGCGATTGAAACTGCGCAGAGTTGTTTAGTGGTTAACAACCTCGTAGATCAGGTCGAACTGCGGCTTGGCTCGACTGAGTGTGTTGCTGATATGCAATTCGAGCTTTTACTTTCCAACTTGACCTGCGAAGATATCATCGCGCTTCTGCCAGACTACGTGCGGCTCTTGAAGTCAGGCGGTAAAGTAATTTGCGCCGGAATTTTGCGAGAAAAATTGGAGATGTTGAAGAGTGCAATTAGCCGGTACCCGATGAACATCGAACGCGCAGAAACGCTCGGCAACTGGGTTGGAATCGTTTTGCAGCGATAAAATACACGTTTGGACAGAACCGGGAAAGGCTAGTTAAGATTGAAACACACGACTTTGGCGCCTGCTGACGATTCCAGGGTTTTGTACTCATTCAAAATTCATCAGTCCTTAAGGTTTTACCGGGAACTATAGCTCTCGATTCGATTCTGTATTACTATGGGAATCGGAAGTATATTCCTTTGCACACTGACAATTGAGCACTTTTCAGCAAATCCCATTTCATGGGGGCGTTTAGATTCGACAGGGTTGTTGAGTCGTGAGCTGCAGGTCGAGAGCGCTGTTCTCTCGTAAATCAACGAGCAAAAACAATAAATGCAAATGATAATGTCATTGCCGGAAATTTCGGTCGCGCTTCCCGCGCGGCTGCCTAACTTAAGTTAGTGTTTCCACTCTATAGAAGCTTGACTACCCGCTTCTTGTAGGGTCAACCACGGTGGTTGCTCTTGGGTGAAGTTAGTGATTGCTAGCCCAAGTTAAGACATAATCGCGAACCCGGGTGGCTGTTCGAGCCTTTCCCAGCGGGCCAGCAATGGTAACTGGGTCAATTTCGAAACAAGCTTGTAGTATGCTGACCTCTCGGTTGCTTTGGACGCGAGTGCGATTCTCGCCGCCTCCACCATTTTCAATTAGAACAGGCTTCAAACAGTCACAGGCTCACGCTTTCGAGCTTTCGCGTTTTTGCGTTTGCAGGCAGGTGTGGCCCCTTTTGTGGCCCGTCAATTTATTTTTGGGAACTGAAATCACCTGGTTTTAGTGAGGATTTTTGGGCGAGCTCACTTCGATGGTTCAATCAGTTTCGCGACTTGCTTGCAGATCTCGTCGACTACTTCTTTGGGCAATGTGCCGATTTTCGCTACAACCCAGTCTTTCGGGTAAGAGTATACGAAGGTGCAGGCGGCAACAGAGTCTTGTCGCAGACCGCCCGCTTTTCCGGCCGGACTGTTCGCGGAAATCATCACATCGAGAAGATCCCGAACCTTGTCACGCGGGTTTGATGTTAGCGGAACCACTGTGATGGTCGACAATCGCGGGATGCATTCGTCAGATGCGATGACAAACCATCGGGCGGCGCTTTTGATGGACTCTTCCATCGTCCTCTGTTTCTTCGAATAAGACGAGAACAACGTCACCCTGCTTGAACGTGAATGGTTTGCTCTCTTTGATTGCGACGTTCCGCTTTTCTCGCAGGCCCAGAACATCTTGCTTGAGAGACCGCATCGCCTCACTAAAATTCGTACCCGACCGAACCGTCGCCTCATTTATTTTCGTACCCGACCAAATTAATTTCGGGGTACTCCGTCGGTCTTTTTGG
>JADYXR010000187.1 GCA_021772095.1 Candidatus Obscuribacter sp. | reverse complement strand
TCTTCAAACCAGCTATCACTGCAATGAAGTAAGCGTTCGGTTCTGATCTAGAATCAAAACAATCAAATCGGCTATTCGGAAACGGATAGCCGATTTTTTTTGTCCATAAAATGGAGATTTTTCACGACTGGACGACAAGGTGAAGTGGACTGCGCCAAAAATCGGGCGATTTGGCGCAGTCTGCTTCACCTCGACATTAAGAATGGGAAGTCCGGTTCCCATTTATGCTCTGCAGGGGCTAAGACATCGGATAGTAGCGCGGCTCGGGGTCAGGTTTCTTTGCGACCGCGTCCTTAAAACGTGCGCTCGAAAGTTCGACGCGTCTCTGCGCGCAAAAGTTCGACGCGGCTCTCCGTTCTAATCTTTGAACTCCAGGCGATCTACTTCACGACCGACTGCGGGGATGAAGCTGACCGCTTATTCTCCGAGTCCTGATATTCGACGCGATAAAGGTTGTCGTCTTTGTGTTCGTAATGAAACGCCGGCGACGATGATGGAACATCGCCCTTGTTGTTGATCAATTCCGCGACACAGTCATAAGGAATGACATGTCCAAGTTTCAATGGAGATACATCGAGCACCGTCAGTGGTGACTCTGTTTGCAGAGATGCGCGCAAGTGACCGGCGCGTTCGCCGTGCTGGCTGGGGTAAAAGAACCAGCGCAAAGTGCCTGAGAGGTTGATCTGAAAATCGTTTTTCGCTACCAGAACAATAATTTTCTTGGAATGGCGAGTGAGTGAATCCAATTGACTCCGCAAAGCAACATCGTCAAGATCGGCTCGGGAGTAGATGATTTCGTCAATCGGTTTATTTCCGTAATCTTCCGGACGTTTCTGCAAACAAAAATGATGGACGAGTTGCGTTCCAATACTGGTTGAGACAATCGAAATTCGTTCGTCCGGAAACGACTGCCGAATCTGAAGCATGAACTTATTAAAGCGTTCTTGAGTTCGAGGAAAAGAAACGCTGGAGCCGGCATAACCTTTCGAACATCCCCAGCAATATGCAATCACAGGAGTTTTGACACTGCTTGCCAGCTCAGCGGCCTGACCGATTGACCCATCGAAATCAAGACAGCAACCGTGCACGTAAATAACGATTTGATGTTTACCAGAAGCTTCAAGCATTGATCTGGTTTTTGAAACCAGTTCATCATATCCTGCCAGGGCATGCGATGCCTCGACCTCGGGCTGCTGCTTCAAGTAGTCATCGCGCAATTTTTCCTTGGTCAACTCGGGCGGATAAACTGTCCAGCCTAGTTTGGTGACTTCTTCGGTTTCGTTTTTATCAGAGAAATTAGCGGTGGCATTCGTTCGCTTAAATCCATAAGAAATTGAATCGATCGGAAAGACGATTTGCTTTCCATAATCAATGTCTTTGTGAGACTTGAGGATTTGGGTGCGGTCGGTCGCGAATAAAATCGGCAGCGATACGCACGATTCTTTTTCCTTCGCCTTTTTGCAATTGCAATCTGCATCCGCGGCGGGTGAGGCGAGCGGACCGATAAGCAGTGCCGCGAGTAGCGGAACGATCGGTAGTCTGAAGCGACTGGTGGGGGGTCTGGAAATCATTTTCATCACTGAGGCGGGAACGATCGACGTTCTGGAATGATTAATTAGTAGCGAAACCTTCCCCAGATCATACCAATGAACCGTCGTTCTGACCAAGAGTCGGGTCTTTCGGGCAGATTTATGGGGCGCCACGTCACCCGCAGGGCTGAATCCGGCTATGCATCCCGGGATTAAGCCGACTATACATCCCGGGACTAGTGGGCGCGCACAGGCATCACAGGGCGATTCTGGCTGTTCGTCCGGGATTAATGGGCAGCAGCGCCATCGCAGGGCTGTTTTTTGACAATACATCCAGGTATTTTTGCCGTGCGACGGCGTCGCAGTGCTCTTTTCCAGCTATAGATCTCGGGATTCAAGCGGCGCGACGGCACCGCAGGGCTGGTTTCTGGCTATAAATCCCCGGGGAGATTGATTTTTAGGATCGTCAAAACCGGTCACGGCGTCGGTTCCAGGAATTTTAGCACTTGGCATCACTTCTTAACTAACGTGCTACTTCTGAATTTGGCACAGTAGCTGCCGCCAAACTGTCAGGCAGCTGTTTTTCGGAACGAGGAGGACTAGAAATGGTCGCGGAATTATCAAATTATCGTCCAACACAAACACGACCTGTCATCTATGCATGTCAAGTCTGCGACGAGGTCTTCACCCTCACAGTCGACCTATATTGCTGCCCGAATTGTCTCTGTCGCGAGCGCAGCAACATTGTTGTACTCCACATGGAAGATGATCCGGAGCGAGACGAGATGATGTGTCGAGTTGATTATGCAGCCGGCGACTAACGACGGCATCCCAAAAACGACCGGCGGTCATTAGAATGTCGGCAAAGTAAAGCACAGGGCGCTCCCGAGCGCCCTTTTTGCTGCGCAATTGCATATTAGGTTAAGTGCTGACTCTTATTTGGTATATTGAATTTAAGCAGTACTGAGTCAAGCAATGAAATGAACGTCGGTCGCACCCACGGTTCGCGCAGGAGAAGTCGCTCCAGAGGGAAGCGCGAGCTTGGCGCGGCGCTCAGTGAATTCGCTCCGGCGCTGTTTTTCCTTTTATTCTTTGCACTTTTCCCGGTCGTGGACATGATTGTCTGCGGCTACAACTACCTCTCATGCGTTTCTCTCAATGATTTGCAGCTTCGTGAGGCGTCCAAGTTACCTCGTTCATTGGCGGGCGCGGCAAATGGAGCGGTCAAACTGACGATTCCGCAAAATTGGCAGAGCAGTATCATCGGCGGTCTATCCGGCACCACGCAGTTGCCCGAGACTGCAGTCAATTACAACGTGAACAAATCCGGCAATGTGTTCGTTTCTGTCACGACTTACTGCACCATCAATCCGTTTCTGACGATTCCATTTTTCTTCGGAGTCCCCGGAATCGGGGCACCATTTACGGTGCAAATTGCAAACAAACGAGTCATGGAAAATCCCGCCAACTACCTCAGATAAATGGCTCGCCAACAGGAATTATGCAGATGGCTCGACCAAGGCGCCGCAGTAAAGGACAAAGTTTGATTGAAGCGATGATCGGCTTCATGATTTTGATTCCGATTGGTTTGGCTGCCTTTAACGTCGTGGTTTTGGTTTCAACAAGTCAGACGAACGAACAGTGGGCGGAGATTGCGGCGCGCGCCGCGGCTACTCGCAGAGATCAACAGAGTGCTTATAAAGCGGCCAGCGATTCGCTTTCAGATTGCGAACTCAACAAAATTATCGAAGATATTCAAATCACTGATACCAAATTCGATCTGACAACAGGTCACGTAACTGTTTTCACAGCAATGAAAGTTAAGCTGCCGGTGCCGATTCCTGGGTTTTCTGAAGTCACCTGCAACGCCTCTTCAATTCAGCCAATCGTCTCAATTCCAGCACCCAGGTGATGCGCATGTTCGGTTCAATCAAGACAAAACTTTGGCATGACAGCGATCAGACTCGGCGTCTATCGCTGGATCACAAAGTTGCCCATCGACCTGGCGACAATGAAACTCTGCCTCTGCGTTCACATGGACCAAAGAGTCAGACGAGAAGACGCAATCAGCGTGGTGCTTCGCTATTTTTGATTGCCGGCGCGGCGTTGCTTATTTGTTATTTGATCTACCTCGGATTTCAGTACGCCATGGTACTGGGCGGATCGCGACAAGTGCGAAACGGTGTTGACGCCGCCGTTTTGAATTTATCAAAACGAGTGTGCGAAGTTAAAGTCCAACCAAACGCTGCGTTCGCTGATGTTGCTGACAGCACCGGCAGGGTCAGCATGGCGAACATAAACCGGGTCTGGGGCAAGGCTTATTTAATCAACGCCAACGTCGATGAGATGAAATTGGAAGGCACGATTACAGGCAAAGCAACTGGTGCCGGCGAGTTGTCTTACGAGATGGCGCAGCAAATCAACGACGATCTGCGCGGGTCAGTCACTAATAAAGGCGTACTCGATCAACTCTTCACCAACTTAGCCGACAAGCGCACAGCACCCATGCTTGGTGCCGACAAGATCAACAAAGAACAACGCGGTACTTATCCGATTGCCCTCGTTGACCGCGGGGCGGAGAGTAACCTCTCATTTAATCCTGCTGGACTTCCAATAAATGCGATGCCGAAAGTAGTGAAAGCCGGACCGTCCGCCTACGTGCAAGGTTATGTGCCATTCAAGGCCAATTCGAAAACGTTTTGTTTCTTGCCGTTCCGACTGGGGGAGACACCACATCTAATATCAGATTCTGTCTTCAATTCCACGCGAGCGGATAGCCATCCTATTCCTGATTTTCAAATGGCGATCCCGAATGCGTTCCAGGGAACAGGCACCGCCTTTGGTACCGGAGCCACTCTGGCAGCCGCGGCCAGTGCCTCAGTCAACCCCATGCGGCAGTACGCTTTAGCGATTCCGCATTCCTACATTCGCATCAATTTCACAAATATTTCGTACTGGTTTATCGATAGCAAAAAACACAAAACGATTCCATATTTTCCGGACTCAGGTCAGATCAATGGCATCAAAGAGTACAAATTGAAGAACAGCAGTCGAGTACTAAACGGTTTTGCAGAGCTCGGAACAGAGTTCAAAAAAGCGAATATACTCGACGTAATCAACGCTCTGCCAGGGGATCACGCCCCTGCAATGCAAAAACTTTTGCAACGTGCTCAAGAGATCGATCATGATTTTACCCTGGGTCAACTGCGACAACTTCTACAAAAACAACCACCAGATTTAAAAGTAACATCGTATTATCTGTTTCCACGGTATTCTACTGCTGACCTTACCGACCCGAAGATGGATATCGCCGCAGGCGAGCAGAATTTACCGGGCTGGCTCAACCATGCTTTAGCTGCCGAAGGCAGCCAAATGGACGTGGTTAAAGAGCAAGTGTTTATGGATTACGAACACGCGCATGGGTACATTTATGGTGGCACACCGACTGATTGTCCGAAGTGGATCGAAATCTCCGGGGTCTGCAAATGGCGACCAGGAACCGGTATGGATCAGTGTCTTGGTAGCTTGAACATCGATCGGACTTCCACGGTCAAGTTTAAGCCGGGTACAGAGGATTAGTGGTGCGAATTTTTTCTACAGCACTGATGAAGAAACAACTATGCGCTTTAACGTTGAGTTTGCTGGCGCCACTATTGGTGGCATCACCAGTTTGTGCGCAAATGTCTCCGCAGATGAAAGAAGGCATCACCGCTTATAAACAAGGGCAGTATAAAACGGCGGTCACGGCACTGATGGGTGCGCTGAACACTGAGTTCAATAACGCCAAGCTGCATTATTATTTGGGAAATTCATTTGTTCATTTGAAACAAAACGATTCAGCGATTCGTGAGTTTCGCATTGCTTACGCGTTAGAGCCGGATCAAGAAGTGGGACGGTTTTCGAAAGCCGCTTTGATCAATCTCGGTGTTGACACCAACCCTGGTGCCCCGACGCCGCCCGCGCCTCCGCCAAAACCAGTTAGACGACCGGATCCGATCATTGCAGAAGCTCTTGAGAGCTTGAGAAAGCAAGCCAGTGCGGCCCGCGATTACGAGAATCATGCCAACGAATTTCTCAATCACGAAGCTGCGCAGCGCGCACAACGAGAGTTAGAGCGTGCCAAATCAGACATGCAGAAAAACAACGTCTCGTGGAAACGCGGACGAGGCTATGTGCAGAACGACCGTCTACCGGCGGATTCCCAACGAACTTTGGACAACATGCGATCGAATTTCGAGAATCAAACAAACTCGCGCAAACAAAACAGCAACTATCGCGTCAACGAATTACAACGAACCGCGGATAACCTCGAAGAGTTGATCAAAGAGAAGAACCCGAAGAGCGGCGTGAAGGTGAAACCAGTCGGGACGAACTTGTACATTCGCAACTACGAGAACCCCTCGGGTCGCTAGTCTTGGCGTTCGCAGAACTTGTACATTCGCAACTACGAGAACCCCTCGGGTCGCTAGTCTTGGCGTTCGCAGAACTTGTACATTCGCAATTACGAGAACCCCACGGGTCGCTAAGTCAAAACGACCGATGCATTTTCATGTTCGAATGATTCGTTGGCTGTGCCCAAGAAGAGCATCTTCAGCAGTTCTCGATAGAACCCGTATAGCGGAATTCGTTTTGCAATTTCATCACGCAACGTATCGCGTTGAGTTTTAAACGATCGGTGCGATGGACCCGACATATGATCGAGTTCCAGGTAATAGTTAGAAAGCGGCTGAATTTGAATTTCGAATAAACGATCGCGCCAGCGTGCAACGCTCTTCAGTGCGCGCCAGCCGGTCTTCTTCATTTTGGATTGATCGCAAGTCAGATAATCCTTTGTCTCGAGGAACTCGAACATAGGTGCATCATTATTCGCTTTGATCGGAACGGACAGATCGCAAAGCTCTTGCATCTTCGATACGTCAGACTCGCTGATAGTCATGTTCTTGAGCCGTTCGTGAACACGCATGCACATGGCTTCGTCTTCGCAAATTATTTTGATTCCGAAGATATCTTTGATAAATTTGCTGTATTGCTGCAAGTGCTTGTCTCTTGTAACCAGCTCGTCAAGCGCGAAGATCTCGTCCAGCACCTTGTTCCACAATTCTTCTTCAGCCTTGACCCGACTGGTCAATCTATTCACACCACTCTCCGGTCGAGACGAAGGTATATATTCCACGAAGTTCGCGGATAGCGTAAGCGGCACCCACTGTCCTCTTTGTTGATATCGAAAATTATCAACAAGGTGATTTCCAAGATCAATGTCGGTAACAGAGAACAATGTTTCTCTGGTAATTCTCTCGCGGATGAGAAACGGTCTGCCCTCTTCCCCGGGCAGTGAGCCGATTACATTGGAGTGCAGTTCAAAAGCACCATCAAGCAAAATCGTCGCGAGCAAATGACCCAAACTATGCAAGTGCCACTCACCATCAAGAATCGTTTTCTTAAAGCACTCGCGCATCGTTTGAATAGATTCGCGCGAAACCTCGATCGACACGGGCTGCTCGGGATCTGCCTCTTGCTCGGCTCGTTTCTCAGCCAAATAATCAATGAATTGATGCAGAACCGGATCATGCATTGCCATCAGCAGTGGTGACTTTAAAACCGGCTGAGATGGGATCGAAGCGGGAGAATGCATTTAGTTTTTCCTCGCGCTGATTCAGAAGTGCTTTCCGGTGACAACTATTTCACGCTCTTGGACTTTTTTGTGTCCTTCCGGGCATCGACTTTTGCCTTTTCTTTTGCCTTGGCTCGTTCGCGCTTTTCCAGCTGGTCTTTCTCGTATGCGGCCAATTCTTTAGCGACTAGTGCTCGCTCTTTTTCAAGTTCGAGTCTTTCCTGATAATACTCATATCCACCGGCAAATGCACGCAAATTTCCATCTTTAATCTCGACGATCCGATTGGCTATCTGGGATATGAAATATCGATCATGAGAAACGAAAACGATTGTTCCGTCGTAACCATTCAACGCGGCTTCCAGTGTCTCTTTAGCCGGGATATCAAGGTGATTGGTAGGCTCGTCGAGGATGAGGAAGTTGGCTGGCTTGGTCAACATTTTTGCCAACGCCAAACGCGCTTTCTCGCCACCACTCAAGTCTCCGACTTTCTTGAAGACTGTGTCGTCGCTAAACAAGAAACGTCCGAGCAGCCCTCGAATCTCCGCATCCTTCCAGGTGGTTACTTCTTCGGCGATGGTGGCAAGGACTGTCTTGTTCATGTCCAAGGCTTCAGCCTGGTTTTGTTCGAAGTAAGCAGGCAAAACGTTATGAGTGCCGAGTGTGACGGAGCCTTCCATCGGCTGTTCCATTCCAGCGATCATGCGAAGCAAGGTCGATTTGCCGCAGCCATTAGGACCAAGCAGGGCGATCCGTTCACCACGATAAATTTCGAGGTTCGTCTCCATAAAGAGGATATTGTCGCCGTAAGCATGGGTCAAATTTTTCACATGCAAAATGTCTTTTCCGGCTCTGGGACCGGGTGGGAAGTAGAACTGCAATGTGCGTTCGAGTGACTCCGGCGCTTCAATCAGTTCAACTTTATCGAGTTGTTTCTCACGACTCTTTGCCTGGGTGCTTCTGGTGGCACTAGCGCGAAAACGTTCGATGAACACTTCTTGCTTTTCGATTTCCAGTTGCTGTCTCTCGTAAGCGGCTTGCTGTGCGAGGCGCAGTTCGTCTTTTAAAGTGATGTATGCGGTGTAATTGCCTGCGTAAACGTTAGCAATTCCTTTTTCCATCTCAACGATCTTGGTGCAAATCTTGTCGAGGAAATGTCTGTCGTGTGATACCACCACCATTGGTATCACTTGTTTGACCAGATATCCTTCCAACCATTCGATGGTTTCCAGGTCGATATGGTTTGTAGGTTCATCGAGTAGCAAAAGATCAGGTTGGCGAAGCATCACTTTGCCGAAGCCCACCCGCATTTGCCAGCCGCCGGACAACGATGAGACTAAACGATCAGACTCATCCAGTTTAAATCCGATTTCAGGAAGCAGTCTGTCAACGCGCTTCTCCAGACCGTAACCATCGAGCACATCAAATTCGTGTTGTAAGCGATCCATTTTGCGCAGCAATTTATCGAGCGCATCGCCGGTGGCGGTTTCAAGTTCAATGTGAATAGCGTCTAATTGCTTTTGAACGGCAGTCACTTCGGTGAAGGTGGAGAGCAGCTCTTCGCGAATTGTCTTGGACTGATCGAGTTCGAATTCTTGAGTCAGGTAAGCGAGCCGCGCGTCTTTCGGCTTGTAAACGTCGCCGGAAGAAGGCTCAACTTCACCCATGATGATCTTGAACTGGGTGGTCTTCCCAGCGCCGTTGGCGCCGACAAGTCCTACGCGTTCTTGCGCTTTCACTTCCCATGTTGCATCGACGAGTGGTTCGCCGTTTGGATAAATCTTGCTGATTCGATCAAGTCTGAGCATTCGTGTTGCCGCCGGTTTCCTCTTAAAAACTGTACTGGAAAGGTCCGAAAGGCGCAACCGCAGACCGCTAAGGTCGGCAAGAATCGATCACAAAAGTTTAGGCAGCATCACATTCCGAAACGAAATACGACCGTTCATCATGACGGATTGAAACCAAAAGCTTTCAACTGAGTACAAAACGTGTGCTGATCACAAATCCAGAACACCACCAAGACTAGCCTGCGACGCGGCTCTCAGCAGCATCGCAAACGAGCAAGTTTTCCCGAGCAAATCAATGCTTAAAAGATCTTCCGAATTCCTTCGGATATTTTGTGGAAAAACCCGCCATGTTTTCGTTTCTTCTTGGACTGCTCTTTGTCGGAAGCCAGTTGTACTGCCTTCTGATTCGCCTTGTCCGCAATGATGACCTCGCCGCTTCCGAGAAACGGAGGATGTGAATCGTGCCGGTTGGACGCATCTCGAACCGTTCCGTATTCACGAACGTAAGGAATCTGTTCGGGGTAATCAGAATCAACCTCGATATCGTCCATCCCATCCTGACTTGCGTAGGCAAAGTAAGGCGCATGATGGGCGAGGGGCTGCTGCGGATCGATGAAGGCGACCGACGGTTTCGGATGAGTTTTGTAGAAGCCGTTCATGTAGCCGGACCAGATGCCGGCCGCGATAGTACCGCCGGTGATACCCTTCGCCCGAGGCGCGTCGTTGGCATCATTTCCTGCCCAAACTGCTGTCACCACATCCGGTGTGAAGCCCACAAACCAGACGTCTTTGGAATCATCGGCGGTCCCTGTTTTCCCTGCGACGGCCACACCCGGGAGGCTGGCTCTTTTGCCTGTCCCAACTTTGACCACGTCTTCCATGCAGTCAACTAATTGATAAACCGATTCAGCCGGCAAGCGACTTCCACTTTTCGGTTTGTACTCTTTAATGACAGAACCGTCTTTCTCATTGATGTGGCGGATGAACATCGGTTCGAGGTACTCGCCGCCCCGCGCTAATGTGGCGTAAGCGTTAGCCATCTCCAACGGTGATATCGCACATGTGCCAAGCGCTAGAGCAGGAGTCGGATCCATGTTAGATGAGATACCAGCTTTTTGAGCAACTTCAACGACCATCTTGACGCCCGCACTTTGCGCAACCTGGACGGCGCAGACGTTTCGCGACATGGCAATGGCATCGCGGACGGTCATTAGTCCTTTAAAGGTTCCGTCGTAGTTGTTTGGACTGTAAGAACTGCCATCATACAATGGTACCGCAATTGGTGCATCGTTAAGAACAGTATCCGGTCCGATAACGCCGGACATTAGCCCCGCGAGGTAAACAAACGGCTTGAATGCCGAGCCCGCAGTGTGCGGATTCATCGCCCGGTTAAACTCATTTCGTTCGAATCTGCCGACACCACCGACGAGGGCAATGATGCCACCAGAATCAAGATCGATGGAAACAACCGCCCCCTGATCGATTCCGCGAGGCGCGCCTTTGATGCCTTTTCCAAGAGATAGTTCTGCTGCTTTTTGAGCGGGCAGATCGAGGTTTGTATAAACTTTAATCGGCTTCTCGAATAAACGTTCTTTGCCCAATTCTTCCGTCAAAAGCGCGATTACATGATTGACATAATAGGGATGTTGACGTGAGTGCGGACCGGCTTTGAAAGCCAGTTTCGCAGTTTTTGCACTAGCTGCTTGAGCCCTGGTGATGAAACCACATTCCACCATACCGTCAAGAACATCACGTTGCCGCGCGCTTGCCCGCTTCAATGCCGAAGCCTGACCCAAGTCGGATGGTGCCTTCACAAGAGCAGCCAGGTATGCGGATTCCGCCAGGTTCAATTTGCTTGCCGGCTTACTAAAATAGGTAGAGGCCGCGCGTTGAATTCCGTACGCACCACGCCCATAATAAACCTCGTTCAAATACGTCTCGAGAATTTTGTCCTTCGAATAACAAGTCTCAACGTCCAGCGCCATAAACAGCTCAAGAATCTTACGGCGAGCCGTTCTATCATCCGGACCGAAGTACATCGTCTTCATCAATTGTTGTGTCAGCGTGCTGCCACCTTGAACAAAATGTCCCGCCTGCGCATTGCGCAACATCGCCCGCGCAATACCAATCGGATCAACACCAGCGTGCTCATAAAAGCTATGGTCTTCGATACCAATCACAGCCTGACGCATAAACGGTGATATCGCGCTCAACGCGACTGGCTGCCGGTCGCCATCCTTCTGAACAACAGTGACCAATTTGTCGTAGCGATCAAAAATTTCCACTCCCGACTTATGCTGCGCGAGCGTAGGTAATTTCACAACCGAAGTCCCGGTGGCGATCTTCAATGTCACCACACCCATCAACGCAGCCACCCAGATAGCCGCAACAAACATCATCTTTCGCATTTTTGTATTCGTCTTGTCCGCGCTGAAGTCCGCATTGTTGTCCGACGCATTAAAGTCGTTGTCCGAAGACTGATTACTCATCTGTCACTTTCTATTTGTTGAACCGCCCGCTACTAACTCATAATTAGCACACGAACAAGCAGACGGTGTGAGCCGCAAAGGGTTTCCTGCCCAAGGTTATAACCCCGTTAAACTCACCGCATTTCAAGTGGCGTGACTGTTAAAACTGAAGCAACCTCGACGCTTCAATTTTGAACGCCCACGGAAAAGAACAGTGAGCGAAGTCTCGATCTCCGCCGGTTCACTACAGCGTCGTGGTCTGCTTTTAAACCGAACTGGTGGCGGAGTCAGCCGAAACTGACTGCTCAATTCTGAGCGCCGTTGGCTTCCGAGCGCCACCGCTTCATTTCACTGAGCGCTTCAATACGACCTTGCCTGTCAAATCGATTAACCCCCATTCGTCGGAGCTTAGACGCACCACTGCGAAGTTCTCATTAAACGGTCGCGCCTCTTCAAACGCAGCAGCAATTACGGTCTTGCCAGTCTTGTCGATATAACCATGCTTATAATTCTTCAACGAAACAGGCGCCAAGCCTTGAGAAAACGAGTTCCCGCCATGGCAGTTATTGTCTGAAATCGCTTTATCGTGACGATCGATGTATTTCCCGTCGTAGGCACCATTAGTCATCGTCAAAACCAGGGCCAGTCCTTCATGAAAATTGAGCGCCAGTGTATATGCAGGCGATATAACAAATAGCCCTTTTGTATCTATAAAACCCCATCCAAGTTCGGTTCCATGGTCTTCATTCGATACAGGGGCAAGCCCTTCGGAAAAACTCATCGCATTCCTGAATTGAGGCTTTATGACATAACCGCCTCGCCGATCTATGAATCCCCACCTGCCCGAAACCCAATCCTGCGACGCCGCAACGCCACCGTTAAATTGCCACGCACTGGTGAACTTCGCGGGCACGACAAAATTTCCCGTCTTATCGATAAATCCGACGCGCCCGCCGATTCTGACAGCAGCGCAGCCTTCTGAAAAGTCCATCGGATCATCGCCCGGATAGTCCAAAACGCCCACAGCATCGAACTTCGGCTCGATGACGAAATTACCCGTTCTGTCGATATAGCCCCACTTGCCCTTCGCGCGCACCGCCGCCAGTCCCTCTGAAAACGGCCGCACCGCCTCGAACCGAGGCTCAATCACCGTTTTGCCTTCGGGAGTCATGAATCCGACTTTGCGCTCAGGCTTCAACTGCGGCATGGCCACCAGTCCTTCAGACACCCTGTTCGGCAACCACTGCTCCATCCGCGCCGCTTGAACCGGCGCAGCGACAGCGAGCAGCGGCAAAATCATTGAAAGAACACAGGCAATTCGGTGGAAGACAGCAGGACCAAGCCGTGGACTTGCTAATCGATTGATTCTAAGTTTGGTTTTCACGCTTGCCTTTAGAACTAGCTACCGACAAAAAGAATAACTGCAGGAGTGATCTTTTTAGTGCTGCAACGGAATCTTTTTAGTGATGCAACGGATCGATTCTCTCATCAAATCGAAAAGCACAAAACGGTTATCAAGCGCGCCATATCCTGGTGCTAGTAAGGATTGACGAGCACAACTTCCTTTTCAGTCCTTCGGTTGTTGCAATGTTTTGTTGATAGAAGCTATTTTGAACCGAAAACCCCGAAGATATTGAGCAGTAAGCATTCTCGGGTTTAGCGCAGTTTGAGAGATCTAAACAGTTTGTTGATTCAATCGAAGGCCTCAAAAGAAGAACATGACCCCCGCCTTAATAATTTCGAAAAGCGCCACATGCGATCCGGGTCGAGAGGGGTGTTTGATGACTGATGTTTGATGCTGACATTTGATGATTGATGTTTGATGTTTGTTTTGTTTTGTCATTCAATGACTCTGTTAAACTTTATTTTCTGGCTCCCGATCTTTTATCAGTTGAAGGTCGGCAGCCCGGCAGCAGTGACAATCTTCTGGCTTCACCGTATATGGTGCTAGTTGATCGTCGATTCACCATTTGAAATATCTCTAATATGCAGTTGGACTAATGGAACATATCTGGACACCCTGGCGATACACATACATCACAAACGTCGATCGCGTACCCGGCTGCGTTTTCTGCATGCTTCTGGAAAATGGTGACGATCGATCCAATTTGATTCTGTATCGCGGCGAACTCTGTTTTATCGTTTTGAATTTATATCCTTATACAAGCGGCCACCTGATGGTGATCCCATATCAGCATGAACATTCGCTGGCAGCCTTCGATGTGGCGACTACTACTGAAATGATGGAGCTGACGAAACGCACGCAAGTAATTCTTCAAGGCGAATATTCACCAGACGGATTCAACATGGGGCTCAACCTCGGACGCGCAGCCGGAGCCGGTGTGAAAGAACATTTGCACTTCCACGTCGTTCCGCGCTGGATCGGTGACGCCAATTTCATGACTTCGATTGCGGAAACTCGAGTCCTTCCCGAAGACTTGACCCAAACCTACGAACGATTGATCAAACATTTTATATAGAACGTTTTATCGCTGGCGTTTGATCGCCTGAAAGGACCATGGTAGACCTCAGCACTAGCGAGAAATCCCGATACGCAAGACAGATCATCTTGCCGGAAGTCGGCATGCAAGGGCAGAAAAGACTGAAAGAAGCGAGAGTCGCTGTCGTCGGTGCCGGCGGTTTAGGATCGCCCGTGTCCCTATACCTGGCAGCGGCGGGCGTCGGCAAGCTTGGCATTGTTGATTTCGACGATGTTGATTTAAGTAATTTGCAACGGCAAGTTTTGTATTCAGTAGATGACGTCAAAAAATCGAAATCAGATACCGCCCAAAAGAGACTCGCAGCAATCAATCCCGAGATCGAGATCATCAGCCATCGGATTCGTTTAACGGCAGAAAATGTTTTGCGAACGATCGAAGACTACGACCTTGTCGTCGATGGCACGGACAATTTCGCCACTCGTTATCTGATCAACGACGCCTGCGTTATCGCAAAGAAGATAAACGTGTATGGCTCGATCTTTCGTTTCGAGGGGCAGCTGAGCGTGTTCTGCCATCCGGATGGTCCATGCTATCGCTGTCTTTTCCCCGTGCCACCAGCTGCCGACGCCGTGCCGAACTGCGCCGAGGGTGGCGTTCTCGGCGTGCTCGCCGGAGTGATCGGCACCTTGCAAGCAACCGAAGCAGTTAAACTAATTCTCGCAGAAGGTCAGCCCTTGATTGGTAAACTTCTTTTGTACAATGCGCTCGACATGGAGTTTCACAAGCTCACAGTCAAACGCAAACACGATTGCCCTTCGTGCGGCGACCATCCTACAATCACGAAACTGGTCGACCAGGATGCGTACTGCGCCAGTGATGGCACCACCCCAGGTGGCATTGGCAACACCACCAGCAACAAAGACCAAAACACAGAAGACCAAACGTTTAGCAACGCAACCAAGAAAGGCAGTGACACCATGACCAACGGATCAATAGTAAACGGCTCGGAAATTCAACCTAAAGATGTCGCGCAACTTTTGAAAGAAACGCCTGATGACGTTGTTCTTCTTGATGTTCGCAACAACAACGAAGTTGAATTTTGCAAAATTGAAGGTTCAATTCACATCCCGCTTCCCGAGCTTCAATCGAGATTCGGTGAACTCGACTCAGCAGCGGATATGATCATTTATTGCCGCTCCGGTGCTCGCAGCAGAATGGCCGTCGACTTTTTGCAACAATCCGGTTTCAAAAAACTGCGCAATATGACTGGTGGCATTCTGCTCTGGTCAGATCAAGTTGATTCGGCTATTCCAAAATACTAAAGCCGAATAAACACGACGAATAGTTTTCGTTTAGTCGCTCGAAGGTTCGCGTTTGTGCGCTTCGCGCTTCAATTTTTCAAGCGCCGACTCGAGCGATAATTTGCCCCCGCGCACCAACGTCTGCAACTTCAAAGCACGAATTACAAGTTCTGCATCGACCTGATTATTTTTAACCAGGACTCGCCCAAGTGGCATGTCTACGCTCTTCGAATACGAAAGAGAAATCATAAGAACATCTCGGGACACGGCTCCGGCTGCTACCAGTAGCTCACCGAGAAGCGCGACGGTTCCTTCCTGCGGAACGAATCCTTGTTTCTTCAGCTGCTCCTCGAACTCCAGGCACTCAATCGTGGACTCGGCGCGTGCCTTCACATACGGATTAGTATCATCCGCCAAAATCTTCAGCAAATACGGTGCCAACGCGCAATCTTCAGCGAGCGACAAACGCACATCGACATTCTCATCGTTGACCAGGGAATGCAAGATGTCGGGCGACGCCGCAGGGTTGCTCGCCAAACACACACGCACATCGGGGTCGGGGTCTTTACTCAAGGTGATCAAAAGGTCGGCCGGACAGGCGGGGTTCTCAGCCAGTCGTCGCCGCACCAGCGAACTACCGTTTTCGTACAAAGATTTCAAAATATCGGGAGATTGCAAAGGATCACCAGCAGTAAAAAAACGCCCAGACATGTGAGTAGCCATAGTCAAGCCTCCATCATCGCATCAGAACTTCAGTGCCGTTTGCAGAACCAGAACAACCGCTACTTTCATTATGGCAAGCCGGTCGAAAGTCCATATCACCCGTTAGGGTCATTCGAATGGTGATCTTTGAATAATCGCCACTTTGAACTGCAATAAGTCGACAATCTCTAACAACCAGAGAACGTGTGCCGGGGTTGCCTCGCGGAAACTGTTATGCGGCCGGCTATGTTGTTCAAACGCCAAAAATTAAGGGGCATGCACCAGCAAATTCGCTAAGGATCGAATTGCTGTTGAAGTTGTATTATTAGCAGTGCCTGCAACTCGATTGTCGAAGTCTTGCACGTGCGAAACCCTGTTGTTATCCCGTCTGAGGTGCCTATGACCACGGCTACTAAATCCACTGGAACCAAAACAGCCAATTTGTTTGTCGGAACACGCAAAGGCGCTTTTGTTTTAAAAGCAAACACCGATCGTACAAAGTGGGATTTGTCGGATCCGATTTTTCTTGGTCATGTGATTCACGATTTTGTCGCGGACACAAGGGCACCAGGCGTGATGCTAATGGCTGCGAAAACAGGACACCTTGGTCCGACAGTTTTCCGCTCCACAGATGGTGGCACCACCTGGACCGAGTCATCGAAACCACCGGCGTTCGACAAAGTAGAAGAACAAGCAGCGGAAGAATCCGGTGAACACAAACCAGAGCTAGTAGGACAAACAGATCTTTCGGAAAAGCCAGCCGATGCAGCAGGTAAAGCGAAACGCGCTGTTTTACGTACTTTCTGGTTGACCCAGGGTCATGATTCCGAACCAGGAGTCTGGTACCTCGGCACGGCGCCTGCGGGATTGTTTGTTTCCACCGACAACGGCGACACCTGGTCACCGGTAAAAGGACTCAATGACAATCCTTCATATACAAAATGGTTCGAATTTGGTGAAACGCCTGACGGACAATTTTTGCATTCTATCTTGATCGATCCGCGCGACAAAAATCACATGTATATCGGCGTTTCCATCGGTGGAATTTTTGAGAGTATAGATAAAGGCGAAAACTGGAGCCCGCTAAACAAGGGCATCGCGGCCGACTTTCTTCCGAACTCGGATGTTGAATACGGACACGATCCGCACTGCGTTGTTTTGCATCCGGCAAATCCGGATCGAATGTATCATCAAAATCATTGTGGCTTTTATCGAATCGATCGCCCGGACAATCAATGGATCAGAGTTGGCGAGAACATGCCGGAAGGCATCGGCGATATTGGTTTCCCCGTTGTGGTTCATCCAACAAATGTTGATAAGGCCTGGGTGTTTCCGATGGATGGAACTGAAGTTTGGCCGCGTACAAGTCCTGAAGGAAAACCCGCCGTGTATGTCACCACTAATGCCGGTGACAGCTGGAAGCGCCAGGACAAAGGCTTGCCCAGAGAGAAAGCTTACTTGACTGTTAAACG
Organism: Candidatus Obscuribacter sp.; assembly: GCA_021772095.1. Classification (GTDB taxonomy): domain Bacteria; phylum Cyanobacteriota; class Vampirovibrionia; order Obscuribacterales; family Obscuribacteraceae; genus JADYXR01. The sequence goes on along the minus strand of JADYXR010000187.1, from coordinate 621 downwards.
TCAGGCCATGACTTCGGACCACTCCAATCCTATAGGCATTTACTTCGGCACCACCGGTGGTGAAGTGTGGGCTAGCGCCGATGAAGGCGAAACATGGCAGTGCATAGCCAGGCATCTGCCGGAAGTTTACTCTTTGTCAGCCTTGGAGAGCTAGTTTCAGGCTGGCATGTCAGAGTTCAGGACGAAGGAGAATTTATGAAGGTCTACATTCCAAGCCCGCTACGTTCTTATACGAACAAAGCAAACCTGGTCGAGGGCGAGGGTGCATCCATTAGCGAGATTCTCGGCAATCTGGACAAAGCCTTCCCTGGTATCAAATTTCGAATGATCGATGAGCACGGACGAATTCGCGAGCACATCAAACTGTTCATCAATGAAGACGAGGCTAAAAATTTGACGGTCTCCGTCTCAGGCGGGGAAACGGTGCACATTATTTGCGCTCTGAGCGGTGGCTAACCATGCTGCCAGCAAGACAAATTTGAGTGAACTGAAATCTGATGTGAAACGCGCTCGGAACGCTTAGTGGGGATGTCTCTAGCGTAGTTGAAATTTGATGATCATGGCTCTGGGTGCTCATCTTCTTATTATGATATCAGGCTGCTTTAGTATTGCAAGTGGTGG
>JADYXR010000186.1 GCA_021772095.1 Candidatus Obscuribacter sp. | reverse complement strand
TGTTGTTGTTGTTGTTGTTGTTGTTGTTTTTGTGCTTTATTTGCGTGTTTCTTGTTTGTTCTTTTGGTTGGACCGACGTTACTACTGTGACCCTGATTCAAACTGTTCCTTATTCAAACGGTAAAGGCGCAGTCCATGCGGTCTTTAATTGATCTACCGTCATGTCTAACGTCGCCGTCTCGCCAGCATCACTGCTGACCAAAAGTCTGCTGTCACCGCTGACGGTGCCGATGTGGTTGTTTGAAATACCTTTTACGGTCGACCAATGTGCTTCCCAATTCGGCACATTTCTTGGTGCAATACTCACTAAAATTGCGCCCGGTCCTTCGCCGAATAGTCCGTTGATCACGTCGCCGCTGCCTTCTTCGTCCATCAGGTCTTCGAGCGAAACGTGGGCGCCGAGGTTACTGCCGATGCAACATTCGGCTAATGTGACGGCAAGTCCGCCTTCGGATAAATCGTGAGCTGAATTGATCAGTCCTTGTTGTATGGCTTCGAAAAGTTTGCGATAGAGTTCTGCCGCGGCTTTCAAATTGAGAGTTGGAAGCGCTTGTTTTGTCGTATCGAACAGCGCGGCGTAGTGGCTTCCAGTGATAGAAGTAGTTCCTGCGCTCATCACGTAAAGCACGTCACCGGCATGTTTGAATTGCATTGTCACGCTCTTCAGAGCATCAGGCATTTTGCCGATTGCAGAAACCAGAAGAGTCGGTGGGATGGAAAGCCGGATGACGCCATCATCGAAATCGTTTTTCATGCTGTCTTTGCCGGAGATTAATGGTGCACCATATGCGATGCAGGCATCAAACAATCCCTGGCAGGTTCGCACCAGTTGTCCGAGCTTGTAGGCGCCCTCTGGGTTGCGGTCCGCTTGTACCGGATCGGGCCAGCAGAAATTATCGAGCAGGCAGATTGTGTCGGGGTCAACGCCGACGGCGACAGCGTTTCGCACGGCCTCATCGACGGCGCTGACTGCCATTAAATAAGGATCGTGTTCGCTCCACTGTGGACACATGCCGTTCGAAACGACCAAACCTTCAGGTTGACCATAAACAGGTTTGATTACAGCCGCATCGCAAGGCGCTGTTTGTTCCAAGCCCATCAAAGGCTTGACCACACTGCCGCCCTGCACTTCGTGATCGTACTGACGAATCAGAAATTCTTTACTGGCAATGTTCGGATGTGAAAGAAGAGTAGAGAGATGCTGATTGAATGAATCCTTTTGATCGTTGGCAGCTGCCGCAAGAGTTTTGAGTGTCTTCGTTGTCAGTCCTGTTGTGGAGCTCTGTGAGCTCTTCTTGGCTGATTTGTTATCGGTGTTTTTAGCGGTTTTGCCGGAGGTCGTGCCGCCGGAATGTTCTGCCTTCGGATACCACTCAGCCGGTAGGTTAAGCTTCGGCACGCCGTCGTGTAGAAATTCCAATGTGATCAGTGCAACTGTTTTATCGTCGCGCAGAATTTCGAAGTATCCGCGGTCGTGAAACTCTCCGATGTCACTGACTTCAACGTTGTAGGCGAGGGCGAGTTCCTTCAGTTCAGGAACTTGTGATGTGGAAAGAGTCATCCTTTCTTGTGATTCGGAAACGATAATTTGCCAATCTTCAAGACCAGGGTACTTCAACGGAACCTTAGCCAGATCGATTGAGGCACCGCCGGTGATGGTAGCCATTTCTCCGACAGAGGAGGACAATCCACCGGCACCGTTGTCGGTCAGACCTGTGATTAAACCGTTGTCGCGGGCAGCCAAAATGAAGTCTATGACGCGCTTCTGGGTGAACGGGTCGCCGATTTGAACTGCAGTTACCGGCGAACCTTCGTGCATTGATTCTGACGAGAATGTTGCACCGTGGATGCCGTCTTTGCCGACGCGACCGCCGACCATGATGACGCGATCGCCGGGTTTCGTATGCTTCTCATAGAGGTTGATGCCATCGCGTTTAATTGGCAGGATTCCACCGGTACCACAGAACACCAGCGGCTTGGCGCGATAGCCATCGTGGAAGAATAGCGAGCCATTCACTGTCGGAATGCCGCTCTTGTTGCCGCCGTCTTGAACGCCCTTGCGCACACCGGTTGGTATTGCATCTGGTGGAAGCAATTTTGGTCTGTCTGCTAATTCAGAATCTGGATGAGCGAAACAAAAAATATCGGTATTGAAGATTGGCTTGGCACCAAGACCCGTGCCAAGAATGTCTCGGTTGACGCCGAGAATTCCAGTGAGCGCGCCACCATAAGGTTCTAACGCTGATGGAGAATTGTGAGTTTCGACCTTGAAGCAAACTGCGAATTCTTCGTTCCACTTCACCACGCCGGAATTATCTTCGAAGACGGACAATAAGTCGGGGCGGCTTTCAGACAGTTTCTTCGTGGCACCTTTGATGTATGTTTTATAGAGGCTATCGATTTTTTCTGATTTACCTGAAGAATCGTCAGCCGATTTTTTCTCAACATAGTTGATGGTGGCATTGAAAATTTTGTGTTTGCAGTGCTCCGACCAGGTCTGAGCGAGAACTTCTAACTCGACGTCAGTCGGGGCTTCCGGAAGGTTTTGTTTCGTCCTTGCTGCAATTACTTCTTTCGTGGCGAAATAGTCGCGAATCTTTTTCATCTCTTCGAGCGACAGCGCGAGCAATCGATCTTTGCTCATTTGCATTAATTGTTTGTCGTCGAGTCCGGCCAGTGTGATTGTTTCTGGTGGTTTCGGCTTGGATAGTAGAACATCAGGAAAGCCGGGCAGCGAGACGTTCTCCGCGGACTCGTTCAAATCAACAACGAACAGTTTTTCAACTAACGGGTGGAAGAGATGATACTGAGACTGTGCTTGAACGGCCTGGCGATCAGCGAGGTTTGCATCACCGGCGAGCAAATGTCCTGAACCGCTAGCAACACCGATGTGCGAGTCAACACCCTTGATTTGAAGCGCTTCTGCGATTGTGTGAGCCAGGTTATCCGTGACTCCGGGCAAGAATTGTTTTTTTGCAATCCATCGAAATCCGCGTGTTTTGAAACCAGCGAAAAGTTTTTGCAGATCCTCCTGCTTTAGAATGTTTCCAGTTTGATAAACAGGATCGACAAGAACGTCGTTTAAACATTCGATGAGCTGTGATTCTTGCGTGATCGCCGGATTGAATTTGATCCAATATATAGGGAAGTCTTTTTCGTCTTCAGCCAACACCGCGAAGGTCAGCACTTCTGTGCCGTCCGCGGAGGATGCCGATTCCAACTCGATCTCGCTGTTTGCAGTCCTGGTCACTTTTTCGATTCCACCTTTGTTTTTTTCGGGGTCAGGCGTATTCCTTCTTTGGCGATTTGTTGAAGAACCGCCGGATAGAGCGCGTGTTCGACGGACAAACCGCGCGCGCAAAATGTTTGAAGTGTGTCGTCCGGAAATCTGGGAAAAGGTTCTTGCGCTAAAATTATTCCGCGGTCGACTTCTTCGTCGACCAGGTGGACAGTAACTCCGGAAACTTTGACGCCGTAGTTGAATGCGTCCTCGTAGCCGCTAACGCCCGGAAAGGAAGGCAGCAAGGACGGATGAATGTTGACCACTTTGAAGTAGCCGCGTTCGTCATGCCATTGCTTCAAGAAAGACGGGCTAATCACGCGCATGTAACCTGCTAAGACGATGTAATCGATCTCGTAGGTTTTTAAATGCTCGAGAATTACTCTCTCGTGCTCGACACGTTTCATGCCTTTATGGTCGAGTGCGAAAGTCTCGATGCCATGCTGTTTGGCAATCAGCAATCCTGGCGCTTCGGCATCGTTGGACACCACACATTGAATGGTGGCATCAAGCCTTTTGTCAGCGATAGCTTGAATGATCGCGTTGAGATTTGAACCGCGACCTGAGATGAATACTGCTATCTTGAGTGACACTTTGTCGCTACCCTCCAGGCTATATCTTTGCGGTAATCGATGCCTTTGAACGAAACGTTTTTCAAGGCAAGATAGGCGTTTTGCTGAGCTTTTTCAGGTGCTTCGTGCAGCGACACGACCGCCAGAACTCTGCCACCGTTGGTGGTGACGACATCATTGGCAATCGCGGTTCCGGCATGGAAAATATAAGTATCTTCCGGCAATTCACCGATCTCGATAGTTTCACCTTTCGAGGAACTCTCCGGATATTTGTCAGCGCACGCAACGACGCAGCAACTAAAACGTGTGTCCCAATCAAGCTTTACCTGATCTAGAGTTCCTTCAGCACTGGCGAGGAGGGCTGGAACGATATCGGATTTCAAACGAGGCATTAGCGCTTGTGTTTCCGGATCGCCGAAGCGCGCATTGAATTCCAATACGTAGGGAATGTCGTCCTGCATCAGAATCCCGATGAACAGGACACCTTTGTACTTCAGACTCCCGTTTTTTAAAGCGCGTTGAATAGGTTCGACAACTTGTTTTTCGATTACTTCTTTGTATTTCTCGTAAAGAGGAACAGGTGAATATGCACCCATGCCACCAGTGTTCGGACCTGTGTCGCCATCGAAGCGCCGCTTATGGTCCTGACACGCAGCCAGAGTTAAAGTGTTCTTGCCGTCACTCAAAAGGAACAAGGAAAGCTCTTCGCCTTGCAATCGATCCTCGACCACAACGATGTTTTTCGTGGCGCTGGAATCCTTCGCATTGCCACCAAACATTTTTGATAGCGCGTCTTCCACTTCTTTGATCGTGTCGCAGACCACAACGCCTTTGCCCAGCGCAAGCCCGTCTTCTTTAACGACGCGTGCCCATTCATTTTCAGATGCGAAATTCAATGCACTGGTTTTGTCTTGAAAAACAGCAAAGCGTGCAGTCGGAATGCCGAGTTCCACGAGAATGTTTTTCGCGTGAGACTTGCTTGATTCGAGTTTTGCTCCAGCCTGATCGGGGCCAAATACCTTCAAACCTTTCGCTTCCATATGATCGACAATACCGTCGGCAAGCGGATTATCCGGTCCGATCACGACCAGGGCGATTTTTTTCTCCAACGCAAATCTGCTCAGTTCTTCAAACTTATCTACGCCGATCGGAACATTGATGGTTTTTTCTTCGTTGGCGGTGCCACCATTTCCTGGCGCGCAATATACTTTTTCAACAAGCGGACTCTGGGCGATTTTCCACACGAGGGCGTGCTCACGTCCTCCGCCGCCGACAACAAGAACATCTATTTTTGACATTACTTGTTGTCTCCTCGCGCTTTTACCGAAATTTCTTTGTCGGTGTGGTGGATTGCTGTTCTCAAGGGCTGGGATTTGCGGTGCGCGTGACGATTGCCGGAAGCGCCGACGTCTGGTTTGTCTTGCGGAAAGGTTGTCTGCAGTGTATTGACGAAGTCGTCCATGGTTGGCTGATTCGGGAATACTTCCGTGCCCGCCATCAGATTGGCGAGGCTTCCATAGAGACCGTCGACGATTTCGCGCTCCGCCACCGTAAGTGGTGCCGGGGTCTGTCCCAGTTCTTCGGCGCATATGCGTTTGAAATCCGGTTCCAACCTTTGTTTGGCAAGGTCTTTCGCTTTGCTCAACGCATTGGTCCAAGGCGTATCCTTGTAAATCTGGCGAATCAACTCTTTTGAGAGATGATGTCCGCGACAGATCAAACGCAACTCGTCAGGCCCGATGCTGTCTGCCAAAAGAATTCTTGGTTTGCCATTGGCTGGATACTCAACTACGAACTCGAATTTGCCGTCCCAGAGTTCAAGCCCTTTCTCAGCGAACAAATGATAGAGACCGAGGGCGCAGTATAGCGTTGTCTCCAACAAATCTTCGAAGGCTTGAGCCGATAAGCCGGACATTAAGCTTGCTTCCGTCCAGGAAAGCAGACGATCGCTCGGTTCCAATTTTGTGAAAAATTCAATGACTGGAACAGGAAACCATTCGCCTGGAGTCGGCACTGCAGGCAAACCCAGTTCTCGCAAGTAGCCTGGATTCTTTTGCAGGCGTGAAGTCAACGAACTGCCTTCAGGCATGCCAAATCGGAACACGATTTCTAACGGCACTAATCTTCGAACACTGCCGTCGGCTGCGGTGCTCGACTGTCGCACTTTGCTCTGATCGCTAACATGCGGATAGAAATAAAGTTCGTGATTGAGCATTTTGCGCAGCTCAGGATTCGGCACATTCGCCTTCACGACTTCCATATAGACTTTATCGGTGGTGGCAATGGCGGTGCGGTCAACTGTGCCGCCTGCGTTTACCAGCCGTTTAAAATGATGTGGCAGTCCGCTGGTGGTCAGGGTTTCGTACACCGGATGTGAGAAGCGGCGCTTCAACCAATCGCCGCCGAAACGTTTTAAATACTTCGACTCACGCAAAGATTGCCAGAATTTCGCTTCACCAAAAGTCTCGAAGAAGTGGGCTCCCAGGAACGCTAAAGCCTTTCCTTTGTTGGTGATTGTGTCGGGCATTTTGCCCCAATCGAAAATAGAATAGTCGTCAGTAAATTCAAAACGCAAATTGTCAGCATCGTCAGGAGACTGCCAGAGCCGCTTCACGGACCCTTCATAAATTGGTTTCCCCTCTGGGGATTTACTCAGGTCGCTCACTTGTCCTCCTTGATGGCCTTTCGCGGGGGGTGATTAACAGGATGGTTCTTTGACTTTGTCTGACTTATCTTTTCTGTCCAGCAAACGCTGCTTTTCGAATGCAACACCTTCGGAGACGCTGGTTGGGTATTCGCCTGTCAAACAGCCCGTGCAGAGCGACTTTTGAGCGAGCGCTTGTTTCAGTCCTTCGATGGTTTGAAAAACCACACGGTCAGCACCAAGCTCCTCAGCGATCTGTTCTTCCGTGCGGTTATAGGCAATAAGCTCATCAGGACTAGGGAAATCAATTCCGTAATAACATGGGCTGTTGATCGGAGGGCATGTCGACACAAGTGTAATTTCGGTTGCGCCAGCTTGACGAATCAAGCGAACCAGCTGTTTTGCGGTGTTTCCGCGAACAATAGAGTCGTCGACGATCAGGCAACGTTGCCCTTTGATCTCATCCATGATTGGGAAGAGTTTTCGACGAATGGCTTCCTGTCTGGTTTGTTGGTCGTCCAGAATGAATGTTCTGTTGACGTATCTGTTTTTGATCAGCAATTCTCTAAAAGGAATGCCCATCGCTTCGGCGATGGCGATCGCTGATGCTCGGCTGGTTTCCGGTACTGGCACCACGACGTCAGCGGTGATGTTGCACTTCTTCAAATGTTCAGCCAGCAATAAGCCCAAACGGAATCTGGCTTTGTAGACCGACTGTCCAGCGAATTCCGACTCCACTCGAGCGAAGTAAACCCACTCGAACATGCATGGTGAAGAAGACTCTTTTCGTATCGTTTGTCTGGTGACTATGCCATCGTGCGTTATGTACACAGCCTCACCGGCATCAAGCTCTTCGATGTTGTCGAAGCCTAAAAATCTGAGCGCGACGGTTTCGCTGGCGAGAGCATATAACGTTTCGCCTGCATCATTGACTTTGCTTCCCATCGCCAGAGGGCGGATTCCATGCGGATCGCGGAAGCCAAACAAATCGCCGTCTTTGGTCAAGCAAACTACCGAGTAACTGCCGACCAGATCATCCATCAGTTTTGCCAACGCAGCAAACACGGTAGCTGAGCTGACTTCCTTCGATTCCTTAAGATGATCGCTGAGCAAACGCAAAATCAACTGGGAGTCTGAAACTATCTCTCTGTTTCTCGAATCTTCGGTGGCCAGCCATTTGTCACGGAGGGCATAGAAGTTGACGATATTGCCATTGTGACCGAGTCCAATCCCGCTCTCGGAGTCGAGGAATGGCTGCAGAAGATTGGGATCGTTTCGTCCTACAGTCGCATAACGCGAGTGCCCAAGCGCGGCTTTACCCTTGAGCGCTTGAAACGATCGTTCCGAAAAGACGGTATCAATCAGTCCGCTGCCTTTCTGAATATGAAAGCCCGGCGGGTTTTTGCCGTCGACTGTCATGATTCCGGCGCCGTCCTGCCCCCGGTGTTGCAGGTTCATCAGGCCGAAGAAAACTTCGTAGGCTGAGCCAACGCTTCCGGTGATTGCAATGATGCCACACATATCAGAATTCCAATGGGATTCAGCGCTTGCTTCTGGCTAGTCATCGGGCTTTTCGCCCTTTAACACCTTTCCAGCAACTGAACTGCGACGGATTCGACACGCCTAAAGCTTACGCGATTTTCACAGAGGGATGAATCGTTTGCAGCCTTTTTTATCTTAGCTCGTTACAAACGCGGCTTTCTGTGCCATATCCATACGAGTTGCAGTCGATGCGTATTGAATATCTTGCAGAGGTTGAACGTGCCCCTTTGGTATCGAGAATGACTGTTTGCGAGAGATTTTCAAAGAAGAAAGCCCGATCCGCAGAGATCGAACTTTCTTTCCGAGATTGGCATCCTAAAAACTATCTATAGGTGGACTCCGCGGCGGCAGCTGTCCGGTTATGTCCCCGCCCACCGCCACCGCCGCGTTCCAACTCACTTGTCGACTTCGGCACGGTTTAAGTCTTGCTGAGACTCGTTCAGTTTTGCCTTCAGACAGCACACGTCATGCTGACCCAGCCCGTTGTGGTCCACACGAAACTCGTCTTCTTGCGTTTTGATTCCGTCAAGATCGCGACGCATTTGAGCCAGTTCGTTTGAATCAATCATGCCTCGGTTGTAATCCTTGTTGAGTCGTTGTTCAAGCCTGTTTTCCTGTTGATGAATCCGTCCTTGGACCGGTTGCCAGTTGTCGTAATCAAAACGAGCCTGGGCTGGCAGAACACAGATTAGAACGGTTCCGAATGCCACCGTTAAGCTGATTGCTGTTTTATTCGTGGTTAATGTCTTCATTGTTCTATCCTCTCTACTAAAGTGTCTCGTTCGACTCCAAGTCTTCTTGACTCTTGAGTGATACCACTCTACTCAAGAAGACTGCCACTATATTCGGTGGCTTGTATACTATCGTTTGTCGTATCTAGCTCACTTGTTCACTTGTTCACTTGTTCGAGGATGGAAACCAATTACAGGGCGGGAGTATAAACCTGCACAGTAACTAATGAGTTAGCTTCTGTACGGGCCCTTTTTTGGTATACCAAATCCAGGTATCCGAATTCTCTTCGTTTCCACCGTCCTTAAGCCCTAAGGGAAGCGTTGGAAAGAAGTCTGGGCAAGTATTCCAAGTGTTAAAAAACTGAGCGCTGCTGTATGTTTCGACCCAGCTTGCAGTATCTTCGCAAATCCAACGAGTAATTTTCAATATGACCTTATAGTCTTTGTACAATTCCCGTGGATCTTTGTGTCGGGATGAGACGATGATCGGTTCGTGATGGGCGATGTTGTTCCGTAAGCGCTTGACCTGCTGAATTTTCCGGTACGCCTCCTCCCTGTCGGTTACGTCAAGGAGGTCCGCAAAGAGTGGTGTATACAACTTCTTTTCATATTCTTGCTTGAACAAACCATGCCAAAATCCCAAAGTTGAGGCTGCCACGATATTGTCATGTGTGTGGTCATGATTATCTTCATCAAGCTTGTCCTTCGCTTTCTCGATGTGCTCCAACTCATTATTTGGCTTGGTGCCTTGATAAGTACTGAAGCTTTGAATATTGTCGAACCACACATCCCCGTGCTGGGCCCTTATAGCGTCCCCGAGTGCATTTCGCAAAGTAATCTCAAATGCGTGCAGTGGCCAGTAAAGGCACTGACCGAGCGACATATTCCAGCAATATAGGACCAAAGCCTTTTGATCGTCACCGTCAGCAAGGGACCGATAGCGGTCGAGTCGTGCTGGTGACAAGGATTTGCGAAGTGCTGTCACGCGGGCGGCAGTGTAATCGAATGATGCCATTTGTTAAGTTCTTTTTGAGGAGCTTGATAATTAGAAAAAAACGGGTATAGTTGTTTTGTACACCCCCGGCGCAAGCTGGGGGCTTTTTAGTTTTATTCTCGTCCGGCTGCTTTTCGTAGCTACGGCAGAAATCTGAGCTTCGCTCACCAAGGGCGGTACTACTTTAGCCATGGGTTTGGAATCGTAAAGCTGATGCTTTGTCCAGATCCTACGAATTCAAGATATCGCTTGTATTCATCATCTACATTAGAATTTGCAGTTATTCTAAATTTGTACTCTCCGGTCTCAAAGACGACAGACGCATTCATTCGCGTGGCTTGATCAACAGCCCTTTGAATTACTGAGAGTACTTTTTCGAAAGTTTGCGGCTCCGGATCGAGCGGCACCGTTCTTGTGGACGCAAAAGTTTGGCGATTGTTTGCACAAGATTGGCAATCGCAAAATTCGCTATGCGGCTCATTGTCCTTCCGTGCGTAATAAGCCATGAACCGGGTTTGAAAGTCTTCCAGCTTTTGCAATCGTTCAATTATGTCTAATCGGAGTGGGCCGCTTGCAAAATACATGCGTAATGCCTCGTTGATGACTTTCGTTTTGTTTTCGCATGATGCGAGTTCTTCAGCGATATCGTCCGCTGGGATGAAATTGATTTGTTTTGCGTTCTGGTTTCGCGCCATAAAAGACTCCAGTGACTTTTAACTTGTACTGTAACAATACAGTATCGGCATAGTACCGTCAAGTCCTTTGTGTATGCACTAGTTGGACCGTCGTTAAATGTGAAACTATTTTTTGAGAAAATCGATTTTTCACAGACTCGCGTCGTCTATTCGCTCAACGAAATTAGCGCCTCGAGGTCCTGACTTTTGAACTACAGGCAAATCAAAGGCATGCAAATGAAAGTAAAACTGGAAAAGGTGGATTTCGCTCCGAATTCTGAGCAGAAACCCGCAGATTGTAAGATCGATACGTGCAACTCGCATGGTCAGACCAGGACGCACCCGTTCACTCTTCTTTTCACCTTTTCGTCACCGGATGCAAAAGATGGTGATGGATTTGAAATTCGCATTCGTGCTCGTGACGTAATCAGCACATCGTGCGACGAATTAGTATTCATCGCTGGCACCGCTTCGCACCGGCGCAGCTTTGAATATCAGAGAGTAAAAAATAACGCTTTTACCCTAGATGTTTTTGACAACCAAGATAATTTGATTGGCACTCATACTTTCGAATTGAACCCTCCCAAAAATTGCCGATAACCACACCGCTATAGACAATTACATTTTCATATTTTCGGCAGAGTTCAGAAATTAAAGAGATTTACGTCCTTCGCTTGAATTGAGGAGGTCCTATATCTGTGATGCCATGCAAGTTTAGGAATTCTTCTAACCCGATGTATTGCGCTCAGAGCTCCAAAGCATCAGCACGCTGGTAGTAGCCGCTGGCTTGTTCCGTTTTGGACTGAACATCAGACAAGCGAGCTAAACGCAATAGAGTCTCTACTAATAAAGGATTGGTCGAACCAAGTTCGGTCTCTTTAATCGTGAGCGCCTTGACGAGGAAAGTCTCGGCGGAATCGTACTCTCGCCGGGCGAAATGAACCATTCCTAGCCCCGACAAAGTCTCCGCCACCGCCAATGGTGCACAATTTTCGCTGCCTTCCTGGATTTTTAGCGCGCGTTTGTATTCGGTTTCTGCTATCGAGTAATCCTCGGTGGACTGGTGCAAACTGCCGAGTTCGTACAGTGTCAGCGCCACCTTGTCATCGTTTGGACCGTGCAAACTCTCTTGCATTTCAAGCGCTTGAATCAAAATCGTGCTTGCTTGATCGAATTCGCGGCTCTCACGCAATAACGCTCCGAGACTGAACATCGCATGCGCGACCTCGGGTGCAGTGGAGCCGCGAGTCTGTTTGTGAATGGCCAAAAGCTTTCTGTAGTGCGCCTCTGCTTCGTTGTATTTGTGAAGATCTTTTCGCAATTGCGCCAGTTTTTCCAGCAACGTAATTGCGTCTGGATGTTTACTTCCCATAAATGGTTCGGTCAATTGCAAACTGCGAACATACAAACGTTCTGCGCGACGATGCAGACCACGAGCCAGTCCCAGGTCAGCTAATTCACTCAGGCACATGCGAATTTCAGGATGTGGCATTGCATTTTCTTCGGACAAAATTGCAATCGCGCGTTCGAGATAAGGTTCAAGGACCTCTGGATTGCGCCATTCGCTAAGGCTTTTCGCCTTTCGGCGAAGTACAAGAGCGACGCATTCGTGCCAATTATTGGTGCCATCCTCGGCCAGTCGCAACGCTTTATCGATTAGTTTCGTCGTTTTCTTCTGATTGCCTTGAAGCGCATACAGTATGGCTTTTTCAGAGATAGTCACTGCATAATCGAAATAATTAGTTCCAAAATCTTTCTCTTGCAACGTCAACGCCTGATCAAAACGCATCTGCGCCTGACGCCATTTTCCTTCGCCGCGATAGAAGATTCCGAGCTCCACCAACGTGGTGGCGATTTCTCGAGAATCCGATGCCAGCTTGCCTTTTTGTAATGCGAGTAATCGTTTCCAGCACTGCTCGGCCTTCGCAAAATTGCCGGCTAGCAAATTAGTTTCGACTTGCCGCGAAATCAGAAAGCGCAGCATCGGCATGTCCAGCGGCTGAATGGCAAGTTGCACGTCAAACGCTCTCGTCATGAGCTTATCGGCTCCGACGTAATCGCCAATTCCCTGGCACAAATCAGCTCTTGAAACTAGCTCTCCTGGAGCGTCAAAATCGGACATGAGATCTCCGCTAAAAAACTGCCTCTTGTCAGAACGTCACAATTTTCAGTATACACGCGGATTGCAGTTGTGGCCGGAACGTTCTACGATAGTGAGCCACTGACTGCAATAGCTCTTTTCGGAGGAGCGAAAAAATGGACGCGAAAGACCTGAAACAGCTCGTTAAAATGGCGGAAAATGGAGACGCGCGTGCGCAATTTAAACTCGCCTTTCTGCACCTTAAAGGTGATAGCGTCACACGTGACACCGCGCGCTGCGCCTACTGGTACCAGAAGGCGGCTGAGCAGGGACATTCGGACGCGCAATACAATCTCGCCGATCTATATTTAAGAGGCGCTGGAGTAGAACAGAACTTCGAGGAAGCCAGGCACTGGTTCGAATCCGCCGCAGAACAAGGCGATGTCGACGCTCAGTTCAATTTAGGATTGATCTACACGCAAGGAAAAGGTGTTCAACAATCTGATACTGAAGCCTTTCGCTGGTTTCTCAAAGCTGCGGAAAATGGCTCTGCCAGGGCGATGTATGATCTAGCCAACATGCATCTCGATGGCATTGGGACTGAACAAAATTTAGAACTTGCCAAAGAATGGTTCGATAAAGCAGCCCAGAAAGGAGTCGCGCGCGCCGTCGACATGCTCGAAGAATGCGAACAGATCTAAGCGGCTCTGCACTTGCCAGTGCAGATTCAAAACAATCCGTAATCGCTGTGGTATTGCATTAGATACCACCATGCGACGCAGATCTATAAGCGCCGACAGCTAGGTCCGGCCGTCTCCGCGATGTATTTGTACTAGCTTTGCCATGAAGTTGATAAAGTCCCAAATTGGATATATTTCGCCTGGCTTCGAAAGCAATTTATAGAGATAGCCCTGCCTATCTTCAAGCGAGAGCCATCGCAAGGACACTTTTGTCGTCCTAACTTTGACTTGTAATTCCTCATAGCGTTCGCTGTCGAATGGCGGAATGGGTTCATCCAGCACCTTCTTCATCTCCGGCGCATTGATATCGCGGATGTCTTCGTAGCGCATTGCGTGCTTAAATCCTGGTCTCGACCAAAGCAATCTTCTCGTGGTTGAGAAGATCCAAGTTTCCTCGTCCTCAAAAAATCCATATACCGGTAACTCTTCCTCCCGCAGGTGTGCTTCAGATAGAAACAAATCTTGAACATGTTTCGGCAAGTTTTTAAAAAGGTTGGGCTCCTTCAAGTTCTTCGCGAGTCTAATTTCCAGACGTCGTGCTTTGTAGGCGTCGGATCCTGTTGCGAACTCCGAAGTCTCATTATCGTCAAAGGGTTTTTCCGGCATCGTTTTCTGCACACCCAGAACTAGTAGCCGCGCTCATCTCTGGATACATACCACGAAACACCGATGATCATTATGCTTAAGATGACGACGCAAAATGATAACGACGTGTACAAATCGCCGTGATTAGTCAAACTGTTGAAGAGAATGATGTCCATCGCAATGCCCTCGACTTATAGAGTGCGATACAGTTGAGTCAGGCACCATGGTGGAAACACTCATCAGCGCGAGAAATTTGTACTTTCTAATCAATCGAGAGCGGAACACTGACGAGCAGCTGAAGTTTTTCGTATCGGCAAACGGTGTCGGTACAGAAAACAGGAACCGTTGTATTCCACAGTGAAGATCAGAATTCACAATGGTATGTTCAAATGGCTGCGCAGGAATCCCGATTATGGACGCGCTAGCAGTACGCTCGCACTCAATTTGACCTTGTCTCGCTAATTCCACCAACTACGTCCGGCTAGCGGACCAGGTGCACCGATCGTTGAGGTCGGCGCAGATCGGCGCGGCTGTTTCACAACATTTGAAAAATACAGTGTCACCGCATCTGGTGTCATGCATGCGTATGCGTGCTTGCGGCTTTTGAGGTGCCGGGAGAATTTGTCATGTCGCAGTCAAGATACGCTATGGTGCCACCTCCGAGAAAACGCTCGAATACACTGGCCTCTGTTTCGGTATCGGAACCGAACAACAGGATCACGTCATTCGTTGATTCCGGTCGCTGGCTATCGATTGCAAACACTTTCGATTCAACTACCGAATCAGTTCAATCGGAGGAATTCGATTCTTACACCAGTTGCTTAAAACACGGACGACTCAAGGCCAACCTGTGCGAGCGTTGTATGCGCGGTATTGCGACGCGAACATCCCGTCTGGATCACCTTCGCGTGGAGAAGCTCAAACTCATAGGCAGTGCGAGCAACTTTGTCGGGCAGTCTGCAAATTTTCTTTATAACGCTGCCACTTCGCCATTTGCGTTTGTACTGCTGAAATTTCTTTGGCGCGCTATTCAAGTTTTGTTAGGCGTAGCTTCGGCTTGTTTCGTCTGTTTCTTCATGATGTGGCTGGTTCAGCCATCGATGAGTCCGCAGGAACGTAAACGAAAAGAGATCGACGATTTGCATTCGAAAGCCGCGGACGACGAATGGAATTCAAAACGCGATCGCGTTTATGCCGAGCGGCAAAGCGAGCAGCTTGCGTGGGAGCAAGAGCGCGAAGAAAATTACAGACAAGAAAAACAGCGTCAGGAAGAATGGGAGGACCAACGCGATCTGGCCTATCGCCAAAAACTTGCAGAACATGATGCTTGGCGGACGGCTCAGAACGAATTCCATCGCGACAACGATCAAGAATACAACGACATTCGCAAGAAAGAAGATGAGGAGCGGCACGCCGTCGCCGAAACGCGTTGGCTCGAATCGCGCGCACTTTTGGATCAGATCTTAAACCCGAAATCTGATTTGAAAAACAACCTTCTGAAGCTTCAAGATGTTCGCGCGGAAGCTCGGACTGACAATAGTCCGGAAAGTAACCAGTTCGATCGCACTGTCGACACAGCCCTCGCTGACGCAGCTAATTCTCGCCAGCAGCAAAGCGAGGACGCCCGGGATGAGGCGCGTGGCGCTTATAGAAAGCTCATCGGCAATCCTACCAACGATCGTTCTTTCGCCGCAACAGGACAACACGCTAATGATGAAGCGGAGGAGAGAAAGCGTGACGCTGAAGAATTCGATAGATACTAACAATCGACTAGTTCGATGACAACGCAGGATCAGTGCCTGCCCCGGTGGCGAAGCGAGACAAATATCTGACCTGGTCGCTGACGACCTGAACTACGGCTTCGGCAGCAGCGCCGGCGGTTTCAAAGTCTCTTCGAAGAAATCGAATACCGCGTTGACATTGGCTTCTGTCATTGGCATATGATTATCGCTGTTGATCTTCAGAAGTTTCACTTTGACGCCTTCGGCTTCCAGCTTCTTCGCAAACTCGTTGCTTTGTTCGAATGGTACAACTGGATCTTCGATTGAATGAACGATCAAGAACGGCGGATCATCAGGAGTTACAAAAAAGATCGGGCTGCCACTCTTGGCCAGTTCTAGATTTTTTTCCGGAGTGCCACCAAGCAATGTATTGATGAATAATTCCGGTTTCGATTCTCGGAATCTTGGCTGCATCGCTTCCTGATTGAAGGTGGTCAAATCAGTGGGACCGTACCAGTCAGCGACCGCTTGCACAGCGCTGGATTGTTGAGCATTACCTTCGTCGCCCTCAAGCGCTGCGACACCGCCAGTGGTGCCCAATAATGCAGCCAGGTGGCCGCCTGCAGACACACCCCACACTCCAATTTTGGTGGCATCATACGAATACTCTTCAGCGTGCGCCCGAAGCCATCGGATTGCGGCTTTGCAATCGTAAATCTGCGCGGGAAAAATCGACGCAGTGCTGTACCGATAATTGATCGATGCTACTGCAAAACCCTTGTCAGCAAGCGCGATTGCTGGTCCATCGTCTTTGCTGCCCATTTTCCAGGCGCCGCCATGAATCCAAACGATCAAAGGCAGATGTTCTGTCGGCTTCACTCGCGGCAGGTATAAATCCAATTGTTGACGCGGATCTTTGGTTCCGTCCACGTAATAAAGATCATGGATGATCCTGATTCCGGTCGGGTCATCTGAGTCGTGCTCTTTGGTGACGAAAGGTAGAAGTGCTACCAGCAGTAGTGTCAGGATGACGATAATGTTTCTAAGCATCCGACTCGATCTCTGTTTCTGATCTTAAAGGCAAGCTTCCAGTTCTTTCATCAGTTCATCCATATTCTGATGTCTTTCAGCAGGCGTTTTCTTAAGTGTCTTCCGCAAAACGATTTGCAGCGACAACGGCACTCGCACGCCCGGACACGCTCTTGAGAACTCGAGCGGTTCATCAGTTACATGTTTTTTCATTGTATCGACTGAGTCTTTCCCGCGAATCGGCAAAACGCCAGTGACAATCGTGTACATGAAAACACCAAAAGCGTAGATATCGCTGCGCTGGTCCAGATCCTGACCTAGAATTTGCTCAGGGCTCATGAACGCCGGCGTTCCGACGACAGTTCCGTCCATCGTCAATTTCTTGTGGCTGGGCTCATTGAGCTGTTTTGCGATGCCAAAGTCGACAAGCGTCATGAAATCTTTTTGATACTTGGTGTCGTGAATAATCACGTTGTCGGGCTTGATGTCCCGGTGCAGGACGCCCTGGTTGTGCAAATGTGTGAGCGCAGAAGCGAGCTGGATGAAAATCGGCACGGCTCGATCGCTTGGCAAGCGGGTCTCTTCTTTCAAAATCTCTTTGAGATTCTTTCCTTCGATGTAGTCCATAACGATGTATGGACGCCCGTCTCGTTCACCGTAATCGTAAATCTTGACTATATTGGGATGGTTGAGGGCACTGGCCGACTGCGCCTCGCGTTTAAATCGCTGATAGCCGATGCTTTCAGACTCCACCGCCTGGAAGAGGACCTTGATTGCGATTGGCTTGTCAATCTGCTTGTGCCAGCCTTTGAAGACGACGCCAAAAATGCCGCGCCCGATTTCGGACGTGATTTCGTAGCGGTCTGACAGGACGGTGCCGATAAGCGCATTGCTGGACAGGGCTTAATCCTCCGTTAAACGGAATCCCTATATTAATAAGGCCTATGATCCTATCAGACTGGCGTGCTCAGTACCAGGTTTGTGGCGCATCGTGAAAACTACGTTAATGCTTGAACGCCAGTCTAATTGCTCGAATGGCATTTCAACGAATCATGAACCTGAACAAGTGGTATCGCAATTGGTGCCTGGTCCTGATTGTTTGACCACTGCGCTTTAGAAAGTGCTTTCAGATTGTTCTTAAGGACAAAACTTTGGATATTTCGAAAAGCCGCATTTCATCAGCATCGGGACAAATTGTGCTTTCGTGTTTTCACTTTTATGCAGTCTAGTTTATGAGAATTTCAACGTTTTTCACAATATCAAAAGCCGCATGACGACTTCATACGTGAAAACCTCACGGTGGTATTCGTAGTCCTCCCTGCCTGTGCCGCGTTTGGGTACAAAATGGTCACAAATCGATAATAAGCTGCGCAGTGTGGTCGATTGGCATTGCTGGTTGCTGCGAATGTTCCATCTATAAGCGGCAGTTTATTGAGGTTTTTTTGATGACAGAGTTAGTGTTTTCCGACGGGCAGAGAAGCTCTTACATCGCAGATCCGCAGATACAACCGTTCCCGTTGGAGGCTGAAGTCTCCAGGCTCGTCTACGGTACCTGTGATGACACAGGCAACTGCCAGCCTGCTTCAGATATTGGATACGACGCTGCGGAAACCAACGTCACGCCTCGCTTAAGTCAGCTGTTCATGCGCAGCGACGATGGACGTTTCTATCCTGTGAATCCAGGAAATGACGGGCGATTTTATCCTGCCGATCAACGCGTTCAAGTTCCGTCTTATGAATTGAATTCGGGTGTTCCTTGTATAACTCAACCCGGTAGTGGCTGCGACAATATGTCGGCCAATCGACTCCAATCATCGCAAATGCGTCCGGAAGACTTCATTAGAATTATCCTCGCGGCGAACGGCAATGCCAACGGCAACTATCCAAGTCGCTGGAACAATCCGCAATTCTCAATGTATCAGGCTGGTCGCGTGCCACCATCCCAGGTGCAAGGATATGACATTGCGCGTGTGTTGTTGGATCAGAATTCTTGTGTTGATGGCAGAGGGCTGTGCCCTTCGGATTATCCGCAAATGCCGTCACAGCGCTCGAATAGGAGCTGTCCGCAACAACAGTGGAACACCAACCCGCAAAGACTTCCTCAGCGTTTTGATCCTCGTTATCCTCAGAATAATTATGATCCGCGTTACGACCCACGACAAGGCTACGATCCTCGTCAAAGTTATGATCCTCGTCAAAACTACGATCCCCGTCAAAACTACGATCCACGGTTTCCTCAAGGATACGATCCGCGACAAGGTTATGACCCACGTCAAAACTATGACCCACGTTTTCCACAAGGTTACGACCCTCGACAGGGTTATGATCCCCGTCAAGGATATGATCCTCGTCAAAACTATGACCCGCGTTTCCCCCAAGGTTACGACCCGCGACAAGGATATGATCCTCGCCAGGGCTATGATCCGCGTTATCCGCAGGATTATGATCCTCGGTATCCGCAAGATCGCAATCCTCGTTTCAATCCTGATCAGCGCTTCAATCCAAGCTGCCCAGGCGGTCGCAATGACAATTTGTCTCAGATCATGCGTTACGCGCCGTTTGTGCTATCAATGTTGAATCGCGGCGGTGGTCGCGGATTTCCCGGTGGTTTCAACGGTGGCAATCAGTTCAATCCCTACAATAACTTCAATGGCGGCGGGTACAACCGCGGCGGCTTCAACGGTGGTGGCTTCAACGGTGGTGGCTTCAATAACTTCAATCGCGGCGGCGGGAGTGGCGTTGGTTTGCGCGTAGGCAATTTCAACATCCGCTTCTAGCGATTCGCGACAATAACCGAACAGCCTCTCAACGATTCGAATAACTTCTAAACGATTCGCGACAACAACATATCGATTCTCCGGCAGTGATATCATATGTCCACACGTGGGCAGGAGATTTTCATGGTCAACAATCGAGGCGAGCATCCGACGGGTGCCGATTCCGACGACGATGATGTGACACCAAAACCGAAACCACGGCGCGGCGCATCGGATTCCCCGGGCGTGCAGCCGGGAAGAAAGAATCCATCGTTAGCTAACCGAGGCACCGATACCGGAATAGTGCCCGCCGGAAAAACACTTTTTTTCGATCTGAACTTCAACATCGCGGCAGCTCTTTGCTACTTTCCGTTCGCGCCGGGCGCTGCGTCAGTTCTGTGGTTGGCTACTGAGAAAAACAACAATCAGTATCTGAAATTTCATGCCGTCCAAAGCCTTGTTGTCACCGTCGGTCTGATTTCATTTCACGTTTTGGCCGGAACAATCAACGCAATCTTAGGGATCATTCCTGTGATCGGACCAGCAATAGGGCTGGTGTTCATGCTGTTTCAGGCTCTAGTGGGTGTGGTCTTCTTAGGTCTGATGTTTAGAATGGCGTACTCGGTCTACAACGGAAAAGATGGCCGACTTCCTGTCGTGGCAAACCTTTCTGATCGGATTATGGAGTCATACTTTTGACCCCTCGACACATCAAGATACTTAACTGGCGAGACTTTCGCGCCTATTTGATGGCATGCACGATCGCTTTGTCAGTATCGACCATCGCTACTCAGAATGCCGCCGCCGAGAAAATTATCTCGCTTGTCGATGACGCCACGCTTCAAGAAAATGGTCGGCTGGTAGTCAAAGAAATGCTTGATATCGACACCTCCGGAGCTAGTCGCAAAGGTATCGTTCGAGTTATTCCGTCGGTTATCGAAGAGAAAGGAATTGCGCATCGGTTCGATGTTAAAGTTCATAGCGTAACTGATGAGCATGGGCGGAAACTACAGTACTCCGCAAAGCAGCATGGCGACGCCGTTACGGTTCACGTTGGCACCGCGCGTGGTGTCGATGTCCAGAAGTTCGTGATTAACTACGAGGTGCGAGGCGTTTGCAATTTCGGCAAACAGCATCCTCAATTATATTTT
Source organism: Candidatus Obscuribacter sp. (assembly GCA_021772095.1). Classification (GTDB taxonomy): domain Bacteria; phylum Cyanobacteriota; class Vampirovibrionia; order Obscuribacterales; family Obscuribacteraceae; genus JADYXR01. The sequence continues at coordinate 13,087 of JADYXR010000186.1, read as the reverse complement.
CCATTCACCGGAAACAACTGGCCTTTCACAATCGAAAAGGCTGAAGTCATCCTGCGCACTCCACGAAAAGCAACCGTCGTCGAGTCGGAACTGAAAGCCTGGGAAGGACCGCCGGGAAGCGAAAAACCCGCCAACGTCAAACTGATGGGCGACCACATTTTAGCTACCGCTTCTCAATTGCCTCCGGGGTCCGGGCTGACACTCGAAGTGGACTTTCCGGGAGGCACCGTCAATGGTGCAGGATTTTTAGACAGCGTTGATTGGTTGGCCAATGATTGGTACTTGCTCGTTTTTCTGCCACTAGGGGCGGTGGCAGTACTGGCGGGCTACAGACTTATGAAATCTCGCCGCGCACCGAAAGTCGTGGAAGTCGCGCAGAGCTGGAAGCCGCCTAGCGGCTTAACTCCAGTAGAACTCGGCACCCTGATCGATGGCAGTTGCGACGTGCAAGATTTGACCGGCATCCTGCTGGATCTTTCTGTTCGCGGTTACTATACGATTCGCGAAATTCCAGCCACCGGATTTTTCAATCTTTCGGACAGAGACTACGAATTCAAACGACAATATGCGCCTGGCAAAGACGTTTTGCGAGACTATGAGACGATATTTTTGGAAGCGCTGTTCGGCAATTCCGGCACCTCCTACCTCTCCAATGTCCAGGGAGTGTTCCGGCAGTTCGTGCCCAAAATCAAAGACAGCATTTATGCCAATCTGGTATCAAACGGATTTTTGATGAAAAACCCTGAGAAGGATCGCAAACGCTTCTACGCGATCGCTGTTTCTTTGTGCTGCGTTGGGATTGCGCTGCTGTTTCTCTATGGAGATGAGGTGCAAGCGAAGGCCGCCGGATTAGGTTTCATTATTGCCGGAGCACTAACTGCGGTGGCATTGCAATTCTTCCCGCTGTTGACAGACAAAGGTAAAGTGACAATCGAAGGCGCGCATGAATTTGCAGAGCTGATGAGAACTGCTGAAACCCACGACATTACCGAGCGAATCAAAGAAGATGATTTCCTCTTCCATCGGCTCCTGGCTTACGCAATGGTGCTCGGCGTTTCCGAGAAATGGGCGGGTGCTTGCGAACAACACATGACCATGTGGCCTGATTGGTTTCAATTTCATCAGAGCACACAACAAGCCGGACCATTCGTCGCACGGGACTTTGCCAGGGACGTCTGGATCGCGACTCGCGTGGCAGGGCTGACATTCTTCGCGCCGCCGCCAATCCAGTATTCGTCGTACGCCGTAGGCAAAAAGGGGCGTCCGGAGCAAGAACACGACCGGCCGATTAGTTAAAGGTATAATTCAGCTCGTTAGGACGGCAGACCCCTCAAGATCATGGCGAGACCGCCGTGAGCCTGATTAGGAGATGACTATGGACGCTCTAGGCAAGATTTTTAACAATAACAAGGTAAAAATCTTCGGTGGCGACGTCGCCACAGGCGAGTGGGAATACAGTATGGGCACGCTCTGGGGCGCATTCGAGCAGATTGAATTGCGTTCTGATGTGAAAAGCGTTACTCCGCAAACCGAAGAAAGCGTTAAGAAATTGCCTGAAGCCGCCGCCTGGGGCTTGTTGGGTCTTGCGCTCGGACCGATGGGTCTGCTCGCCGGAGTAGTTTTCGGCGGTAATCGCAAATCGGTGTGCGCCCTCGTTGAGCTCAATGATGGAAGAAAATTCCTTGCCGTCATGGATAGCAAAATCTATCAAGAAGTGCTGGGGATGTCGATTACAAAACGATAATCGGCTGCGCTTCGCGTGCGAATCAATGACGATTCGCATTCGACCAGTTGTTAGTCGATCGCCGATTCAGTTGCGTGTCGGCTGTCCAAACAGCTTCGTTTCGAATGCCAAACAGTTTCGATTCTTTGCCACTCAGTTCATTTCGTTGCCAGACAGTTCGTTTCGAGTGCCAAGCAATTTCGTTTCGATTGCCGATCAGCTTCATGTTTCGTCCATACTGCTTGTTTAAAACGCATAGAAACGAGTAAAATGCCCACGACTGATGGATCCTAATCATTCATGTCGAATCGCCCCAAGGTTCAGGTTCAGAGTGTTATGCAAAACTCCTTGCAAATCCTTAATTGCGGACTGATGGTCGTAACTTTGACCCTCGCTGCATCGCCGGCTGTGGCAACCGATGCTGTAAGCAATACGAAACCCGGCAGGCGGGTCGTCTCGAACTATGACGCCTATAGCACCGGGCAAGGGCGCGGCAATGCGAACTTCAATACGATGCAAACTGAATTGGCGTCGCGAACTTCGGATCTCAGTCGCGCAATTAAAATGGGACGCCGCGCAGTCGAATTGAATCCTGAGGACGTGGATGCGCGCCTCGCTCTTGCTGATGCGCTTTACCAAAAAATCAGAAGAAGCAAGAAAGAGGATCCCTCGATATTCAATGAGTGTGTGACAGCCTATCTTCTGATTCATCGCAATTTGATCGGTGCTGAAAGAGGCATGAACATAAAAGGCATCAGCATTCCGGGAATGCAAAAAGCCTACGAAGATGAAAATCAAGGTGCTATCGCCAGAACGCGTCTTACCGAATTGTGTGGTCGAACTCCGAAGATGTTTGAGACTAACAAGAAATTTCTCGACAAGGTACTCCGGGTTGATACCGCGGTTTCGGGTGTTGTCGTCAAGAAAAAGACGGAAGATGAAAACGGTAATTAGCACCTGAGTAGCGCCGCCTTTGGCACTGCATGCGGTGCCTGGCTGGTCGAGTCTGTAGAGTATTTTGGATGCTTAGTTGTTAGCGCTCGTTGTACATCAGACCCGCCAGGTTGCAATGATTGATACCATCGAAATTGTTCAGACGATAGAACATTTGCAACGAACGTTTGAAGATCTGATGCTGCGTGGTTTGAAAGCGGCTGGACCGGCCGAAATCAACACACTGACCAATATTCGCGAGGAGTGCCAACGCATTGGTGCGTATCACCTCGCCGAGCGAGTCGGCGCGATTGTTGACGCCATTAAAACCAACGGCCGAAACGGTGCAAAAGCACTGTTGCAGGCGCAAACAAGTCTCGGTTTATTCGACAGAATTCTGACATTGGAAACCGCGCACTCTGCACTCGCTGCCAGTGAGCTGTTTGAGCTCAGTGTGATCAATGACAGTTTGGACGGTAAACTGTGAAATTAGAACAAGTAGATCGCAAAAAACTCATGCCACTGTTAGACAACCTGACAGTGGCGGTGGAAGATTTGCTGATTACTGGATTGACCACGGCCTCTCAAACAACAGTGCAAACACTCGGCGTTACCTTCCAGGAATCCTCTCGTATGGGGCTTCTCCGGCTGGGCAGCACATTGCGCGCAGTGAATGAAGAAGTTTCCCGCTTTACCAAAAACGATCCCGATTTTTCGCGAAAGCGTTTGAGCTTTTTCTTAAACCGTTCGTGGTTGCTCGCGGTCGCGATCAAAAAAGCGATTGAAGAAAACAAGTCGGATGTGTTTGAACGCCTGATGCTGACTCCGTCTCTGACGCCAGTCGAATCAATCGAAGCGGTAACGATCGGTGTTGTGAAACGTGTTGCTTCAACATTTTGCGCGTTCGATTTTCGCATGCGGACAACAGCGGATTGCGGGCATTTGAAAAATGGAACGAGCGTCGTCTGGTCATGCGTGTTTCCGCGATCTCCTGGTAGTCAGATTCCACCGGAGGGATATTTGCACCTTCCGCAAAAACAAAAATTTAAGTCTGCAATTTTCTTGGAACCGAAGAAAATGTTGATCGCTAATGTCAACGCGGCGCTCGACATGACAGGCGTGCAGCGAATCATGCTGGGCGAGACCAGCACGGTGACACCAGGAGATCAGTTCTCCGACTGGGATTCGTTTATTTATTGGGACCAACAAGCAGCTCTCGATCGTATCGACAATCACACTCACGGACCCTTCGATCTCGAAGTTGAATTGCAAGAAGAAGTGTTTTTCAAGAAATGGACGATTGAGGAAACTTGGGAGAAGGAGGACGGCGGCACCGTTTATCCGATCGTCACCGACAAATTTCGCTGTGAAGCTACGGTCGCAAAAAAATCCGAGACCAATGTGTTGCGCAAGGAAATGGAAGGCTTTAAGGATGCAAAACGGCCGCCCGGAGCTTTATTTGGACTAATGCACTACGAAAAGTGTAAGCTTGTCCTTCAACCGCTGACGGTATTCGAGAAGAAAGGTCCCAAGCACCTTATGATTTCGCCCGACAAGATCGATCCAAAAGCGCTGCTTGCAGCGCTTAAGTTTTAAACACAGGAGGAGAATTTGATGGCTGCTAAAAAGGACGAAAAATCGCAACCTGTCGAAGGTGCTGATGATGAGGTCTTGAGGCAACCGTCCGAGATTCTGTACCGGAATGAAATCGAGGCTTTGAAGCAAAACGACTCTGATCCAGCCCCAAAGCACTGGCATATGTCACCGCGGGCGGTGCTGGCGTTTGTTCTGGGCGGCAAAACGTTAAAAGCAAAAATCGACGGTAAAACTCTTGACGTTCCAATCTCAAAAAAGTTTTACGGTGATGATACGATCGTCGAACGTGCGATCGTAACTTTAGCGTCGGAGCGAGCGCTCCTGCTGGTCGGAGAGCCTGGGACCGGTAAGAGTTGGTTGTCGGAACACCTCGCGGCCGCGATTTCCGGCACCTCGAATCTCACGGTCCAGGGCACCGCCGGTACTACCGAAGAGCACATCAAATATTCCTGGAACATCGCACGCGTAATTGCTGAAGGTCCGAATCCAACTAATTTGATTCCTTCCCCAACCATGGTGGCAATGAAAACAGGTCGCCTGTTGAGATTCGAAGAAATCACGCGCTGTTTGCCTGATGTTCAGGACTCTCTGGTATCCATACTGTCTGACAAAGGCATTGCCATTCCAGAACTTCCGGACGCGAACATGGTGTGGGCAAAACCAGGATTCAATGTTATTGCCACCGCCAATACCAGAGATCAGGGTGTCAATGAATTGTCCGCTGCACTGAAGCGCAGGTTTAATTACATCCACATACCAGTGATTACCGATCATAAGACGGAGGTGGAGATCGTGCAGAAACGCGCCGGCGAACTGCTTCAGCGCTATGACATGCCCGTGACTTTGCCGCCGCCGATCATCGAATTACTGACCACAGTGTTCCGCGAAATCCGCGAAGGAAAAACCGATGATGGCGTAAGTGTGAAAAAACCTTCAACCACTGTTTCCACTGCGGAGGCAATCAGCGTGGCGATTGACGCGGCGCTCTACGCGCGCTTCTTCGGCGGCGGTGAAGTCGGCGCCCGCGATATCGCGCGCAATCTTGTCGGTTCGATCGTCAAAGAAGATATCAACGATTTGGCGGTGCTGAAAGAATATGTCGTTCTCGTCGCCAAGCGTCGCGGTGAGAAGGATAAGAACTGGAGAGAGTTTCACGACACCGTGCTGGCTTCCATAAAGTGAGGACAATCGATTCAGTGCGACTCGACGATTAAATTCGACATCACTGCGCGAGAAACTAACGGAAATTGAAGTGACACCACCTGTAATATCTGACAAATCACTCGAAAAAGCCGGCATCAATCTCGATATCGATGTCGTCAAAGCTCGCGTGCAGCAGATTCTCGAAGATGAACTCTACTGGTTTCCCGTGCGCCATCATTCGCCCAACGTGGCGTTGCACCTCAAGCAGGCGATCCAAGACCGAAAACCCAAAGTCATTTTTATAGAGGGGCCGAGCCAGGCGAACGATCTGATTCCGTTTCTCACATCCAGAAAAACGAAGCCGCCGGTGGCAATCTACACATCTTTCCGCGATGATGGCAACGTTCTGAATCTGGCTGGTATCCTCAGTCCCGCCGAAGATATTCCGCCGGTGTTTCCGGCATGGTATCCCTTTTTGCAATACTCACCGGAGTTTGTCGCTTTGCAAATGGCGGCGGACCGTGGAACAAAAGTATTTTTCATCGACCTCCCGCATTACGCGAGAATAACTCCATATGTCCCCGAGAAAGCCCATGTCGACGGACTATCCGACGACCGCGAGTCTGAGGACGGGAGTCGCGTAAACCGCGACGATGATGAATCTGAAGTTGGAGCAAAGGCGACGTCCGGTGATGGAGCCGGCGCGCCTGGTGATTCACCGGTGTCGGGCACTGAGCCTGAGCCGAGTTATTCTGCGCCGCCCAACGATAATTCATCCGACGATAGTGATAACGAAAAAGCGCGAAAGCAGAACCGCAATCTCGAGTTTGGTTCTGAGCATCTAATTATTGAGAGTCAATTTTATCAAAGCCTTGCCAGTGTGGCGGGGTACCGGTCTTTCGACGAAGCCTGGGACAGTCTTTTCGAGATGCGAAAATTCGACTCTACCGAAATGTATCGTCAGGAGATAGCTGCATTTTGTTGCGCTTCTCGGGCGACGACACGGCGCAGTCGGATGGTATCAGATGGAACGATCGATCGTGAGCGTTTCATGAGGAAGAGTATTTCAACTCATCTGCAAGAGCTCGGACTGAAGCCGTCTGAAGCCATGGTCATATGTGGTGGCTTCCATTTGTTTTACGACGCCGAGGATAAAGAATCGCCGCCGTCGATTCCGCAAGGCACCGTATACAATACCATCGTTCCCTATTCCTATTTTCAGGTTTCGGAACTGTCCGGATACGCGGCAGGAACCAGAGCGCCGCAATTTTACCAGCGTGTATGGGACTTATCGATCGCTAACCGGCCTGAAGATATTGTCGTCGAGCATATTGTCGCTGTTCTGACCGAGGCTCGAAAGAAGGGACAAATACTCAGTTCTGCCGATGCCATTGCTGTGTCTCAGCACACGGACATGTTGAGCCGACTGCGTGGACGGGCAATGCCCGTGCTCGATGATCTTCACGACGCTCTGATCACTTGTTGCTGCAAAGGCGATCCGAAAGAAGAAGGATTGGCGTTATTGCGCGCAATCGATGCTGCCGATATCGGCTCCAGCATTGGTAAGGTGACTCCGGACCTCGGGCAGTTACCGGTAGTAAAAGACTTCTATCAGAATATGGAAGCGCTCGAATTAAATGAAGTTCTCGGCAAAGAGAAACGTTTGAAGCTTGATATCGACAAGCGCGACCCGCTTGGCGAGCGGCGCAGCGTTTTTCTGCATCGCTTGAGATTTTCGGAAGTGCCTTTATGTGCGATGTCCGGACCGCCTTCCGGTGATTTTTCTACGGGCAAGATCTTTCGTGAAGAATGGCATCTGAAGTGGAGTCCGGCAGTCGAGGCGGCGCTCATCGACCTGAATCTTTATGGCGATTCGATTGAGTCCGCGGCTGTGTCCAAGTTGCGGAAGTTGTTGAAAGCAGACGAGCGCAGCGCCGGTAAAACCAGTCGGCATCTGCTTAGAGCGATCGATATGGATCTGCCGGACCTGGTAAAAGCTACAGAGGAACTGCTGAGCCAATCAATCGATAACGATGTTCGATTTGTTTCCCTTGCTCAGGCATTGACTGCCCTGATGGTAATCGATAGATATTTCGTTTATCGCAACAGCAGGCATGGAGTTCTCGATGAACTGATCGTCAGATGCTATGACAGAAGCTGTTTCGCCATACTGGATGTGGTCGCGGTTCCGGAAAGCGACCAGGAAGAAGTGGTGGCAGCTTTGGTGGCGCTGGCTGAAGTGGCTCAGCAGGGAGACAAACAAAGTTTAGATCGAAATCTTTTTACAGAACACGTTCGGGGTGCCGCAGCTGCTACAACAGTTCCATTCTTGAAAGGCGCATTCCTGGGCGTTTTGTCCGAGTTGCGAGATATCGATCCGGTTGAACTTGCCAACGAAGTTAGTGCACTCGCCAAAGCGCCGCCTGACGTCATGGTGACTGCCGGAGATTTCCTTGATGGCGTTATGGCTGTTTCGCGCACGTCGATTATCCTGGGAGCTCAGTCATTAATCGCGGCTATCGACGAGCTTCTTCGCGCTTGCCAATGGAATCCGTTTTTAGTCATGCTGCCGAAGATGCGCGCCGCTTTCGAACGCATGCACATCTCTCATCGTGATTCGCTTGCCACCAGAGTCGCTCAAATGTACGGATTGGAAGAGGGGGGCTCAATTGCCGAATTGAATATCTCCACTTCTGCTGCTGTGACCGTAGCTAGAATTGATAAGCAAGTGGCCGACATCATGAAGGATTGGAATCTTTAGAAATTCGTGGACGGTAAAGAGAACCAAAACGTACTGCCCTTGTCCATTTCGCTTTCGACGCCGATGGCACCACCATGTGCTTCTATAATGGTTTTGCAGATCGCCAATCCTAGACCGGTTCCTCCCTTTTGGGTGCGGTCGGCGGCTTCGACCTGTTTAAACCTTTGAAAGATCGACTGTCTGAACTCCAGCGGTACGCCGCGGCCCTTATCGGTGACTTTGATTGTGGTGATTCCTTTGTTTGATTGCGCGGACACAATTATTCGGGATTGTGCCGGAGAGAACTTGATGGCATTAGAAATCAGATTAACGAGAACTTGAAGCAATCGCTCTTTGTCTGCCAGAACTGTCACTGATTCAGCCTCTGCTACCAGCTCAATGCCCTGCGATTCGGCAGATGAACGGACTAGTTGAAAGGCGTCGTCGAACAGTTTGCTAACAGGCAGTTCGATTTTTTTGAGAACGACGGCACCAGATTCGATGGTCTCTAAATTCAACAGATCGTTAATCAAGTTCAAAATATAGCCACAGCCGTTGTAAGCCACTGCTACAAGCTCTGCGCCCTTGGGGTCAATCACACAGAAACCGCCGTTGAGAAGGGAGAGCGCCCCTTTAATTGAAGTCAACGGCGCTCGCAAGTCATGACTCACGACTGATACCATTTCCGATTTACGCTGCGAGGCTTCCCGAGCCTGATCGCGCGCCACTAGCAATTCCTTTGAAAGTGAATCCAGTTCTTTGACCTGTCGTTCTAAATCAAGAGCACGCGCTTTTTCCAGTATCGCAAGAGTTATATCCAAAAGTTCTGTTCGTAAATCGAGAGCACTTTGGACTTCGCAACTGAGCCAGGGAAGAGACTTGCCGCTAACTCTCTCTTTCCAGAGCTCAAACGATTTGCGCGGGTGCAAATGATTACCGGCGTCCCCGTGATCGAGTTCCTCCTGCTTGCCGGCCCAACTCACTTCTTCCAGTTGTTCCGGGCGGAACCATAACAACCATCCGTTTATAGCTAAGCGAATCGCCAGCAATCCGCTAGCAGCACCTGCGATGGACGTGGCCGACGGTAAGTGTTTTGATGTCGAGTCACTGACGAATACAGGCAAGCTGGTATCAGACAGGTCGGCAACGAGCTCGAAGACTTGCCGCTGATCCGGGGTTTTCCCTACCAGAAAACAGCGCTCCTCCCAGACCACTGCAGCACCTCTAGCTCCAGTTATTTGTAACAGAGTGGGAGACTGAGCGATTGCCGATGGTAAATCGTCTTGTCCGGAAATATGCAAAAGCAAATCTTTACAGGCTTCTTTGAAATGTTCTAACCGCTTGAACGTCTCGCGTTCTTCTATAGCATCGATTTGCAAAGAGACCAGTCGGGAAAGAAAGTCGCACGCCTGTCTGATGCGATAATCTACATGTTTTGGACTGGCGTGATGGCATGCGATCAGTCCTCGCAACTCGCCGTTGCTGATTAGCGACAGCGACATTGAGGCTGCCACGTCCATGTTTTTCAAATACTCTATATGTACTGGAGACATGGCCCGTAAAATCGAATCGCTCAGGTCTAGAGACTCCGAAGTGAGCGGGTTATTCGAAGGATATAGAGGTGATGGCACGGCATCAACATTTACCAGTAAGCGCAAACGATTACGCTTGTAAAGTTCTCGTGCTTGCGCCGGAATGTCGCTGGCAGGAAACTTCAAACCGAGAAAGCTTTTCGCTTCGACTGCTTTGCATTCGGCCAGTACAGTTCCATTCCAATCCGGGTCAAACAAGTAGATCATAATTCGGTCGAAACCGGTCAGTGTTCGCACAAACTCTGCAGCCGATTCAAGTAGCTGTTGTCTGCTGGTGCACGCCAGTAGTTGGGTCATTGCCTGGTTGCTTGTTCGAAAAAAATCAAGCGATTGTTCGGGCTGAAGACTTGTGGTCTCTTCAAATTCGATAATCAGAAGTCCATCCGAGCGATGAGTCACTGCCCAGAACTCGGCTTTGCCGGTTTTGCAATCGACAGCCAGGCGCAATGGATCTGAGTGAATTGTATCGACTGCAATCTGCCGCGCAAGCTCAGTTTGATTTTCGATTCCGATAAGGGATTTGATTGGCTGGCCGATCAGATCTTGGTGTGTGATACCGAATATGGTGAATGCCGATTGGCTGGCTTGAACAATCGTCAGAGTTTGCTCACTGACTGCAATCAGGACGCCGTGAGGTTGAATCGCGCCAGGGATATGAATTTTTTCCTCTGCACACGACAATTGTGACTGACCATGTACGGTTTTAGATGGATTCATTTGTTCTCAATTAAATACGCAAAGTTATTGCTGCTGGTTTCCTGGAGCAGTTCCAGAATCATTCTTTCCCTGCCTATAACTGCTTAGCACCAAAAGCTCTCGGCGAAGTTCTCTAGCATTGCTCTATAATATTACGTGTTTTGTCAGAATGACTGGTGAAAGTAATAAGCAAGCAAACGGCAAATGATTGATGTGGCGATCCCCGCCTGAAGTGCGTGCCGATTTTTGGTTGGGTTCTCGATGCGTTGAAGCGGCAAGAACTCGGTAAGTGCGAGCAAGAGTGAATGAACCGTGAGATGGAGAGGCGATGACCACACCGTCCGACGATCTCGAAATGCTCTCGCGTTGGCGCCTGGTTCTCGGCAAAGACGCGGAGAAGCATGGCATCTCACTTCAATCGGGCTCTGGGGATTCAGGCTCCGGCAGCGGTTTGGATGAACTACAGCGGATTGAAGAATTAGTCGGTTTTCTGTTCGAGGAAGGAACAGATCCAAATGGTCAAAGTATGTCAGCTCCCGCGAAGGACAGGGAGGGCGGGCCCGGTGCATCACAGATGACGGTGCCATTGTGGGTTGATTCGGTTTCGGAATTATTTCCACATGAAGTCAAAGAGGTAATGCAGAAGGAACTCGTTCGAAGACGCGGACTATCAGAGCTTCTCGAAAAACCTGAGTTACTCGAAAAAATCGAACCGAATAAAGAACTCGTAAAAACTCTTCTGATTCACAAAGATCTTCTCAATCCAAAAGCCAGAGTGCTTGCTAGAAAAATAATTCAAAAAGTAATCGATCAGTTAAAAGACAAAATGAAAATTCAAGTAGAAGCCGCGATAACTGGGGCGCTGCGCCGCGATCGCCACTCACCTCGACGCGTTTATCGCAATCTCGATTTGAAGACTACGGTCAAACGCAACTTAAAAAACTACGACAACGAGACGAGCAAACTTCACGTCGAGAGGTTGTATTTTTTCGCATCAGAAAGAAAACAAAAGCCCTGGCACATAATCGTCAACGTCGATCAGTCTGGTTCCATGCTGGATTCCGCGATCTTCTCAGCTGTGATGGCGTCGATTTTTCACGGCATGCCGTCAGTTCGAACGTCATTGATTTTGTTTGATACTCAAATAGTCGATTTATCTAACAAGGTGGGTGAGCCGGTTGATGTTCTTTTGTCGATCAACCTCGGCGGCGGCACGGACATCACGCAATCGCTGCAGTACGCTAATCAATTGGTGAGAGAACCCGGTCGGACCATAGTCGTGACGATAAGCGATTTCTACGAGGGGCGACCCGAGAGTGAATTGGTCGACCAGGTGCGGATGATGTTCGATTCGGGAATCCGCATGGTCGGGTTAGGTGCGTTGGGATTTGACGCTCGTCCGGAGTACAACAAGGCGACGGCGAAGAAGCTCAGAAAAGCCGGCATGGACATACTGGTCTGCACTCCCGAACGTCTGGCCGAAACCATTGGCCGAATAATCAGGGGTTAGCGCCCTCGAATTTTGTAGCTCGCGTGTCGGATAAGCTCGGCGATTCTAAGATGTTTGATCCTATCAAGGACAATTTGCTGGAAGCCTCGCCAACTCGGATCTTAGCTGGATTAAGTTGAGACTCTGTTATAATCTGCGTCGTCGCACAAACCGGTCATGACCGATTCGACAACCTGGAGCTGCAGCAGATCACTGTTCTGACGATGTGATTAAAACAATTGTGGACGAATCTCATTCCCAAGAAGTAAAAGGATTAGGTCATCTACCAAGTTGGCGCTCCATGCACGCCGACACTTCTCCGTCTATTGAAAAAATCCAGTTTGAATTCTTTCGCGAAGCACCAGCCTCACGCAAGTTAGATATGGCTGGCGAAATGTGGAAGGCAATGCTTTTGTTTGTCCGAAGCGATTTAGAAAGTCTGCATCCCGATGCATCAGCAGATGAAATCCGGAGACTAATGGCTGACAGAATTCTCGGACCAGAGTTAGCAGCAAAAGCCTACGGTCCTTTGTTTCAGCATGACAAAGGGAAATAGGCTATGAGTGACTGGTTAGTTGCGCCACTGCGGGTGATATCAGTCCTTGAATTGTTGGATGTTCAATATGTAATCGGCGGTTCGGTGGCCACTTTAGTCCACGGCATTCCACGATTCACAAATGATATCGACATAATTGTAAATTTCAACCCTGAGAATATTGAACCTTTCGTTTGTGCGCTGGAGCAGGAATTCTATGTGGACCGTGAAGCGATAAAAGGCGCCTTAAAACATCATGGAAGTTTCAATCTGTTGCACTACGACACAATGTTCAAGGTGGATATTTTCTTTGCGAAAGATCGCTCGTTCGATCGCGCCCAACTTTCACGACGAGTTCTAAAAACGCTTTCTTCCGATTCTCCACGACAAGTCTATGTGTTAACGGCAGAAGATAATATCGTTGCCAAACTCGAGTGGTATCGCATGGCAGGAGAAGTTTCAGAGCGACAGTGGAGTGATGTCCTCGGCATCATGAAGACAAAGCTCTCCGCCTTAGACATCGAATACATGCGTAAAGCTGCAGAATCACTCGACGTTACTGATCTTTTGAATCGGGCTTTAGCGATGTCCGCGGAGGATTAGAGATGAGGTCCACACATTTCTATTCCTCGCGGTGCAC
>JADYXR010000021.1 GCA_021772095.1 Candidatus Obscuribacter sp. | reverse complement strand
GTTCTTCTTTGTTTTGTCGGGCTTCATTCTCTGCTACATCTACCCGGAACTTCCCGATCACAAAGGGAAGGTGATGTTCCTGGCGAAGCGCTTCGCCAGAATTTGGCCGCTGCATTTTTCAATCTTTTTGCTGCGGTATCTGATCACGCCGGCGGCGTTGATGACATTCCACGGTCCTTTTCCGAAGTTCCTGGTGCTGCTTACGAACTTGACGATGGTTCACGCCTGGATTCCTTTTTACCAATTCTATTTCTCGTACAACGCAACATCGTGGACGATTTCGACGGAGTTCTTTTTCTATCTCCTGTTCCCGTTTCTTCTGGTGTGGATGAAACGTTCAGTTGCGCTTACGATGCTGGGCGCGGCTCTGATTACATGCGCGTTCATCGCGTTGACTAACTATCTCAATTTGCCTGTTTACAGTTTTGAAACCACATCTGTTAGGGCGATGTTATACATCAATCCGTTGCCACGGATTTTGGAGTTCGTATGCGGAATGGCTACAGCTCTAGTTTTCCGCAAGCATGTTCTATCGCTAGGGAAGGTCAGTGGCACCGCGCTCGAACTTGCGTGTGCGGCGTTAACGATTTATTTGATGACGCAAACGGAACAGATTGCCACAGCTCTTTCATCGTTTTTGCATTTAGGCGTTGCTGGACAATTCTGGCTAACCTACTCTGGAGTGCCTCTTGCGGCATTCAGCTTATTGATTTACGTGATGGCGTGTAATCGCGGATTGCTGTCGGCGTTACTGTCGGCACCAGCTCTGGTACTACTCGGAAACATCAGTTACGCGGTATATCTTGCTCACCATCCGCTGCTTGTTTATCATGATCTTTTCCTGTCACAGTATCGTGGCAATGTGGCTTTCTTGCTGTACTGCGCGCTGTTGCTGTCGGTTTCGCACATTCTCTACAATCTAGTCGAGGTGCCGTTTAGAAAAGTATTCGTCAATACTGTTTCTGAGGTTGTGAATGAAACGGATGATGCGCCGGTTGATAGAGTTAGAGCAAAAGAACCTGTATTAGCAAAACTGACAAAGCTGGTATCACGTTCGACAGTCGCGCTTCGCCACTCGCTTCCGAGTCCAGGCAAAGTTAAGAGCAAAGGCACGATCAAAACGGTCATGGAATTAGGCGCGCTGGCAGTGCTGCTATTGATGTGTCACCCACCACTGGATAGAATGAACGCTTCAATTGCAGAAGATGGGAAGAGGGACGCACAGCTCGTTGGAGAAGCGAAGGCCGGTGACGAACTGACATGCAAGGCTGTTTCAATCGATCCGGAGAAAGGCAAAATTTCCATTGTCTGGCGTTCGGATCGTTCTCAAAAAATCGATCAATTCATCTGTGTTCAGCTGCTTGATGATGTCGGTAACAAACGATATGAACAGCTGATCAAAATCTCTCCGCGCAGCGAACACTCGCAGAAGGGCGACACCTGGAAAGAGAGTATCGATATCCAAGCAAACAAGTTCGAGAACGTCACCAAACTCGGTATCATTGTGACAAGACTCGACCAGAAGTATTTGACCATCTCAGGGGAGCGCACAGACATGGATGGAAAGCGTTTGCTTGTACCATTGAAGCCAGCTGTTGCAGGAAGTTCAAAAGAGTCGATATAACAGTTGATCAAGAGCGCGGATGCGCATTTATCTCTTCGTCGGATGGTCTGGTCATTCCATCAAGATCTGGACCATTGGCGCTCCAATTAAACTTTGTGCGAAAGCAGTGCTTGCCCACGAGACAGACGCTAAAACGAGAACTATAATTGCTAGTTTCATTTTTTTCTAATTGGTATTTATGGAGTTGAGCCAGGTTTTGTATTTAGAAAGTCTAGACTTCTCAGTTATTTTTGCACTGGCAAAGACCAGGAAGCTTCGCATCGGTTTTAAATTTCCCGACTTCTTATCGTGTTCGACAAGTTTAGTAGCAACGGCGTCGATAGTTTCTTCCTCGCTCTGTTCATAAAAGGGAAACTCGAACGCTGCGTGCATCAATTGGTGCGCGTCATCGATTTGCCCGGCTTCGATGCATTTGTCGGCTAGTTGTGCGAAGCTGATGCAGACTGGCACGAAGGCTGCAGTCGGGAACCATCCTGGTGTATGCATAAAATCAATTACTTCTGTCCAAAGTTTTTTCGCTGAAACCATGTCTGACTGCGAGAGCATCAATGACTTTTTCAGGACTCTGTACATACTTGCGTTGTCGAACAATTTTTCGTGGGACATTGAATCTGACTTCGTCGGAACTGGACGTCGTTGCACTGTCGGTGCAATCACACTAGAGGGTTTCTTTGTGGTTTTTTTTGATGACATTAACTTGAGGTCCTTCGATAAATCGTCCAACTGCTTCTTGATCGCCAGTTTGGAAGCGGGTGATTCAATTGATTTCTGAAAGCATCCGGCGTCGAGTGCGCGTGCCGCTGATGTCGGAACGAAATATCTATGTAGTATCTCGATTGAATTCCAACGGCGCTTATTCATTTGGTAATCGCAGTATCTTTTTTCCAATAGTAAACTTGGTTTCAATGAGAGCATGTCGTTAAGCGCGCGACGTAACTCCTCTCCTTGATCTTGCGATTCGAATTGACGGTCAGCGCCGGTCAAATAATCAGCAACGCAATTCGGCTTTTGGGCACCAGATGCGGAGTTGCAGGCAGAACATAATAAGCTGCCAATCATCAAAAGGTGCAGAAAGAGTTTCGCTCTCATAGTGCTAAACGTTTGCTCCGTGAATCCTCTATAAGAGGATGCCCTTTTCCCGTGCCGCCGAAAATCTCTTTAAACCAACGATGCAGTTGTTTTGTTTAAAATAGCTGCCGGTCAAACGTTTTTTTCTAGGTTGGTTCCAACAATATAACACCTGCGCCTCGGGAGCGCCGTCGACCCTGCCTTTGCGCGGATCAGCGCGATCGAGACAGGTACTGCGCGACGACAGGCAGATCCATTTGTTCCCGGCGCCAGCTGAAAAGATCTATATGACTCCCCCAGTTTGTGTTTGGTACGATCGGCGCTTGTTTTCAGCGGAAGCCCAATCGAGGATTTTAGTATGATTCGCCCCTGGATTCTACATGGAGTGTTCTTTTCCATGGCGTTGATGCTGCTGGGACAAAACATCGCGATATCGAAGACTACTGCGCCACCGCTGAAGTCCCCGACGCCTCTAGTGAAGACGCCTGCGGAAAGGGCGACTACTGAAAGTTTGGGCGGTCCAGAACGTTATCTTACGTTTGTCAGCACCGACAAACCGATTTATAAAATCAGTGACAGCGTGCATCTTCGTGGTGTGTTGCTCGATGCGATCCACCATAAGCCTATGCCCGAGGAAGCGTACTTCTTCGCGAACCTGGAGGTCAAAGGACCGAAGGGTGAAGTGATTTTTGCAACGCCGCTTCGCGGACACTCCAGTTTGTGGTACACCGATTGGCAGGTTCCAGCCGGCGTCCCAGGTGGCGAATACACTGCCCGCGTTACCTATCCTAAACAAGGCTATGCGCCGGCCGAGAGGAAGTTTGATGTTCGCGACTATCGAACGCCGCGACTGAAATCACAAATTACATTCATGCGGGACGGCTATGGTCCTGGCGAAAAAGTTTCTGCGACGCTTGAAGTGAAACGCGCAGAGGGGGGCATTCCTGCAGGTGCAACGGTCACTGTAGACGCGCGGGTTGATGGCGTCGAATTGGCTTCAGAAAAAGCACATGTCGATGAGAATGGGCTCTGCTCCGTCAACTTCGAGCTACCAAAAGAGATTACCAAAGGAGAAGGAACGCTGTCACTCGTAGTTGAGGATGGTGGTGTTGTTGAAACAGCTTCGAAAACAATTCCGATTGTTCTCAAAACTGTGAATGTTCAGGTGTACCCAGAGGGCGGAGATCTAGTGGCTGGGCTGAAGAACCGCGTATACATTCAGGCGAATCAATCAAATGGAAAACCGGCGGACGTGGTCGGAATGTTGATGACCAAAACGGCTGGAGCACCATATTCGGTGACCGAGTTTCGCACTGAGCATGAGGGGCGAGGCCGATTCGAGTTCACGCCCGAAGCTGATAAAGACTACTTCATCAGCATCACAAGTCCAGCGGAAATAAAAACGATCTATCCAGTTCCAAAAGCCAAAGTGAATGGAGCGGTCATCCATTCGGACAAAGATGTCTACGAGAAGGAAGGTCTGATCTCGGTAAAAGCAAGTTGCTCTGACAAAACTTTTAGAGTCAGTCTTGCGAAGCGCGAAGTTGCGATTGCCGACTATAAGGTCGACCTTTCGGAAGGTTATCGACCTGGAGAGTTGAAGCAAATCAAATTCACTGTCCCGCAAAACGTAGATGGTGTGCTGACTGTGACTGTCTTTGACAGTAAAGATGTTCCGCTCGCTGAGCGACTAATATTTAGAGAAGCCGCAAAAACTTTAAATATCAGCATCACACCAAAGAAGAAATCATACGTTCCCGGAGAAAATGTTGAGGTCACACTCAAGGCTACCGATGGTCATGGAAAGCCGGTCTCGACGGTTCTTGGTTTGACGGTAACTGATGACAGCGTGCTTGGAATGGTCGATAAACGAGATCAGGCACCACGACTTCCTGTGATGACGTTTCTCGAGCCGGAAGTAAAAGATCTAGCCGACGCCAGTATGTATTTAGATCCGAACAATCCGAAAGCACCGATGGCAACAGACTTATTGCTTGGTACTCAAGGCTGGCGGCGCTTTGCGATGATGGATGTAGAAGAGTTTCTCAAGAAAAATGGTGACCCAGCTTTGCGTGTGGTCGCATATAAAAAATTGTCGCAACTGCGATTGCCGGAAGAAATCGGCAGAGTGGAAGGACCGCGCGATATGAACCTGTTTCAGGTGGAGCCCACAGTCTTAGATGAAAGACACTACACGTCCGGTCGCGCGGAGAGACATCAGAAGACTTCGCCGACTTTGCCGGAAGGCGCACCAATTCCAGATGAAAGTAATTTCGGAGGAATTCTTGTCAAACAATTCGCCCACTCAGCCACTTCGTCGGACGCGATACCTGATCTGGAACGCAAGAATTTCACCGATACAATCTTTTGGACACCAGCAGTTAAAACAGACTCTGCGACCGGTGAAGCAACGATTAAATTCGCTCTCAATGACAGCATAACCACGTTCAAAGTGCTCGCCGATGCATATTCTCAAGATGGCGCGATCGCCGCGTCGAGTGGCGGAGTCGAGTCAGTTCAGCCCTTTTACGCCGAGGCGAAAATGCCTCTGGAAGTCACTACCGGAGATCAAATTTTATTACCGATCAATTTGATCAATGCGACCGAAACAGACTTGTCGGACGCAGCAGCAATCGTTGCCACTAACTCCAATTTCACGTTGTCGAAACAACAAAGTGTCGACAATGACATCGTGGCTGGTGAACGCGTTCGTTGGATTCAACCTATAACAGTAGGTGCGGAAGTTGGTGTTCAGGAATTTTCATTGTCTGCCAGAGCTGGAAAATATGTGGATATGGTTTCCCGAAAGCTTTCAGTCAAGCCGTTGGGTTATCCTGTAGAAACCGCATTTGGTGGCATCGTCGATCCAGCCAAACCATCTGTTCATAACATAACTATTCCGAAATTGATGGCTGCGGAAAGTTTGCGTTCCGATACGATCGTTTATCCTTCGCCGCTTGCAAACATGACACAAGCGCTTGAGAGAATGATTCTCGATCCTTATGGATGTTTCGAGCAGACTTCATCAACAAGTTATCCGTTGACGATGGCGCAACAATATTTTCTCTCGCACAGTGGAGTTAGCCCAACGCTGATCGAGACTTCACGCAAGAAATTGGATGCGGGATATCAGAAGCTCGTGAGCTACTGGTGCCCGGATCGTGGTTACGAATGGTTTGGACATAACCCGGGTCACGAAGCGCTAACTGCGTTTGGATTGCTTCACTTCACGGACATGAAGAAAGTGCGCGCTGTCGATCAAAATATGATTGATACGACTCGCGCCTGGCTTTTGAAACAACGTGATGGCAAAGGTGGTTTCAATCAGAAGAGAGGCTCGCACTCATGGACCGAGGACAAGAATTGTTCGAATGCGTACATCGTTTGGGCTTTGCTTGAAAGTGGACAACCGGCTGCGGATCTGAAGAATGAATTGGCTGCACTGAAAACTTCAGCGGACGCTAGTGAAAATAACTACGTGGTGGCACTTGCTGCGAACGCTCTACACTTAGCCGGCGATAAGCCCGGCGCTAAAAAATTGATGGACCGCCTTGCGTCTAAGCAGAAAGCGAACGGTGCCGTAGATGGTATCAAGAGTTCGATCGTCGGAAGCGGCGGCGAATCACTTGAGATTGAGGGAACAGCCCTATCGACACTAGCATGGCTTCGGGAGCCTGCTTATACTTCGAACGTCGAGAGCAGCATCAAATTCCTCGCTGATTCATGCAAAGCCGGAAAATATGGTTCTACGCAAGCAACTGTTTTCTCTCTTCGTGCAATCGTGGCTTATGACGCCGACCACGCGTGTCCAAGAAAGCCAGGAAAAGTCTGCGCCAAAGTCGATGGAAAGCTTGTTGGCGATTGGGTCGTGTTTGATACGTCGACTCAAGGAGCGTTGAGACTTCCTGACCTGAGCGCCGCGTTAACTCCAGGCGACCACAAGCTCGAAATTGTGATGGATGGCGGATCTAAAATGCCGTACTCGCTTGCACTGAACTACAACACGCTAACCCCTGCGTCATCGAGCAAGTGCAGTGTGAATCTCGATGTCAAATTGCAAAACGAGAAATTGGCAGAGGGAAGTTCTACAGAGGCGAAAGTGATCGTCTCTAATCCTTCAAAACTGATGGTACCGAGTCCGGTGGCAATCATTGGACTGCCCGGAGGTTTGGAACCGCGCCACGACCAGCTCAAAGAGCTGGTCAAGCAAGGCAAAGTTGATTCCTACGAAGTCCGCGGCCGCGAGGTCGTGTTCTACTGGCGCGGCATGGAACCGGAATCGAAAATCGAATTCCCACTCAGCCTTGTTGCCGCGGTGCCGGGTTCTTATACCGGACCAGCAAGTCGCGCGTATCTGTATTACACGGACGAGCATAAACAGTGGGCTGATGGTTTGAAAGTTGAGATCACTCCCAAGTTGCAAGTCGCGCTGAACGAAATTAAGAAGTCGCACTGATCCGGCGCTTAATCCGGCATCTCGGAGACGTTCTCTGGCTCTCGTTCTGGCTGCCCGTTTTGCCCGTTTTTCTCATGACTGTAGCGCGAAGAATCAGCGTAAACAATTTTGCGCGCTCTCATTATTGAGCCGAGCGGTTTATGATCTTTGATACAGTGCCACGGATTGGATGAGAAAACATCCTCGCATACTCAACCCGAGCCGCACTCCATGCGTTTTGAATTGGCAGAACTAAAAACGACCAATTGCTATGAAAGGACTCTCACGTCTTCCGCGGTACTTTCACTTTCGTATCACCAATGATCACTGGCACTGAATACGGTACCAGCGCACAGAGCGATGCGATTTCTTCCAGATGTATTCTCAGGGATTCACAAGCGGCTAGTTGCGTCACAGACGGCTAGCCGCGGTTATCTATTTCGTCTCTGGTAGAAGTTTGGTGACGACAGAGTCGACGATGCCATAAGCCTTGGCTTCCTCGGCGGTCATGATGGTGTCGCGCTCAGTATCTTTTTCAATCTGCTCGATTGGCTGACCGGTATGCATGGCCATCAGCTCATTGAGCTGCTTTTTCGTTCTGATTATATCTCTGGCGTAAATTTCGATGTCTGTTGCCTGACTTCTGCCGATACCGCCCAGGGGCTGGTGAATTAGCACTCGAGAATGCGGGAGAATCACCCGTTTGCCCTTAGCTCCGGCTAAAAGCAAGAATGCTGCGAAGCTGGCTGCTTGACCCATGCAGATTGTCATGACATCGCAGCGAATCAGCATCATCGTGTCGTAAATCGAGAATCCTGCCGAAATGTCCCCGCCTGGCGAGTTGATGTAAAGCCGAATGTCCTTTTCAGGGTCTTCGGACTCGAGGAACAGGAGCTGGGCGACAATCGAGTTGGCGACATAGTCGTCGATGTCGGTGCCCAGGAAGATGATCCGTTCACGCAAAAGTCTGGAGTAGACGTCGAAGGCGCGCTCACCCCTTGCCGTCTCTTCGATGACGATCGGGCTGTATGAGAGCGGAGAGTCTGAATTGGATGAGCTTGTAGTCATTGGTTCCTTCGCTGCATGGCAGGGAGTCGTTCTAAAAAGGATACCTCATTTTGACTACATAATGCCATAGCTGGTTAGTGGGCTCAAGATAGCTCAAACCGTTATAATCATGGCGATTCAGAGGTTCTACGCGCTCAAAGTAAAAGAATCGGAGGTCCGGTGAACAAGCTACTTGAAAAACTAGCTATAAAACTGCCGATTATTCAAGCGCCGATGGCGGGTGTCTCGACTCCGGCTATGGCTTCAGAGGTTGCCAATGCCGGAGGATTGGGTTCGCTTGGCGTGGGAGGACTAAACGCTCAAGATGCTCGCGAAATGATCCGCGCCACGCAGCAACTGACGGCTCTTTCCATCAATGTCAACGTGTTTTGCCATCAACCCGCTGTCGCCGATGTGAAACGAGAATCCGCGTGGTTGTCGTTTTTGTCTCCCCAATTCAAACGGTTTGATTCCCAGCCGCCAGCTCAATTGAACGAAATCTATACGAGTTTTATCGAAGACGATGCGATGCTCGAAGTGCTTTTGGAATTGCGTCCGAGAGTTGTCAGTTTTCATTTCGGTTTGCCTGCGCAGCGGAAAATTGCGTTGCTCAAAGAATGTGGCATCGTGCTGCTTTCCACCGCCACTAATCTGGATGAAGCAATGGTGGCACAAAACGAAGGCATCGACGCAGTGGTGGCACAAGGGTACGAAGCCGGCGGTCATCGCGGTATGTTTGATCCGGCGAAGGTCGATGACCGACTTGGAATTTTCGCGCTTACACGCTTGCTGGTAGCCAATTTAGATATTCCGGTGATTGCAGCCGGTGGTATTATGGACGGTGCCGGGATTGTTGCCGCGATGGATCTTGGTGCTCAAGCCGTTCAACTCGGAACTGCTTTTGTCGGTTGTCCGGAGTCGTCTGCCGATCAGTTTTTCCGAGCCGCATTGCAGTCTGAAGCGGCGCTGCACACGACGATGACCAGTGCGATTTCCGGTCGACCGGCAAGATGTTTAGCCAATCTATTTACGGCCATTGGTGATGAAACCGATCGCTCAGCAATTCCGAATTATCCGATTGCGTATGATGCCGGAAAAGCGCTTAACGCCGCTGCGAAAAAACTGGGAGAAGGCGGTTTCGGTGCTCATTGGGCAGGACAAGGGGCGCCGCTCTGTCGTTCTGTTCCAGTGGCAAATCTAATGGTTTTGTTGCTGAGTGAAATGGAAGCTGCGAGAACTAATCGATAAAGCGGTGCGCAAATTCCAGCGCGCTGATCAATCAGTGCTGATATTGATGATTTCACTTGGCAGTCGTACTAATGAGAGAAAAATCCAATTATGAATGTGAAAAGAATAAAGGTGACGCCAAGTCCAAAGACTGCAAGAGCTACTACTAATTCTGGTTCTTGTTGTGCTATCCAAGTGCTCAAGTTTAGTCCCTCGCTAATTGACCTGCGAAAGCGCCCTGCGGTGCGCGACCTCTTGACTATAAAGCCACGCGGCGCGGATTTCAATATTTATTGCACGTACCTTTACGTTTGCTGCGCGCGATAAACTGTTACTCATGCGCGGTTAGTTTTGACATAATAAGCAGGTCCGAATTTGTTAGCGGCAAAACCATTGAAGTCGTCGACAAAACAAAACTGTCCAAAGTCAGCTCCCGTCTTGTGTTTTCTCTGTAATTAGGTTCGAACTCTGACACCTTCGTGAAATTATCAATCAAACTAGCGACACCAAAAACCTCTTGAGCTCAGGACTTTTCCGCTTATTTCTGATCAGCTTCGCATGCTTGTTTATCGAAGTGCTGTTCATTAGATGGATTGCCAGCGAAATTCGGATCTTCGGTTATTTCAAAAACGTAATCCTGATTGCGTGTGTTGTTGGACTCGGGGTGGGCTGTGCGTTAGGCGGGCGGCAAGCGGCGAGCGCCGGCGGCGGGTCCGAACCCTCGAAAACCCGAGCGTTGGATTCGGCGATGTTTCCCCTTCTGACACTGCTGCTCTCGGCGGTTGTCGCGTTCTCTGGTCCGCTCGATTTGACGCACATGACTTTCGTCTTTTCTATGGATGTTTTCATGTGGGACCTGATCGTGCCTTCAGCTGCCACGTTTTTGCGCAACGTCGTTGCCATTCTTGGAATTTTCATCGTCGTTGTTATGATTTTCGACTTCCTCGGACAGAAACTGGGTGAGGAATTTCGCGGACGCGATCCATTAACTGCGTACGGAGTAAATCTGGCGGGTAGTTTGGCCGGAGTTCTTGTTTACACCGGGTTGTGCTACTTCGGCACCAGCCCACCAGTTTGGCTCACCATCGGATTTCTCGCAGTTCTTCCGTTTTGGAAAAAGCCGATTCACATCGCGATGTTCGTAATATCGATAGCACTGGCTGTGGTGTCGTCGCACGCCAGTATTTGGTCTCCTTACTACAGGATCGATCTGCAGCCGTTCGCGATTGAAAACATTGAGATAGGAAAGAAGCTCGATGTAAACCACGACTATCATCAAAAGACGCTCAACTTCAACAAGGAATTTCTGGCTCAGCATCCTGATTTGATGAAGTCTACTGATCTACAAATTTATTACAACACATACAATCTGCCTTATGAATTAGCTCCGGCGCACGATCGTGTTTTGATATTGGGAGCGGGAACGGGTAACGATGTCGCCGCTGCATTGCGAAGTGGTGCACAGCATGTAGATGCCGTTGAGATCGATCCGACTATTCAAAAACTCGGACTCACCATCCACCCGGAAAAACC
The DNA here is from genome assembly GCA_021772095.1 of Candidatus Obscuribacter sp. Taxonomy (GTDB): domain Bacteria; phylum Cyanobacteriota; class Vampirovibrionia; order Obscuribacterales; family Obscuribacteraceae; genus JADYXR01. Next base: position 3,216 of record JADYXR010000021.1, on the reverse strand, counting down.
CTACGCCGACGACCGCGTTAGTGCGATCAACAATGATGCGCGAGCGTTTCTTGCTACTGCAAAAGACAAATACGACGTGATCGTCTTCGGGCACGTTGATTCACACACGACATTTTCCACGTTAGGATCTGTTCGACTGGACAATTATCTATATACAAAGGAATCTCTTGAATCCGCTACCAAAGCGCTTTCTGATCATGGACTTGCCGCGTTGAGTTTTGCAGCTGGTCCCGAATGGCTACGAGCCAGACTTTATCAAGTCGTTAAGGCGGTCGCTCCTGGTGAGCCGATTGTTTTGCGAACGCACTTTGATAATCCGGGCTCGATTACGATTCTTTGGGGACCAGGGCTCAAAGAAATCGAAGGAAACATTCGTGCCACGCGAGCAAAGGATCTTATTCCGATCGAAGAACTGAGCGAGCCGATGGAGATTCCGACGGATGATTGGCCGTTTCTCTATCAACAGTATCGAAACATCCCGCCGTTCTATCTCGGATTGCTGGCGACGGTCTTCACCATTGGTAGTGGCATAGTTTTTGCACGTATGCGTTTGAACCTGAGCGCATTGACTGGTTATTGGCAGTTTATGTTGCTCGGTGCCGGATTCTTGCTCCTCGAAACGCGAGGAATGCTGGCGATTTCGGTTCTAATCGGATCAACCTGGTTGGTGAACTCGCTGGTAATTGCGGTCATATTAGTTACCGCACTAGCGGCTAATTGGCTGGTGATGAAACTGCCTGTGCTTAAAGAATGGCATGGATACGCAGGTTTGTTGTGTGCGCTGTTGACGATGTACTTCGTGCCACTTGGTCAATTCGCGGGCGACCCGCTTACGATCAAGCTTCTCATTGCATTCGTCGTTCTGGGATTACCGGTTATTTTCTCCGGCATCATCTTCTCCAAAGCGTTCTCGAAGGCGAAAGAACCGGAGTGCGCGCTCGGAGTCAATATCCTCGGGGCGCTTGTTGGCGGGTGTTTGGAGTACACGTCGACGATTGTCGGAACCAACGGCTTGACGCTTCTTGCTATCGTGATTTACGCGCTGTCGTTGCTGACGCGACCGAAAGACTCGAAATAACATTCACATCAATTGCAAGAGCGCTTTAGAGTAAGTCTATGGATCCATAGAACGAAATTCTATAGGAATAACTCATATAGGAATAACTCCTATAGAAAGACTCTCGTACTGAGCCAAACCCTCATTCGTCGATTCAATAATGGGATTATTTCGTGGACCTAAGATTGACCTTTGATGCCGAGCTTCGCGATAAGCCACTTCTTCACGCGCGGAAAATATTTATACAGGTTGTCGGTATTTTCATTGCGACCGCCCATCATGGAGCCAAACATTTCAGCACACGTTTCGCGCGGACCCCAGTCGTCCAGCTTCATAAAGTTAGCCACCTTCGGCTGATCCGCGGGCCGAATATTCTTCTTGTCTTCGTTCCATTCTTGGCGAAGAGCAGGATCTTTGGATAAAGTCATCATGTCATCGAGAACCTGAAAACACATGTCGCCCACTTGAAGCTGAATGTATTCCGGCGCGCGGGCCGGACCCAGATCCGTGGTGCCACGTTTCTTCGGACGTTCATAAACGCACATGTCCAGATCGTAAATGCGTCCGGGCTGCTCGGCTAGTGTCGGCGCCGGGTCGGTCTCGGGCAAGTCCTTCACGGAATCCGGCCATCGATCGATCATGTTTGGTGAGATGATGACGCGCGCCTTGCTCTGATCGAGCTTTGTGCGTAGTGGCTCTGGCAGCGCCGAAATTGCGTTCTTTACTGCTTGAATACTGGCTGCGCTAACGGCTGGGTGCTTAAATTCAGGCGGGTTCACGACAATGCGGCTTAGCAGTGTGGTGCCCGCATCCGTTGAAACTTGTGCCGTATTGGGCGTTGGTGACACGCCTGTTGGTGCTGTTGTTCCAGGTCTGCTTGATGACACCACATCAGATGCCGGCTTTGTCACCACTTCTTGGTTTTGATTTGGCGCACAACCACAAGTCGCACTGCAAGCGGCGCCCAATACAAGCGCCCACATTGCTAATTGAACTCGCTGTGATTTATTTGATTGCATATAACCTCTAACATAACCTGGCAACCAGGATTCGACCTCGTGTTGCCAATGCTACCAGAAGCGTCTTTTAATAGAACAGCGCGTGGACTACAAATCTATTATTTAATTAGGGTTATGTTGAGACGTGGGTTTTGGTTTTCATCGATGGAGCTGTGCCTCATTGAACTCCGTCGCACTGCATAGAAAATTCCGGGCATAGATAATATATGTCTACAGATGAGGAGAGCTTTTAGCGCGTCATGACTGCGTGGAACAAATTACTTAAATGTCTGAGCTCGTGCTACGCGAACAGTGCTGGAATACAGATTATGATCGGTAACTTCGGCGCGGCAAGCAAGCTTTTTCTGGTAGCAGAAAACATACAGCCATCCGCAGTGTGGCTTTATGTGAATCGCAGCGCCTACTACAGTCTCCTAAAAGAATACGATAGAGCTTTGGAGCTAACCGATAAAGCAATTGAGGCAGATAATCGTTGTCCAATCGCATATAGCAACAAGGCGGCCGTGCAATTATCTCTGGGCATGTTTGATAGCGCCGTTAAAAATGCGAGCTTAGCGCTGAGCCTTTGCAAATTTTACGACATGCATGCACGCCAGTGTGCGTTGGCAAACCGCGCTGAAGCTTTCGTTGGTCTTGATAAAATCGAAGAGGCGAAGCAGGATGTAGCGGCACTGTTCCGACTGAACAAAAAAGCCTTTTCCGGTTTTGTCGTTCTTGGAAAAATCGATATCAAGTCCGGGGACAGTCATAAAGCTATCGAGAATTTCAATCAAGCACTCGCGTTCGCTGAAGCGATCAATAAACCGTAAGTGTTGGATTTAAGGGCTGAAGCGCTAGAACAAATTGGCGATTATGACGCGTGTCGCAGTGACCGAGAGGCAGCAGAAGCTGTCCGCAAAGACTGGCCAAAGGACTCGTTAAAAAAACGCGCTCGAGTTGTTGCCTTCGGTTTGAAGACTAGAATTTCCATTTTGCTTTTGCTCGTACTGCTGCTTGGCGACCCTATCCGGATACTGATTTTGATTTTGCTTTTTATCTCACTTGTATTGGTTGGAAGTGTAGTAGGAATGTTTGCGGCAATAATTTCGGGAATGACAATGTACCTCTTGTGCACACCCCTCATATTTATTCTCGGACTCG
>JADYXR010000185.1 GCA_021772095.1 Candidatus Obscuribacter sp. | reverse complement strand
GCTACTGTCTGAAGTGCCCCTTGCGAAAGGCACAGTATTTCATCACGAGCGCATCAGATGTCTGCGTGGTGCGGGCTCACTTGCTACGGTTTCTGACAGCGCTGTCTGTCGTTTCCGCAAGGCCCCTCGGCTCAAAGCACTCAACCTTCTGGTGTGTGCTCACCGCTTGTGTAATTAGTATACCAAATAGAACATGTATTAAAAGTACCCCAATAGACATCCAAGTGTCGCACAAGATTCATTGCCAAGAAGCCGGTCGTACTGGCGTTTCCAGTGATATAGCAGATAGGCAATCGATGGAACTATAGTGGTGTTGCCTGTGGTGCCGATCGGCCATCTGTTTTATATGCCTGGTATGTATTCGATCCTCATCGATCGGTATCAAGTTCCAATAGGACGTCTATCCATTCGCCTTCACTGGTATGTCTAAGAGAGTCAAAAATATTTCCCGACCGGCCGCTCTACCTATATATAGGATGCGAATTCCCCTGCGAAATACATTACTTTGCGGAAAGTGTCCTCGCGTGATTCCCATGAAAGGCTGCTGCCAGTCAGGAAATATGGTTGTATTTCTGACACAATTTAGATGCATTCGAGTTGTGCCGTGGTTTTCGCCGCGGTTGAAAATGCGTAGTCAAGTAGGAGGTGGTTGCTGTGGTTAACTCAACGCGCGCAGAACGCGATTCCATGGGCGAGATGCAAGTTCCATCCGATGCCTACTACGGCGCCAGCACGCAGCGCGCGGTTCTCAATTTCCCGATTTCGGAATTACGCTTTTCAAGATCGTTCATACGCGCGCTTGTCCTGGTCAAGCTCGCTTGTGCTGAGGTCAACAAAGAAAAGAAAGAGTTAGATGCAAAGGTTGCCGATGCAATTATTCAGGCAGCCCAGGAAGTCGCCGATGGAAAATTCGATTCCGAATTTCCGGTGGATATTTTTCAAACTGGCTCAGGCACCTCGACAAACATGAATGCCAACGAAGTGATTGCCAATCGAGCAATTGAAATTCTTGGCGGCAAGCGCGGTGATCGCCAACTCGTGCATCCGAATGATCATGTCAACAAAGGCGTTAGCTCCAACGATTCGATTCCAACTGCAATACATGTCGCCGCATTGCTTGATATCAAAGAACGTTTGGTTCCTGCCCTGACAACTCTTGAAAAGAGTTTGCGAAAAAAATCAGCTGAATTTATGCCGGTGATCAAAACTGGTCGTACGCATCTGCAGGATGCTACTCCAATTCGGCTTGGGCAGGAGTTTCTCGGTTATACGGGTCAAGTGGAACGCGCGATTGAACGTCTGCAATTCGCGTCCCAACGTCTTACTCAAGTAGCGCTTGGCGGCACAGCGGTTGGCACCGGTATTAATACCACTCCGGATTTCGCTGGAAAAGTTTTATCCAGATTATCTAAGCACATAAACATCGAATTAAAAGAAACGACAAATCATTTTCAAGCGCAAAGCACGCTTGATGAGGTTGTTGAAACGTCTGGTGTGTTAAAAACAATTGCATGCAGTCTGATGAAAATTTCCAACGATATCCGCTGGCTAGGATGTGGACCACGAGCGGGTATCGGCGAGATTGCCTTACCGGAAGTTCAGCCTGGCAGTTCAATCATGCCTGGAAAAGTGAACCCTGTAATTGCCGAGTCACTGTGCATGGTGGCAGCCCAAGTGATAGGAAATGATGCCACCGTAACTATTGCCGGTCAATCAGGCAACTTCGAACTCAACGTAATGATGCCGGTTGCGGCGCATAACTTACTGGAATCAATCAATTTGCTCGCATCAGCTTCTGAAAATTTCAGCAGGCAATGCGTAGACGGAATCACCGCGACCGAACGCGGACCGGAGCTTGTTGAGCGCGGTTTGGCCCTATCGACCGCTCTGGTTCCTGCCATAGGATACGATGCTTCCGCAAAGATTTCTAAGCAAGCATTTGAAACCGGAAAAACCGTTCGCGAAATCGCGTTGGCCACTACGAAGTTGAGTGAAGAAGAATTGAATGCTCATTTGGATCCATTCAAAATGACCGAACCTGAGAAAAGCAACTGACGCTGCAAATGCCGTTTCCAAGCCAATACAGAGGATGAAAAAATGAAGTGGGCGTCTAGCATCTGGGGACCGGAATCGCTCGGCAACAGTCGAAAAGATCTTCAGCTCGCCATCGACGAATGCGCGAAAAAATTGAAAGAAGAAATCGACGACATAGATCTCGTTGTCGGTTTTGTTTCTCCGCATTTTGCCGATCACTTCGATGACTTCCCCGCCCTCGTCAAAGAAGCTCTCGGTGCCAAAGTTTTCATTGGCTGCACCGCGGGTGGTTTAATCGGCGATGGAAAAGAGATCGAGCACACCAATTGTGTGGCGCTTACTGCCGCGTCTTTGCCGGATGTGCAAGTGAAACCATTTCACGTAACTAACGAAACAATGCCGGACCTGGACGCCTCCCCAGACGCATGGGAAAAAATTATCGGTGTATCGCAAAGTGAAAACCCAGCGTTTGTATTGATGCCCGATCCATTCACCATGCGGTCCGACGACATTATTCGCGGTCTGGATTACGCCTATCCAAACGCCGTTAAAATTGGTGGCTTAGCTAGTGGCGCGCATGAACCTGGTGGCAATGCGCTTTTCCTCGATCAAAAAACTATAAGAGATGGGCTAGTCGGAATTGCGCTTACTGGAAATGTGATTGTCGATACTGTAGTCGCACAAGGCTGTAAGCCAATCGGCAAGCCATGCCAGGTTACCAGAGCGCAGAAGCATATTTTGTTCGAACTTGATGGTGAGCCGGCTATCATGTTTTTGCGAGACATGATGGACTCGTTGAGCGATGTGGATCGAAGTTTGGCAAAAGATGCGATGTTCCTTGGACTGGTGATGCAAGAGAATAAGGACAAACATCAGGCTGGTGATTTCCTTGTTCGAAATATTCTAGGTATCGACCAGAACTCAGGCGCACTCGTTGTCGGCGAGATTCTAGACAACGCTCGAACGGTGCAATTTCACGTGCGCGATGCTGCTACATCAGCCGACGATCTGCGTTTCCTTCTCAAAAGATTTAGAGATGAAAAACTGGATGGAGATGCCAGTGGAGTTAAAGGGGCGCTTCTCTTCTCGTGTTTGGGTCGAGGAATGCATCTTTATGGCATGGCAAATCATGACAGTGATTCGTTCCGCGATTATCTAGGTGCGGTTCCGGTTGGCGGATTTTTCTGCAACGGTGAAATCGGTCCTGTGGGCAATCAAACTTATTTGCACGGTTACACGTCATCATTTGGGATCTTTCGGCAAAAGACGATGTTAAACTGAGGACAGACTTTGCTGAGTTGTGGAGAAAACGGTATGAACGACAGGCTAACAAAAGGCATCCGGTTTGCGGCAACAGCGCTGGTAGTCGCCGGCGGTTTGGTATCTTTTCCATTCACGTTCGGAGATAGCGAGAATGGCATCGGCAGCCAGTCTTCACCCAACGCAGCATATGCACAGGCTAAGAAGAAAGCGCCTGCAAAAGCCGGGGCGCCACAACGCCAAGCCGGACCCAATCTCAACAACGCCGAGATTAATAGCTATCTGACAAGAATGCGCGAAAAGCTGGACCAGAGCTGGGAGTTGCCGGACGGAAAAAATAAAGTGACAATCACCGCGACGGTTAACGCAGACGGATCGACCGCTGACAGCAGCGCGAGCAGTGCGCCTGCAAATGCCCAAGCAGAACAAGCCGCCAATGAAGCCTTTGCAAAAGTTCAGCCGCTTGAAGCGATGCCTGGATCCGCAGGCGCCAGAGTAAAACTGTCGGTCACCTTTGATTCATTCGCGGATCCTCATGGTGATACCAGCCGTAATATCAGTACCAGAATGGATCCAATCATGACGCCTAAGGCTGAGGATAGCGAACCAGCAAAGTAAGTGGGCGCCAATCGGCGCCGGCTGCGAGAGTAAGCGGACAAATCGGAAGTGATGTGATGAACATTTTCGGCCGGAAAGAAAAAAATAAAACCGGCAAAAGAGCAACGCGCTTTGCCGGGACCTGGTACGAATCGGATCCAAAAAAATTAGGAACTGAACTCAAGCAGTATCTCGAAGCTGCTGGTAAGTCGATTGCTGAACAGGAATCTCATGCTGATAATAGCGTGGGCAAAACGCTTGCTGAAAATCGTAATCGGGCCGTCTACGCGATCGTGGCTCCACATGCCGGTTACATGTTCTCAGGATCGACTGCAGGTTTTGCATACGAGTTCGCCAAACGATGCAAGCCGAAACGAGTTTTTCTTCTTGGACCCAGTCATTATGCTGGTTTTGAAGGAGTGGCGCTCAGTCCGGATACTGTTTTTGAAACTCCATTAGGCGCGCTTCCAGTCGATCGAAAAGTCGTCGATCAATTAGCGCAGCATCCGATGTTTAAAGAATCTCGAGAAATTCATCAGCGCGAACATTCGCTTGAGATGCAGCTTTCGTTTATTCGCGAGGCATTTGGCGAAGTGCAAATTGTGCCTCTGATAATCGGCCTGCTTCCTGAATCGAGCGATGTGCAAATGGTTGGACAAATTATCAGGCAGTATGTGCACGAAGATGATCTGGTAGTGGTAAGTTCTGATTTCACTCACTATGGTCCACGTTACGACTATGTTCCTTTTGAAAGTGATGTCGCTGAAGCACGAGTCAAGGAGCTGGACTTGGAGGCTTTTGAGTGTCTCAACAAAGCTGACGTCGATGGTTTTATGAACTTCCATGATCGAACAAAGTGCACCATATGTGGTTTCTATCCGTGCGCTGTTCTTTTATCTATGTTGCCGGAGAATACGACAGCGCAGTTGCTGCGATATCAGACCTCGCGTGATACCAGCCTAGAGGACAAGTTTAATTCAGTGTCTTACTTGGCGATTGGTTTTACCGGCGCAGAAGGCACCACAAGTTGGGAGCAGGATTTAACGCTCAATAGCAGCGTGTCACTTACCGATAATGAAAAGCATGACTTGTTGAAACTGGCTCGCCAAGCGCTTGAGCTGTATGTCAAAGAAGGCAAGATTTTGAAACCGGCTAATGCGGGGATTGAAATTACGCCGACATTGAAAAGACCGCTCGGTGTTTTTGTCACACTATTCACTAAGAAAAACTTTGCCACCAATGACGTAAATTCGAAATTCGCGAAGAAGGAAAACAAGCACAACCGCGACCTTCGCGGCTGCATCGGCTACATATGGCCGATAAAATCATTGGCAGAAGCGGTAGTCGATAACGCAATCGGCGCGTGTTCTAAAGACCCCAGATTTGATGCTGTCGAGGAACCTGAACTTTCCAATATAGAAATAGAAATCAGCGTGCTGACGCCACTTACACGCGTGGCGTCCGAAAGAGAAATCGAAATTGGAAAGCACGGAGTGGTACTACATCTCAAAGGAAGGCAATCCGTTTTTCTTCCACACGTGGCGACTGAATATGGTTGGACCGTCGATGACACGTTGACGCAACTGGCTATCAAAGCAGGCTTGGGACCAAACGAATGGCGCAACGGCGGCGCGAAGTATGACGTGTTCGAATCGATCATGTTCGAAGAAGAACACTAGTGTCGATGACAAGCCTAAAGAAGCTTCACCATCATCACCAGCGACATCGCCTGAAAGGCAGCAAACATCAAAAAGATTACAGTGTTATCGTCGCGTTTAATAAAGCGCGCCAGCTCGGCTTCGACACTGGGTATGGCTTTCGCCTGATTTTCAGGTTTCAGCATGTCGCTGGAAACGATTAAACGTGGGTTTGAGCGCCACAGTCCGTACGAAACTAAGTCTTCGGGCGAATTGTCCACCACGGCGAACTTCAGGCTGCTGATGGATAGACGTTGGCACTGAACTGAAATTACTTCCGCCAGCTGCGGGTTGCTCTTGGCGATATCTTGAATCTCGACAAAACGAGCTTTGAGATAGTGCCGTTCTGCCCAGTCGATTACTAGTGGCAGAAGCATCAAGCAAAGGACGTTCCAGCACAGAATAAGCCCGAAAGCGCCCCGTGTACCGAGTTCGTTGAGCTTAACCCACTCGGACATGGGCAAAATCATGCACAGCCCCAATAGTAGGGTGGTTCCGTAATACATTCTCAGGATGCGCGAAGGTGACATCTGATACCCAACCCGTCCCGGCCCAATTGTGCCGAGACTAAACTTTCCCTGTGACGATATTGTTCCCGCCCTATTCACAGCATTAACACCTAAATACTACATGACAACTACGGTTTAATGATCGCGCTGGTTTCACCAGAGGTGTCAAGCTAGAATGACAACTGAAAGCATCCGTTGTGTTTTCCTACCTGCACATTTTCTAAATAGCACACACCTTCAAAACCATTACCACCCGCAACAAAGCGAATTCATCTTGGCAATTGCAAAACGAACTAAGGAAGATGTTCTCGAAACATCAAACAAATTTGGCGTCAATCTCGTGCGATTTCTCTACGTGGATTTCTGCAACATGGTGCGCTCGAAAAGCACGTCGTTGCCGCGTTTGAAGGATCGGATCGATTCCGGAATCGGATTGGTCAAAGGTCAGTTGGCGATGAATTCGCTTGACAAGCCGCAGAGTGATACCGGATTAGGTGCCGTAGGCGAAGTGCGGATGGTCCCGGATCTAGACACTTTTACTGTCCTTCCTTATGTAGGCACAACAGCGGCCGCGATATGCGATTTGATCGAACTTGACAAGAAACCCTGGGCACTCTGCCCCCGATCTCTTCTCAAAAAGGTAATCGCGGAAGCTGATGAAATGGGCGTTTCCATTCAAGCCGCGTTCGAGACCGAATTCTATATAGGTAATAAAGATTACGACGGCCGATTCGTTCCTATAGATACAAGTATTTGTTTTGGAACGGATGGAATGAATCGAGCCAGCAAGTTCGTTTCCAAGCTGGTCGATTACTTGCACCGCCAGCGGTTGCAAGTAGAACAGTACTACGCGGAGCTTGGTCATGGGCAACACGAAGTCAGCATCACGCACCAACCGGCTCTCACAGCCGCCGATCAATATGTTTTGCTGCGCGAAACGTTGAGAGGGTTGGCACTGGAGCAAGACGTTCTTATCACGTGTGCACCAAAACCATTTGAGGAACAACCAGGCAGCGGCTGTCATGTTCACTTATCGCTCTGGGATCGGTTTGGTGAACGCAATATGCTCTGGGCGGATGAAGGCATGCTGAGCGAGTTCGGTCTCCATTTCGTTGCCGGAATTGTTGAACATCTTCCCGGTCTTCTTGCGCTCACTGCTCCGTCGGTGAATTCATATAGAAGATTGAAACCGAAAAATTGGGCGTCTGCATATAAGTGTTGGGGCTACGAGAATCGTGAGGCGGCGGTCCGCATACCGTCTGTTTATTGGAACCACGAGATGGCTTCATCTAATATAGAAGTGAAGTGCGTGGACGGCACCGCGAATCCATATCTCGCACTTGCCTGCATTATTGCCGCTGGTCTGGATGGTGTGAGGAAAAAACTGAAGCCACCAGCCCCGGTGTCGGTGGACCCTGCCGATTTGACGGACGATGAGCGTGCGGAACTCGGTATCGTCAGACTGCCCGACTCTCTGCATCAGGCGCTTGTAGAGCTGGAAGCGGATGTTTTTCTTATGAAAACTTTGGGTGAGGAACTGGCGAACGCTTACATAATTGTGAAGTCGTCAGAGGCTCAAGCATTTGAACTCGATTCCGATTTCGAACTGACTCATCACCGCATGCGGTACTAGGTAATTCTGAGTGCGGAACTAAAAGCGATGTGGTATACAAAGCGGTTTATTGTTAAATGAAGATTGATCTTACCAAAAGCGTCTTAATCGACAACCATGCGCATTCGCTGCTCAAGCGCCCCCTGGAGATCGATGTTATCGGATTTCGGCGAGCGTTTACAGAATCGAATTCGATGTCGATAATTCAGAACCATGTTCCAAACAGTTTGCACTACATGAATATGTTGGAGCAACTTCGTGAGATTGTTTCTTTCAATACCGAAGAAGAGTTAATAGAACTTCGTCAGAAGTCCACCACTGCTGCTCACGTCAATGAGCTCTGGGACGACGCTTCGATAGGTGCTTTGCTTGTTGATGACGGTTATTTGCAGCCGTCAATGATGCCGATTTCTGAATTATCGAAAGTGTGCGAGCGACCGGTCTATCGAATATTGCGGATTGAGACGTTGCTGGAAAAACTGTTCAACGAATCAAAAACGTTCAGCGAGTTAGAAGATGCACTCGATGCGCAGCTTCGCTCGCTCGACAGTTCCAGGGTGCGAGTCGTCGGACTTAAAACTGTAGCCGCGTACCGAGGCGGACTGCCATCAGATCCACACGCGCGAAGCGTATCTTCGAAGGCTGACTTCGATAGTATCAAAAAGTCCGTTGAGTTATCGAAGATTTCATTTCGCATGACGAAGCATCCGCTATATGAACAGCTTCTGCTTCAATCGTTTGAAATAGCTGGTCGGTTGAATCTTCCAATTCAAGTTCATACTGGAATCGGGGACACCGACCTGGTTCTGCATGAGTCAAATCCAACTGTCATGACTCCGATACTAAAGGATAAACGCTTCGCAGCATGCCGGTTCGTTTTTCTGCACTGCTATCCGTATCATAGGGAAGCTGCATATCTATGTTCAGTGTTTCCAAATTGTTATTTGGATTTGTCGCTCACTTCAATTTTAGTTTCCGCTGCTTTTAGAAATATTCTTTTTGAAACTATAGCCTCCGCGCCGACCAGCAAAATATTAGCTGGCACTGATGGTCACAGCATTCCAGAGATGCACTGGTATGGTGCTATCACTTTGAAAAACAATCTGAGTGCCGTTTTAAACCAGCTGGTTTCAGAAAATTATTTAAAAAGTGTTGATGCGCAAAGAGTTGCTGAAAATATTCTCTACGCAAACTGTCGAGAACTTTATCAGCTCGAAGGGCTTTTGTAGCTTCTATTTGGAATTGCACGCGTTGCAGCGCGACGCGATGACGCGGCTCAACGAATTGGCAGATTCGCGTTTAGAATCTTCTGAGCGGTTGGCGTCATCGGACGATCTGCCGTACTGGTAATCGGGGTGTTTCCTTTAATCATTGTTTCGACATGCTTGCCGATGTATTCACCTGCGCCATAAGCCCCTGATAGTCCGGCGCCAAGCGAGGTGATAATCCTTGTTTTGGGATGCTTCGACAGTAGTTTTAAAGAAGCAGCAGTACCAGATGCGGTGCCGGCTTCAAAACCAGCAACCTCGGTTGCCAATTTTCCGATTCTTCCGAAACCCGCAGCTGAACTATCTTGAAAGGCTCCGTAGACGTCAGTGACCATCAACATGCCACCAACGGCACCGGCTCCTTTAAGCCCACGCATCATAATGGATCCTGTTTTCGTTTCACCTGCTTTAAAGAATCTTCCTAATCTCGATCGGTGTTCAACATCGGGTTCATTGCGTAATTCTTTGTACTTCGATGTTAGATATCGAAAGGATGGGTCTTCAGCGAGTTCTGCAATCACTGGACCATTTATCCCGGCCTTTAAATCGAATGGACGAACCTTGCCGGTTTCTGGATCGATCAAATTGCGACCAAATGTTTCTTCTAGATAACTGTTGACCATTCTATTAACATTGGAATCCTGCACCGCCTTTGGTGCCAAAGGATTTCTTAGTGCTGAAGTAACCTGCGCATGATCTATCAGTATTTGTGCCCCTAGACTTCCATTTGACAGCGCGGTCTTTCTCGCTAAGGTGTTCGAATGTGGAGGCACCTTCAGCTCTTCAGTGATGTGAATCTCAGTAAGCATCGCCTTCGCTTCTCCAAGCAAATGGCGTTTTGCCATCGTCTCCGCATCAGCCGCCGGCGAATCAACGGAGTAACATAGAGAAGGCTTATGATGGCCAAGCTCGTGAGAAAAAGGATAGGACAGGGCACGTTTCACCGGAGATTGTCCTAGCAAGTAACCTGGCAACGCGAAACGCTCGCTGTACCATAATCGGCGGGAAAACTCGTTGTAAGAACCGCCGCTGCTCGAAAGGAGAGGTTCTTTGAGAATTTGCCAATCCTTGGCGACAAGGTCGTCCATCACATCGACAAGCTGCTTTGCCACCGGACTTTTCATTCGCTCCAGGCTCTTTCTCATCGTGTACTGGTCGACGTGCAACTGGTCCGTCACACCGAAATAGGCAACTCGAGCTGAGATTGCCGAAAGAGAGTGATCCAACATCGGGGCACTTCGAATTAAGGACTTAGTGGTGTCAAGCATGCCGTTTTTTGACGCGTCACGTTTAGACGAATCTTGCTCAGCGTTGAAATCGATCAAAACTGCAGAGGCATCATTATTCTTTGTTTTTTTTTCGGACAGTTCGACGTTATCCATTCTCAGTGCTCCTGGGATCGTAAACCAAGCATCTCAAATGATTGTGAAACTTTGGTACCCCACAACCTGACCGGGTTTGAGCGGTTGCGATCACACTAGTGGAATCACGCTGAAACTGGCCTTAACCCACGGTAAAGCACAGTTTTTTTGATGAGTTCAATCACTAAATTGATACCATTCGTCGGAAGGACTTCGCAATGGGCCCGTCTGTGGAAAACCACATGACGACTTGTTCCGGCTCTTCGTGCGGAGGGCAGAACCAGGTCTCTGCGAGCGTATCATGAAGCCAAATTCTATACTCCTCGTCTGCAGTGATTTAACCCGCCACTACCACTGGTGCCATCACTGCTCGAGCGTCCGCGCGAGAAAATGAATTTGTGCGGGCATCAAAACAGAAACCAGCGCCGTAATAGCGCTGGTTTCAAAATTATCCATTTAGTTCAGTCACCATCGGCACGATCATTTTGCCGACATCAACCGTTTTGTCCTCAGGTCAATTCAGCCATGATTTCATCAAGCGCCGATTTTGGCGGACGCAATTCGTTCTGACCGAGACTGGCGAGCGGTACGTCAACGAGATTGGCTAAAGAACTGTAATTCTGCTGCGATTCGTCGACGTAGAGCAAGCCGGTGAGCAACGTCCCATCTTTGTGCGATTGGTGGATTGCGCGGTCGGCGACGAAACGATCGGTTGGATCGTAGTCGTTGCCGATCTTCTTCAATCGCATGTGCGAGCCGTCATGCATTTGAACATCTTGCACTGTGCCCGGTTCGTAATCGACCGTGATTTGTTCGTAGAACGGGATGAATCCCAGTTCGTGAAGTGGTCGATCCATTTCTTTTGCGTATTTGTAGCTCTTTGTCGATCCATCGTGATTGTTGAAAGTCACGCATGGGCTGATTACATCAAGAAGTGCGGTGCCTTTGTGAGCGAGCGCGCCTTTGATCAAGGCAACCAGTTGTTTCGGATCGCCGGCGAATGAACGAGCGACGTAACCGCAACCCAGTTCAATAGCCAATCCGCAAAGGTCGATTGCGGTTTGACGGTTGACGGTACCATCTTTCAACGTGGAGCCGATGTCGGCGGTAGCTGAAAATTGTCCTTTCGTCAAACCATACACACCGTTGTTTTCAACGATGTACACCATAGGCACGTTGCGTCGGATCAAGTGACCGAACTGTCCAAGACCGATGCTGGCAGTGTCGCCATCGCCGCTGACACCGAGGGTGATCAGCTTGTGATTAGCCATGTGAGCGCCTGTTGCAACTGACGGCATACGTCCGTGTACCGAGTTGAAACCGTGAGCGCGACTCAAGAAATATGCAGGCGTTTTGCTCGAGCAACCGATGCCGCTGAACTTTGCTACCTGGTGCGGTTCGATTGATAATTCCCAAAACGCTTTGATGATTTGGCTGGTGATTGCGTCGTGTCCGCAACCATCGCAAAGTGTTGAAGGCGATCCTTTATAGTCCGCCAGAGTCAAACCAATTTTGTTGGTGACTGGTGCTTTAGGCGCTGGGGGTGTTGTTGATGAAACCATGATCTGCCATCTACCTCGCGTTCTTCTCTTGTTCCAAAATACCATTGACGACGAATTCGGCGTCGATCGGCATGCCGTTATAGTGGCGCACCGATTTCATTTTCGCGGTCAGATGCGGCATCTCCATGCGGAGAATGTCGAGCATTTGTCCATCGCGGTTTTGTTCGACGATATAAACTCTGTCGTGTGCATCGATGAATTGCTCGACTCCCTTGGTCAAAGGCAGGGCGCGAAGTCGGCAATAGCTGGTTGCGATTTTTTCGTTGGCGAGCATATCTCTAGTTTCGAGAATAGCCCAGTGAGTGGATCCAAAAGCGATGATGCCGATCTTCGCGTCGTTATTTTGATCGACTTCGATTTGCGGAATCAGTGCTTTTGCGTTATCGAATTTCTTCAGCAGACGATCCATCAGATACATGTAATCTTCAGGACGCTCACTGTAAGCGGCGTTCTTGTTGTGTCCGCTGCCGCGAACGAAGTAGCCGGCTTTAGGATGTTCGGTTCCAGGCAATGTTCTGTATGTCATGCCGTCGCCGTCGACATCGTCGTAACGCCCGAATCCACCCAATCTTTCAAGATCTTCTTTGGAAAGAACTTTGCCGCGATCAAAAGGTTTTTCAGGATAGATAAACGGATCAGACATCCACATATTCATTCCGAGGTCGAGATCGCTCAGTACAAACACTGGTGTTTGCAGGCGTTCGGCAAGATCGAAAGCTTCCATCGCCATCTCGTAGCATTCGCCGACTGAGTTCGGCAATAACACAACGTGTTTGGTATCACCGTGAGAAAGCAAGTAAGCCGAGAGCAAGTCAGCTTGCGAGGTGCGCGTAGGCAGACCGGTTGACGGTCCAACTCTTTGCACATCGAAGATCACAACCGGGATTTCCGTGAAATATGCGAAGCCGACAAATTCAGCCATCAAAGAAATTCCAGGTCCGGAAGTTGAAGTCATCGAACGCGATCCTGCCCAACCGGCTCCAATAGCCATTCCGACTGCAGCCAATTCGTCTTCGGCTTGAACAACCGCGTACGATTTTTTACCGGTTTCTTTATCGGTGCGAAATCTGTCGAGGTAATCGATCAACTCTTCGCAAAGACTCGATGAAGGAGTAATCGGATACCAGGTTACAACTGAGACTCCGGCGAACAAGCAACCGATAGCTGCTGCCTTGTTTCCTTCAACAATAATTTTGCCCTGGGTCAAATTCAGGCGTTCGACGCGATAAGGATCCGATTTTTTCAGATTCTCTTTCGCCCACTCGCGACCGATTTTGGCAGCATGGATGTTGAGGTCGATTGCTTTGGTTTTGCCTTCGAACTGTCGAGCGATCGCCGCATCGATTTCAACTTGATCGATTTCGAGAAGCTCGGCAACAACACCTACATAAATGATGTTTGTCAAAAGTTTTTTCAGTTTGACGTTGTCGGAAGCTTTGTTGGCAAGCTCGCCGAAGGGCACAAGATAGTGCTGCACGTCATCGCGAATCTTGTCGAGATTCAATTCGACGGGGCTTACGCAAACCGCGCCCGGTCTCAAAGCTTTGATGTCATCGACGGCTGTCTGAGGATTCATTGCGACTAAAATATCGACCTCTTTTTTCCGTGCAATGTAACCATCCTTGTTGACGCGGATGGTAAACCAGGTCGGCAAGCCCATGATGTTCGATGGAAAGAGGTTTTTGCCGCTTACTGGAATGCCCATTTGAAAAATTGATTTCAAGAGCACTGCGTTTGACGATTGGCTTCCTGAGCCATTTACCGTTGCTACGTGGATCGAGAAGTCATTGACGATGAGCTTCTTGTCCATGGTTTGGTCCTTACTATCTCTCGCTAGAGTATTCACGTTCATTACCTGGCGCTAGTTTGTTGCCGACTACGAGTTCAAATTTTATCGCGACACCCCTTTGAAATGCCGTTACTTTCCAATTTAGATAAGGTTCTTGAGTTTTTTTCGCAATATAAATGTCAAGCGGTTTGTAATCAAGCGGTGCAGGCACTTTTTGATGAGCAGCCAAACGGCAGCTCTGTTCGTGGGCAGCGAGGAGCTGATAGATAGTCTATTTGCAAGGATCGGCACAATGCTTGTAAAAGCAGTGCCTGTCGCGATGGCGACTGCAGGCTGATCTTATTGTTGAGGTTTAAACTAGAAATGTTTAACTTGGCAGCAGGCTCTAAGTTATAAGCGATTCCGGATCAATGGTCACATCGATTAGACATGGTCCGGGCTCCGCGAACAGCCGGTTGAGCGCCGGTTCCAATTCGCTGAATAGTTGAACCTGTAGCGCCGGAACGTCCATTGATGCGGCTAGACGTGTAAACGACATCTCTGGTCTGGTGATTTCAAAACGCGGAGGTCTGCGTGTTGGCGCCGATGGCAGCATGTTGAGACGAGCCCTTCCCAGCGTGTTGGCGATTACGAATTTTGTGTTGAGTCCGTAATGCCGGGCTGTCCAAAGCATTTGGGGATAGCCGAGAAAAGATTCGTCACCGGTCAGACAAATAATCGGAATGTCAAAACCAGCAAACTGTATTCCGCAACTGGCTCCGGCTGCAAAGCCGTTGACACCGCTGTTGCTTGAAAAGAACGAAGAACCGCTCTCCAGGCTGAGAATGTCGAAAGGCATTGTGCCGGCGCTCACCACATCGGTTACTACGACCGACTTGGCAGGGCGTATGCCTTCCAGCATTCGCAGCAGCCAGAACAAATTCGTCGGTTTGGAAGGATTAGGGTACAGCAGCGATTCTTCAGAACGATGGCGCGCTTCGGCGATCGCCTGAACAACGGTACGCGAGCGGGTTTTGGCTTTCATGAGCCAATCGTTGTCCACGGCCAGCTGCAGTTCAGTTCTAATTCTAGAAAGAGTTTCGGAGATGTCCGCCTGCGTAGCCAGTGTGGATCTGAATGTCATTCCAGCCAGACGGCCATCCATATTGATCTGTATGACGGTGCCGGTGTCAGGCACCATGGACGGACCTTCACTTCGATTCGGCAAGCGGTTTTGCACGCCGAGCAACAAAATCAAATCGTGCTCTTTCAGCTTGTTGTGCGCCGCATCGACATCTTGAGGCAAGACGCCCGCGAAGTGCGGATGGCGATTGGGAAAGTTGACGCCGATAGGCGATGCTTCGGAAAAAACGCGGCAACCGAGGACTTCGGAGATCATTACTGTGTCACGTCTGGCGCGGTATTGTGAAACTTCGTTGCCGGCGATGATCACTGGATTTTCGCTGCGAACGATGTGCCCGACCACTTTGCTGACAAAGTTTTGATCGGCAGAACCAAGCGGACTGGTCAGAGGTGGTCTAAGCACCTGGCTCTTGGCGGTCGAAAGCAGAAGATTGATCGGGATGGACAAAACCACTGGACCTTTTGGTGGCGATAGCGCCTCATGGAACGCGCGTCTCATCAACCTGCCGATTTCTCTGGCGGTGCGAGCCTCGGCTACCCATTTCGTGATTGGTCGGACTGTGAGCTGATGATCGACCGTCAGTGGCGGATCGTCGTTGATGATGTGCGAATCTTCCTGGTCCGCCAAAATCACTACAGGCGTCTGAGACCGGTAGGCCGCGTAGATTGCCGGAACCGCGTTGAGCAGGTGACCGCTCGAAATATTGACGACCCCGCACAGCGACGTTGCTTGCGCGTAACCGGACGCCATGAAAACGGCGGAAGCCTCATGGAGAGAGCCGACAAACGATAAGGCCTCGCCGCCTTCTTTTCCTCGGAGCGCCATAACGCTTGCCGTGATTGGCGAATCAGACGATGCCACCGAGCCGAACAGATATCGAACACCTTCAACACGGAGCTGATCGAGGACCTGGTGAACAGTTAGAGATTTGCGCTGTGTTGTTGTCATAGTTTCTTTTTTAATAAAATGTCGACTTATGCTGACGGTCTAGCTACGACATACCTCATGTACGACAGACTAAACCGTTATATGCAAATGGTGATCGTGCGTCCGGTAATTTTGGTGCCTTTGCATGGCAGATCGATCGAAACCGTGGCTGATCGATCAGTCATCAAAAAATCGACTAAAGGTGATCGAGTTCGAGAATCGGCGACGGACAAATCGTCAACCAATCTTCGAGTTCTTCTTTGAAGGGCAATATCATTGCTCGCCCTTTTTGTTTTTCCGCGAAACCGAGACTGTCGCAGCTCTCTTTAATGGTATCGTCAATAGTGGCGAGCTGATTGAGCGAAAAACCTGGTTGCAGGTCAGTTAAAACCGCTTCCCATCCAGATATTCGAATCGCATCTAGATCTTGAGTGCGCGCGATCACGCCTTTCCAGAGCAGGCGTCGCGTGTTCTCGTCGCCGATCAGTTCAAGTATGCGCACCACTCTGCCACCATACTCGATTATGGCGTAGCCGGAGACGTGTTTGTCTTCAATGGATAGTAATTCTAAACGAGGCCATGAAAGTCCCGAATTTTTTGCGAGATAGTTCTCGCGCGTTATTTTGAAGTGGAAATATAATCGTGAACGTTCAACGCCGTAAGGTTGTTTTCTAAGCCATCGCCCGTAGTGCCTGGTGATGAAGTCGATTTGATCGTCATCCGTCGTCAGGTGCCTGCATTGAACGACGATGTCGCCTTCCACAACAAAACCAGTCGCCCAATCCGCAGGACCGGTGTGACCGTGCTCTGCCGTCGCGAGCATAGCGCCCACGCTGACGTTGGTGTCACCGGGAAGAGTGAGGGTGTTTACGACGGGTTGTCCTGGGATTTGCATGTCCAAGTTTGTTGGAGTGCTGATGGACTTTTGTTGTTCATCAAGCGCGGTGCTTGTCTTCTCATCAGCCGTGGTATTTGTTTGTTGATTACCCGAAGAAGACTGTTCATTAGTGGTGATACCAGCCTGCGCATCAGTCTCCGCACCAGTCTGTGCATCAGTCGCGGTACCAGCTGCGGTGCCACCACCCGGTTCGAACTGACTCGCCGCCGATTGACCATTAGAATCGGACTTTTTCTGTTTCAGACTCAGAACGAATTTTTCGTTGTTGAGATCGAAGAATCCAAAGCTTGCATAAAATTCCGGAGCAATATCAGAAAATAAAATCGTTCCATGACAACCGTCGTACCAAGCTTTATCCAGAGCCAATTTAATCAAATCGGTCGCATATCCATGCCCGCGCAAATCTTTTCGCGTGTATATGGCGCCAAAACCTGCAAATTTCAGGGTTTTGCCGCGATAATTGAAATTCAGTTTGTAGTATTTTAAGCTGGCGGCGGGCGTTTTCGATTTTTTCTTATCGCGTACAATCAGGTACTGATAGTTCCAACGGCACCACGGGTGCTGCATTTGCTTCAAAACGAAATCTCTATAACATTCGCGAGTCAAACCGGGCGACCAGATCTCGTAGGTTTCCTTTAAAACGCGTTGGATTTCGCACCATTCAGCAATTTCGAGTTTTTTCGCCATTTGATTCGCTTATGCTGTGATGACATTTCGACGGGATAATTTTTGAAAGTAGTTTAGAATACGCGACGGCTGTTTCTCTTGGAATCGCCTGACAATTGAGTAACGTCACAGGACTAAGATGGTGCGCAACCGATGCCGGCAAATTTATATGATTCACGAGAACTGACAGCCTATCGCGGTCACATTATCTCGCCTGTGCAAGAGCAGGAACTCAAGGACATTCGAGATGGCGTTCTAATTGTAGACGATCGCGGAATCATTGTTTTTTGCGGTGCATGGTCTGAGTTTGAAAAAAACAAAAATTCGCTCAAGCACATTCATAACTACGGCGATAAAGTTATTATGCCGGGTCTGATCGACATGCACCTGCACCTGCCTCAGGTGACGGTCACCGGGAAGTCGGGCGAGCATTTGATGAAATGGCTGGAACGCTTTGTCTTTCCATCGGAAGCACGCTGTGCCGATCCGCAATATGCGTTGAGAATTGCCAACTGGTTTTTCGACGAGATGGTGCGCAACGGCACCACCCTCGGTGTGGTGTTCAGCACGATTCATAAAGAGGCTACTGATGTTGCATTTGAAGTGGCTTCCAGAAAGGGTTGCCGTGCCATCATGGGCAAAGTGCTTATGAACGCAAATGCGCCAGATTTCCTCACAGAAGATCTGGCTAGCAGTTTGAGCGGCTCTGAAGAACTCTGTCAAAAATGGCATGGCCATGATAACGGCAGATTGCTTTACGCGTACACTCCACGATTTGCGGTCACATCGACCAGCGAGTTGCTTACTGAAGTCGGTAAATTGTGGCGTGCAAAACCCGGCACTTATATGCATACACATCTTTCCGAGTCGCTGGAAGAAGTCGAGTTCGTCAAAGAACTGTTTCCAAAATCACCGACCTATGTTGACGTTTATCACGATCACGGCCTTCTGGGTCACAACAGCATCATGGCGCACGCCATTCACTTGAGCGATTCCGACCTCGATATTTTGAAGGAAACTGATTCATCGCTTGCCCATTGTCCGAGTTCCAACTTCTTTCTAAAGAGCGGTGTCTTTGGATATCGCAGAGTGGAATCCAAAGGTGTTCGTTTTGGTATTGGGTCAGATGTTGCTGCAGGACCGCAGATGTCGTTGTTTTGCGTGATGAAAGACGCAAACTATATGCAGCCCGATCAGTGGTTATATCCGACGGAGCTTTTATATCGTGCCACTCTCGGTGGTGCTAAAGCGCTCGCGCTCGAAGACAAGATCGGCAGCCTGGATGAAGGCAAAGAAGCAGATTTTGTCGTTGTTGACCCGACACACAGAACCGGCATCATCGACGACATATTGAGCAAGCCTACTGACGAGATTCTTTCAGCGCTGGTTTTCCTGGGTGACGATCGTGTTGTCGAGTCGACTTTCGTGCGCGGTAAAGAGATCTTCAATTACGAGAGCGCTAAAGAATTGAGTCAATCGCGCCGTTAAATCGAAACGCGTGTTGCAATCGTTCAATCACACCTGCAATCGGGTTGCAGTTGCGCAATCGTACCTGCAGTTACGATGGACATTATGTCTATAAATCCGACCTTGCAAATTGTAACCGTCGGGCAATGAGGGCGCGTCCTTGAGAACTTTTGTTAACCGCACTACGGCTCCTATCGCGGTTAACACGTGAAAACTATTAGAGATGAGTGATTGGCATATACGCGCGTCCTCGTTTTTTGTTAGGATCATTTTTTCTTCGAAACAGGGCGGATGAGCAGATGGTTACTTCCGAAAAAACTGAGACGGGACCAAAAATCACTGAGATATACAGCGAAGAAAAAATCGCTGCGCGTATCAAAGAACTCGGTAAAACCATTAGCCAAGATTACAAAGACCTGGAAAGCCCAGTCGTCATCGGCGTCATGAAAGGCGCGTTTTGTTTCCTCGCTGACCTTGTGCGTAACATCAAAACCAACGATCCGTTGCAAATGGAATTCGTTCGTTTATCGAGCTATGGCAGTGCCACCGAAAGCTCCGGCACAGTTCAAACTCCATATCTCGAACTTCCAAATATTTCCAACCGTCACATCCTTGTCATCGAAGACATCGTCGATTCAGGCAGAACAGCTAAGTTTTTCCTCGAATATCTCGAGGGACAGTTTCATCCCAAGAGTTTAAAAATTGCGTGCTTCCTTGATAAACCATCAAGACGTGTAGTCGAAGTCAAACCCGATTACATCGGTTTCACCATTAACGATTTGTTCGTCGTTGGATATGGATTGGATTACGATGAGAAATATAGAGAGCTGCCTTTCCTTGGCGAGCTGGACCTGGGCGGCTAACAGGTTGGCGTTTTCAAACTGCGACTTCTGAAAACTTGTTGTAAGGTCATCAAAGTCCCGAGTCGCTTTATTTTGTCGCCTGACAGGGTACACTTAAGTAGTCACTTGTTCGCTCGGTTTCTTTGACCCAGTCCATTTACCCAGGACCATTCAAAAGTTACGTATGCGCAAATCATCCGGACACAGTCTTTTAGAGCTTGGATTTGCCGTACTTCTGCTCGTTTTTATGGCTCTGCTAAGTACCAACGTGTACATTTTGTTCGTTGGTAAATCGTACAACGAGCGCGTCTGCAGAGAGTCGAGCGCGTTGGCCGCGCGGGCTGCGCTTGAGGGTAAACCGACAGAATCTGTTCAAAGAGCAGCTAAATCCGGCATGGATAGCTGTGGTTATGGTGGCGTGTTCATAGGACATCCGCAATTCACGGCGTTTCAAGATGACATCACAACCGACGTTCGCGTTTTGAAGTTGCAGACGCAGACGCTAGTGGCGGTGCCTACGCCATTCCTTCTGGTCGGAATGAAACCCGATTCGAAAAATAAAGTGGTCTACACTTCGACTTACACTTACCAGATCAAAAATCCGAAGAAAGCACAGTCGGATGATTCTGACGATTGATTCTCGACTGGTCAGATTTGTATCAAATAAAGTGATGCTGACGTGATTTGCATCAGCGAAGCACCACTCGTCCAGGAGTCGCTCCGGTGTGCGTACCTTCGCTGATCACCTGCTGGCCGTTTACAAAAACGTGTTCAACTCCGACCGAATATTGATGCGGATTTTCGAAGGTGGCGCAGTCTGCAATTTTGTCGGGATCGAAAGCCACGACATCGGCGAAGCATCCTTTGAGCAAGGCACCACGGTTGGTGATACCCAGGTTAGACGCGGGCAGCGTGGTCAGTCTGCGAACGGCTTCCTGCAAACTCATAACCTTTTTTTCTCGCACGTAGTGTCCCAGCAAACGTGCCACGTTACCGTAGGCGCGTGGGTGCGTGCTGGAATTCAGGAACACGCCTTCAGTTGACATTGAGGAACCATCGGAACCTACGCTTATCCACGGTTTAGCGAGCTGCTTTTTGATGTTGTCTTCCGACATCCAGAAGTAAACTGTTTCCACGCGGCTTTCGTCTTGCACCACCATCTCAATTGCGGTTTCCTCCGGCGATTTGCCGAGCAAACTCGCGACTTGAGCTAATGTCATTCCGGTGAATTGTTTCAGTTTTTTGAAACCGACCATCAGCACGCCTTCCGGTCCTGCATGCAGATAACCATTTTCCCACTTGTTTGATGGCGTCGACATCTCAGCAATCACACGTGCGCGAATTTCTGGTTGTTTCAAACGCTCGATCCATTTTCGCAAACCACCTTCCTGGACCCATGGTGGCATCGAAACGTCTAAGCCGGTTTGGGCTGCTGCGTACATATACATGTTCGCACTTACCGGTAAACCATCAAGTTGAGCGCTCTCGAGTTTTTCAATAGCGTGATCCATCTTGTGCCAGTTGCCTCGACCGGCGGCTTTTAAGTGATAGATTTCGGAACGTGCGCCTGACTGTTTTGCGATCGTCAAAAACTCATCAATTGCCTCGAGAAACGCATCACCTTCACTTCTTAAATGCGAAGTATACATGCCACCATATTCGGCGGCGACCTCAGCCAGAGCGATCAATTCTTCCGTTTTCGCGTAAAACGCAGGCGCGTAGATCAGCGCTGACGCCACACCGAATGCACCGTCTTGCATTGCCTCATGGGTGAGGCGGCGCATGGTTTCCAGTTGGTCTGACGATGGCGTGACGTCATCGCGACCCAAAACATTGACTCGAATGGTGGTGGCACCGACGAACGACGCGATGTTCGGAGAAACTCCTTTGTTCGCGAGAAATTCCAGATACTCTCGAAGGGTGGACCAGGTGATATCGTATTTGATGTCGCCCTGATTCTCGAGCCGTTCTTTTTTCATCCGATCGTTCCACGGACCCATGGAACTTCCTTCGCCCATGACTTCCAATGTGACGCCCTGGCAGATATCCCCTTGCGAACGTCCGTCGGCGATCAGGCTTTCGTTTGCCCAACTGAGCATGTTGATGAAACCGGGAGCTACTGCCAGTCCGGAGACATCGATTTCATTCGCGGCACGTTCTTGAATCGAAGGCGCGACTAAGGCAATCCGGTCGTCTCTGATGGCAACATCACCAATAAACGGGTCTCCACCACTGCCATCATATATGGTGCCACCCCGCAAGATAATGTCACTTCCTGTGCCCAATCACGACTCCCTTCCGATGTGAACGCCGATGCAAACGATTCGACCTCGGACCGCGATTATAGGTTTGAGGAATCTGGCGATGTTGGTGTTGTCGATCGGTCTGAATTGGTCGGAGGTGTTGATTTATCTTCGGTTTCAGCGGATGTCGAAGAAGTTCCAGTTGATGAATACTGCACCGCTGGTGGTGAGGAATTCTGTGTCGACGGACCTGGTGGTGCGGAACCTGGTGTCTCGGAACCTGGTGTCGCCGAACCTGAGGTCGACGGACTTGATGAAGGTGGACTTGATGTAGATGGATTCTCGGTCTTAATAGTTGTCGTCGTCGTCGTCGTCGTCGGTGGAACCGCAGTATTCGCGCTCGGTTTGAACGCTGGTATCGTCACCGTTGAGTGCGTCGTCACCCCGCTGGGTGCATTCGTGCTGGATGCTGGCGAACCAGATGCCGGCGCACCACCCTGAGCCATCAACGCTTCAGCTCGTTTCTTCTGCAATGCGGCCGCGGCTTTTAGTTTATCCATATTCGTGCTGGTCGATTGCATGCTTAGCACGTAATCGAAATCTGCAAAACTTTCTTTCCATCTGCCTAAACCGGCAAGAGCTCTGCCTCTGTCGATGTACACCGTAACCATCGATAGCGATGACGGCCTTGGTAAGGTAATTGCCATGTTCAAATCTCGGAGCGACTCTTTGTATCGAGTCAAATGCAAATAAGCGGTGCCACGATTCTGATAGGCGGCGGCCATTTTCGGTTGCATCTTAATCGCGGCGTCGTAGCAGGGAATCGCTCTGTCGTGATAACCCAACCTCTGTAAACAGAGACCTTTGTTGACGTAAGGATCTGCAAAACCCTTCCGACCATAGGCGATAGCTTTGTCAAACCATTTAATTGCTTCTCTGAGGTTGCCCATCGAAACGTATGCCGAGCCGTTGTTGTAATCTTCGAGTGGTCCGGCAAGCGCTGGAGTCGCGAAAAATATCGATGACGCCACAGTCACTGCCAGCGCTAACTCACTCGGTTTAATTAATCGCATTTCCACTCTGTTCCTTGGTCGGATTTGAAAGTGTGGTCAACTCACCATTGAGGTCATAGAGTTCAATTTTCCCGAATTGTTCTAAACCTGGTTTGATTTTCTTTGCGTCACCAACTACCGCGATAACAAGATCTTTCGATTGAATCACCTTTTTAGCAACTCGCTGAACATCATCCGCGGTGACAGCCATATATTTGTCCGTATACGACTCGAGATATTTGTCATCCATGTCGTAGAGCCCAACTTCCAAAAGACGCTGTGCTAAACCGCTTTGAGTTTCCAATCCCAATTGGAATTGTCCAACAAGATATTTTTTCGCATCGTCGAGTTCCTCTTTCGTTACTGATGAATCACGAATGCGATCCAGTTCTGAGAGAAACTCTTTGATGGCAGGCTCTGTGACTTCAGTTCTTACACTCGCGCCTGCCGAGAAAACGTCGGGATAGATGCGCGCGCTCATCGAACTATAGGCACCATAGGTGTAACCTTTCTGCTCGCGGATGTTGAGAAACAATCTTGAATTAGCGCTGCCACCAAGAATTTGATTCATCACTTTGACAGCGAAGTAGTCAGGATCTTTCTTCTTAATTCCTAGATTTCCAAGGACGACTGCGGATTGTGCTGAGTCCGGTCGATCGACAAGATAGACTCGACGGTTAGTTTGTTGTGCCACCGTCGGCTGTTCCTTGCTTTTTCGTTCACCGGCAGCCCAGGAGCCGAAGGACGTCTTTATCAGTTCTTCCATTTTTTTATCATCGAAGTCGCCAAGAACGATTATCAGGGAGTCATTCGGCAAATAATTGGCGGCGTGGAATTTTTGCAAATCACTTTGCGTGATCGAGTTGATCATGTCTGGTTTTGGAGCCAAGGCACCATACGGATGCTCACCGAATACTACTTTGCGAAAACGTTCATCCAGCAGAAAATCGGAATCGCTTCGCTTAATCGCCAGGGATTGAATCCAATTGGCCTTAGCCAATTTCAGCTCGTTTTCCGGAAACGATGGACGCAGAAAGACGTCTGCCATCAAGGGAAATAATCGATCAGTATAGTTCGAAAGGCACGAACCACTCATGATCGTGAAATCGTAGTCAGAAATTGCGCTGAGTGAGCCGCCAATGAAATCGATCTCTTCGGAGATTTGTTTGCTGCTTTTGTCTTTGGTGCCTTCTTCGAGCAGCCCTGCCGTCAGTTCGGCCAGCCCTGATTTATCGTTGGTATTGGCGATCGTTCCGGTTTTCATGCCGAGAATTACAGTGATGTATGGATATCTATGATCCTCGACAAACTGCACTTTCAAACCATTGTCGAGTTTGTACGATTTCACTGCCGCCAGTTTGAAATCTTGTGGTGGTGGAAGTTTCGGTTTCGTTGCCCGCCACGATTCATCAGTGTTTGATGCCGGTCCGGATTCTGCAATCAGAGTGCTGGCAATCGCCGGTGCAGAGCACAGCGAGGCTGCTGTGATCGTCGTCAGTGCCACCATAAGTGAAACCAAACGATTGACTGACATGGCACCGCCGCTGGTTTTACTTCTTACTGTCCTGGATTGAATTAAGTTGTTTGCATTTTCCATCATTGTCTTTTCTTGTTTCATTTTCCAATCTTCTTTTATTAGGACGTCTCATTAAAACTGTTGGTTTAGTTGCTCGCGATAGCATAGATGAATGCTCGGCAACTCGCTTCTCACCTAGCGCTCCGCCCGATTCCCCTGCGCTTCTTACCCGCTGGCCTTCGGCTTGGCCGGGACGACATCAGATATGGTGATGCCCTCTTCTGTGAAAATCTTCTTCGCCACTCTTTGAACGTCGTCTGCGGTGACGTTCAGATAAGCCTCGACGTCCTGATCGCAAAGCGAAGGGTCACCGTAGAAACAAGCATAGCGAGCCAGGATTTGCGCTCTTGTCAGACTGCGTTGCAACGACGAGCCGCTCGAGGATGAATAAAGCGATTGCAAAATTTGGTTTTTAACTTTAGCCAGTTCCATTGCAGGAACTTGGCCGTCTTTGAGTTTTGCAATTTCTTCGAGAATTACTTTTCTTATGGAAGTCGCTTCCACACCTGGTTTCTGAACTACGAAGAGATCGAATTCGGAGGGGCCTCTGCGTTCTTCATAACTGCTTTGTATTTTCAGGGCGATTTGTTCTTCTTTGACCAGTCGCTGGTAAAGACGAGATGAACCGCCGCCAGCCAAAATACTTTCGATGATGTTTAAAACATAAGCGTCAGGATCTCGGCGTTGCGGCGCTTTCCATGCCATCCAAAATGCTGGAGCTTTGGCGTGAATGTCTTCCGTTTTTAAATATCTCGGCTTTTCGATTTTAGGTTCTGAAACATCCGGACGAGCCGGCAGTGGTTTTTTCGGAATAGAACCAAAATATTTTTTCGCGAAACCCTCTATCTCATCCGCTTTTACATCGCCAACTACGGCGATGACCGCGTTGTTTGGAATATAGTAAGTGTCAAAAAAATTCTTGACGTCGGCTACCGACGCATTTTCGAGATCTTCCGTGTAGCCGATCACCGGATGTTGATTGGCCCAGTTATCGAAAATCAGTTCTTCTGTTTTTAACGCAGCCGGCATGTAGGGCTGATTATCAACCCGTCCCCGTTTTTCTTCTTTAACGGTTTCTTGCTGATTCTTGAAATTCTCAGGCGTCACTTTCAACGAACGCATGCGATCTGATTCGAGCCAAAACGAAAGCTCGATGTTGTTGCTCGGCAGCTTTTCGAAGTAGTCTGTAAAATCGGCATGGGTAGAGGCATTGAGCTGACCGCCTGCCGCCTGCACGTGTTTAAAAAAATCGCCTTTGGGAACGTTGGCTGATCCTTCAAACATCATGTGTTCAAACAAATGAGCAAAGCCGGATTTACCTTTTTGCTCGTCGCGTGAGCCGACATCGTAGATCATCACATATGATGCAACCGGAACCGAATGGTCTTCCGAAACGATGACTCTGAGCCCGTTGTCCAGAGTGAAGTCTCTGGTGATTGGAATGACAGGTTTCTTGATTTGCAGCGTTGGTCTGCCGGTCGAGGTGCCGTCATTTTTGGCTGGTTCTGATCGAACAGGTGCCGCGACTGACAAGCACAGGGTGAGCGCGAGCAGCACGCCGTTGCGAATCAAGCTAGTCATCTTCATCCTCATCATCGGTTAGTAATACAGTTGACCAAAAAATTGCCACGATGAGAACACACATGAACGCGGCGCCAATTGCCAGTTTGTCCGGCAAGCCAAAACGCTTCACGGCGAGATAAGTGCTGAGCGCAAGGCACAGACCCAGTATCGCCACCATATGATTAATTCTGATCCGTGGAAAGCGCAAAGTTTAACCCATTGCCGGCATGGACAAGAGCAATTATCGCACGACCGATTGTTGTGTGCGAATTCAATAATATGGGTGATCAGCCGCAGCAGAACGAAACTCATTCAACTGCTGTGCAGGTGAAGGGCAGATGGTCTGACGTTCCAGTGGACGATGGTTTGGAGCCGACAAAAAGTCGCGGTTCCAACACCATCGCCAGCGAAACTAGATTCGAGCGCCGACCAGGGATGTGCCGCACGAACATTTCGTGCCGCGCGCCGGAGTCGTCTCGATTAGCTTGTTCAGCAGGTTGACCAATTTCTCGTTGTTTTCAGTGAAAACTTTGACCACTTCGGCATGTGATACCGGTTCGACGTTGCCCATCAAACCACTGTCGTAGTCAGTGATTAGCGAGATGTTGACCACACAAAGTTCTTGTTCTTTGGCTAGATGAACTTCCGGATACTGAGTCATATTGATCACTTCCCAGCCGGCAGAAGTGAACCATTTAGATTCTGATTTCGACGAGAAGCGCGGTCCTTGTATAACTACGACGGTTCCTTTGTCGTGCATTTTGATACCGGCAGCTTCGCCAGCCTTGACTGCAAGCGCTCGTAGCTCAGGGCAATATGGTTCGGCAGACGAAACGTGAGTGGTGATCGGACCATCGTAAAACGTGTCCTTTCGTCCTGACGTGCGATCGACAAACTGGTCGCAAACCACGAATTCGCCTGGTTTGACGTCTTTTTGCAAACTGCCGGCAGCGCATGGTGTAATCAAACGTGTGACGCCGAGCGACTTCATCGCCCACACGTTAGCGCGGTAATTGATCATGTGAGGAGGCAGAGTGTGACTAGAGCCGTGTCTTGGCATGAAGGCCACCGACTTGCCGGCTAACTTTCCGATCGCAACTTTGTCGCTAGGCGCACCGTAAGGGGTTTCTATCACATGCTCTTCGAACTGGTCGAGCAATTTATAGAAGCCCGAGCCGCCAAATACGCCAATTTCTGCAGTAGGTTTTTCAGCCACGATCGTCTCCACCGTACCTATTAATATGTAATTACGCCACTTCTGATCGACTGTTTTGAAACTTTCCGAATCAACATCGAAAGGTTTGTCGATTACACAGAACGCAGACTGTCACCCGGAAAACACAGGGGAAAACCACATGGCAACTGCGTCATTTTTGAGTACACTTATGTTAGCACCATGTTACTAGGAGACCCGAATTGGACCTTGCGTCCAGATACCTCAAACGCCGACTCTGTCCTTCCGGAGCCGTATTTTGCAGTATCGTAACGGCGTAAAGGTAGGCTGGTCCAGCGTTTGTGGTTTTGCCTCTCTTTTGAGATTGGCTAGAACCGCTGCCCGTAAGCCATACACCTGCTTAAAAGTTTCGCGAAAAGGGAATAACGCACTAGTTACCCCATTTTGCCGAAATCAGGGAGGCGAATAGTTCGTTCAGAAACGTGGCCGACATTACCGAAAAGCAGATGAGACCTGGTTTTTCCGTATTGCCCCTGTGCTAATTGCACCGAGTGTCGGCGCTCAAGGCTCGTTAATAAACCGAGTTGTCTTAAGGGAGTCGTGATGTAACAAATGATAGGGAAGCTCTTATTCGGACTGGCACTTATTATCTGCGTTAGTCTTGGAGGTTCTGAATTTACGTACGGACAGACCAGTTACCTGGCCTCAGTGCCGGGCAATGGGCATAAACTGGCTCAGCGACCGTACATGAGTCCATTCAGTGATCCTGAAAAGGTCTATGAACGCGTGTGGGACCTGATTAATGACGATTATTATGAAGGCACCTTCAACGGTCAGGACTGGAAACGTTGGAAACACAAATATGATGGCAAGTTGAAAAACTCTGATGATGCCCACAAGGCTATAGAGACGATGCTCGCCAGTCTGGGAGATCGCTACACGAGATTTCTCGACACTGATGCCTTTGCTGATGAACGATCACAGATCGATGCGCAAATATGCGGAATCGGTGTGCAAATCGGAACCAATAAAGAACGCAAGATCATAATCATCATGCCGATCGAGGATACTCCGGCATGGAAAGCCGGTGTTAAAGCCGGAGATCAGCTCGTCGAGATCGACAATAAAGCGACTGAAGGATACACCGTGGATGATGCCGCGAAAAAAATTCGTGGTTTGATCAACACTGATGTCGCCCTGACCGTGGTTCGTCAAGCCGCTGGCAAAGAGCCGCAACGTCTTGTTCTGCATATCACGCGCGCCGAGATTCCTCTCAAGGCAGTTCAAACAACTCAGATGCTGAACAACGATATCGGGTACATCCGCTTGTCGAGCTTCATCTCTCAAAAAGCAGATCGCGAAGTTGCAGAATCACTGGCAAAAATGCCGTCGGCTAAAGCGATCATCCTGGACCTTCGGGACAATCCCGGAGGATTGCTCAACAACGCAATCAATATCTCCAACATGTTCTTGAAGCACGGAGTAGTGGTATCAACTGTCGATCGTGATGGATACAAGAAATCCGAAACATCGACCGGTCATCCACTTTGCGATCTTCCGGTTGCGATTTTGATAAACAAGGGCAGTGCATCTGCCTCTGAAATCACCAGTGGTGCTTTGAAGGATAATGGACGCGCGATGCTGGTCGGAGAGAAAACCTTCGGCAAGGGACTCGTGCAGGGAATTAATCGTCTTGAAGATGGCAGTGGTGTCAACATCACCATCGCTCGCTACTTGACTCCTAATGATACCGATATCAACAAGAAAGGTATCAATCCTGATCTGGAAGTGAAACTGCTTGCTAAGGATCTGGAAGCACACAAAGGACCGTGGTGGCTGGATCCGGATGGACCGAGTGTTGAACGAAGACCTGAAGATTTGAAAGATATTCAGCTCAAAAAAGCGTTCGACGCTCTCAAGGAAAATCTAGAAAAGAGCCACTCGGTGGCAATGACTCGAAGCGCGAAGTAAAACTTCGATCTCGAATTATCGGAAATATGACCAATTAAAGAGGGCGGCTTTCGGGTCGTCCTCTTTGCATTTAAGTGGTGTCGTATCTGATACTGCTTAAATGGCACGACTGAAACACCTCACCGGCACTCGATTTGCGATCTGTTTTAACTGTCCGCTCCACCCGTGGTATCGCTAAATTGGTACCGCCTACGGTGTTGATAAGGAAAAAATTCTCGCCCAATTGTAAGCTTATGTTGTATAGTGTCGCCATGAGTATGAGCAATAATCCTATGTCATTCGGTGACAATCTGGAAGTCTTTCGAGATTCCGGGCTCAGCAGTCTCAAGTCGATTCGCCAGACAAAAACCAAAGATGGACTGCATACCGGAGTTTGTATCGTCGGCTGCGAATCAAGTTGTGGCAAAACAGTTTTGATGTCCGGACTTGCTGGTGTGCTCGGTGATTACAGCGGCAAGGTTCGTGCCGTTAAGCCGTTAACGTATGCGCGTCTCGAGCGCAGTGCGCCCGAGTATTCATTTATCAGCAGTATCACAAGAACGATAGTTGATTACCCTGCCGTTCACTTGTCATTCCCGCCGACGCTGACACAGTCGGAGTGGGACCAAATCATCGTGACTGCCACCGCTGGTGATGCGGTCACCTTTGTTGAATTACCGACGACAGTGGCAACGCCTTTAAGTTTTGAAAAAGACGCTTCAAATAAATTGACTCATGAATGGTGGACGACAACTGATTTGATCAGGTCGTTAAACTATCCTGTCATTCTGGTGGCAAAGCATGCCACCAATGCTCTGGAAAAACTAACCACGTCGTTGAACTACTTGCAGTCAGGCGGCATTGATGTGTTGGCTCTGGCAACTGTCGAAACGAACTTGATGGAAGCGCAACTGATGGATCGCTACATCTCTAAAGATGATTTCGAACTATTTTTGATCACAGGCACCGGAATCCCCTACCTGGGCTGTTTACGATATAGTCCATCGATTAGTGTTCCGCAGGTCAGTCAAGGTAATTTGAAGCGAACAATCGAGGAATGCCTCGATCTTCTCGTGTTGCGTCGCTCTTTAGCGTTGCCCGTAACAAGGCAATTTTAAGTAACGCAAGTGGTGTTGCAGATGGTGCCTAAAACGCTTGTTCGGGTTATTCTTCTTCGATTTTCAAGTTTGTTTTTAACTTGCGCAGCCTTATTTTTTGCGCGCTGTCTAAACGCCCTTCCGGGACGCGAATTGTGAAAAAATTAGGATTTTTGACAAATGCCTCTAAGGTCTGAAAAGAATAGTTGGTATCGCCAAAATTAATTCTCCTCAGTGTTTTGCTCTTCGTCAACAAGCGCAAACTCTCGTCGGTGAACTTAGATTTTCGAATATCCAGGTCATTGATGTTCGTTAATTTTGCAATTGTCTAAAAATTGCCGGGAGTCAAAATTACCTCTCTCAGCGCCAGGTAATTTAACTGCTTGGATTTTGCCAGTGCCTTGAGAATCGGTGTGCAATTCATATTCACTTCAGCGATTGCCAACCCTCTTAATTTAGTCAGCACGCCGCTTTCAATCAGAGTAGTTTTCGAAAAATGAGCAAGGGCGAGTGTCAGGCGTTCGAGTTTTGGTAACGTATTTAATCCACGTACGTATGAATCATCTAATTCACTGCCATAAATAGACAACTCCTCTAATTTTTTCCACCTCCGCAACGTCTCGATGGCTGGAGGTGATGGTGTATTTTTTATGGTCAGATGATTGATTGCTTCATCATCAAATCTTCTATAAAACTGAGGATAACGACTCAACACATTGCCGGCCACAAAATGAATCGATTGATTCTCCGGCAAGGTAAATTGACCGGATGCCGCAATTGCTCTTGGTGGCAAGGTCAATATGATGTTGGCAACCTTATCGGTTGGGGAGAAAGTGAACTGGCGAACTCTTCTGCCGTCGATTGAAATAACTTTCGATACCGGAGTAGTTGAAGAAATGAATTTTTCATCAACCTTGATTTGCATATCCAGTTCCGGGAATGAATCCACCTTTTGCGACACGTGCGGTCCACTTGTTGGTGGCTTGCGGCTGGTCTTCTTTAGAGGCTTTGTTTTCGATACCGTCGCCGGATTATTTTGGCTGGAGAGGTAAGCATTTGCCGCCAGGACGATCAGTATTAGTGAAGAAACAAAACCCCAAATCAAAATTGGTTTTGCAAATAAGTTGGAGTTCGAATCCTTCGAATCCGGCTCTTGCACAGGACCTTTTGCGGTGGATGAATATGCTTCGCCAGTTTGTTTATCATGACGATCAAAATCAAAGAGAATATTTCGACGCGTTGAGTTCAAAATTTCAGACAGCAGTTCTGTTATTTGATCGACGTTTGAAAATCGGTCCGAAGGATTCTTCTCCATACAAGTATTGATGATCACTCTGATGGATTCCAGATCCGACTCAGAGCAATCGCTTCGGAAGATCTCCGGCACGGGCGCCGATTGGTGCATCACCATTGTTTCAAAACCGCTTTTGCCCTGAAATGGTGGTGCGCCAGTGAACGCTTCGAACATGGTGCAGCCCAACGAGTAGATATCCGATGCCGGACTGACAGGCAATCCGTGTGTTTGCTCAGGGCTCATATATTGCGGCGTACCAAACGCTTGTCCGGCTGACGTCAAACTCTGCGCGCTGCGCTCGTTGACCTCAATCGATCTGGCGATACCGAAGTCGACAACTTTCGTGTTTCTTATGTCAGAGTTTTCGGCGACTTCTAAAATCAGATTACTGGGCTTGATATCACGATGGACGATATTCTTACTGTGAGCTAGTTTCAGCGCACTGCAAATATCCGCGAAGCATTGCAGGAACTGGTTCAATGGCATCTTATCGTTCTGTTTTAAATACTCGGAAATTGTTGAACCATGCAACAACTCCATCACGCAGTAAGGACAGCCGCGCTGATCGATTCCCATATTGTAAATCTGAACGATATTAGGATGTTGAAGTTTTGCCAGTGTTTTCGCTTCAAACTCGAATCTCCGCCAATTGACCTCGGTCATTTGCCTGGGCTCCAGAAGCTTGATGGCAAACAGTCTATCGAGTTGCAGATGCCGCGCTTGATAGACGACTCCCATGCCGCCTACGGCGATCAAACTTATAAGTGAATAGCTTTCTCCGACCAGATCTCCTGGTCGATACATCACTGTCTCGTTCGGGTTCAATTCGAACGAAACAGTTTCTTCTGGCGGGTTTGCCGAATTGGTCATCGTGTAATTCTATCCGTTCAATCGATTTTTTGACATTGGAATTCAGCTAGGATTCCAACAAGTTTCATCTTTCGGACGCGACTTGAAATGGGGATGTCTCTAGCGTAGTTGAAATTTGATGATCATGGCTCTGGGTGCTCATCTTCTTATTATGATATCAGGCTGCTTTAGTATTGCAAGTGGTGG
>JADYXR010000184.1 GCA_021772095.1 Candidatus Obscuribacter sp. | reverse complement strand
TCAGAATACCTGGCATGCCTGCAATATATTCGCAGTCCTCCGATTCATCCTGAACAACTTCATTCAGCACCTTTTATCTCCCGACCTAAAGGACGAAGCTTTACGGTGCCTGTGGTAAACAGCGACTCGCAGCTTGCCGTCCGTGCGTGTGTGTATGCGCCACGGCACGATACGCAGCTTGCCACCCGAGTGCATGGGGCCAACTGCAGGACGCGCAGCCGTACATCTTTACTCCTGCGAGAACCGCGCTGCACGCGGCTTGCCGCCCGCGCGTCCGCCGAACAGCACGACCACAGTTTAGCCATGCACTTTATCGCCGATCAGAAACCTGACACTATGTGCCAGGCGTATGCCGCTCCTCACCAAGGTCTTCTTGCATCGGAAACATAACATCGGCGACGTCACTTTTCATTTGATCGCGATACGCTTCCATGCACCGCATCATCTTCATGTTGACGGGGTTGTTCAACAAAAACTGAAACCGTTTGTCCGACATCAATGTCAGAAAGTTCG
This sequence comes from Candidatus Obscuribacter sp., assembly GCA_021772095.1. Classification (GTDB taxonomy): domain Bacteria; phylum Cyanobacteriota; class Vampirovibrionia; order Obscuribacterales; family Obscuribacteraceae; genus JADYXR01. The sequence goes on along the minus strand of JADYXR010000184.1, from coordinate 60,488 downwards.
GATTATTCAGGAGCGCCAAGAATCGCTTGTCGCTCATGATGATTTGCATATTTTCATTGGCCGCGTACTTACTTAGCGCCGGTGATTGACTGTTGGCATTCCAGGCAGCCCACGCTTTCGGCGTACGCAGAAACTCTTGAACAACTGGATCGCTCCATGCCGACAATGTTTTTGGATCGTTCCAAAGAACCGACATCGATGGTCCAAGTCCCTCCATCAATTCGCTGTGCATCAGCTCCTTCATAGAGTGATCGTGCCACAGTCTATGCAATTTGCCTGACAAGATAGCAGCACGCAATTCAGGGTCCAGCGCAAACTCTTTGAGCGAAGGCGTGTCTTCGATTTCGTTCATCATCCCTTTGGCGCTTTCTTTGGAATATTGAGGAATTCTATCCCAGGCTTTTGCAGCCTTTGGGTGCTTCTGCTTTCTTGAGGCGCTCAATGGTGCTGACGTTAGCGGTAACGGTTTTCCAGATGATTCAAACTGAGAATCACCGCCGTCGCGCTGGGAATGATAGACAGTCTCGGGAGTCATTAGTTCAGGCGAGCCAACTTCTCTAAGCTTAATCTGAGATAGTTTTGTGTCTCTAAATTTATCGTTGAATTGAAAGCACATAAAATACACAGCCGAAACTGTGACAATCGCGAACAGCAGAATACCTTTGCTATGAGCCATTGCTGATTTAGCGACAGAAACCACAGCATCGATTGATGAGTGTTGATTGCTAAAATTGATTTGACGCTCGTCCATGTCGTGCGCAAAATTGGCAGCCAGAGCCTTTCGCACATGCCCCAGATCTTCGAGCGCTTCAAGCGCGTGCTTCAATTCTTCAGCCGATTGAAATCTATCGTCAGGATCTTTTTCGAGCGCCTTAGCCACGAGGTCGACTATTTCCGGCGAAAACTCAGCTCCGCAATTCACATCGCTGATTAAGGGGGCAACGTCATCCCGCTGCATCACAATCGTATCGACTATCGTTCTGCCCTGCAGCGCTGGTTTTCCTGTGAGCGCTTTGAACATCAGACAACCCAGAGAATAAATGTCGGAACGCGCGTCGACATCAACGCCTGTTACTTGTTCCGGGCTCATGTATAAAGGACTGCCAACATGGATGCCGGTCGTCGTCAGCTTCTGCGAACTATCACTTTGCAATTTCGCCAAACCGAAGTCGACGAGCTGCACGTTGCCGTCCTTCTTTTCAGAAAACATTATGTTTGATGGTTTGACATCTCGATGCAAAATGCCATTCTTGTGCGCATGCTGCAACCCTGCGGCAATTTGAATAAAAATTGGCAACGCCTTCTCTTCGGGAATGCGTTTTTGTTTTTTGATCATGTCCTCAAGGCTGATTTTGCCGACATAATCCATGATTAAAAACAAATCGCCACTGGCGGTTTGTCCAAAATCCAAAACTCTGACAATGTTTGGATGATCGAGACGAGCTGCGGTTTTTGCTTCTTGTTGAAAACGAATGATGCTTTCGTGCGACAAACCAGGCAACAAAATTTTGACTGCCACATCTTTTTCAAGCGCGGTATCGACTGCTTGATACACAGCGCCCATTCCACCAGTTCCGAGTCGTCTGACTATTTCGTAGCGCTCACCGAAAGACGGAGTGTCCGGCGGTTGAGTTGTCCGTTGGGGAGAACTGGTCATGTTTCTGGGTTTCCGGTGATTCTGCGAGTGGTATGCCTGAAAGCTGTATAAAGGATATGCCCGCGAATCTTTCTTTTTTCGCGCTGCAACTCATTCTTAACGGGTTGAGAGTTGTTAAAATATTCACAAGTTCGAAATCGCTGCAGGGATGGCACTGCAATAAATTTCACGCAGAATCTGAGGTCAAGATGTCAGCAACAATTAGCACGCCCACAACAAATAGCTTGATCGATCGCATTCAAGAACAACTACAAGCTGAATCTATAGATGGATGGTTGTTTTACTATTTTAAAAACAATGATCCGATTTCTCTGAACATTCTTGGATTGACCGAGGGGCACATGACGCGCCGCTGGTTCTACTATGTGCCTGCAAAGGGACAACCAGTCAAATTAGTGCATCGAATCGAACTCGACGTCCTCGATAGTTTGCCGGGCGAGAAAGAAGCATATGTAGGTTGGAAACAACTGGAAGAAAAACTGAGCGATGTTATCGGCGACGGAAAAAATATTGCCATGCAATACTCGCCGAAAAACGCAGTTCCTTATGTATCTCGCGTAGATGCCGGAACCATTGAATTGTTGCGCGGCATCGGCAAGAACGTGGTGTCCTCAGGCAACCTGGTGCAATCGTTTGAAGCGCGTTGGACAAAAGCGCAACTGGACACGCATGTCTACGCAGTTGAGAGTTTGAGAAAATGTGTATTTGAAGCATTCGCAAGAGTGAAGAAGCTGATCGACAGTGGCGAAGCAGTAACCGAGTACGATATTCAGCAATTTATTCTGCAACGATTCGATCACTATGAGATGACGACGTATTCACCGCCAATCGTGGCTGTTAATGCCAATAGCGGCAGACCACACTATCAGCCCAGCGAGAAAATTTTCTCACCGATCAAGAAAGGTGATTTTCTGTTGCTTGATATTTGGGCAAAGAAACGCGACATTCGTGATGCCGTATATGGTGACATCACCTGGACGGGTTTTGTCGGCACTGAAGTCCCGACCAAGTACGTCAAAATATTTGATATCGTCCGCGGTGCCCGCGACGCTGCTTTGAACTACGTCAAAACCGCAGTCGAAAAGGACGAAGTCCTGCATGGATGGAAGGTTGACGACGTGGCGCGCGACTACATTCGCGAGCGCGGCTATGTCGATTACTTCTTGCATAGAACAGGACATTCGATTGGACTGGAAGTGCATGGCAATGGTGCCAATCTCGATAATTTGGAAACAAAAGACGAACGGACTCTGATTTACGAAACAGGTTTCTCGATTGAACCTGGTATTTATCTCGATGAATTCGGCGTGCGCAGCGAGATTGACGTCTACATTGACAAAGGAAAAGTGATCGTTGCCGGTGGACCGATTCAAGAAAAAATCATTCCGATTTTGGCAGACTGAAGCAGACTTAAATTGAAACTCAATCAAAATTGCTACGTCAACTTGCGTGAACTGGAAGGCTTTGCAGGCGAAAAACTGCAACAAATGACTTTCGACTATTACGCAGGCGGAGCGGGCGATGAGATCACGCTGCGTGACAATATCGAGGCCTTCGATCGAATTAGATTTCGCCCGAAGATGTTGATCGACGCAAGTCAGTTGAACATGTCCGTGAATTTGTTTGGAACGGTGATCGATACGCCATCGTTGATCGCGCCTATGGCATTTCACAAACTCGCTCACGACGAAGGCGAAATCGCCATGGCGAGAGCCGCTGCAAAAGCCAATACGATCATGGTGGTCAGCACTCTAGCCACCGCATCGTTGGAAGAAATTGCCGAAGCAACAAACGGTCCGTTGTGGTTTCAACTCTATGTTTACCGCGATCGTCAAGTCACAATCGATCTTGTTCAACGCGCGAAAGCGGCTGGATACCGGGCGATCGTTGTGACTGTCGATTCGCCTGTTCTGGGCAAGCGCCATCGCGATGTGAGAAACCTGTTCCATCTTCCTCCAAGTTTGAAGATGGGAAACTTCTCGACCGGCTTGGAGGACATACCGGAACAAACGTCAGGGTCCGGTTTAGCAGACTACATCGCGTCACTGTACGATCAAGCATTGACATGGAAAGATCTCGAATGGATTGCCGGTTTGACCGATCTTCCCGTTCTGGTAAAAGGCGTGTTGCGTTACGATGACGCGAGAATGTCTATCACTTCTGGTGCTCGCGGGATTGTCGTATCGAATCACGGTGGCAGACAATTGGATTCAACTATTGCCACCATTGATGCGCTATCCGAAGTTGTGCAAGCGGCCGAGGGCAAAGTTCCAGTTCTACTCGATGGCGGTATTCGCAGGGGAACAGACGTTCTCAAAGCGCTCGCACGAGGCGCGACTGCCGTTCTAATGGGTCGCCCTTGTCTTTGGGGGTTGGCGCTCGATGGTGAACAAGGCGTATTTCGAGTACTTGAAACTTTGAAAGAGGAATTGAGAAACGCGCTCATTCTGTCTGGTTTCCCTGACGTCAACGCGATTACATCAGACCTGATCGGAGAATAAATCGCTTATGCCAACCAGGACTGCACCGCGCATAGTATCACTGATCGCAAGCTCCACCGAGATTGTTCACGCGCTTGGGATGAGCGAATACATGGTCGGCCGCTCGCACGAGTGCGACTATCCGCAGTCGATTAAGAACCTTCCGATCTGCACCGGTCCGAAGTTTCAAACCGACGGCAGCAGCTACGAAATCGATCAACGTGTCAAAGCAATCGTGCAAGAATCCCTGTCGGTTTACAAAGTCTACGCCGAAGTTTTAGAAGAGCTAAAACCCTCACACATTATCACTCAAGCACAGTGCGAGGTCTGCGCCGTCAGCCTCAAAGATGTCGAAGATGCCGCCTGCCATTTAATTTCCTCGCAACCGCAGATAGTATCACTGCAACCGGATTGCCTGGAAGATATCTGGACCGACATTGGCAAAGTCGCTCAAGCTTTGACGATTTCGGAACAGGGCGAAACGCTGATTGCCACCTTGAGACAACGCATCGCGAAGATTGAAAAACAAGCGAGCGAAATCGTTTCTAAATCGAATCATAAACCCACTGTTGCAGTCGTCGAGTGGATTGAACCATTGATGGCGGCCGGCAACTGGATGCCTGAGCTGGTCGAGCTTGCAGGCGGCGAGAACCTTTTCGGTATCGCAGGCAAACATTCACCATGGATGGAATGGAAAGAACTAGTCGAAAAAGATCCTGATGTAATTATTGTAACGCCATGCGGTTTCGACAACGAGCGCACTATGAAAGAAATGCACTTAATCGCACAGCAGCCTGGATACGACCAACTTAAAGCGGTCAAAAACAATCGAGTATATGTCGCCGACGGCAATCAATACTTCAATCGCCCCGGTCCGCGTGTGGTCGAATCTCTCGAGATGATGGCCGAGATGATCCACCCTGAAAGTTTCAATTTCGGACACGAGGGTGCGGGCTGGATTTTGTATAAGCATTAGACAGAAGCTGGGTTTATCTGTTATAAAGAGGCATCGGAGTGAGCTCACAGCCACTTTTTGAATGCTTTCCGAGAATCTCAAGGAACCCAACGCGTGCGTTATTCAACAATTCTTTTCGACTTCGACGGTACTCTCACACACTCGCTTCCGCTCTGGATGCGGGCTTATCAATTCGCACTGTCGAAGTATGGAATCAATCTGCCCTCTGATCAAGTTATCGAAAAATGCTTTTATCGCCCCTGGGAAGATCTGGTAAGTGATTTCGAACTTCCTTCAATTGCAGATTTTAGTGTCCATGTGCACACTGGTCTAGAAGCCGCGATGCCTGAGGCGATACTGTTTGACGATGTTATGCATGTTCTGGAAACCTGCCGAGAGAGTGGTATCACCCTTGGTATCGTGACTTCGTCGACAAAAACGGTCGTCAAGAAATTTCTTGCTGATAACAACATGGAAGGTTTATTCAACACGGTCATAACGGCAAATGATATAACCAACTTCAAGCCTCATCCGGAGCCGGTCTTCAAAGCGCTGGCGGAAGTCGGTGGCGACGCAAAAACATGCCTGTTCGTAGGCGACTCATCCGTCGATATGCTGGCAGCCGGCAACGCCGGTTGCCACAAGGCTCTGTTTCTCCCAGATGAGCACATCATCTATTACGACTTTGTTGAATTGAAAACGCACGAGCCGCATTACGTATTTCACAGATACTCCGAACTACTGACAACGCTCGAGTTGGCCGCAGCTAATAAATTAAACTAGAACAGAATTATATCGGCCGTCCTGTCTCCGGGGACGGAAACCAACTTGCGGTGAGTGAATAAACTTGAAACGCTAGCGCTTGAAGTTCTCCGTAATGTTCGCGAAACGCATCATAGTTTTGCGTGCACCGCACTGATGTGGTAACTTAGGCATATTAGGAATCCCGTGTGCTTGGAATCGATGCGCCGAAATTTTTTAAATAGTTCCGTATTGTTCGTCTTTCTGTTCACGCAGTTTATTTCCATGTACTGCGGGCTCCAGATGATCGCGTCTCCAAGCGACTTTGACAGTATCGACGACATCAGTCTCGAAGACATTGTGCCGCTCGATCCGTTTCTGTCCGGGACCACTTTCAATATTTCTGAAACCTTGCCGCTATCGCAAAGCACTCCGTTGCTTTCGCTCTCGCTGCATAACTGGCATGCAACTCTCGACCATGTGCTGCCGTTACGACCCGCATTTTTCGAATGCAATCAAACGGTCGCACTGATGCACGACAAAGGTTTGTGGCTCGCCAATAGAGTCATTCTTAGCTAAATCCATTTCTACACAAGAATCATCGCAGGAAGAGTGTTGACTCTTTCCGCGCGTGTTTATTCCTGCGTTCCTCTGTAGAAATATATGATTGATAAACTAATTGAATTTGCACTGAATCAACGTGCAGTCACGCTGATACTCGTTGTAGCCGTGATTGTGCTCGGCTTCTACTCGATCTTCACCATTCCGACAGATTCGTTTCCTGACGTAAGCAACGTGCAGGTTCAAATCATAACGGAACCGGAAAGCATGGCGTCAGAGGAAGTCGAGTCACTAGTGACGGTGCCGATTGAGTATGCGCTCAACGGTTTGCCATACATCACCAAAGTGCGCTCCGGTTCTGAATTCGGCATGTCGGTTGTCACCGCAATTTTCGACGACAGCTGCGATGTGTACCTCGCCAGACAACTGGTGCAACAGCGACTGGCTAATCTCGAATTGGCGGCAGGTGTGCCGCGCCCACAGCTCGGTCCATTGATTTCTAGTTTCAGTCAAGTCTTCATGTATCAGGTATCGAGCGACAATCACAACCTGACGGACCTGCGAACAATTCAAGATTGGCAGATTTCGAAACGACTGCTCGCGGTCAGTGGCGTCGGCAACGTGGTCACGTATGGCGGCTGGGTCAAACAGTATCAAGTCATGATCGACCAATTTAAATTGCGTGCGTACAAATTACGCGTTCAAGAGGTTCTCGACATTGTCGCCAACAGCAACGTCAACGCAGGCGGCAATTTCCTCGAAGTAGGCGATGAAGAAGTAATCATTCGCGGTTTAGGACGAATTAAAAAACTAGAAGATATCTCGGATATCGTTTTAAAAGAGCAGCACGGTACTCCAGTACTTTTGAGACAAGTCGCAAAAGTCGGCATTGGACCAGCCTTTAGACGCGGTTCTGCATCGATAGATGGCAAAGGAGAAGCGATTATCGGCATCGTGCTTTCGCGGAAAGGAGCGAACACAAAAGAAGTTGTCGAGAAGATCGAAGCGCGCCTGAAGCAGATTGAAAAGGATCTGCCGCATGGTGTGAAGATTCAAAGTTTCTACAACCAGAAAGATCTGGTGGACAAAACGACAGACACGGTCAAAGAAATTCTTCTGTTCAGCGGCGGTCTTGTAATCGTTGTCCTCTCCGCCATTTTGATGAACATCAGAGTTTCGCTAATCGTGGCTGTCGTCATTCCCTTATCCTTGTTGTTCAGCTTCGCCATGATGAAATTTACGGGACTGTCAGCCAATCTTATGACGCTCGGTGCAGTCGACTTTGGTGTCGTAGTCGACGCCGGCGTTGTTATGGTTGAAAACATTTTTCGCAAGTTGTCCATGGCATACGAACGCCAAAAGGATGATCCAAAGAAGGTTGATACGCTGGCAATCATCACGATTGCCGCCAAAGAAGTCGGCAGGCCGATTACGTTCGCGATGATGATCATTGTCGCCGTTTATTTGCCGCTATTCGCACTGGAAGGCATTGAAGGCAAGATGTTCCACCCGCTTGCTCTAACCTTCATCTACGCGCTTGTGGGCGCGCTGGCGGTGGCACTTCTGATCATCCCCGTGTTGTGTTTTTGGTTCCTGAAAAAACCAATCATCGAAAAACACAGCCCGATCGTCGAGTGGTCGAAAGCGGCGTATCTCCCAACTCTCGACCGTCTCCTCAAAAATCCGAAACCCATCCTAGTGGTATCAACTGTGATACTAATGGCAACCGGGTGCTTGATACCGTTTTTGGGCTCGGAGTTTATGCCAAGCCTGGATGAAGGCAGCATCTGGCTGCGACTGCGGATGCCGCCAAGCATCTCGCATACCAGATCGATCCAGTTTGCTGAAACTGTCGAAAAAATGATGACCAAGTTTCCCGAAGTCTCAGTCGTGGCGACTAGAATCGGTAGATCCGGCATGGGCTCTGACATTGAGGGCGTGGATGCGGCAGATATTTATATAGGACTAAAACCAAAGTCTGAATGGAAAGACAGGGACAAACAAAAGCTGATCGATCGAATGGCGGCCGAATGCGCTCAGATTCCAGGGATGATGTTTAGCTTTTCACAGCCAATTGCGGACATGATCGATGATTTGATCACAGGGATTAAAGCCGACGTTGGTATCAAAGTATTTGGAGACGATTTGCAAACGATCAGCAATTTGCTAAATCAAATCAGATCGGCAGTACGAGAAGTGCGCGGCACAGCAGACGTTACCAGAGAGCCCATCATCGGCGCACCACAATTGAAGATCGAATTGCGTCGGCAGGAATTAGCTCGCCATGGAATGCAAATCGCCGAAGTTCAAAACATTTTGCAAACCGCACTGGCCGGGAAAATCGTCTCGGAGGTAATTGAAGGCAGTCGTCGATTTGGAGTTTTGGTGCGGTTTCCGAAAGAACAGAGACAGACGGAACAAGATGTGCGAAACATGGTGATTGACGCGCCGGACGGCGTCCAGTTGGAATTGGATAGAATCGCCGACATCTATACGGAGCGCGGAGCGCTTCTAATCAGCCGCGAAGACGGACAGCGACGCGGCGCGGTGATGGTCAACATTCGTGGACGAGATCTGGGAAGTTGGGTGCAAAACGCTCAAGAAGTCGTGGCGAAGAAGGTGAAACTGCCTCCTGGCTATTCGATAGTTTGGGGCGGTCAATTCGACAACCAACAACGCGCTATGGCTAGACTGGCTGTGGTCGTACCGATCGTGCTTTTCCTGATCTTCATTCTGCTGTTTTTCACGTTCAATTCGTTCAACAACGCAGCGATCATTATGCTCAATGTTCCGTTTGCAACCATAGGCGGTATCATCGCACTTTTCATATCTCATCAGCCCGTCTCGGTTCCCGCCATCATTGGTTTCATTGCGCTGTTTGGAGTGGCAGTGCAAAATGGAGTCATTCTGATCAGTTACATCGCAGAATTGGAAATGCAAGGAGTGCCGTCAATCGCCGCCATAAGAGAAGGTGCGGCAGTGCGCCTCCGCCCCGTAATCATGACCGCTCTGGTCGCAATGATGGGACTACTGCCAAAACTATTTTCGGACGGAACCGGCGCAGAAATCCAGAGACCCTTGGCCACCGTTGTGTTCGGAGGTCTACTGACGGCAACGTCGATGACTTTGCTCGTGCTTCCATGTATATATCTGCTGGTAACCCGACACACAAATGCAAACGGCTTCCACAAGCCAGATGAGGATGAGGACGCCGACGCCTGAAGGTGTTTCGCATAGGCGTCTGACCGACCGTTATGGACGACGTTATGGACGATGTTTTGGCGCGACCATTTTGCAGGACCGTTATGCACGACACTCGGACAGAGCATTCACTCACACCAGCGGCAGTGGCGCTCGAAACGACGCCGCAAGACTCGCGCGGTTTCGGTTTCCCTGAAGCCACAGCTGAGCGCTATGGAGCCAGGCTCGACTCAACGGTAAGTTCTGTAATTTCAACAATCCGTGCTTCCACCGTCACTTCTGTATGGTGACGAAGCGCCGCGCTCACGGCCGATGAAACGCTCATGCGCGCGTGCGTAATCGCAATCGCCAGCGCGTCTGACGCATCATCGGGTTTGACGATTTGATCCAGATTTAAAAGTTTAGCCACAGCAGTTTGCACAAAACTCTTTTCCGCTCGACCGAATCCGGTGACGCACATCTTCACTTGCATCGGCGTGTAGTCGAAGGTTTCGTGCCCTTGAGAGCAAGCCGCTTCCAGAATGACACCACGCGCTTGCGAAACTGGAACCAATGTTTTTGCGTTTTTGAAAAAGAATATCGATTCGACAGCCACCACATCCGGTTTAAATTCTTCCAAAATTGTCAGCATATCGCGGCGGATCATCGATAAGCGAGCGGCCGCGGCCATAGTTTTTGGAGTCGAAATGACTCCCGAAGATATATATCGATACCGGTCGCCTTCGAATTTCTCGATCATGCCGAAGCCCACCGTTGCTGTCCCGGGGTCGATTCCTAATATTCGATGGCCTGACAAACGATATCCCTCAAATAACTCTCAACCACAGCGGGCTCAAGACCGTGTAACATTGTCACTTATTGAGAGTAGCCGAGAAGTGTACAGCAAGCAAGTAGTTAGACAAACGTCAGAGCTGTTCGGGCGACCGACTGCGCTGCAGCGTCTTGCAGTGACATATAAAATGCCGCTGGCGTTCTTTTTCGGCTGCCTGTTTGGTTTGTCGAGCGCGGGCTTCGAAATTTGGTGGCTTGCCTGGATCGGACTGGCACCACTTCTGGTATTACTGCGCGGAGCCAACGCAAAGCTCGAAGCGACGCTTGTCGGGCTAGCCTTTGGACTCGGATACCACAGCATTTCGCTGAGCTGGTATCTCGGATTAGCACCACTATCCTGGTTGGGTTTCCACGAGATCGTCGGCTACCAGGTCAGTATGTTGATCTGGTTGGTCGAATCATTTCACCAGTCTTTGTTGATTGGTGCCTTTGCGTTATTGGTTTATTGTCTACCACTGAGAGCCGGGTTTCTTCACAATCTCGAGCGTCCATTCTTTCCTTATCTAATTGCAGTTCCATTGATCTGGGTTTTCCTTCAATGGATGATCGCACCATCGGAAATTTTCATCGGCATGCCGATCAATCAGATTGCTTACTCGCAGTACAAACAATTGCCGCTGATTCAAATGGCGTCAGTTGGCGGCAGTGGCAGTCTTGATTTTCTGATCGTATTGGTCAACGCCACACTTGCAAATGTCATTCTGGAACTGACTCGCCTGGCCAAAAAACTGGGTGAGCGCACCGATAATTTTTCGACCAGATTCGGCAGCGGTTTCGACCTTGCGATCACATTGATTGCCGTGTTCGCTATCTGCTCGTGGGGTTCGGCGCGCGTCACCGCCATCAACAAGCGCATCGATTCAGCCACTGCCATGATAGTCAATTCACAGACGCCACCAGTTTCAGTGGCAGTCGTGCAAGGCAATGTCACCATTGAAGAGGAGCGCTTAAACGTTTCCAAACCAACCGACATTGCTCGGAGATATTCATCGCTCTGTGCCAATGTCGGTTCATCGATGCTTTGCCTGCCTGAAGGCGCTATCAACGCGGCGCAGATGCAGCCGAAATGTTTGCTCAGCATTCTCAAAAATATCGTTTATACCCAGAAGAAAGAAGTTGTGGTTGGATCTATTGAGACGTTGCAGAATGGTCTCGCCAACGCTGCAGTTCTTATGTCCCCCTCGAAGAAAGGGCGCCAGATCTATTTGAAACAACGGCTGGTGCCGATTACAGAGTTTCTGCCTCAGTTTATCCATGGCGACAAATTTCCCGCACCAATCAAAGAGCGCATCCCGTCAACACGGGAGAGTTTCCTTTCAGCGAATTCCTCACAGCTCGCCAAGAGTCAGTGGGGAAATGTCGGCATTTCAATCTATATCGAATTGATATATCCAAAACTAATTGCTAACGAAGTGCGCAACGGCGCCTCGCTTCTCGTAAATGTTTCTAACCTGGCATGGTTTCATAATGCATCTATAAACAGACAATTGTTGGCTGCAGCAGTATTCCGATCGGTGGAAAACGAGCGCTATATGGTTCTGGCAGCCAACCACGGAATTTCAGCTGTGATCGATCCAACCGGCATGATTAATGGCATGTCTTTGCCAGGACACCGAGGAGTGCTTCTCAACACGATACAATTTCTGTACGACAAAACTCCTTTTAGCAAAATGTGGTGGTTGTGAAGATATTGACTACTCGACTTGGACGAATTCCTTCAATCATGACCGTCGTGGTCGCGGTGTTGTGTATGAACTCGATGTTTCTGGAAGAGGCGCTTGGAAAGATGCCGACCGCGACTATTGGCACGAATGTGATTAAGCTGGAAGTGGCGAGCACGCCGCAGGAAATTCAGCACGGCTTAATGGGAAGAACGGCTCTGGATAAGGATTCAGGGATGGTGTTTCTTTTCAAACCAGCATCACCAACCAGATTTTGGATGTACAACTGTTTCATTTCGCTGGATATGCTTTTTATAAAAGATGGCAAGATTATGCGGATCTGCGAGAATGTGCCCCCGTGCAAATCAAAAGATCCGTCTGAATGCCCGACCTATCCGGCAGATGAGTCAGTGACCGCGTCGGAAGTAATTGAAGTCAATGCAGGATATTGCAAACAGCATGGTATTAAACAAGGTGACACAGTCAAGTTCGATTTTTAACAGTAATACGCTCGAGAAACCCATGTCAGACAAGTTCGATGTTATTCAAACCGAAATCGTAGATCAAATTGGTTGGCTCACCCTCAACAGACCCGGTTATCGCAACGCGATTTCGCAGGACATGTGGAGAGCAATTCCTGAAAAACTTTCGCAGATGCATGATGCTGGTGCGAAGGTTGTCGTCATCCACGGAGCAGGCGGTAACTTCGCTTCTGGTGCCGATCTTGAAGAACTGGAACAGATTGATAATTATGCTCGCGCCCAACATTTTTGGCATGCGCTAAGTGAAGCGGTCGATTATGTTTACGCATTCGAGATTCCAATAATCGCGATGATCGATGGTGCATGTATTGGCGGAGGACTTCTGCTTTCGCTCGCTTGCGATCTGCGCTACGCCAGCAATGATGCGTCTCTCGGCGTACCGGTCGCGCGTCTGGGTATCGTTCTCGACGATGAAAATATTGCTCGATTGACGTATCTGGTTGGTCCGGCATTCGCTAAAGAAATGTTGTTCACAGGCGATGCGATAACCGCTCAAGAAGCGCTGTCCATCGGCCTCGTCAACAAGATCGAGGACGTCACTTCTTTGCGCGCAACGGTTGAGAAACAAGCGAAGAAAATTATCGAGAACGGTTACGCTTCGATTATCGAATCAAAACGTTCTGTTCGAAGAGCAACGTCAGAAGGCGCTCGTGGTGGGCTTCTTCCTCAACATGAAACCGTTGTCGTCAGCAGTTATTTGACTTCTGATTTTAGAAACAGAATCAAAAGATTCTTTGGCGACTAAACTAATTTCGAAATTTCGCAAAAGTAAACGACACGACTTCGCCGAGATGATCGCGCAGCCGAATCAATGGTTTCTTTCAATATAAACCAACCCCTGGGGAATTTCCTGGAGAATTCGTTTTGGCCACGGGGCATAATGAAATTAACCCCTTCAGGTAAATGAGGGCGGCGGGTTCAAAACGAAACGCTGCTCGCCCATTATGCAATCCAGACAAGAGCAGAAAGACGAACGGATAATGCGCTACAACGACCACACGTCGACAGCGGCGCTGTGGTGGAAAGTCATATTCCTGCTTCCGATCTGGGGTTGGGTTGTCGCTGCCGTCGTCGGCGCCGTCATGACTCGGCTCGGTTCAGTTTCTACCGATATCGGATTTCTTCTCATTTTGTTCTTCGGCATCGTTTACTTTTTGACGGATGTCCTCAAACGCAAAATCAAAATCGCAGATGGCACTTTATTTCACGGCATCGCCAGCCAGCCGCTTAATAACTTATCGACGTTTTCGGTCAACTACGAAACTGACAAAATGATTCCGAAAAATATCGTTTTCACTTTTCAAAACGGCTACATTTGGCCGTTTGAACTTTCGCGACTTGACGCCAAAGATGTGCAGTATCTGGTTAGATACGTCGACAAGCATTATCCTCATTGCAGTATCGATCCAACCTTGCGAACTCTGGCTCGCTGTCAGGAACTCAGCCCCCAGATGCTGAGCGCATTGACTCCTCAAATCGAAATTCCTTACCACGCTCATCGTGTGTTTGCAGAAACACAAAAAGGATTCATGACTTCGCTGAGCAGCTGGTCACGGGTCGGTCCGATGCTGATGTGGGTGCTGTTTTCTGCGTTCTGGGTTGCCTCCACATGGCATGCCTATTCGATTACGAACAGCCAGTGGAATGCCACCACATTGGCGCAAATCATAGGTACAAACATCCGCACCGTACTGTCGTCAGTCAGCAGCGTACTCAGCAAGGGCATCACCGGAGCAACGGACTTGGCGACGGCTCCTGTCGCCGGCGTGATCGCGGCTATCGTATCCGTGTACTTGCTCGTCAGTCTGCTTCGAAAGCTGAATCAACCAACGATGATTGTTCTTGACGATAGTGGTATCAATTTCTTGCAGGGCTACAAATTTGTGCGCTATAAGTTATCGTCGATTAATTGGACCGAACTTGGAAGCGCTGACATGGAGCGCTCCTCCGAAAAGTCGCAGCCCGATCAATGGAAGATTGTTCTGAAAGGCAAAACTGGAAACGTTCTGAAAATTCTCGAATATGGTGCATTCGAACCCCGTGGGCGAGCAGATTTTTACGATCGGCTCAAACATTATGCGCCAGGTTGTTTAATCACACCAGCGCTGGCAGAGGCGCTGATGCCGCAGCAACAGTCGAGTTACACAGAGCTCTGGCTGCAGTCATTGTCGAGTTCACCCGACCGCGAGAAACTCGATCCACTGGAGCCGGGTAACACGCTTAACGAGTCTCGCTACGAAGTCGTGATGAAACTAGGCGTGGGCGGTCAGGGCGCGGCTTATCTGTGTCGTTTAAATTCAAGCATTGACAAACATAAGTGCGAAGAGGTGGTTTTAAAGGAAACCATTTTTCCAATCTTTGTAGAAGAATCAGTGCGAAGACAATCGCTAGAACGCTTCGAGCATGAGGCCAGAACACTCAATCTGCTGTCTCACGACCGCATAGTCAAACTGCGCGATTACTTCGTTGAAGATCACAGAGGCTATTTAGTACTCGAACACATCGAAGGCCAGAACCTTCGCAATCACGCGCTCGGCAGGCCGATGAACGAGAAAGAAGTAATCGAGTTAGCACTGCAAATGTGCGACATGCTCGAATATTTGCATGAGCGCGATGTGATTCATAGAGACTTCACTCCGGATAATTTGATGCTCGAACCCACTGGCGACGTCAAACTGATCGACTTCAACGTCGCTCAAGTACACTCTTCCGGAATGACCGGCACCGTGGTCGGAAAACACGCTTATGTTCCGCCCGAGCAATTCCGCGGAAAGCCTGTGCACGCGAGTGACATCTACGCAATGGGTTGTACTCTGTATTTCCTGCTTAGCGGAGGAGATCCGGAACCGATCACGCAATCAAAAATTCTCAACAAGCGCGAAGATGTTAGCACCGCACTCGATACCATTATTCAAAAGTGCACGACGTTAAAAACAGACCAACGCTATCAAGACGCAGTCGCATTAAGAGCCGATCTCCAGGCGGCGCTGCTTGAAACAGAGGGCACCAAACTCAGTATCGCAGCTGGCGGTGAAAAGATTGGTGTAACGCCTGGTGGCACGATCAAATTAGAAGAGAATCTTGTCAAACAGGAGATAGACTGACATGGCGGAATTGGCTGTTAGAGCGAAGTACGAGTCAGTCACTGTACCTAGCGTCCGAACACTTTTGAAGGCCACGTTTCCGATCTGGGGCATTATTTGCCCTGCAGTTGCGATCATCGGAGCTGTAATCGTTATCTTTGGTTTGACTGTCTATCAATCTATTCAAGCAGCTCAAATCAGTGAAATCATGAAGGTCTGCGCGGGGCTGGCGAGCTGTTTCGCTATATCGATGATCGGTTTGACCGCGACTCGATTGTTTGCGAAAAACGAAATCATCGTCGATAAGAGTGGTATCAGGTTGCCAATCCTACCAGAACAACCACGAGCGTCGACGAGCTTCTACAGCTGGTCTCAGCTGACCAAGTTGGATGTCGCGTTTGCGGATAAACCATGGAAGGACAGACAACTTCTGATCTTCAATAACAGACATGCACCGATTAGATTAGAACTAGACAGACTGAGTTCCGATGAAGCGGAACAGATCTTGCTCGCCGTTGAATTGTGGAGCGATGGTTGCCAGATGGGCGACAACGTCGGCGCATTGCGCAGCGATATTAAACAATTGGCGTCGGGAAGAAACGATTTGAGCTACACGGACATGTGGGAAGAAGAGCTTCGCAGGCGCTATTGCCCAACCAATTTCGTTCCCCTGGAACCAGGAAGAACGCTCAACAATGGTACGGTGAAAATCGTACGACACCTGGCGCTCGGCGGTCTGGCTGCGGTTTATCTGGCGGACAGAAACGATGGTGTTGAACTGGTCGTCATAAAAGAAGCTGTCATTCCTGATGACGCGCAGACTAGTGTGAAAGCAAAAGCGAAAGAGATGTTCGAGCGCGAAGCGCAGTTTCTTATGAAGTTAGATCATCCCGGCATCGTCAAAGTGCTCGACTATTTCGTAGAAGGCGGGCGCACTTACTTGATGTTGCAGTATTTGAACGGTCAAGACATCAGACAATTCGTTAGACAAAATGGTCCTCAGCAAGAACACGTTGTGATCGATTGGGGCATAAAAATCGCCAACATTCTCAAGTATCTGCACGAGCAAGATCCGCCAATCATCCACCGCGACCTGACGCCGGACAACCTTGTAATCACCAAGGACGGCAGCATCGTAGTGATCGATTTCGGAGCCGCCAACGAGTTCATTGGACAAGCAACGGGAACGCTCGTAGGCAAACAAGCCTACATCGCGCCAGAACAATTTCGCGGCAAAGCAGTCGTCGAAAGCGACATTTACGCTTTTGGCTGCACACTCTACTACATACTCGTTGGCGCAGAGCCCGAGGCGCTTTCCACATCAACGCCAAAAGATGCGCGTGATGATTTGTCGCCGGAGATCTGCGAATTGGTCGAATCATGTACGCAAATGGAAGTCGAAGACAGATACCGTTCCGCGGCGCAGCTCATACCGGTTCTACGAAGACTCTCAGCCGCGCAGGCTGGAGTTCAATAATCAGATTTCAATAATCGGAGTTTGTTGATCGGAGTCGATGATCGGAGTTTGTTGATGGAGTTCGTTAATCGGAGTTCGAACTCAATCGGGATCGAGCTCAAACACTCAATCGTGGATCTGATCGGAACTACATAAAGCACGGCTCACCAAGAAGATGTACCTTTCCGCTTGGTTAGTCTTTTCCAGAGGTGATATGATTTCGCCTTCGTCACTTGAGCGAAAGGTTTATGAACAACGGCTTAGCGCCATCTCATACGCATGAAATTTCGTCTAACGACAAGCGAATTCTTTCGTGTGCGAATTTACTTTCGTGCGCAAGTTTTCTTTCATCTGCAAATTTTCTCTCGTCTGCGAATTTTCTTTCAACTTCAAACTTAGTGGCAGCAGTGCTCATCACCATGACGATTTCCATGCCATGGTTTTCCGCTCCGGCGCAAGCGCTAGACGACTCGCAGCCCCTCTTTCATGCATCAAACATCAGTTTAGTTTCCGATCAAGCATTAGTTTCGAATGATCTGAATCAGTCACGGAAAGAAACGAAAATCGCGGCGGCATCGGCGCCGAAAAAAGAAGAAGACGTGACTGGCGACAAAAAAGTTTTGGACGCACAAAAAACTCCCGGTGATAGCGGCGATCATCACGAAAGCCTCACGCCCAACGCGTTGCAGCTCGCAAAGATGCTGAACGTCGTGGAGCCGATGGAGGACTTGAAGTCGAAAGCGCACAATACTGCACAAAGTCGGGACGATGTTCTGGACATTATGATTCTGCGCGAAAAGCTCAGTCGTGCCATCCAATATGCCGCCCTTGAGCTTGAAGAAGCACTGGCCAACATCGAAGGCGACCTTGCAACGGCGAACATGCAGTATTCGTTTTTCTCAGCGAGACACGATCGAGCTGTCATGTTGAACAACATTGCCGCCTTCACAAGCTCGGGTGGACTTGGAGTTTTAGATTCTGCTAGTGGTATCAAACACGGTGCTCCATTACCGAATATTTTCGGCATCACCGGTAATGCCTTAGCTGTGGGTATTCCCCTGCTGGGACTAATTCCACCGAAATACAAACTTCCCACCAACGACCATAACGCCGCGCGAAAAGGCAACATGTTGGCACCACTTTTCGGACGAGATTATGCGGGCTCGGGGTACGATCCGATCGTTTGGAACTATCTACAGGCAGTGCCGGCCGATTCGACTAACGGAATGACCCGCATACAAACGCTCTTGAAGAGTTGGCAATCATATCGTGGCTTAGCTGCAAAAGACCAAAAATCGAAAGAAACAATCGACATTCTTTCCGGGATAGTACCGAAAGACAAAAAGATTTCTCTCGACCTTCTCAAGACTAAGTCAGAGCTGCTCGTCGAGCTGCGTTCGCAAGTTCAGCAAATGTATAAAGACATCTCAGATCTCAACACCAACATAATGAATGCCAGTGCATCGCACTAACACCTCGACCGTTTTTATCCGCGATGCATAAACGCGGTCTCGTGGGCGTGGTGAAGGAACCAGGGATGGTTCGCGTTGGTGACTCAGTCGAAGTGATTCTGCCACCGATATGAGCATCTACCGATCAATTAGAAGAAATGCAAGTGCGATGTGGTATCAAAAGGCAATTCACACAGTGCCTTGAGGTCGGTCATCCACTCTTCCCAAGTCAGGTATCCATCGCCTTTCTCAATCAATCCGCTATCAGCAATTGTCAGACGCAATCCCTTCAAAACTACTTTCTCCAGAAGATCAGGGATCTCAGGCTTGACTGTTTTCGGTCTCGGTAACTGAAGAATGGGTTCGATAAACGATCTGCAGGACGGGTTCATCAAGCTGACCCATGCGCGGACGCTGTCCCCAACTTCGCTCTTATACTCAACGTTTGCTCCAGCACCAGATGCGGTATCGCCTTCTGTCGCTACGGTTTTTAAACCAGTAGCACGTTGATACTCATCTCTCGAAACCAACGGATGGAAACCACACACAGCTTCCCAGAACATAATCCCCATCGCGAAAGAATCATCAGGAGTGAGGAACGGATAATAAGCCGGAGTAGTGATGGCGACTTGAAGCAGCTCACCTTCCTCACAATCCAACTGTCCGAAAAAGCCTGGATCAATCAACAAAGGTCCATCGATCGTCCACAAAATATTTTCAGGTTTCAAATCACCGTGATATTCGAATGAAGGCTTATTTTCAAGTCGAATGAACGCTTGAACAAGGCTGTAAAAAAGAATCAATTTTGCGCGCGATGGGAACTCAGCCCGCAGATTCTCTGTCCCGGCATCCTGCATGGTGTAGAACCACGAGTTACCAACGTCGGAAAGCATACTGGCGACAACCATCTCAGTGCGAAGCTTGCCGGTCATCAGCGATTGCTGATAGCGCACCAGCTGGTTCGCGTTCGGTCGAACTGGACGAATCGACTCCTCAGTGACTTCAAGCGCTTGAGTTTCAAAAATATTTCCAGGCTCAAGTTCGATCATCTCCGGCTTCTTAGCCATCTTGAAAATGACGTCGACCTTTTCCCCTTTGTCAAAGCTACGTCCTCTGTACACTTCAGAGAACCTTCCATCAGCCATTTGCTCAACAAGCGAATAGCCCTCGAGCATCGCGCCGAGCCATGTAGGATTTGTCGTACTCAAGGCTTCCTCCATTCGCAATCAGGAATTTTATTTTCCGAAAATCGCGTTTCTCAAACTAGCTGGAATTTCATCGGAACCTTTCATCTGCATGAGAATAGATTCCGCACTTTTCAGAACCGAACCTGACCATTCTGCCATGTTTTTCTCTTCTAAGATTCGACTAAATCTTAAGAGTTCAGTTAATGTCAAGGTCGGATGTTGAGAGGCAGAACTGATTGGGAGTTGCGAGTCTAGAACATTTAACGGAGATTCTTTGGACAGAATCTTTCCTAAAATTCGAGTTAATTGAAGCTGCTCCTGATTTTGCAATACCGCCAGGTCGCCGCCAAATCGATTACCAAAAACCGTTTCATCGACGGCGCAAATCACCCATTCGCTGCGCTCCTTGGGAACATATTTGCCCCATCGAAGGCCATTATGTCCCCCCAGAGATTCCACTAACGAAGCCGCTTTCAAGTTGATTCCCTGGATGGTGACATCAATTGGGTAAATTTCTCCTGTGGATTTGTTCGCGATAATGTAATCAGCTCCGACACGGTCGGTATTGGAGTTTGGACGACTGGCGACGCCTCGCCAATCAAGTAATCTCGGACCCGTTAATGACTCTTCCATCGCATTTCGGACGGCTGAAGAGCCTGGGTAGGCGTTTGTAGAATCCAGAACTTTTGAAATGCTATTACTCACGCGCTCCTGAACTTGCAGTCCTTCGTGATTACTGAACGCGTTGTCAAAATTTGTAGCGGCGCGAGGTTGATTGAAACCGAGCGCAGATAAGCGCTTTTCGACGATGCTCGTTATCAATTCAAATTGTTTGTTAAAGATCTCGGATTCCCGCTCCGACAACAGGTCGTTGTCATAAGCTTTCGAATTCTGACTTACGTGTTCCTGTACTGGCTTTATTAACTTGCTGAATTCTTTGTGGGTGGAAATCAGCTTTTCTGCTGATGCAGCGCCAATTCTTTCATTGGAGTTGGAGAACCCGTTCAAATGGTCCGCAATAGTTTCTATCTCGGTTTTGTGATCAGGCAATGTAGATGGTCCCTTTTCGCTTAGTTTTTCAATTGCAGAATCAATTGTCTTGACGTTCTTTTCCCACCATGGCGCCGCCGGCTCCGCGCGACGTCCACTCATCGCATGGTACGGCTCCATTCGATCCGTAATTGCTAGATTCGGACGAGCACAGCCGCCAGCATTCCCAATCGGAATCGCCTGCAATCCGGGTTGCATTTTTTGTCCATAGAAATTTGCGGCTTGCTTCATGCCGCCGCCCAGCTTGAATCCTTGATGAGCTGTCAGAGCCGTTATGCCGAAATCAAAAGTTTCTTTCCCCAGGGCACTTTCAATAACTGGCGTCGCGTTTTTTAGAGCTTTTGTGTCTCCCGTTTCCCAAACCTTATCGAGCGCTCTGTGCAGTTCCTTGTTCGTTCCAAGACGCTGCCCTAAATCCCAAACATAAGAACCGGTCATCGCCGTTCCGGCAACCGCAAGTCCCATTGCGACAATCGGAATTTCCACAGGCGCAAGAGCAACAAGTGCACCAATTGCGATACCAGCACCTATTTGCTTGACTGTCTCCTCAGTGTGGTTGATCAATCGATCAGGTACGGTCTTGGCACCACCTACAAGAACTCCCTCAGCCACTGCTCCGACTTGCCTCAGCCTCTGTTCCGGATGCTTCCAGGTATCCTCCAAAAATTTGGTCGAAGCCTTTAGGCTGTTGTTGCAGGACTCAAACGATTGTTCGAGAAAATTCGGATTGGCCACGGAGCGTCCTCGATTGGTGTGCATACGACTATATGGCTAGTCGCAATTCAACATCATGTTGAATTCCACAGTCGAGGATCGACGGCTCAAAATGTTTAATTTAAATACGGGTATATTTAAGTCACGAACTTCGAGGCAGATGGCTATGACAGCGCCAAACCACCAGAACAAAACTGGAGACGCAAAACAAAAAGAGGGCGATGGAGTATCCGACCGGAAGCTGGAGCAGCACACAACACAAAAGACAGCCGATGAGTCTATTGTAGACGCTCCGATGGCAAAGAAATACCAGGAAAATTTTCGTAGCTTTAGCGATGGGACCAAAGCTATAAGCCCTCTAGTACTTGAAGATAGCAAGACAGGGCAGCGGTTCTACGATGGTGCGCAAAACAAAAACACTTCGAATTCGGGCCACAGCGATTCGCATGATCTGAAGGACACTATCGATAAAGGTCAAAAAAATTCTTCCGACAAGATACATGCCACTCGAGATGCCACCACCGACGGTGACAAGCAAGATTACTCACTAAAGCAAAGCTTCACTGCATATCTCCCTGACTACAAAACGATCGGATTGGGACCGGCGGCTCCGAGAATTATGTCTATCGAGTTTGGACCCTCTGACAATGCCGCCATAGAAACTCATTTTAAGAAAAATCTGAAAACTAGAAATCCCGAGACATTGAGCGACTTCGACAAACAAAAGCTTCACAATCTAGCTATTTGTGATGTATTGATCGACAAATACCAACAAGCAATGTCCAAACAGGAATTGCACGACACGCAATCATTACCAAAGCAAGTCAAAGGATTATTTCTTGCTGGTCAGGCGTTGGAAGACGGTGCAGCACTCGGCGCAACTAGAGCAGTCCTTCACAAATGTATCGATGAAGGTGCACTCGGAGATCTAGCATCTGGAACTGCTATCGGGATGGCCTTCGGACAAATCGTCGCAAAACTAGCATCAAATGCTCATCCAATTACCCGGACCGCCGCGCTTGTCTTGCAGGGCGGCGGATTAGCTTTGGCAATCAAACAGTTTGGCGACATTGGTCATGAGGGTGTTAACGGATTTTTGAATTCCGTTCCTGCTCTACAGAAACTAATAGAAAATCCAACAGAGCAAAATTTTCTCCATGCAAAAGATGACGTAGAGAAAGAACTTGGTCCGCCACTTGCCGATGCCGCGCTTACTGGTTTGGGTATGGCGGCTGCACATGGTATTGAAAAAGCTGCCAGCAAGACAAAGCCTTCTTCACAACCGGAATCTGAACCAAAATCTGACAAGGTTCAGCATACTGAGCAGACCGACAGAATAAAGATCCACGAATACCCAGACTTTTCGGTTGAGGGAGACAGCAATGACATTATTCGAACTTTAAAATTCGGAGACATTCAGAAAAAGTTTGCAGTCTTCAAAGGCTGGTGTCATGGGGATTTCACTAAAGAATCTACTTCGCCTATAAAAGTGCATATCTTAACTAAATCGGCCCAAGATTTAGGTCGAGTGCAGGCTGCGATTATCCCTGAGATCTATAAAGATCAAGTTCTAAAAAACCACATCACTGGTTGGAAGACAATCGATCCGCTCTACGGCACAAAGAACGAAGGACATCCCAATGCAGTAGCACCCACAGGATTAGATCAAGGAGCGAAAGGCTTCACTATCTACACTGAGAATGCAGAAAGTGCAGTGATCGTTCAAAAACGACTTGATGAAATATGCCACCATAAAGGCTTAGGGTTAGAAGCGCAGCTAAAAACGGGCAATTGCGAGACAGTTGGTGGTCTTTCGAAACGCGTTGGTTTGAGCCGCGATACATTCGAAAAAGTGCTTGACGCATCAAGACATCCAGGGTCAAGTATCGACGGGGCTGTAACCAACCGGATTGAGAAGGCTTTCGGAATAGGACCTGGGAAGAGGCTATCTCCTGAGCAAATTCACATATTGGAAAAGCAAAGTGGAATTGAACATGGTTTATTGACTTATAGTGATGCTGGCAAGTTGATGCTAAAAAGCAATAAAGGAATGGATTACTACAACCATGGATGGTATTCACCAGAATCAGGCGCTGTCAAAACGTTCGGGCATCTAACCGAAAGGCCGGCTCTCTATGCGCTGTATCACAAGTACGGATTCGATCCTTGCGACGCCGCCGTCCTTCCAGTCAAAAAGGGATAACCAACATGATTGAACAAGATAAATCGGAAACCTATGAACTGATCGAAGCAGTCATGATCGGCAGACGCTTGGCCGAAACAGGAGATGACCTGGCTATTTCTGATACATGGCTTGATGGTGATTATGCATTTTGCACACTGACCGACAAGACACAAAACATCTCCGTCAAATTTGAGATGTGTGCCGTCGTGTCGTGTCATGGACAAAACTATCTTCTGATCGATTTTACACCTGACAGGACAATAGACGATCCTATCAAAGGGTGCATGGTAACAAAGCTGGCATCGGCTGAGACACTGAACCTTATTACTAGGCAAGAACTAAAAACGATTGAACAACAATGCCAAGAAATCATGCAGACTGCAAAGTCTCAAAGAATTGGAGGCATCCGCAAGGTGTTCGGAACTCTTCGAACACAAGATTGAACAATTGATGTTTGCATCAATAAACATCGTGCCCCGGTTGCGAGAGTTTTGATCTTTAAAAGCTTGTTAAACTGGTGCTAGTGCCAACAAGTTGTGTATACAACTGACTGCTTGTGAGCCATCGCCAACAGCAAATCCAACCCTTTTGGTGCTGCCGGATCGCACATCACCCGCGGCCAAAATTCCCGGAATCGATGTTTCCAATGGACATGGAATGCGGTCTTCGCACAACCATTTTCCGGATGCGAGTGCATCGGCACCAGTCAAAATGAAACCTTTGGAGTCTAGTGCAAGTTCTGGTGGCAACCATTTGTGCGAGCAAGCAGAACCAATGAAAACGAAAACGGCTTTAGCTGGAAGCTGGAAAGAACCTTCGATCTTCGACTCTACATCAACCGATTCAACGTATCGCTCGCCGTTGACCGAAGTGATTTCAGCCTGTTCATGCACCACAATATTTTTGCAGGAAAGAATTCTTCCAGTGAGATATTCGGACATGCTGGTTCCTAATTTTCCACGAACGATCATGTGGACTGTTCTATTCGGACAGCAATCAGACAAATACATCGCGGCTTGTCCTGCCGAATTGCCGGCGCCGACAACGGCGACATCAGCCATATCATGAAGCATCGCTTCAACGGTGGTGCACGCGTAATAAACTCCAGCGCGTTCGAAACGATCGGCATTTGTCGCTGCCAATTTTCGCCATTCAACTCCAGTCGCGATCAAAACTGTGCGCGCTTTGATGACTGCGCCGCAATCAAGCATCACTTCGTGCCCTTTGCACTCCATAGACCGCTTGATCTCAGTCACCGAAGCTGGTGCCACTAGTTGCGCTCCAAACTTGAGCATTTGCAAAACACCGCGCGTAGATAATTCCATTCCGGATAATCCGGTTGGAAAACCGATAAAGTTTTCGATGCGCGACGATCCGCCGGCTTGTCCGCCCGGTCCAAGCTTGTCGATGACAAACGTTTTTAATCCTTCGCTCGCCGCATAAACAGCCGCTGCAATACCAGCAGGTCCTGCACCGATAATGGCGACATCGACTTCACCATTCGGACAATGACGCCAGACTCCAGCACCCTCTGCGATTTCTCGAAGGTTTGGCTTGCTGAGAATTGCTCCGTCACGGCATTCAACCACAGGCAAATCCGCGCGGCATTGTGCCGTAATCGGAATACCTTCAGGCAATCCCAATGTCTTGGCGAGCGTTTGACCATCATCAGTTTCAATATCGTAGAAGGAGAACGGCACAAAATTTTTGTAGAGAAACTCTCGAATCTCTGTCGTGTGGCCACATTTGCTGTGTCCTAAAACTCGCAGCCCAAGCTTACCCGCTTCGGTCAACATCTCGCGGCGTTCTAAAAATGCAGTCAACAATTTCTCCGAAAGTTTTGGCACTTTGTGCAAAATCTCGCGCAGTTTAGTGTTGTTAACCCGCATCACATGTGTCTTTCCAAAAGCTCGTCCAGACACGACTACTGGTCGCGTTGTAAGCACATCGATGTCACCGGAAAACTGTCCAACCTGGTGAGTAATAATGTGCTTGTTATCGTTCGCCGGATTGAAGATTTCAATACCACCCGCTCGCACCACGAACATGTCGATATCAGCCTGCCCAGCCTCGAAGATCAATTCACCATCTTCAAAGTATTCGCACGACGCATACGGCTGCAAAATATCCATGTCAGCGGCCGTGAGAGTCGGAAACGCGTTCTTATAGACCTGCGTCGGGTCCAAAGCTGTAGTTGGCATGATGATTCCTCGCGATTGCAAAACGAAATTGAGCTGCTACCGTCGCTCAACACCGCTAAGTTCCACGATCATACACCTTCCTGGTTCGGTCCGTTAAACGCGCATGGTTGGCTGACCTTGTCAGAGATGCATCAACGAATACATCGCAAACAAATTGAGCAAATAACTTCCAAACTATAGAAAACGTTCAATTTTGGCGGAATCAAACAACCAAATCATTGAGAAGCACGTCGCCATCCGATTCGCGCTTATGGATACGGAGATGGGACTGCAAGTCCGGGCACAATCTCCGGAGGCTGCGTCATAACTAAGGGCTGTCCCCGTTTCTTCTGCTCCAAAGACAACATCAAGTTTTAGGCAAATATGGCTCCGCAAAGAACCACCCAAGCCACCCAAGTACGAACAGCAGAAATCCGCCCGGTCACGAGGACAGGGCGGATGCTTTCGACGAGTTTTCGTCAATTTTAGACTTGGATAACGCGCTTGATTTCTGGAAGTGCTTCACGAATTGCGCGCTCAACGCCCATTTTCAGGGTCATTGTCGAGCTTGGGCACATTCCGCAAGCGCCCAATAGGTGAACGAATACTTCGCCGTCTTTGACGTCGACGAGCTCGATGTTGCCGCCATCAGCCATAAGCATAGGGCGAAGCTTCTCGAGAATTTCTTCGACTTGCGTGTGTAATCCGTCTTTTACTTGTTCTATCATGACAAAAGAGCCTCTTAAACGTCAGTCAACCGGTAGTCAAGACCGACCTCAACTATAAGCCTTATTATCGCGCACATCTATATATTTCGGAAAAACAACAAAATGTCTTAACGCCAGATAAAGAAATCGGGGTTTTTGCATACATAGGATATGCTTTCTCAGAGCCTGTAGTCTGAGTTTGTGCGGTTTTACGAAAAAACGTAATCGCCTCCGCCTGACTGACCAGTGCATAGCCACGCGAAGGAGCATTAAAACCTAATGGCAAAAGTAGCAATTAATGGATTCGGCAGAATCGGTCGCAACGTATTCCGCGCCTATCTGTTGAGCCTGCCCAAAGAATTCGAAATCGTAGCAATCAACGATCCTTTCCAAACCCTCGAGCAATCCGCTCACCTTCTCAAGTACGACTCAGTACTTGGCGAGATGAAGGACCATAACATCGGACATACCGCTGAAGCCTTGACCATCGATGACAAAACCATCCACTTCTCGACAGAGAAAGATCCAGGCAACTGCCCTTGGAAGAAACTGAACATCGACATCGTTCTCGAGTGCTCAGGCGCTTTCACCGATGCTGACAAAGCGAAAGCCCACATCACCGCCGGCGCCAAGAAGGTCCTCATCTCCGCTCCAGCGAAGGGTGAAGATATCACCATCGTTCTCGGAGTCAACGATAAGCTGTACGATCCAGAAAAACACCACATCATCTCCAACGCCAGCTGCACCACCAACTGCCTCGCTCCAGTAGCAAAAGCCATTGATGATGAGTTCGGAATTGAACAAGGTTTGATGACCACCATCCACAGCTACACCCTCGACCAACGCCTTCTCGACACGGCTCACACCGATTTGAGACGCGCAAGAGCAGCAGCGGTTTCGATGATTCCTTCGAGCACCGGCGCTGCAAAAGCAATCGGTCTCGTAATGCCTCACTTGAAAGGCAAACTCAATGGCTTCGCAATGCGAGTGCCTACGCCTAACGTCAGTGTTGTAGACCTGGTCGTCACCTGCAAGAAGCCAGTAACCGCTGAATCAATCAACGCAGCGATTGCAAAAGCAACCAACGCTGGTTTGAAAAACTACCTCGGCGTCGCTCCAGCTCCACTGGTATCATGCGACTTCCAGGGCAACAAGCTCTCCTCAATCGTTGATGCTGATTTGACGATGGTTGTCGGCGACAACATGGTCAAAGTTATCGCCTGGTATGACAATGAATGGGGCTACAGCAACCGCCTGGCAGAGCTCTGCTCGCTAGTCGCAAGCAAGCTCGCAGTCAAAGTCTAAACGAGACTAAAACTAATTGAGGGCGAGGCGGTCAAATGCCTCGCCCTTAGTTCATTCAAATTTAAACGATTAAACGGATCATAAAACTAATCATCGAAACCCGCGTCTCACCGGCTGTTCAAAGGACTAAACACAATGAAGCAAAGCATCACAAACGTCAAAGAAGACGTGTTCAAAAACAAAAGAGTACTTGTGAGAGTGGACTTCAATGTGCCGCAAGACAAGAAAGATGGCACTATCACTGATGATTCGAGAATCAGAGCCGCGCTTCCTACAATCGAAAGATTGATCGCAGCGGAAGCCAAAGTAATTCTGGTATCACATCTGGGCCGTCCCGATGGCAAGAAAGTCGACAAGCTCACGCTTGAACCTATCGCTACACGGCTCGGCGACCTGCTCAAAGAAAAAGCGGAAGTCAAAGTTGATTTTGTAAGAGAAACCGTTGGACCCGAAGTAGAAAAGAAAATCGGCGAGATGAAAGGCGGCGAAGTCCTGCTTCTCGAGAACGTCCGCTTCCATGCCGGCGAAGAAGAAAATGCTCCTGAGTTCGTAAAACTACTCGCAGCCCTTGCCGATGTTTACGTTAACGATGCATTTGGAACCGCACACCGCGCCCATGCCAGCACAGAAGGTGTTGCTCATCTGGTTCGTCCGGCACTCGCCGGAATGCTGATGGACAGAGAAATTAAGATGCTCAGCCAGGCGCTCAACGATCCAGCCAGACCAGTTGCCTGCATCATCGGCGGTTCAAAAGTATCATCGAAGATCGGTGTTTTAGATAACCTGATCGACAAAGTCGACATCATCATCATTGGCGGTGCCATGGCTTTCACCTTCCTGAAAGCGCAAGGACTCAACACCGGCAAATCACTTGTCGAAGACGATCGAATGGATTACTGTAAAGAATTAGAGAAGAAAGCGAAAGCCAAAGGCGTTCAAATTATTCTCCCTGTAGACGTTGTTGTTGCCACTGAAATGAAAGAAGGCGCGACTCCGACCGTTGTAGATGTAGACAAGATTCCAGCCGATCAAATGGGCTTGGACATTGGACCGAAGAGTATCAAAATGGTCAACGATGCTTTGGAATCCTGCAAAACAATTTTGTGGAACGGACCTCCTGGAGTGTTTGAAATCGCTGGTTTCGACAAAGGCACAAACGATCTGATCGACAAGCTGGTAACCCTGACACGCAAGGGCGCCAAGACGATCATCGGCGGCGGTGACTCAGTTTCTGCACTGCAAAAACGCAGCGTTCCTGCCGACGCACTCACTCACGTCAGCACCGGCGGTGGTGCCTCCCTGGAATTCCTGGAAGGTATCGAACTGCCAGGCATAAAAGCTCTGGATGCCGCAACACCAGCCGGTAAAACAAACTAGTAATTGTTTTGACCAGGAGTGCTGTGCAACCGGAATCGGACCCTATCGATTACAGCTTTTGCGCAGAACCGCTCACTAACGACTTTTTGATTGCGTCGAGCGCCTTCATCTGATTCACTGCATCGTCGACACCAATTTCTGGTGTGGTGTCATCTAAGACGCATTGAGAAAAATGCTCGAAGAGATTTATGTAGTGATTCGCTGGTGGCAAAACGATTTCATCATCGTTTAAATAAATTGTCGATTGCTCGAAAGGCTGCCAGGCACGTGGAAATAGAATGTGACCGAGCTCGCCGACAATTTCCATTTCGGTTCTGTACGGCAGATGAAAACCAAAGTCGATGACTGCTCGTCCCTTAGCGAATTGAAGAATTGCACTAGCATTGGTGTCAACGCCGTGTTCGGGATGAATATCTCCGCTGGCGAAAACGCTGATGGGCTCTTCGTCAAAGTAATATCGCGCACCACTGACCGGATAGCATCCAACATCGAGGAGGCTACCACCTCCGAGCTCTTTATCTAATCGAATACCTGACTTAGCAGTCATCATGTAAGTGAACGAAGCGCGAATAAAACGGACTTCGCCGATTACTCCATCCGCTACTAATTTCTTTGCTGTTCGGTGTTGCGGATGGAACGGCCACATCAGCGCTTCCATTACTTTCAAACCGGTTTGCTCAGCCTTTTCAGCCACAAGCTGAGCGTCTTCAACGGTTGTCGCAAACGGTTTTTCTGACAGAACATGCTTGCCTTTTTCGAGCGCGGCTAGTGCCCACTCACTGTGCATCGAGTTAGGAAGCGGAATGTGAACGGCTTCGATTTCGACATCATCAAGCAATTCTTGATAGGAGGAATAAACTTTGGCGAGCGAAAATTGTTCTTTGAACTTTTCGGATTTCTCTTGCGAGCGACTGGCGACGCCGACTAGCTCAACGTTAGGGCACTGCATCATGGCAGGAATACTGCGCCTGCGCGCGAATCCCGATCCACCGAGAACGCCCCATTTCACTTGTCGCATCGATGCACCTCATTTGAATTTCGTGCCGATTATCTTCGCGCTCGCGTCGCGACTTTTCGATGACGAACCTGTCCGGTACGTTTCAGTTCAATAACGCCCAGGTTTTAGCCTCTCTGAGTTTAGGCTAACAATGGCTTGCTGCGATCTCTTGATGTCCATAAGTTTAAATTCGATCTGATTTGAAGCCTGTTGAGTGAGAACTGGTGTCCACGATGCCGCCGAGCTTGTAAACTGCTAATGTTCTGCACCGCGCGATCAAAAGCAGAACGCATTAGCCACGAGAATGAACGTTCCAATGTGAGCGTGCCGAGATGAAACTTTGAATCGCCCACACCGTCGACGAGTTTAACTAGCGAATGAATTAGCTTGATTGGCGAATGACCTTCCGTGTATTGATTGGTTTGGGAAATAGGACTGAGTGAATTGAAACTGACAAAAGTATCGACCTTATTAGTAGCTACAACTTTAGCCGGCGTCTCCTTTTTGCAAACATCGCAGGCATCCGCTGAGGAGATGCGATATGAGTACACGATGGGCGGCAAGGCTACTACGGCCGAAGCGCTAGACGCCTTCAACAGAGGTCGGCAGTTACTGCGGGTCAACAACAATTCTGACGCGGCCGCGATGCTAAAGAAAGCCGTCGAATTGATGCCGGATAATGCGGACGCTCATCACACTTATGCAATCGCCCTGGCAAAAACAGGACAGTCAAGCGCGGCTATCCAAGAGCTTCAAACAGCGCTTTCTCTAAACTCGAACTCGGCTCCATCATGGATGACGATCGGCGGACTTTACCAGTCAACCGGTCAAATCGACAAAGCGATCGAATCGTACAGAGGCTTCTTGAGCCGTTTTCCAACAGATCGCGACGCGAAAAAAATCGCTGGTTTAGTCGCAGGTTTGGAAGGCGAACGATTAAAGTTGCAAGCAATTTACGGACAGTCCGGCAAGCCGCCAGCCGACGTGCACGACTACTTCACTGAAGTGACACGCGATGGTGTCATTCGCTGGAATGCACAACAAATGCCTTTGCGTGTGTTTATCACCAATGGTGATGGCACGCCAGGATACCGCGAACAATTCGGAGATATCCTTAAACAGTCATTCTCCAGCTGGAGTCAGGCATCCAAAGGACTGGTCACGTTCAATCTGGTAGACACTGCCGATCAGGCTCAAATTGTTTGTTTGTGGTCAAGCGATCCAGCCAAGTTTAAAAACATCGCCGAATCCGGGCATGCTGTGCTGGATACAACCAGAAACGGTTTAGTCAAAGGTACAATAACAATCCTGACTGTTCCACTGGTAGAACAACTTCCACTCACCGATAACCGCATGAGAAGAGGATGTTTGCACGAAATCGGACATGTGCTCGGGCTGGCCGGACACACATCGAATCCCGACGACGCGATGTTCTACTCGATGGACATAGATGATAAGTGGAAGGACCTGACCGAACGCGACAGCAACACCATCGTGCGGTTGTATGCGAAGCCTCCGGCGACCAGCAGCCTGCGCTAGGCTTAACAAATCACGTCGAAGAAAACCTCGTTGATGCCTGTTCTACTAGCGCCAGTAAAACTTAGAACTTTTAAATGTAAAGAGCGTGGCGAGCAAGTTCGCGATTAGACTGTTACAGGCACATACTTATAATAAGTAATCAAAGAGGCGACCTTGGCAGACCATCAGGAATCACCGCGCGGGACCAGCAGTAGTCCCAGCAAGTTCAGGCTTGTCTTGTCCGGCTTAGCGCTTAGTTTGTCTGTGTTCGCTGTTTCCCTGGGTGTGGCGTCGATTGTGTTTCCCCTCAAAGCAGGGTCGGCAGACACAGTCGCGACCAGAGTTCAAAACGCCACCAATCACATTTCCGAGGCACTACAGGCGGTGCCGGTTTACCCTAAGCTAAAAGATCGATTAAACGTTCTCGTCATGGGCGTTGATTGGAATGGCAACAAGGAATCCGAGCGGTATCAGGGCAATCGTTCTGACACCATGATGTTAGTAAGTTTAGATCCTGACCACGATAAAGTCGGCATCATTTCGATCCCGCGCGACAGCCAGGTCACAATCGGAAGACACACAAGCAAAATAAATCAAGCGCATGCAAACGGTGGACCAGAGCTTGCAGTCAGCACTGTGCGCGATAACTTTGGCGTTCCCGTCGACCATTATGTCGTTGTCGATACCGTCGGCTTAAAGGATTTGTTCAAATTACTTGGTCCAGTAGAAGTGTGCGTTGAAAAAGAAATGCATTACGAGGACAAAACCTCTGGATTGAAAATCGATCTAAAACCAGGCAAACAGATGCTCGACGCAGAACAAGCAGAAGGTTATGTTCGCTTCCGCAAAGACGCGTATGCAGATATCGGAAGAATGGAACGACAACAATGGTTTTTGCGCCAATCGTTGAGCAAACTCAAAGACCCGGCTGTTTTACTCAAGGCACCACAATTATTGGAAGCCGGCTACAAGTGCGTAAAGACTGACTTGCCAGCGACAACCATCGCAGAAATTTTGTCATTCGCCAAAGATTTGAAAGGCGGTTCAATCGTAACGGCAACATTGCCTGGACAAGGTGAAACCATAGATGGTGTCAACTACTTTATCCTCAGTCAGAAAGGAACGCATTCCATATTCGAGCGATTCGGATTAGTTGCGCCTGATGCACCGCGCTCGCGCCGAGTGGATCGCATTGCGCATGACGAAGATACGCTGCGAGAAAAGACAAGAATCACAATCCGCTTTAAAGAATCAATTGCCGAAAGAGCAGATTCAATCGCCGAACAATTGAAAGAGCGCGGTTGGAAAGTTCGTTTGATTGAAACCAGACTAGATAACGATTGCCAGCATGCGCAGCTCGACTTGCACAGCCGACGCGCGACAGCTGAAGTGATTGATCTGATTAAGAACGATCTTCCGGCAGTTGCTGAATGGCCCGTCGTGATGAAATACGACGGCTGCGGCTCCGACATTTCTGTCGTTCTGCCCGCACCAAACAAGGTCGGCATGGAAGGCGCTACTGCTGCGGTTCCACCAGAAAGTGACGCGATCGACACGCAAGTGCAATAGGTCTATACGTGGGCAATTGACGGCAGCTCATCTGTACGCTTAACGACCGTTTATGAAGCGTTGCGGATCGCCCACAGCTATACTATAAATGCTGCCAATGCAATGCATACTAATCCAAAAACGCTCGGCGCGAACACAGCGCTTAACGCCCACTTGTAGATTTTCCCAGATCTGGTCTCAGCCTGATCCGATCTAAATAAGGTCCACAGCCGCATCGGTGGCAGCCAAAAGAATACAAGAAAGAACGTTGTGAAAGTCAGTCGGTGGTTGTCCGATATCCAAACTAGCGCCACGACAAAGCTGGTAACCATGATCACCAGAGCAGACACAATCATCCGCTTTTTCAAAAACTCCGCAACTATAACCAGGTCCACAATTGCGATGCCGATTAAAGCGATGCAGGTCAGAGCAGCAAGAATCACGGACTGAATTGGATGCATTGAGTATTCTAAACCTCAAACGTGTAAGGCCTTAATCAATAAATGGGGCGCCGTTTGTTCTTCGATTTTCCGAAACTCTGTTTTCATGATAACAGAACACGTTTCGCTCGATGGGAATCCTACGAAGCAGGGGGGAATCCCCCCAGTTGTTCGAGCGGCATGCAAAACATAAACTCTAATGCACAAACACCCCATGTGAGCTGTAACCCGGCAGCGAGGCAAACAATGACAATGTTCAGAGACCCTAGAGATGAAGACCGACTTTGCCAAGTATTGAAAGCATACGTTGAAGAGTGGGGTCCGGAGAACGTTATAGTGTCCGTTCCATCACACTGGAGTGAGTACAGCACTAACAGCCTCGGTCGAGTGAGACTCGAGTTTGCCACCCAGAACACCGTGTCAATCCGCGTCGAATATGACTTCGTCCGATTGAAATACGACGTGGCGCTACAAGCCGCGTAACACCAATTTTTTACCGGTTCTTTCCTCCTTTGTTTGAAGCCCTGTGGTGGGGCTTCTTTCGCTTTTTGGAGTTCACACGAGAACAGGACGAGGACTTGCTGGCACGCCAGGAGCAAATAATCGGTGGCACCGCTGGTGCTTCGTGGTTCCGAACTTTCATGTTTCAGTTGGCTGCAACTGTTAGCTACCAAAACGTTTTGACATATCGGCGATTACTCGCGGCCCTTGAAGTGCAGACGCTGCACGTTTCTAGACGGCGAAGATTGCATATTGAATATCACGCTACCGCTTTGATCCGAGTCTGCGGCGCTGACAAAATCCTCACATCCTCGATGACGTAGTTCCATGCAGATGTTGTTGAAAGTTTGATCTGGTGCGCTGATCGTCAGGATTGGGCAAAACCGATGATAGGCTTGCAGCGAAAAGTGCATCAAGACGAATGCAATCGCTTTATTTTCTTCGTCGGAATAAGCCTTCTGCTCAACTTTTATGTGAAACAAACGTCCGCGCTGGATTTGCAAAATACCCTTGCGTTCCATGCCGATTGGCTTACCATCGGTGCACCACACAGACTCGTATTCTTTTGGTTCTGCGTCGGACGCACTAGGCCGATAAACCAGATCAACTTTGGCAACTTGGCGCAACTCCGAACCCTTGTACTGAAACGCCCGTTTGATTTCCTGCGCTTTCACAATTACGGTCCATTCGTTTGACTCTGCTCTTGCCGCAGACGTGGCCGTCAGCGAGAAGAGCGTGACTAACGTAAGCAGGGGAACAATCACATTCGGCAAGCCAAGTCGTAATTGTTTTTTCAAAAATTCGGCGTACTTCATATTTCCTCCAGAGGGCTCAAATCGTTTATGAACTGTTCTTTTAAACTAAACTGGTTATGCTGGGAGAACGACTCATGCAGCCGTTCTCCCCGTTTTTCCATCACTATTTAGGAAGCATTCCCAGGGCGATTGCTACAGCTTTATCCGCGTCAGGCATACCGAAACCGAATTCATCGGTGCGTTGGGTATTGCCGCAAGCCTGGATCAGTACTTGTTGAACCTGAAGCGCTGACAGTTTCGGATTCACTCTTGTCACAAGGGATGCGACTGCGGCGACGAGCGGAGCCGCGAATGAAGTTCCTTGAGCGGGTTTTGATTCGCCTTTTTGGTTCGTCGTCATAATTCCGATACCAGGTGCGCAGAAATCAACGCATCGTCCAGTGTTCGAAGCCCAGCCGCCGCCGGTGTCTTTGGACGTGACTAACTGAAGCGGATTTGCTCCGTTCTTGATGTCTTCTTCGCTAACTTCTTTAATCGCAGATACGGTATTGATGTAGGCGTATGATTTGTACTTCATCCGCTCACCTTTGTTGCCTGCGGCAACGAAGACCAGTCCTTGTCTCTTGTAATAGAAGTACTTGAAGAGTTCGTGCAAACATTCGTGGTTGTCTTCGTCGTTGATACCACTTGTGCTTATGTTGACGATGCGCACGCGACGTTCCAGTGCAACGATCATGCCGGCGAGAATGCCGAGGTCATCAACTTCTTTCGTGTCTGTAATTTTGATCGGAACAATGTCCAGGTCCGGATTCATTCCGACGGAACCTCTTTTGTTTTCGCGTCCACCCACTAGTGAAGCAATTTGCGTTCCGTGTCCAAGGTTGTCTCCTGTGCCCATGCTGGTTGCGTGGGCAGCGTTGCCCCAATGTTCGATTTCGTTTTCCAAATCTACAACGTCGTCACCGAATAATCCGGTGCCAAGAAAACCACCCATTTCGTCTTCGAGCTTCTCGGCGATTTCTTTATGAACACCTGTGACATCCGCTCCCCAACTGCCAATGTTGCAATCACCGTTCCATGAACAACCGGAGTCTAGTATCGCCATGCTGTTGTTGACGAACCAATTGTTGGGGCCTTTTCGAACTTTGTCCATTGCCTCGAACGCGTGCATTTTCGGTAAATGCCATGCCAGAGAAACTTTCGGATCTGTTGGAACGTGCGGGCTTTCAGTCAGCTGCATTGGTCGGTTTACGTTTACAGCTTGGAAATTCTTTGTGTCTTTGCTCAAGTTTGATTCCAAAAGCTGAGCTTTTCCTTTTTCAGCTTTGATGATGATGACTTTGTATTCGCCCTTGCCAAGGCTGCCGATCACGGTGCCATGCGAATCTTCGAGCGCTTTGTTCAAGCTCTCTTTTTCTGCGCCCTGCTTCGGCATGACTAAAACCAGATCGCTTCTGCACAAGTCGGGGCGAGTTGCGTAGCGATGTTGTTTCTTCGGCTTAGCGGCGAGTTGGTGTTGATTGTACTGAGCGTACTGCTGCTGTTGGCGCAGGCGCTGAGCGTACTGCATTTGCGCGGTTTGCTGCGCGCGCCATTGAGCGATTTGCTGCGGCGTCCACTTGCGCTGAGTGGTTGTTGCTTTAGCCGCTTGTGTGGCGCGAGCTGCTTGACCGTTAGCCGGGGCTGCCGAAGCCGATATCGAAAAGGTAGAAGATAATCCGATGAGGGCTGCCAAACTTGTTACAGCCGCTTTCCTCAGCTGCGTACCGTTGAGAAGGTTTAATAACCCGTTTTTCATTTCAATGAACCTCTGACTAAGTAGTGTTAGGAGTTGAATCGGCATCGCCATCAGCGCCTACATTCACGAGAATAGACGGCGTTCGTCCCACTCTTGTCTCTGAGATGTCCCTAAAATGTCCCCGCCGGATTGGCAGGAGGTTCGAGCATATTGTTCAATGCAAAAACGCACCGCGCAAACGCTCAAAAGAACGCTTTAAACAGAACGCTTAAATTCGCGCATCGCCGAAACGGCCGTAAGCCATAGAGATGAACGCCAAAAATATGAACCGCTTCGTGAACGCATAGATATGAACGGTTTCGATTAGCTCTACAATCGGTCCGCTCAGGCGATCGATGACATCGGCGACAACGTGTTGCCCATCATCGTGATGCTGGTGCCATCCGAGAACAACTGCGAAAGCGGCATACCGGTCGCTTTTACTTCTTCGATTAATTCAACACTTCTTCTTGCCGAAAGTTTTTTCTCGCAGACCATGTAAGCGAGTCCGCGTGCGGCTTGCAGCACAACTGGATCGACGAGCATGAAATCAGCAAGAACGGCGCCGAGAGAACGGTTGTCTGCAAGTGCGACCTCAAGACAGAACACTACATCCTCGAGAGAAACCAGTCCTGAGCACATAACCAAATTGCCCAGCGCTCTATCGGAAGTAGAAATCGGCACTTGTGAAACCAGACGTGCTTCGTGTGTCATCTGTGCATCACCAGCACCATATATGGTGTCGGCATCACGCATGACGCTAATTACTGTGAGGACAAGATCGTGATATTCCAGTTTGCCGCTGGCCACTGCAGCCAGGCATTCGAGAAGTACTTTCAACAATTGTCCGGACATCGTGCCGTTTTTCATCAAGGCATAGCCCAGTGTGACTCCGCGAGCAAGGCATTCTTTGCGAACTGCCAAACTCTCGGCATGCGGCAACAAACCACAATCATCGATTAACTCAAAAAGTTTAAAACCACCGAATGGGTCGGTTGGATGCAAGCCGAGACTCCACAAGGCATCATCGAATTCGACGAAATTGGCACAGGCGTAAGTCAAAGCGATTGCGGCAAAGTCGCGATAGATAATTCCGCTTTCGATCAGCGAAGTAGCTCTTTCGAGTGCGCGCAAATCGGAATGCGAGACTCTGCCCGCCAGAATGAGTAAGTCACTCAGGCTCTGCCCGCTGGTGCCCGACAGTTCAAGCGCGTCTCGAATTACCAGATCCGAAACAATATCGGATGCTCTCAAGAGCCACGACATCAGCGGTTCATCCGCTACGATTTTTGGAAATCTAGTAAGTTCAATGTTGAAAAGATTTTTCACGCCTGGATTTTTTCTGGCATCGCTGATTCGGGCTACGCCCTGAGCGCCTTCTGCCGGTTCATTCATGTACGGTTTGAATATAGTATTCAAATCGTATCCTGGCGGATGTTTTGTAGTTGTAGGAAGTGTTGAAAACATAATGGGGCCGTATCTATCTCTGTTGGCTCGGAGAACACGGCTAGGGGTGTGGACTTGGGGTGTTCGGGGTGTATCAAGCGCCGGAAAAATTAGGCGCTGCACGATGCCAGTGGCACCACACTTGGTGGCACTGAAAACGCGACAATATGATACTAGATCAGCCGTGCCATCTCTTGCACGATTGACAGATTATTCGTTTTGGTAATCGTCGAATCGGCTAGGACGTTTGGGCAGAACCAAGCAATTAACAACCTTAGCGACTCTAATATCCTTCCAAACGAGATCGATGTCAATGCTGCTCATGGGGAAACTACGTAGTGCTTGACAAGCTATTTTTCGGCACTGGTTCTGGCTACCCCAAAAACAACTTGGAAGAGTCCACAATATCTCGCTGAGTAATATGCAAACGCCACATCAATTAACTGAAAACAAAATTACTGTTCGTGAAAGCCTAGTCCAGAGGAACCACGTGCGCAACACGTCTGGAGTTGTGGTCCAGGATGATCAGTTTGTGTTGCAGTTTTGGATATTCCATCCCGAAGTGGAGACGTATTTTTTCCAAACTATACGGATACACGGCGACGTTCAATTCTGAGTCCTCGTCGTCTTGCGAGAGGGAAACCGGAGTTCTGTTGCCCTGGGTGTCTTCGAGGTAGAAATCGATAGTCTTTACGGTCTGCTTCGTGTTGTTATCGACGTTCATGTCGACGCGCATCAGTTGCCCGCCCAATCCGTCTGAAACTTTCTTCGTCTTAAGGATTTCGACTTCCAAACCAGCGATATGTTTCGGAGCTTTCTTCACCGTGGGGTTGGTCGATACAGGCATGAGTAAATCAGCGTCGATGTTCATGTTGAGGTCGTCGCCGGGCTCTAGAACAGCCGCGCGCCCTTTCTTCATCATGGCGTAAGTGGTTGCCGCAATAGCACCGACAGCAGCGCCGGCTGCGATGTTATAGCCGTGCATGGAGATCGTCGTCTGCAATCCCGAAACCTTGTACGCGATGATCGCACCCATCGCCGCACCGCCTCCGGCATAAGCGACTACGCGTCCAACGCCTTTGGCCTTGGACTTCGCAGTCGATTTGACGATGTTATCGGCTCGGACGCCAAACTCGAATTTCCGACCATCAGGCAATTTCAACGTTTCGAATTTGATCTCGAGCGAACCAGGACGCGCCATTCTCTTAGGCGGGACGATCTTCGAGACATAACCAGAGAAAGTCGTCCCCATGGGAATTACTTTGTTGGAATCAATAAAGATATCTTCAGTCGTTTTAGCCGTAATCTCCTGCCCCAGTTGCGCTGGACGCAGGTTGCCTTCCAGGTCGCGATCGAGCAGTCTCAGTCCGGAGGTCGGCACTGTTGCTAGTTTTAACTTGATCGGCGTACCGGCTGGCACGCAGTAGTCGATTTCGCCTTTCAGCATCAAGCCGCCGTCTTCGCGTTTCTCGGCTTTCACTTTAGTCTTCGGATAATAAGCCTTGTCATAAACTTCGCCGTCATGCATCTGGCTCACAGGTCGTTCCAGAGCCAAACCAGCCAGCGGATTAGTCGCAAAAGCAAGCGCAATCAACGCGGAGACAATGCTTTTGGAATTGAAGCGCCCGTTTCTCGAAGCGAATCCGCTCTTCCCTTTGGAATCGAAACGGTTTGATAAATTCATAGTCAACAAGACACCCCTTGTGTTCGGGCAAACAGCTGGTCGAGTATAAATGAGAATAGTAGTAGGCGAAAGGCAAAGAAAATCATCTTTACATCGATGCCCGTCAGTTCTTGATTTCAGGGCGCATTTATCGCCAATTATGGGACGCCCGTGGGCGATTACGTAATCTTCTAAGATGTGTGGCATAACAACCATGGCAAGCTAGCCAAAGTTTCGAGGCTCAGGTCCGCTCCAATGACAACCGACGGTACGAAAACCGTGACCGAAAAAGTCGACGGATTCATCACACAGAAATTGGGCGCCACAGCGCCTGAGGACAACATTGTCGTCCTAAAATACGGCAGCGAGTTGATGGACGAACTGACCGGATTGGCTTCCGGCAACCATTTGTATGAAGCAATCATCATCGACACCACACTTTGTGGGTACCTTTTTCCAGCCGAAACCCTTGTCCACGCCGCCAGTATTGTCAACGCACTGGTTGAGGTGCGCGGCGCCCTGATCTTCTTGAGGGCGGACAGCGCAACAGCTATCGTCAGAGAGTCGCTAACTGCCCCACCGTCAATCCGAGTGTTCGAGAGCTTCGCCGAGATTTTCGATTTCTCGCCGACCGTGACCAAGTACATAAAAACCACACTGGGTAAGGCTGCCGGCTTCGAAGAAGGCGGAGCCGATCTGTCGCAGCAGATCTTGATGGCGACTGTGCCTGCCTTTACCAGCGCCGGCATGGAGCGCAAAACCAATATTCAGGCGCCAGGCAAGGAAAACCACCTGATGGCGCTGATCGACAACTACAGCCCGCTGGCGGCGCTCACCCAGCGCGCTAAAGAACGGCTCTCCGAGAGCGAAGTACTGGAAGCACTCAAAGGTTTGGAAACTAAAAAGACAATCTTTCCAATCTTCGCGAAAGTGGCTTTCCTCTCTAATTGCTTCAAGAGCCGACGTTCTTTCACACTGGAAGAATATTTGATTGGATGCAAAATTCTCACTCAAAGTCAGCTCGACGAGCTGGTCTTAGAGTTACAAGGCACAAAACTGAAAGAGCGCATGAACCTCGGAGCACTGGCCGTCAAACGCGGAAAGTTGTCTTCGCGGATGCTCGAAATAGCGCTCTCCGACATGGCTTTCTATGGTCAATCGGACGGCACGAAAAACAAATCGAAGCTCACATCGGCTGCCACCAGCGATGAAGCAAGAGTGCAATCGTTGGTTGGCCACCTTGGATCGACAGACCCGATGAGCCTTTTGCAAAACATGGCGACCAACCGGGAAACCGGTGTGCTGTCGGTGGAAAACCGCGACATGCAGTTCAAAGCGCATTTCGAAAACGGCAAACCGGCCCACGCCAGAATCGGAAAGCTGCATGGCAACCAGGCCGTGACCGAATTTGCCTCGGCCTGGAATCAAGGTATCTTCGTTTTCATCAAACGTCCACCAACGGAAGATTTGACCAAAGATACCTGCAAAATTACAAAACCACTGGAAAAATTGCTGCTTGACGCCGCTCTGTCGCAAGACAACACCGCCGTGGTTTGGAACAAACTGCCTCGGGGAGCCGATTCCGTTCTTGAAAAGGACGAAGAAAAGAAGAGTCTTTTGGAAGGCGAGCCGCTCAAGGACCCGAAAGAGAAGAAACCGCTCAGCAAAAACGAGATGGTGCTTTTGCGACGGGTTTTCGATGCGCTCGATGGTTTGACGACCTTGACAAGAACACTGCGCTTGATGGGCGATGTCACCACTTCAGATTTCAGCTACATGATTGGCATTTTGCTGGAATTCAAACTGGCTGCAGTTCCTGATGGCGACATCAGCGGACCGATGACGAAATTCCAGAAGCTCGTGCTTGGCATCCGCGAACTAATCGGCACCGAGCGCAACAACGCATTTCTGCGCTTGAGTTTCCGCGATTCGCTTGGCTACTCCGGCAGAGCCAGAATTTTTATCCTCAGCCACAAAGGCGAAGTCGACGTAGACATGGCTGCCGCGCGGTCCGCCAACACTTCGTTGTCGACCGTCAAAGCCGACCTTGAAAACTGGCAAGTGAAATACATCGAATATGTCTCGCAAGATCTGGACCGTGGCGTATTGCTGAATATCATTCGGTCGGTTCACGAGAGCGAGTAGACGTTCAAACAAAACTTGAAATAAACGCTAAAATCTGAGGGTTTGGAGTCGGCTCTCATTTTGGTAGGTTTATGAACGAGAAAAAGACCAGGGCAATCGCAACCTCTTTGGCGTACTTTTGCTTGATACCATCGGTAGTGGCGGCATGCTGCAGCCAACCGGCTTTCTCGAAAGACAGCGATTCGATAAAAGACGTGAGCAACTCTGAGAAATCAGATAGTGATAAAAAAACGGAAGAGCTAAAGAAAGCAAAAGCCGACGCTGAGAAATTGGACGCAATGCCACCGGACGTCGTGCCAGCGGAAGCTAAAGGCGCTGGATCTAAAACCGCACCGACAGTGCCATTTAAAGCACAAGTCGAGCAGCCGCGCCGAAGAATTTCGACACCATCTCCTGCTTATCCAATTAAGTTAGCAGTGGCGTCCAATCCTAAAACATCGCCGACATTGCTTGCGAAATTGGGACAAGATGAAAGCGATCTGGTCAGACGCCAGGTTGCCGCCAACCCCAACTGTCCGCCGGAAACTCGCAGACTGCTATCAAATGATTCCGATCAGTTGGTTGTTGAAGCTCTGTTGAGAAACCCGACCCCACTGGACGCACAGGTCTTATATAGTCTCGCGTCATCCGGGTTACCTAAGGTTTGTGAAACGATAGCCGCCAATCCAGCTACACCACCGGCGGTGCTATCGAAATTAGCGCATGGTCACACTCAAACCGAGTATCTATTGTTGTCGCTTGCCAGAAACAAATCGACAACTCAAGAAGTGGTCGACAGACTGGTCAAAGTCGGCGATCGCCTGGTCCGCACATTCCTCGCCCGCCAGCCTCAGCTCAGCGTCGCGTCGTATACGGCACTGGCCGAAGATGGTGACCTCGGCGTACGTTCGATGATCGCCGGAAACCCTTCGGCACCACCGGTAGTTCTATCCAAACTGGCAAGCGATTTGCACATGGTGGTTAGAATCGGAGTTGCCGGAAACCCGTCGACGCCTAAAGAAACGCTTA
Organism: Candidatus Obscuribacter sp.; assembly: GCA_021772095.1. Taxonomy (GTDB): domain Bacteria; phylum Cyanobacteriota; class Vampirovibrionia; order Obscuribacterales; family Obscuribacteraceae; genus JADYXR01. The sequence goes on along the minus strand of JADYXR010000184.1, from coordinate 17,366 downwards.
AAACCTTGGCTTCAGACAAGGATTGGGAAGTACGCATGGAAGTGGTGCTCAATCCAGCCACTCCACTCGATACCGTTGAGTCGATGGCCAACGACCAGGAAGAGAAAGTCCGTTGGTCGGTTGCCGCCAATCCGACAACAACAGACGCAGTTTTGTTGAAGCTGACCAAGGACGACTCCATCCGCGTTAAAACAGCTGTAGCAGCCAATCCGCAATCGAGCAAATCAACCATCAAAGTGCTCACCGACAAACCATCGGTTGCCCTCGCTCAAGTTCTCGCATCGAGAATCGATATGAGTGATGACGAGTTTAGCAACCTCGCTAAAAACGACTCAGCCATGGTTCGATATGTTTTGGCCAACAATCGCAATCTCACAGTTGCCTCTGGCAGAGAGCTTTCCAAAGACTCTGACTATGCAGTCAGATCAGCTGTCGCCGCAAATAATTTCGTCAAGGCGGCCGACCAGGCTGCAGCGCACGAACTACTTTCTTCAATGTCCGGCGATCAAAATGAGATCGTCAGGCAAGCGCTGGCAACTAATCCAGCCGCACCACAAGCGGCTTTGAGCAAGCTCAGTAAAGACTCTTGTTCGACAGTCCTGAAAGGATTAGCGGGCAACCCGGCCACCACTGAAGATCTTTTATTGGTTCTCGCCGAAGGCAAAGACCTGGGCGTCAAGCAACAGCTATTGTTTCGCCGCGGCGTCTCGAGCCAGACCTTGCAACGCATCGCTGATAACGCCGACACCGTTTTGAAAATCAATATGGCATCGTCGACAGGTACGCCGAGAATATTGTTGGAGAAATTGGTTTCCGATTCCGACCAATCAGTACGCGCCGTGGCCGCATCGCATCCAGCGATGCCACCCGATTCGCTGGACGTGGCAGCTAAAGACGGCAGCGCTGTAGTTAGAGGAGCGGTCGCCGCCAATCCTGCTATTAAGAAGGAAACGTTGGCAATTTTGTCCGCTGATTCGGACGATCGAGTTCGCATCGCGGCGGCATCCAATCCTACTTCCAATCCTGACTTGTTGCGCAAACTGGCTACCGATGCACGTCCTGAAGTTCGTCGCGCTGTTGCGATGAATCAACAAGCGCCGGAAGACGTTTTACAAATACTGGCAAGCGATCAAGTGAGCTGGCTGGCCACGCCCGAATCGAACTAAAACAAAACAGATGGAGTTCCTGGAATCATGAAAGATGTTGTGATCGTCGACGCATGCCGAACCCCAATCGGACGCTACGGCGGCAGTTTGAAAAACGTCAGACCGGACGATCTGGCCGCTTTGGTAATCAGAGCAATTGTCGAAAGGAATAAACTGGACGCCGCTTTAGTCGAAGACGTCTTATTTGGTTGCGCCAACCAGGCCGGCGAAGACAATCGCAACGTCGCCCGTATGGCCGCTCTCCTAGCCGGTCTTCCTGTGACAGTCCCGGGCGGAACAGTCAATCGATTGTGCGGTTCCGGTTTGATGGCCGTCAACGACGCCGCTCGTGCAATCAAGCTCGGCGAAGGTGACGTCTACATCGCCGGCGGTGTCGAGTCGATGACACGCTCGCCTTTCGTCATGGGCAAACCGGAAACCGCCTTTCCACGCGGCGAAATGAAATTGATTGATACTACTCTTGGATGGCGCTTCATCAACAAAAAACTGAGCGACATGCACGAACCATTTTCGATGGGTGAAACTGCAGAAAACGTTGCCGAGAAATATAAAGTTTCGCGCGAAGATCAAGATCAATTTGCTCTTTCCAGCCAACAAAAATACAAAGAAGCTCATGAAAGGGGCGCCTTCAAAGACGAAATTGTAAGCGTCAGTTTGCCTCCTCAAAAGGGGTCAAAAGAACCCGAAATAGTTTCGGTCGACGAACATCCCAGACCAGAAACAACAATCGCCGACCTGGCCAAGTTGAAACCGGCTTTTCGTGAGGGTGGCAGCGTCACCGCCGGAAATTCTTCTGGTATCAATGACGGTGCCTCGGCAGTTTTGCTGATGTCCGCTGAAAAAGCGGCGGAGCTGAAACTCAAACCGATGGCAAGAATCATTTCGTCGGCAGTCGCCGGTGTTGATCCTGCAATCATGGGAGTCGGTCCGGTTGAAGCGACCAGAAAAGCGCTCCAGCGCGCCAACATCGAAGTCAAAGATTTGGACCTGATTGAATTGAACGAAGCTTTCGCCGCGCAAGTTTTAGCTTGCGCAAGAGAACTGCAAATGCCGATGGATAAGGTCAACGTCAACGGCGGCTCGATCGCCCTCGGTCATCCGCTCGGTGCTTCAGGCGCAAGAATTCTCACGACCCTCGTCCACGAACTGAATCGACGTCAGGGTCGTTATGGTCTGGCGACAATGTGCATCGGAGTCGGTCAAGGAATTGCCTCCGTGATCGAGCGCCTCTAAGCGCGTCCGATAAATAAACAAAAATCGGACGCGTAACCGATAAATAAGAAGAGATGAGACTGACGAGATCTAAAACGTTTAAATCCATATCCTAGTCAGGTATAAAAGCTCTAGATAGTTGTGTTTGCCTGCCCCGCAGGTGCATTTTTTAAAGGGACCATGCCCTCAGAAAATTCTACTTTCAAGTTTCTTCAGTTGTCTGATGTTCATCTCGATTCCCCTCAGAATCGCGGTGTTTTGTCATTCTCGCCGTCGCAACGAGCTGCTCGCTATACCGACCTTGTCGAATCGCTGGTCGGAGCCTGCCGCGTTGCCAGCGACCAAAACGTTGACGCGGTGCTCATTCCCGGCGGCATCTGGGATCATCGCAGCATCCGAGGCGATACAGCCGGAACGGTTGTGGAAGCAATTGCCGAGTTGAAAGACATCCCGGTTTTCATAACGCCGGGCGAAGGCGATCCTTACACAATCGACTCTTACTACAACCCCGCGTTTCTTTCGGCACGCGGAATGCGCTCCTGGCCGCAGAATGCGCATATTTTCAATCAGCACGAATTCACCACGATCAAGCATCCCTTGCGCGATGACGTCGCCATCACAGGGCATGCGCATCTCAGTCCGACTCGAATTACAGAGCGGCTGCTCGGCGGTTATGTGCCACGCGATGAAGGCGCCGCATTCAACATTTTGCTGTTTCACGGATCGCTGGATAGTTATCCCGGCATGGATGGCATGCACGATCGGCTGACTGCGCAGTTCTCCGTAGAAGAGCTGGCCGCGCAGCGTTTCAACTACACAGCACTTGGTCACTTCCATGAATACACTGAATTGTGCGACGAAAACGATCAAATCATCGGCGCGTATTCAGGATGTTTGTGCGGCAGAAACTTTGATGAACTCGGTCCCCGCGTAGCGATTCTGGGAACGATCGTCAAAGACGCAAACGGCACCACCACAACAACAGTAGAACCAATCGAAGTGGCGAGCAATCGCTTGACGTACCTTCCGGTCGATGTCTCCGGTCTCGATGCCGCCAGCCTCAAAGAAGAGATCGCGTACGCGGTGCAGGATCAAGAAATCCGTCCGGATGTCGATATCGTCTGCATTAGCTTGGAAGGCACCCACTCGCCCGAGTTCGATCCGTTCGAAGCCGCTCAGGAATTGCGTCCTGATTTCTATCACTTACTGATTGTCGATCGCACCCGCCCCGACTATCTGGCCGAAGAATACGATCCACGAACTACCGAATACAAATTCTTGGAATCGATGCTGGAGAGACAAACTCAAGCCGAGTCAAAACGCGCAGCCGATCCGCGCGCCGATACTTTAAACAACGTTCCAGGATTTTTCCTCTCGGCAAAAACCATTGAAGATGCCCTCTACTACGGACTTGACGCGCTGAAGCGTCAGAAGGTATCGCATCGCCATGTGGATTGAAAAAATCACACTATACGGATTTGGTGGCATCACGAACGAAGAAATCGAGTTCGGATCGGCTGATGTCAACTTGATTGTAGAGCCAAACGAGTATGGTAAATCAACTCTGGCTGAAGGAATCTGGGCGACGCTTTTTGACTTTCCTGAACATGGAACCAAAGCCGCTTTAGCTGAGCGAGAAACGTTGAAACCCTGGGACCGCAAGGCTCCGTACAAAGCGGAACTCGATCTCGTCATCGACGGGCGATCGCTCAAAGTGATTAGAAACTTCGGCAAAAAAGAAGTTCAGGTGATCGACCGAAACACTAACGAAGTGATCACTTCTGAGTTCCTCGGCAAACCAGACGGTAAATCCGATGGCAAAACCGATGCCACGGATCAAGTTGGATTCAAGCTCACCGGCATGACTCGCGATCTGTTTCGAAACACATGTTTGCTGGGCCAGCGACACCTCGATGCGCACCACGTCGGCGGTTCCACAGATATCGCTCCGATGTTTCAAGCCATGGCTGACACGGCAACGCCGTCCAGCACCGCAGGTGGTGCTGTAGAAGCGCTGCAGGATGCCTTATTCAATTATGCAATTTCCGGTTCCACAAAACGGATGACCGTCGAAGATGCGATCAACGAACTCGAATCCACGCGCGCCGACATGCTTCAACAACTCGCAAAAATGGAAGTCGACCATCGATACACGGCCGAATTAATTCGCGAGTTGGACGAACTCAACAATCAAAGCCCTCCTCAAACTGCTGAGGTCTCAGACTCATCGCTTGCGTCTGAATATGACGTTGCTCGTATGGAATTCAAAGAAATCGAGCGCAAGCTGGAATATCTGGGTCAGCGCTATGAGCAAAAGTTGCAACTCGAAAACGACCTGCGAAACATCGATCAGAATTCCTCGGTAACCAGCCCGGTGACAGCGACACTGAAAGATCTATGGACCCGAAAAAATTCTCGCCAAACAGACGCAGACCGACTTGCCGATGAGATTCGACCACAGCAAGAAGAGTACGAACGGCTCGAACAGGACATTCTCGAACGTTACCGCGGCTTAGAAGCGTTGACCGCAGATGAATCTAACAGCATCTCGTCTCTTGCGATCAATTTGTATAAGCTTCAGCAAGAACTGAACGATTTACAAAAGGACCATCAGGAGCAGACCGGACGACATTTGCAAAAGTTGATGATGTCGAGCCAGCAGCATGGCGTTGCACTCGATGTTCTGAAGGGTCTGTCGCGCAGCGAAATCGAAGAAGCGAAAAATTATTCTTCCCTTTTGATCATGTTTTACGACCAGGTTCAGGAAGAACAGAAAAAAATCCAGGAAACAAAATTCAGTATCGATGATATTGAGGAGCGGCGTAAAAGCAATCGTACTGCCAATATCGGCAAGATGCTCGGTTGTTGCGTCGCTTGTATAGCGGCTCTGCTTGTTCTAGTTTTCACTCACGATGTCAAAGACACACCTCTACTCGTAATATACGGAGCGGTAGGCGTATTCCTGGCCTCGCTATTCGCCGGACTGGTCCTGGGTGCTATGATTATGCGCTTCAAATATCATTTGAAGCCTGACGCCGAAGCTGCTTTAGAAGAAGAGTTGAAACACAAAAAGGCTCTGGCAGCTGTTAAGACAAAGATTCAAAACCTGGAAGGTAAACTGACTGGTATCGCGGTCAAGACCGGAACGACAAACAAAGATGATCTGATTAAGTTCATCAACGAAGCATCGACTCACGAAGACGTGCTCTCTGAGCAGGAAACCAGAGATAGTAGTCTTGGCAATCAAGAAGCTCGCATGGGCAAATTGGAAAAAGACTTAGCTTATTTTTTCCACAAAGCTGGACGTGACAGTACGCAGATCGATTCGCAACGCGCGATGGACTTGTCCCAGGACGTCGCTCAGTATCACAAAGAAAAAGAAGCGCTCGAATCGCAGTTTCAAAACATTCGCACCTTGCGCAAGCAACTCGATTTTCTGCTGACCGAAATTGACGATAGCGCACGTGAAGTAGAAACCGTGATGCGACGCGCCGGTGTGACAATCGACCCGGACAATATTGAAGAGCAGATCTCCAACTTATTGCAGGTCAATACCGACAGACAAACTGTTCTTAACGAAATCGCTCGAGTCGAATACGATCTATCTGATTATCCTGAGCCCCGAGAAGCCCTCAGCAACATGCAATTCGAAAGAGACGTACTGAAAGATAAAATCCGCTATTTGACAGCGCAAGAACCAGCTCTGGCAAATAGACCGGAGCCGATTCCTACGGAACTCAAAGCAGTGCTTCCCTGGGGTGAAAAACCAAGCGAAGCCGCGCCTGATTCCAGCGCCGCCGATACGCTGGCGCGTAAAGAAGCGCTGGTCGTTGAAATTCGCACCGCGCTCAACTATCGCGACGAGCATTTTTTGGAAACGATGGAAGAGCTCGCCAACATCGAACACGAGTTGAATTGCGCCCGCCGCTCGAAACACGCAATAACTCTGGCTCGCGATGTGATCAAAAAACTTTCCACGGAAACCTACGAAGACTGGTCCCAACAGCTCAACTCAGAAGCCGACCGTTTAATTTCTCAATTGAACTTGGATATCGAAAAACTGTCGTTCGATCGCTCGTTGCGTCTGACTGTAAAACTCAAAGGACACGATCGCGAGTTCTCCTCGCAGGACATCGTCACTCGCTTGTCCACAGGCACTAGAGAACAAGTGCACTGGCTGGCGCGTATCATTCTCACCAGTTTCCTTTCCAAACGTCAGCCACTGCCCATAGTGCTCGATGAACCATTCAGTGAAGCTGATGACGAACGATTTGTCAGCATGATGAAGTTTCTAATCTCATCGATAGCGCCTAATAATCAAGTGATTATTTTGAGCTGCCACCACCAGCGGCACCAGTGGCTTGCGTCGCAGTTAAACCTTGAAGAGAAAGAAAAGCTGACGTTTAGAACAAGAAAGCAGCTTGGAACGCCAGGAGCGGTGCGCTAAGACTCGTTGAAGTGGTTCCGGCAAGAGGCTTTCAGACGAGCATGAAACTTGGTCACAAAGCCAACCTCCTGATTTCGATAATAATAATTGGTTTCGAACTATTCTTATTAGGATCGGTTTTCGTCCTTCAACAAGAAGCTGAAGCCGACGCCGAACGCATGAAACAATCGCGAGCGATTGGATTCAACATCAATCGTTTGATGCGCACGGTAGTTGCACTGTCGCTCCGCATACGGTCACTAGACATGGCCGGTGACGATGACACGACTTCGTTGATTCGAAAACTGTATCTCGAAATGTCTGACCTTGAAAAAAGTTGTGACAACGATCCGCAAGCAAAGCACGCCGTTATCAAAGTGCGCAAATCAGTCGATGACGGCATGCACGAGTTCTTTCGCGCCCAGAAGATGGTGAAGTCGGGTGAGTGGGAAGAAGCGAAAGACGGAATGAACAAGATCAAGCCGCTTCTGCGCAACATGGCGGATAGGTTCGAGGACATCCGGCGAGACCAGGAAACTATTGAAGCGTCCACCGAAGGACACACCACAAAGCAACGAAGACAGACACTCAATCTTCTAAAGGCCGGCGCCGCGATAAACGTCTTTTTCGTCTTCATATCGGTATCCATGTTTAACCGCGGCATCACGCGCAGGCTTCGACATCTTCTTCGCAACACACAGAGGCTATCCAAGGGCGAAGCGCTTGAATTGCCAATTCCAGGCAACGATGAATTGGCTCAACTAGACAAAACCTTTAGCGAAGTGGCGACGGCTCTGACCACTGCGATTAACAAACAAGCAGCGATCTTCCAGCACGCGATGGAAGTAATTTGTACCTTAAACGAAGAAGATCGTTTTGCCGAGGTCAGCACGTCGGCATCGAAAGTTTTTGGCTACAGGTCCGACGAGCTTGTAGGCATGCGCTTGCTAGACATTCTGGTAGCAGACCAGGTCGATGGTGTCAAAGAGATTCTCCTGGACCTCAGAAAGACCAACGACGCAGTTGTGTTCGAATCCAAAGTCAGAAAAAAAGACGGTCCGATTATCACCGTTCAATTCACGGCGCAATGGTCGCCTGAAGAGCGGATACTGTTTCTTGTGGCACAGGACATAACCGAGCGCAGCTACAAACAAGAAGTTCTCGAAGACGCCGAAACGCGATTGCGACATATCATTGAAACATTGCCGATTGGTCTAATCATGACCAATTTGCGAGGTATCGTTAAACTCTCCAATCCTGTGAGTGAAACGATGCTAGCCGCTTCCCGAGCCGAGTTGCTTGATAAGCCGATCAGCAATTTCATCCACATTCCCGGGGAAAGCGACGTTTTAGTTTATTTGGAAAAGTGCCTCGATCGTCCACTTGAGACACCACTGGTGTTACCACATCGGTCGAAAGCATATCGCGATTTTCTGAAACTACGCGATGCAAAAGCAGAACGAAAAGCCGCCGCCGCCCAAGCAGCAGAACTGGCTCGCCCGGAAACGTCCAGGTTCGATTCCGAGACGTCTGCGCTCGATTCCGAAGCCTCTGGCTATGACGAGAACCTCGATGCCGAGGGATTCGACGAAGGTGAATATGATGACGACGAATATGATGATGACACCGGATTTGGTCACGCTCCGGAAGTAAGCATGGAGGTCGAATTCGACTACAAGCAATACATTGGCGGCAATCTCAACATAGTCGAAGCGGAATTGACCGACGAACACAACGCTGTAAGTTCCGCCGAGGGAGTAGACGGCGACTCCATAACGGCCGAAGTATCCGCCCGCATGCTTGATACCAATGAAGGTCAGCGGCTCCTCATCCTGATCGTTGATGTTTCGGAACGAGCGGAAGTTGAGCGAATGAAACAACAATTCGTCGCGATGGTTTCGCACGAACTGAAGACGCCACTAATGGCGGTGCAAGTTTACTTGGAACTGCTCGAGTGCGGTTCGTATGGAACGCTCAATGAAACTGGCGCTGAGAAGCTTAAAGCGGTGGAGAACAACGTCACACGCTTGACCAAACTGATTAAAGATTTACTCGACATCGAACGACTCGAATCAGGAACGTTGTCTTCGCGCAAACGACCGTGTAACCTTCAAGAAATTCTTGATGCCACCAGAGATAGCGTCATGCCATCAGCGGAACAAAGTGGTATCAATGTCACTTTCCCGTCCGTCAAAATTTCCTTTAACGCTGACCCTGACAGGCTTGTTCAAGTGTTGGTCAATTTGATCGCCAACGCTCTCAAGTTCTCACCGGAAGGATCAACCGTGACGGTCGATGCCGCTGACGAAGGAGACAACGTTCTAATCTCGGTTACGGACGAGGGTCGCGGAATACCGAGAAAGTTTCGCAAGAAGATCTTCGAGCGCTTCCAACAAGTATCCGTCGATGACGCCTCACGCAAAGGCGGAGCAGGACTCGGTCTGGCTATCTGCCGTTCAATTGTCGAACAACACAGCGGCGAAATTGCAGTCGAAAGCGAAGAAGGCAAAGGCTCGAAGTTCTGGATGCGCCTGCCAAAAGAGTGATCCAAAGGATTAAACTCGGCACGAAACAGTGGAACGAATATCGGATTAATACCGGCAGCTATAGGGCGGTGGCACGGAAATGAATAAAGCACCTCGTCAACTTTTTGATCTCAGGCTCAACTGCCCAGAAGTCGGCGTAAGCGAAGACTGAAGACAAGCCACTCTTGGCTCGTTCCTGGAATATCCAGAGCCGGTTATCGATTAAGGATTGACGCTCGCGCTAGCCGGAGGCTTGGCGGTAATCGTTTGTGGCAGCGAGATGCGGATGATCGAATTGTCTTCCTGCTGGCTCACGAAGATGGTGCCACCAGGTCCAAGAGTCAGGTAATACGGGCTCTTGAAGTCGGTCGCGATGATAGTCGAGATTCCTGCTGGAGTAATTCTCGCAACTGTGCCGCCGGAATAGTTGGCTACGTAAAGGTTTCCGGAGTCGTCAGCAACGAGTCCGATTGGTCCTTTGAGATTGCCCCCGCTGGCGAACACTGTGCGTGTGCCGTCGCGGCTGATGCGGTCGATGGTATTGCTTTCGAAGTTGGCGACATAAAGGTTGCCTTGCTTATCGAAAGTCATTCCCGACGGCGCGTGGAAACCCGTTGCTATGACGCGTATGGCGACGTTCGCTAATACTGCGGTAGGTTTTGAACCCGCAGCAGTTCGCGTTTGTTGAGGTCGCGAGGGGACGGTGGCTACAACAGGCGGGTTCGCCGCGGCTGGCGGCGTGTACGGTTGCGTGGTCGAACCAAAACTCTGCAATTGTCCAGGCTGTTGCGCTGGAACTTGATCCGGCTGCTGGACTGGAGTTCGACCGCCCGGCGGCTCCTGGGTGCGTACTGCATCACCACCGGTCGCCTGAGGCGGAATCACGGATGGCGTAGTGATACCGTTAGCAATCTTCTGATCGCATTCAGTGACTCGCCGCTGAGCATCCTGGAAATGGACGTTGGCAGGCGGAATCAAGTTGAGGTATTTTTTCGCTTCGGCATACTCGCCAAGCGTCATATTGACGATCCCGAGCTGATACTGAGCGTCAGAATCGTTTGGTTTCACCCTCAAAACTTCTTGAAACCTGGTGACAGACTCCTTTCCGCGGCGTTGGCTCTGATAAAGAACACCGAGGTTGTACTGAGCATCCGCCAGATTGGCGTCTATATCGGTCGCTCGCTTGAAGAATATGATGGCGGATTCCGGGCTGCCTTGTTTGTAAGCGTTTAAACCAAGGTTGTACATGCTGATTGCGCGGGGATCCGTGCTTTGCGCAGATACTTCTGGCGCAAAGAATATGGATGAACCGAGCAGAAAAGAGCATGCAATCAGGGGAAGGGCAACGCGTCGCATTTGCATCATCAGCTAACAACTCCCAAAACGTAAACAGGTCCGGCGATTCCGGTGATCGACACCGGCTTTTTTGTCTTAACGATCGGCGCAATTCAGGCAGTGGTCGGTGACTATAGTGCCAAAACCGGGAAAATCAATTAGCATGGAGATATGAAACTCTGCTAATAATAGAAGACAACGAGTAATCGAATTACTAACCAATTTTAGAAGGGTTCTCAGCAAATAGCATGAGAGGAAGCCAGGAAATATGAGAACTGTAGGACATATTATTACCTCAGCCGGTGTTGCTGGGGCGAGCTATATCCGCTACAGATCGAAGCCCGCGGCACTTGCCACGTTTCTCGCCGGATGGTTAATTGACCTCGATCATCTTTTCGATTACGTCAAAGCGCACGGCTGGACACCCAATTGGGGCAAGTTCTCCGAAGCCTGCCATGAAGAATATAGTGGAAAGCTCTATCTTCCTTTACATTCTTACGAGCTGCTTGCGCTGTTCTTCTTCTTTTTCAAGGGTGGAAAGAAACAACCATATCGCATTGGTATCACCCTCTCTATATTGACTCACCTCCTCTTAGATCAGCGCTGCAACCCAGGTCGTAAGTCTTCGACATATTTTCTGGCTAATCGAATTCGCAAACGTTTCAATGCTCACGAAATTCTGCACGCTAATCATCGCCGCCTGGACACGCCGTTGCCATTGCCGTTGCCGCGAGTTCACCGAACGCTTTGACAACTTGTTTTTGCAATCAGTCTGTTAGTCATTTTTGTTTTTTTGTTCTAATTTACGAGCCCTAGTGAGCGATCGAGCAAGATCGTATATCTCATCGGCTCGTTTTTGCTGGTCAGTTCTGGACAAGAAATCGCCATAAGTTTCCAAAACATATTGATACGAGTCCGCAGAGGAACTCGGCGCTTTCTGGCAAATGGAAACGGCACGCTCGAATTTTTCTTTGGCGTCAGCGGTATTACCTTCATCAGCATTAATCCGAGCGAGGTCCACAAGCACCGGTATTTTCGAAGCATCCATAGTGGGAAGATTTTTGTCTCTGATCTCGAGCGCTGACGCGTACATTTTCTTCGCCTTTACGGTCCTCTTTCACAACATCGCGAAATTTCAGCAAACCTGATTGCGATAGCACTTCTTTCAACTCGTCATCGAGTTCATTTGCGCCTAGCAAAACATGCAATCGCGCTTGATATATTTCACACATCGCAGTTCTGTCGTCTTGCGCACCAAACGTTTCCGCGCAAAAGTCTTAGTATCGGCTCGAAGCTTTTATTTCGATTCTGGTCGTTCGCCGAAGCGCAGTAGATTGCCGCTCACATCGATGACCGCGAACTCTTTCATGCCCCAGGATTTCGTCTCAAGCGGGTGAAGCATTTTCACGCCTCTAGCGACGTATTCGTCTGAAAGTTTTTCAATGTCTCGAACGCGAACATAACAGGCGGTGTTTTCTGCGATATGTTTTTCGTTGCAAACGTTCAGCTGCGGCCAGTGCCTTCATCTGTCTCGTCGTCCAGAATTATTTCAGATCTAGTAAGAGAAAACGGCGTTGGAATCAAGAGCTTCGTATTCTTTCTTTTGGAGAGTGCGATGATTGCTTGCTGTCGTCGAAGTTCGAACGCACCGGGTTGCGCGAAAATTACGTCTGCGGCTTCCACCAGTTTCCCCGCGGCTTGCGCTTCGCCTTCCGCGCTAATGACACGCGCACGACGTAGACGTTCGGTCTCGGCTTCGCGAGCCAGTGCTCTGCGCATTGTGGCGGGAACTGAAATGTCTTTGATTTCCATGGACAGGATTCTGATGCCCCAATCATCGGCTTGATCGCCGACAAGAGTTTTTAGCCTAGTATTCAAACCATCACGGTCGCTCAAAACGCTATCGAGGTCGTGCTGCCCGATCACCAGTCGAAGCGCGGCTTGCGCGAGTTGAGCAGTGGCTTCAACCGGGTCTTGAATGTTCATTACAGCTTTTGCAGGATCTTCGACCTGGAAGAAACACACTGCAGTAACTTTTATTGTGACGTTGTCGCGAGTAATCGCATCCTGGTCGGGCACCGGCATTGTGACCACGCGAACATCCACTTTTTGAGCACGTTCGCAAAACGGGATAACGAGCTTGAGACCCGGTCCTCGCGTGTCCGCGAGCCGCCCGAATCGCATGATGACGAGTCGATCGTATTCCTTCACGACGCGAACACCGGAAAGAAGCGTCAAAAGTGTTAAAACGACCAGTCCGCCTACAACTTCCAATTTGTTGACCACATGGGAGTAGAAATGACATTCCCGTTTTTGCGGTCAAATCAATCCGATCTCAGGGAAAACTCTATTATCCGGACAGGTGGAATTCGTTAGCATGGGAATAACCCAATAAGGTCGCGGAGCGGAGACGTACTCATGGCAGAACCGAGCTCGAACGATAGCGAAGCTGAGAAATTCGGTAAACTCTGGAAGCTACTGATGACTCCTGTCGGCGATTTATCATCGCAAGACGGACAAAACTCGCCGTTTTCAGCTGGTGCGAACTCCGGCAGTGGAACATCGGCTCAATCAAACACAGATAACAATTCCCGCTACGCCGACAACAATTCTCGAAACACCGACAGCAATTCCCGAAACACAAACAAGAATTCCCGACCCCCTAAGTCTGCACAAAAACCAGTCATCGAAAAATTTGCTAGCTCCGCACGAAAAGCATTAGGCGATCAGTACGGACGAGAATTCACAAAGCGGCATTCTGCAAATCAGCAAGAGAAACCAGGAAAAAAACAGCACAATTTCCGAGAAACAACTAAACGAATCGGATTCAACCACGAAGAAGGATCGTCACCGATCAGCCATTCCGACACTCGTTCTAGAAACGACGGAAAGACGCTGTACAAGCCGGGTTTCTTCACGCTACTTTTCGGTGTTTTCCTTCCGATCGCGGCAATGTTGTTTGAAACAAACACTCATTTTTTAGCGCAAGCGGCCTTCGATCCGTTTCCAACACCAAGTCACATCTTCCTTTTTTCGTTAATTCCAATCTCGAATTTTTTAAACTGGCTCGCCGTCCGTCGCAACATCGCGCCACTATATTCGGTGATTGCTTTATCTACAGGAATGGCACTCGGCATCGGCATTCTCTACTCTGTGATGCTGTTGTCCTTGACGGCGAACTTCCTGGCGATGGCAATTGTCGGCGTCGGATTTCTGGGTTTGGCTCCACTCCTCTCGATTCCAATCACATTGATGTGTGGAAACACAATTTGCCAACTCGCTGAGCGGCAAAAGACTTTCTTCGACGCGCATCAATTAAAACATCTCGGTCACCTGATCATCCTTGTGATGGTCGTCGCGGTCGAGTTGCCTTCGACGTTGACGCGAATGCATTTGAGCATGGCTGATCAAGGTAAGCCCGAAGCGATCCAATGGCTGCGACAGTGGGGCAGCCAGGATGTGCTGCTGCGAGCCTGTTATGAACGTTCCGGCGCAGCCACCGACATCTTAGGAACTCTTGCAGAACAACATCATCCAGTCAAGGTCGAGAGTGCCCGAAATATTTTCTACAAAGTGACAGGCGTCTCCTTCAACTCCGTTCCGATTCCAGCATCTTTTCGCGGAACGATTAAGAATGCCGGTCTCATTGACGATCCCGCCGGTTTGAATGATGGCGTAAAAGACGAATTCGATCTCGATCCTGATATTGCAGGTGAGCTGGTCAGTGGTGTAGCCCGCGGTTTATCGGTTTCGAATTCTGCTATTACAGGCGCGCTTGATTCATCCAGTGGAATCGCCAGTCTCGACTGGGATTTCACTTTCGAAAACGTCTCCACCATCCCAAGAGAAGCGCGAGCCAAAATATTGTTGCCACCAAATGCGGTGGTGACCAAAGCCACACTTTGGCTGAATGATTTAAAACGCGAAACAGTAATACAAGAACGCAGTCAAGCTCGGGAAACTTATCAACAGTCAGTCGTCAGCCACAAAAAAGATCCGCTCCTGGTCAGCATGGCTGGAAAAGACTCCGTTCTCGTTCAATGCTACCCGGTCGTCAAAGGAACGAAAACCAAAATTCGTTTGCATATCGTGTCACCTCTCATAGTATCGAGCAAAACCGAAGAATCCCTTGTCATGCCGACCTTCGAAGAACGAAACTTCGCAATCACTATCCCTCATAAAATAGATTTGAAGAGCAAAACTAAACTGACGCTCAATGGAACTGAATCGAAAGATAACGGCGCTTCCGTTCAACTGCAGAAAGATCTGGACAATTCACTATTATCGCGCTTCGAAGCCGTGGCGCGAGTTGGGATGGCTCAGGACAATAGCGCCGCACCGCTGATGATGCGCCCTCCGGAATCAAGTTCGGAAATCCATAAAGCGTTCTACTCTCTACTTCCTGAATCCGCAATTGCGCCGCTAGTTCGATCGACGCCTGCAAAAACCGGTAAGGGCAACCATCCTCGCCTGATCGTTGTCGTGGACAAGTCAGTGACGATGACTCCATATATCGCCGATATCGTCAACGGTTTAAAATCCGCACCAAAATCTCTACCTCTCACCATCTTTGAAGTTAAGGATGAAAACCAGTTGCTCTGCAACGATGCACGTTCCGACCAGGACGATTTTCATAAAGCACTAAAAGTTTTGTCTGAATCAAAATGCGAGGGCGGTCAATCTGATGGCATCGTTCTGAACAACGTATTCTCGTCGTCTCAGAATTATGACGCTTCTAAACCACAAGCCGACGTTCTCTGGATTCACGCGGCCCAGCCGGTAGCATACAGCTCCAATGATGCGCTGCTCAATGCCTTGCGTTCACGCGCATCTTCAGGTCCTGCCTTATACGACCTTCAAGTCGCATCCGGTCCAAACGTAATTTTGCCCGAGTCATATTCCTATCCAAAACTAAATCGGATCGTCCGAACAGGCTCATTGGCCGGCGATATAACCACCTTCGTAGAAAACTATGCCAAGAATCAAATTCGAAGACCTGCCACCACATTCGGTGTCCATCCATCAGGAGCTAACGGTAACTCGAATAAAGATCTCGCTCAAGTTCAAGCTTATAAACTGGCTCTGGCTCGCTTTCAAGCCGGTGATTCCTGGGGCGCTTACGACCTCGCATCCCGCTACCATTTAGTCACACCGGTATCGAGCGCAGTGGTCACCGAAGAAGCTCCACAGGTCTCCGATAAAATCGCCGAAGACGCGATCGACGAATTGAAACCAATGGAACAGCCGATGCCGACTGCGGCTCCAGTTTCCCCACAGACCACACGACCAATCGGCAAACTTCAGATCAGAGGAAAAGAAATTGCCGATAAGAGCGCCGGCTTCAAGAAAACCGCGCATTTCTCTTACGCAAACTCTCGTAATCGCAACTACGAAGCACAGATCATTGACGACCGTCCAGTTTCCGACAATCGAGACGACGCAGGTCATGCCCCATCCGCAGTTTATGCGCCCTCCACAGCTCATCCGCCATCCGCAGGCCATGCGCCATCCCGACAATCACCTGCGTCGCCGGGTCGTTCTCTCGAGCAGAAACAAATCATTCAGTTCGCCCCCAAGCAAGATTCTTTGCAGAAAGCAAAACGGTCATCGCAATTCGAAGAATATGCCGCCACGAAAGAGGAGGAATCCTCTAGTAGATATCAGTCGCCAGGGTCATTCGGCGATGCGTTCTCCTCTCAATCCTCAAAGATGGCAGCCGAACGTGGTGCCAAAAACAATCCATCAAGTGCAAGCCAGTACAACGAGTCAGCACCATCGCTTGCCGGTGCCGTCAATGGAACCATAGGCCCGCAATCCGGCGACGCCAGCATCATGAGCGGAGCCAACGCAGGCATGATGGGCGGAAACAACACAGGCATGCTTGATCAAAAATACTCTTTCCCGAATTTCGGTGGTAGCTCCGACAACAACACGGGTGCCCAGTCATTCGAAGGTAGCTCAAACAAAAGCTCCTTCAATCCATTCAGCAGTGTAGTCACCAAACTAAACAGCCTCTCCTCTGCGGGCGCCCCTTCAAGCGGTGCATACGATCCTTCGAGCGTTGCGCCCGGTCCTTCGAGCGTTGTGCCCGGTCCTAGTCTTTCGGGGGCTCCCGTCTCACCTCTTTACGGTCAGAGCAATCCAACAGCCAACGACCGAGGCCATTCAAACTGGTTAGAAAATCTTGGAAGCGCCGCCGGAGAGCGCGAAACAGAATTCGGCGCCTATGATCGCCGTGGATTTCCATCTTCGGCAGACAATAAAGTGCTTGAAGCGGTCCTGCTCGGAATCGGCATCGCTTTCCTCGTGATGCTCATGATCTTCTTCCGTCTACTTCCCAACATGACCAACAAACCACTCGCCACAAAGCCGCCAGACCAATAGCAACTAGTAGCACCAATGCGCGCCCGCAAAGCGCATTCAGCCGCCAACGCATTTCGGCGACATAGCGGTGCGCTAGAGGCCAGGATCGTAGATGCAATACAACAAAGAAGCCGCCAACGAGAGCAAGGAGCACTTGCACGTTCGCGGTGACTGCCACTTCAGCGGCTACAGCTTCAACGGCTGCAACTTCAGCGGCAGCAACTTCAGTTGATTGCGTTGCTAATTAGTTCGTACTGAAAATTGCACCGAAATTGGAATTGATTCTACTCTTTTTTCAAGAGTCGACGTGTGTTTTGAATAGTTTCCTCCTGAAGGAGT
>JADYXR010000183.1 GCA_021772095.1 Candidatus Obscuribacter sp. | reverse complement strand
CCGGGAGTATCGTTAATGGTTAATTGCATCGATCAAAGCGAGATTGATCGCTTCTGGAGCAAGCTGGGAGACGGTGGTCGCGAAAGTCAGTGTGGTTGGTTAGACGATAAGTACGGCGTGTCGTGGCAAGTCGTGCCTGCTCAATTGCGGGATCTCGTACTCTCTGGAAACTCCGACACAGCTGAGCCAGTGATGAACGCTCTGATGAAAATGGTCAAACTCGACCTTCGGGTTTTGCAAGAAGCCGCTGGTCGCTAGGTTCCAACTCGAGAACATCAGAACTATCGAGACGAATCGAAACAAGTCCAGACGAAACTGGTCGAGACGAATCGAAACTAGTCGAGACCAATCGAAGTTAAATCGAAACCAATTAAAGCTTGTCGAGACCGAACGAAACTAATCGAGAACGTTCGAACCGAGTTAAGTCGAATTGAGACGAATCGACGTGGGCCCTGCGGAAAAGTGGGGTCCGTGTTTTTGTGTTGAGTTTGTACTTTGAATCTAACGTTTTTGTACATTGCAGAGTTAATGTAGGTTGGTTGAAACTTTGACATCTGTTTTGTGGCATAAAAGCAAAGCTAGCGCGTGTTGATTGCCAGCGCTAGATGGAACCTCAATACCGTGAATGTCCTGCCGCCTGCGGCAAAGGAGCGTTCGCGTTACTGCTTGCTTACAGCAATGAGGTTTGATTCAGACCGTTCCAATACCCACAGAAGCTGAGGATGCGATGCCTGACACGAATAGTTTGCAGAATTCTGAAAAAACAAATTCTCCAGGTGCCGAGAAGCGGCGGTTGCAAGAGCACGGTAGCGACGAAAGATTTTGTCCCTGGAAAAAGTGGGGGCCTTATCTGAGCGAGCGCCAGTGGGGAACGGTGCGCGAAGACTATAGTACCAATGGCGATGCCTGGAATTATTTCCCGCACGATCATTCTCGTTCGCGTGCGTATCGATGGGGCGAAGATGGTATCGGAGGCTTTTCCGATGATCACCAGATCTTGTGTTTCTCATTGGGAATGTGGAACGGTAATGACGCGATCATTAAAGAACGGCTCTACGGGCTCACTAACAGCGAAGGCAATCATGGCGAAGACGTAAAAGAATACTACTTTTACCTCGACAGCACACCAACGCACTCGTACATGAAGTTCCTGTACAAGTACCCGCAGCGCGCTTTTCCATATGAGGACATCATCAACGGCAATCGCAATCGCGGCAAACTGGAAAGCGAATACGAGCTGTTAGACACCGGAATCTTTGATGACGACCGCTATTTTGATGTCTTCGTCGAGTACGCCAAGGATGCGCCGGAAGACATGCTTGTGAAGATCACGGTTTTCAATCGAGGACCGGAAGACGCAGAGATTGATTTACTGCCGCAATTTTGTTTTCGTAATACCTGGTCATGGGAAGATGGTGGCACAAAGCCGCAATTTAAAACAGTGACGAAAGATGGCTTTTCATCAGTATCCGCCGAACATACAGATCCTTTGTTCAAAGAGAAACTGACCAAGTATAATGTGAATTTTGACAGACATGTTCCGCTTTTATTTACCGAAAACGAGACGAATAATGAGCGTTTATTCAACGGCACCAATGCGTCTCCGTACGTCAAAGACGGTATCAATAATTACGTGGTCAACGGTCAGAAAGACGCAGTGAATCCAGCGCAAACAGGGACGAAGTTCGCTGCCCATTACAAAGTCATGGTTCCTGCCGGTGGCTCGCAAACTGTTAGGTTTCGATTCGGTGCCACTGCCTATGGTGACCCGATCAAAAACTTCGACGAAACAATGCAACTGCGCTTGACGGAAGCCGATGAGTTTTACGAAGGTCTCGCGACGGACAGTTTGAAAAACGATAAAGAGCGGCTTGGTATCATGCGAACCGCGTTGGCCGGGATGTTGTGGGGCAAGCAATATTTCTATTACGACGTCGATCAATGGCTTCGGGAGCACGGCACCACTCCTCTTGCCGGACCTGGTTCTCAGCCGATGCGAAACAGTTCCTGGTTTC
Source organism: Candidatus Obscuribacter sp. (assembly GCA_021772095.1). Lineage (GTDB taxonomy): Bacteria > Cyanobacteriota > Vampirovibrionia > Obscuribacterales > Obscuribacteraceae > JADYXR01. The sequence goes on along the minus strand of JADYXR010000183.1, from coordinate 77,870 downwards.
ACATGTATAACAACGACATTATCTCGATGCCGGATAAATGGGAGTATCCGTGGTATGCGGCATGGGATCTCGCGTTTCACATTATGCCTTTGAACATGATCGACCCGCAATTTGCGAAGTCTCAATTGGACGTAATGTTGAAGAGTTCCTATTTGCACCCGAATGGACAAATTCCGGCATACGAATGGAACTTCAGCGATGTCAATCCACCGGTTCACGCTTTTGCCACTTACTGGGCGTATCTCTTCGACCGCGAGCAGCACGGCGGTGTAGGCGATCGCGATTTCCTCAAGTATGCGTTTTCAAAATTGTTGATCAACTTCACCTGGTGGATCAATCGCAAAGATCCTTCTGGTCATAACGTTTTCGAAGGTGGATTCCTCGGTCTGGATAACATCGGCGTATTCGATCGCAGTCATGCTTTACCGACTGGCGGCAACCTCGAGCAAGCTGATGGAACCGCATGGATGGTGTTTTTCAGTCAACAGATGTTGAACATCGCCATGGAGTTGGCGCAGGACAATCCTCTATATGAACGCTTCGCTTTGAAGTTTCTAGAGCACACAATTTGGATCGCCGGAGCGATGGACCGACCGGGTCGGCATAGAGATGAACTATGGGATGAAGATGACGGCTTCTTCTACGACGTTCTGCGATTGCCCAACGGTAATGCGATGCGGTTGAAGGTGCGCTCGATGGTGGGCTTGCTTCCACTCGCTTCGGTCGTTGTGATCGAGGAGGAAACCTGGGAGCGCATTCCTGGTTTTGCAGCTAAAGCCGAGCGATTTATCAATCGCCAGAAAGAAGTTTGTTCCAACATTCACCTTCCGACGGTGCGAGGCAAAGAAGGACGGCGGATGTTGTCTGTTTGCAATGAATCGAAACTGAGAAAAATTCTCACGCGCATGTTCGATGAAAACGAATTTTTGAGTCCATACGGAATTCGCAGTTTGTCGAAGCACCACGAAGAACACCCGTTCGTCATCGAGTTCGAGGGTCACGAGTTTCGCGTAGACTACGTGCCAGGTGAGTCGGATTCAGGCATGTTTGGTGGCAATTCAAACTGGCGTGGACCAATCTGGATGCCGGTGAATTTTCTTCTAATTCGTTCGCTTCTTGCATATTATTCGTATTACGGAAACGATTTCCAGATCGAATACCCAACTGGTTCCGGGCAGATGAAGAATCTCTTCGAGATAACTTCGGACTTGATCGAGCGGATGATCAGCATGTTCACACGTGATGAGAACGGTCTGCGACCGATCTATGGTGATTCGGACAAATTCCAAAACGATCCGCACTGGCGCGATTTGAATTTGTATTATGAGTATTTCCACGGCGACAATGGCACCGGAATTGGTGCGTCGCACCAGACCGGTTGGACTGGTTGCATTGCAAAACTGATCTACATGCAATCGATAATGTCTGAGGAATACTGGTTGAAACCGGGACCACTTAAGCGCCTCGCGCAAATGCAACCAATCTGATGACAAACATTCTGCATCAAAATCCCACCTTGTTTCAAGTCAACACGCGCGTCATGCTCACCGAGTTGACGAAGCAACTTGGTCGCAGTGCCACGCTTGATGATATTCCCGACAGTTTTCTCGATGATCTGGCGCAACGGGGTATGGCCTGGGTTTACTTCTTGAGTGTGTGGCAAACCGGTGAAGCTGGTCGCCAGATCTCGCGCAACCATCCCGGCTGGAAGAAAGGTTTTCAGCGGGATATTCCGGACCTGACCGACGAGGATATCTGCGGTTCCGGTTTCGCCATTACAGATTATCAATTGCATTCGCACTTCGGAGAACCTGATGCCTTACTGCGTTTGAAAAAACGAATCAACAGCAGGGGCATGAAACTGATGCTGGATCTGGTGCCAAACCATACAGCGATCGATCATGGTTGGGCGACAACGAATCCGGAGTATTTTATCCATGCAGACGAGGATGCTATAGCGCGTGCGAGACAGAATTTTATCGAGGTAAACGGTCGAATTCTTGCTCATGGTCGTGATCCCTATTTCGACGGCTGGCCTGACACTCTTCAGCTCAACTACGGCAATCCGGATTTTCGTAAAGCTATGGTCGCTGAGATTTCCAGAATCGCCACTGTATGTGATGGCTTGCGATGTGATATGGCGATGCTGGTTTTGCCTGACGTTTTTATGCGCACCTGGGGCGAGCAAATAGAACCGTTTTGGTCGGATGCAATTGCCACCATTCGAAAGGAGCATCCCGACTTCGTCTTCATGGCAGAAGTCTATTGGGATCGCGAATATGATTTGCAACAACTCGGTTTTGATTTCACGTATGATAAGCGTCTTTACGACCGACTTCGCGTGGGAGAGACGCGACCGGTTCGCGAACATTTTCTCGCCGACCGAGAGTATCAGCAACGCTCTGCTCGTTTTTTAGAGAACCATGATGAGCCGCGCGCCGCTGGAACCTTCGATTTAGAAAAGCACAAGGCTGCTGCGATTCTCACCTTCTTGTCGCCTGGATTGCGCTTCTTGCATCAAGGTCAGTTTGAAGGTTATCGCAAGAAGGTCTCGGTTCACGTATCGAGAAAACCAACCGAACAGGAAGATCCTCAAGTCGCCGCTTTCTATAAGCTGGTGACCGAGTGCTTGAAACTACCTGTGGTGCACGAGGGGGAATGGCAGCTTCTGGATTGTACTCCTGCTTGGGACGGGAATTGGACCTGGGATAGCTTCATCGCATTTTCGTGGACGAACTACACGACCAGCGATCAGCTAATTGCGATCGTCAATTATTCCGATCATCATTCGCAGTGCTATGTAGACGTTCCTCCGGTCGAGTATGTGACGCCGCAAAAATCGTATCTGCATTTGATGCTGGCTGACAGCGGCAATACACGCGCGTTGCAAAGCCTGGATGCCACCAACACTGAGAACAAATTGTTCGTGGATTTTCCGCCGTGTGGCTTTGAGGTTTTTCGTAGGTAGAGCTTTCGTAGAACCACCGCCAACGTCAGCACCCGGCGTGTGGACTTTGGAACTGGTTGTCACGAGCCCGTCTCAGGCGAATGAATATGAGATCGGTTATATTATGCTTGCTCTGAAACAATTGGGCTGAACGGCTGTCAAAAGTTGCAAGCCCGAGCAACAGAGTTGTAGTAACTCTCGAAAGGACGCATTCTGGTGCGCACCACGGGTGATGGCGAAGGTTTAAAAAAGATGACGTCGTATGATGCTGGTTCTTCCATCAAGAGAAGAACGTTTCTCAAAAGTGCAGTGACACTTCTGGTTTTAGGTGGAGGTTTTCTTGTGAGCAACGAACAAACGCTGGCTGCGACAGTTTCCCTTGGACCGATGATGGAACCTTGGACCGGCGATCATGGTGGCACTCCGCGTTTTGATCTGATCAAAATCACCGATTTCAAGCCGCAGATCCTTAAAGGTATGGATCTCAAACGAGAAGACATCAAGGCGCTTACGAGCATCAAAGACAAACCTACATTCGACAACACTATTGCAGTGCTGGAAGATTCAGGTCGAGCGCTGGATCGAACTCTGCGATTCTTCTACATATATACATCCACGATGAACGACAAGCCGATGCAAGCGATCGAGAGCGAAGTGAAGCCTCTGCTCGCCAAGTTCGACGACGAAGTAATTCAAAATGATGCATTGTTTCAACGCATCAAAGCTGTGTACGAAACCCGCGAATCGTCCGGACTAACTCCGGAGCAACAGCGACTGACTGAAGTTCACTACAACATTTTCTCTCGTCAGGGTGCCGGACTCGACGAGACTAAGAAAAAACGACTGCGCGAAATCAATGAAAAATTAGCGACGCTATTTACTGATTTCAGGCATCATCAACTTGCCGATGAAGAAAAATACGAACTGGTTATCGATAACGAGGCTGACCTGGAAGGGCTTTCCGAGAGCATGCGCGCGAGTGCTGCCACCGAAGCTGAAGCGCGGAAGAAGAAAGGCAAATGGGTTATCACCAACACGCGCTCATCGATGGAACCGTTCATTACATTCTCCACACGTCGGGATCTTCGTGAGAAAGGCTGGCGGTTATGGATCAGCCGTGGTGAAAATAATGACGCCAACGACAACAAAAAAACAATCAGTGAAGTTCTCAAGCTCCGAGCGGAACGCGCCAAGATTCTCGGTTTCTCAACGCATGCGCACTGGATTCTTGACGACAACATGGCCAAGACTCCTGATCACGCTATGGATTTGATGCTCCGAGTTTGGAAAGCGTCGACTGCGCGAGTCAAGGAAGAAGTCGCCGACATGCAGGCTATTGCCGATAAAGAAGGCGCCAAGATTACGATTGAACCATGGGATTATCGCTTCTACGCCGAAAAAGTTCGCAAGGACAAATACGATATAGATCAGAACGAAGTGAAGCAGTATCTGCAACTCGACAAGATTCGCGATGGCATGTTCTTCGCCGCCAAGCAAGTCTTTGGTCTCGACATGAGCAAGGTAGAAGGGCTCACAGTGCCGCAAGCCGACGTGACCGTCTACGAAGTTAAGCGCGATGGTCAACTAGTCGGTCTCTGGTATTTCGATCCGTATGCAAGACCAGGCAAGAATTCCGGAGCCTGGATGAATGAGTACAGAACGCAAGAACGTTTCAAAAAACCAGTCACGCCAATCGTCTCCAATAATTCCAACATGGTCAAAGGCAAGCCCGGCGAGCCGGTTCTCATATCATGGGATGATGCCAACACGATGTTCCACGAGTTCGGACACGCTTTGCATGGTCTGCAATCCAACGTCACTTATCCAACGCTTGCCGGCACAAATACAAAACGCGATTTCGTCGAATTCCCCAGCCAGGTTAACGAACGCTGGTTGATGACCGACGAAGTTTTGAACAAATTCGCGTTGCATTACAAAACTGGCGAGCCGATTCCGCAGACGCTTGTTGACAAATTGCGCAAAGCAAAAACATTCAATCAAGGTTTCACCACCACTGAATATCTGGCTTCCGCTATATATGATATGAAAGTACATTTAGCCGCGACGTCAGACAAAGATATAGATCCGATCGAGTTCGAAAAAATTACGATGTCGGAGATTGGCTGCCCGAAAGAGATTGTGATGCGTCATCGTCCGACAGCCTTCGCTCATATTTTTGGTGACGATGGATATTCGGCCGGATACTATTCTTATATCTGGGCCGACACCATGTCAGCCGACGCTACGGAAGCCTTCATGGAAGCGGGTGGACTATATGATCGCAAAACGTGCGATCGTTTCCGCGACACCATATTTAGTGTAGGCAATTCTGTTCGACCGGATGTTGCCTTCCGCAATTTTAGAGGGCGCGACGTGGATACAAATGCGCTCATGCGCGATCGTGGATTTCCGGTTGTTGGCGGTTAAGCTAGCGAAAACCCCTATAGCACTGGTTCTTTGGACTAGTTCGTTTAGTGTCAGAACACCCGGTTTCTTATTCACTGCACTTATTATGCAGTGAGCTTTTAGTCACCCTGCCACTTTGCTAGCTGGTATCACAGCTCGATGTTTTTTTTGAAAGTCATCTGAAAGAAGCAGATGCTCTGCGCAAGCGCCGCTCCGAAGCATCAATAGAACGCAGGGTCGAAAATGTGTCACAAGAGCTACTTTTGTGGTGCGAATTTATTCTGCCAGGAGCCGCTTGTGAAGCGCGTTTTAAGCAAATTGGATTGATTGAAATCGTTCGGTTCTAAAACAAAAATCGAAGCCTTATCGCTTGTTTTTTTTTCCGTTAGAACGTCAACCCCCAATGTGATCAATTGGCGAAATTTCATCCTGAGTTAACAATCTTTAAGCCGATGACAACGTAGGTCAGCCTTCGATCTCTGGGCGGAGTAGATGTTTTGGTCGCCAAAAGACGGATGAAAGTGTAAGGAAAATTGATATCATACATAAAGCTAAATTTTGGAAATCCGCACATTGTGTTGTCAATGTCCCGGAATTCCAAAATTTTTTGGCGCTTATGGCGCTGCGTATTTGTAGAGAAGCCCGACTGATGGTGGAAAAAGCATGTCTGACGCGAAAAATGAAATTAGCAAAACGGTATATATTCAGGGCCGTACAGCATTAGGGCTGACACTTGGATTGGCTTGCAGTATCCCTCTGTCCTCTGGAGCGGCTCTGGCAGCCGGCAACAACCATGATGCGAACCTCGCTGCGAATCTCGCGGTGCAGCAGATGCGTGCTGACCGCCGAGCCGATAGGAAGGCCGACCGACTAGATCGCATCAATGACCGATTGAATGCGAGCATTAATGCCGCTTCTGACGTTGGAGCCAACTTCAATCTTAATTCGGGCAACCAAAATTTCTCAGCCAACAACCTCGGGAACTTCCAGAATCTGACGATTGACGTCGGTGGAAGCCAGCGAGTCGTCACACTCGATTCGAAACTGACCGCGGCTGAAGTTGTCGCCGCTCAACAAATTTTGAATGGTGGCGTTCAAACCATCGAACTGAAAGCCAACGGACGAGCGGTGGGCGGCACCATCGCGCTCAGCAACTCGATGCTCTCAGCTCTCGACAAATCGGTCGGCGGATCGATAGGATCGCTCACTGTAGCTCGTAACGTCGAAGTCATCGACAGCACTAGTGGTATCAACCTCTCAGGTAACCTGAAAAACATGGGTACCATCTCAGCGGCCTCCGGGTTAGCTGGTCAGACAGTCACCATCTCCGCAGACAACATTCACAACGCTCGTCACGGCTCTATCGGATCATACGTCGGCAACGATCTCTTCAGTGCAGATGTCGCGCTCAACGCGGCGACTTCATTGATCAACAACGGAAGCATCTCGAGCGCCGGCACTCTGACTATCAGCGCGCCGGTCATCAATAACGTCTCCGAGGGCTCGCTCGCCAGCATGTATGCGGGGCAAAGCGTCAACCTCAACACTCAAAACCTGGTCAACACAGGCAACACCACATCGGCAGCCGGCGATATCAACGTCAACAGCACGACTGCTTTGAACGTAGTCGGCACAGGCTCGTTCCAAGCCAATAACGGCGATATAAATTTCGGCACTTACAATGCCAACATTGATATCCTCGGCGGGCACCTCTCGTCGCAGCAAGTCAATTTAACCGCTGGAACCGGAATCATCGAAGCCACAGTCGGAACGGCAAATGGAACGGTAAATTCTTCCGCATGCGTAGTTCACTTCAACGTTGAAGAAGGTGACCTCACCATCGGTGACACTATCGCAACGGACGATCCTATCTTCACAGCTACCGGCAACGTCGTCATCAACGGCGCAATCGCACCGACCGGCGGAGCACCGCTGACGGTGCTGGCAGGTGGTGACATAACTGCCACCGCGGTGCCGTTGAGTACTGCAGGCGCGGTCGACGGTGGCGATCTAAGTTTGCTGGCTGGTGTGCAATTCGCAAACCAGGGCGGCAACTTCGTCGTCACTAAATCGAGCAAAACGGGCGGTAAGATCGACCTCACTGGTATCACGTCCATCACCACCGCAGGTGGCACTGGTATTGCCGGAGACATAACTCTGGTCGCTTTTGCAGGCAAGACCGCCGGGACCGGTACAATCACGGTGCCGACCGGAGTCACGCTGGATGCCACCGGAGCCACCGGCAACGGCAATGTTCTGGTAATAGCCGGAGCAAGCAAAGTCGTCGGACCGACAATCAATCTAGGTGGTATCGAAGCCGAAGACATAACAATCCAATCAGCCACTCCGAGCTTCTCGAAGGGCGGTCTCGTATACGATGCCACTGGTCAATTAACTTCCGGTTCATTCCTCACGAAGAAACTGAACTCCGGCGATATTAACCTCAACGGATTGGTTGACGCGACTGGCGACATTCTCGTCGCGACTGGTGGTCAAATCAATGTCAACGGATCAATCAAGGGCTCGTCCACAACTGGATCTCAATCGATCACGCTTAACGGTGATAACGTTAACCTCGCACCTGCAGGTTCCATTCTCGCCGGCGACAACACCACACTCAACATCACCACGCCGAATGCGTTCGTTGTAGATGGAAATATTTCGGTCGGCACTTTCAATCTCACTGCCGGATCTCTAAATATAACTACCACCGGCAGAGTCGAAGATGCTTTCGAAAATATCACCATCACCAAGGGTGGTGGCATTACCGTGAATGGTGTGCTCGGAAGAAGCCCTCTTACGTTTGACCCAACCAGAACAGCAACGACCTTCAACATCAATTCATCTGGTTTATTTCTTATCGGTGACTTGAATGCTGGCGCAGTGGTCTCCGGAGACGGACAGATCACGGCAGCTTCATTCATCAACAATGCGACCGCCAAAGGCAACACGACCTACACTGCCAGTGGTAAGAATGGTGTTCTGTTCGCCAACTTCGGCACGGTTGATGGACAAATCGTCACGATCAACGCTGTCGGTGGCAGCATTTTCAACGCCGTTGGCGCTGACCTGATGGCTACCCAACAAGTGGTCCCGACAGACGTTCCTGTTCTCACTCTCAATACTCTGGCCGTGGACAACCTCGGTCACATTGAAGCAGTCGGTGAACTCAAACAAACAACCGGCACACTCAACATTAACAGCACGAAAGCGCTGACAATCACCGGTGTTGATGGTGGCTTCTACACAGCATTCAACAGTTCCGTCAATTTGAGCGCCGTCAAAGGCGACGTTATTGTCGGTGGTAATGACGGTGTCGTTAATTCCAATCCATTCTCCGGATTGGCTACCGGACTCGGTAACTTCTCAGTCGTAGCTCCAAAAGGTTCATTCCTGAGCACCATGCCTGGTGTCTCGGTCACCACAGATGGTGAAGGCAAACAAGGCACGGTTCTTTTCACTGTGGAAGGGATCGAATACAACGGCGTTGGAGCCGCACCTAACTTTGCGATTACTGCCGTCGGTGACGCTAAAGCCAAGGACGTCAAAGTCGTCACTATCGATGCCACTGATAAGGATGGCATCACGATTGGTAGCGGCCCTGGAGAGATCAGCATTGATGTTTCTCTCTACGATCCAGCCAGTTTGGTCAAAATCACTACACCAGCCAATTTGAACATCGATTCAACCGCGTTAGTGATCAATAAAACTTCGCTGGAATTGACCGGAACCAAAGGCTTGCTCATTACCGGCGACATCATTGCTGGTGACAAAGTAACGATCAACACCTCAGCGAAGAAAATATTCGAAATCGGCAATGCGACTGTCACAGGCATTATCGTGGGTCCTGGAGAAGGAATCACGGCCAATGAGACAGTGACCATCAATGCGCCTGGCGCATTCGTCATGTCGAATAGCTCGAAGATCTTCATCATCGATGAAGCGAAGAGCGCGTTGAATCTCAACGGTCCTAGCATCGAGATCCAAAACGGAAGCGACATCGACAGTCTTAATGTCAACCTCACGACTACGTCGACCAAAGCGAAGTACACCAACTTGAATCCGCTTGGTGCTCTCACCGCAGGAAGACTCAACATCATTGCTCCGGGTGTCCTCACCCTCGACTCTGGCAGTGGCAAAAATGCAGAAACATTCTTGACTCTCGGTAATGATTTCTCCAACTCGGATCCCGCACTTCACAGCGGTGGAACCTTCAATCTCAACGCTGCATCGCTATCATTCAGCTCCAAAGGAATATTCTTCAATGTTCCTGGTTCTCTTGGACTTGCTCCTGGCGGCGGTAAAGTTGATATCGACCTGACCACTACAAAAGCAGTCAAAGTCGGTTTAGGTAATGGAGCGATTCGTGCTAACGTCGCTGCGTTCCCTGGTACAAAATTCGCCGAAGGGGCTGGCGAATTCCGTATAAGCTCGGCCGGTGCGATTGTCGCGACGGAAGTCAAAACTGGTGCAATCAACTTTGGATTCAATGGTGGTGCATTCGCTCTGGTATCCACTACATCAACGGTTTCGGCCAAGGACGTTACTGCGCAATTCCCTGGCGACGGTTACAACCTGTTCCAACTTTCGTCAAACAGCAGTAATTCATTGCTTGCCACAGATGCGAGCAACAATGGGGTTCAAGACAAGAACGCAGTTATCTTTGGTGGCAACATAGTCTTCACAAACTTCGGAGGAAAAGTCGTCACCAATGGTGCGACATTAGCCGGAGTGACGCTCGAACTTGATTCTAGTGTCGAAGTTGACGTAAGAAAAAATGCTGGATTTGGTGTTGCAGCAGTTGATGGCCCGGAGGGCTCCCCTGGTTCGATCATAATCAAGGCGCCCATACTCAGCATTGACGGCAAGACCGGTCTGGCTCTGTTCGCTGAAGGAAGCGATGTAAACGGCGGTGGCAACGTACTGATCGACACCAGTGCCGGAACCCAGAATCTTACCGTGGCGGCTCAAGGCACAGGAGGCGCTGTATTTATAGATGTAAGTGACGCTGAACCTGATAATGGTGGCGTAGTTACGATCAAGGCTGGCGGTGCTCTCGACGTCAGCGGTCTGGGACTGAACTTCGGCAACGCTGGAATCAAGGGTTCTGTTCTTGATCTGACCTCAGGTCAAGCCGTGGTGGGTGGCAGCGGTGGATCGCCGCTCACTTTCAGAGATGCAAACTCCGCAACATTGGGCGGATTGGCATTCGGTACCGTCAACATCAATAGCGGAAGCAGTGGTTCCTTCAGCATGAATCTGGGCGGCAAAAACGGAAACGGATTTGTCGATGGTAATCTGACGGCGGGCAAACTGGTCATCAATCCAATTTTCGGAACCGGAAATATCGACACTACCGGTTATCAGGCTACCATCCACGACCTCGTGCTCACCGGCAACGTTATCAACTTCGACAATCAAACCATCGCTGTAGTCGCTGACGGACCTACTGTCGGCACCGGCGATAACTCCGGCAGAGGCGGCAAGATCAGCATCACTGCTGACAGCTTCACCTTTGATAACGCCGGAGGCGTGCTGCTACAAGCGCAAGGTATTGGTGGTCTCAACCCGGCCGGCGTAATCAAAGTCGACCGAACTGGAACGAGCAACTTCGATGTTTCAGCTGACACTATCAGCTTTGATGTCTCCAATCCTGGCGGCGTGGGCGGCGAAGTCGCTATCAACACCCAAGGTGACATGACTGTAGACGGTACCGTCTTCCAGTACGGTGACCTAGAGGGCGGTAAGCTCGGACTGAAGAGCGCAGGCAACATGGTGGTCAGCAATGTCGCCAGCCTCAGTGCATTCCAACTCAACCAAATTGATTTCGCTACTTCAGGCGGATTCAATAATGGAAGCGCCTTCAAATTCGGTGGCGCTGGTAAAAATGAGAATGGAATTGCGGATGTCGGTGCTACTCTCACGGCTGACATAGTTACGATCAATTCCGGCGGCAAAGGCGCAGGCGTGGATGCCACTGGTGGCGATATCCTGGCTAACTCGTTGACGATCAAAACAAGTGGTTCACTGAATCTCGAATCTGGTGGCGGACTGACTGTCGTTGCAAGCGATCTCCCAGGAGTCACTGGTAATGGTGGCACGCTCGACATCACTGCAGCCAACATCACCCAAACTGGTGTCGGCGGTTACTTGTTGTCGGCGGCCGGTACAACTGGAGCCGGCGGTATCATCAGTGTCACACTGACTGGCAGCGACACTCTCGTCATTGATCAGAGCGATATGAATATCGACATATCGAATGCTGCCGGCGTCAGAGGCGGCGTGTTGAGCATCACCAATGGTGGCAACATCACAGGCGATTTCGACGCAATTAATGTCGGTGCTAACTTCGGTGGAGCAGGACCAAACGTCAGTCTTACTGCCAAAGGTGTGCTGGCGGTCAACAATGTCGCGCTGATCGCGGACATCGGACTGGGCGGTGGCTTGATCACTTCGGCCACCATTGGTGGTGCCCCTGCAGAAGGTTACACCAACATCTTCACCATCACCGATCCGGGCCTGGCGAATGGCATGGTCTCGATCGAATACGAAGGCAATCCAGGCGATACCAATCAACAGATTGCTGAATTCATCGCAGCCCAAATCAACTCCAATGCTGAACTCCAAAATCTGGGTGTCACTGCTACCACCTCTGGAGCAGTTATCACCCTGATTTCGAACTCGAATCTGACGACCTACTCCGAGACCTCAACTGCACCTCCTCTGCCTGCTGAACAAGACAACCCAACCAATATCGCGCTCCTCACCAGCACGACGGGACTCGCGCTCAACAGTCAAAGCCAACAAGCATTCGTGCTTGGCGGAGCGGCAGCCGGAACCAATGGTATTCAAGACTCTAACTTGAACCTGAACATGGGCGCCATCACCATATCGAATACCGGAACAGTGGCTCTAGCGACTGTCGGTAGTGGTGGGGCTAAGAAAGGCGGGTCTGACTTCATTACGGTCACCGACGCGAGCTTGCCTGGCGGTGTGGTGACGATTGAGTACGAGATTACTCCTCTGGAATCACGCGAATCGATTGCTCAAGGACTGGCCAATGCAATCAACCTCAACCTCGACCTGCAAGCAGCTGGCGTGACTGCCACTGTAGATGGTGCGGAGGTTACGCTGTTGTCTACCGGCAACGCACAATTCTCAGTGATTGCAGCTCAGGGTTCGAAGTTGGATCTAGCCACGGTAAGCGCCGGAGGCGACATCCAGAAAGGAAACCTGCAAAATATTGCGGGCGCAATTACCGATGTGGTTACCTTGAGCGCCAGTGGTGATGTCGGCAGTTTTGCTGCTCCAATCAATATAGATGGTAACTCCAGTCAAGCGATCAGTGTCTCAGCTGGTGGCGATGCTTACATCTCCTCCACCACTGGTGCCTCAACATTGTCGTTCGGTACTTCCGGTCACACGGAAGCCACCTTCACTGGTGGAGACGTAGGCGCTGTCAATGGTAGCGTCGGCGACCTGTTGTTCCTCTACAATGCCGCTGCTAATACGAACAGCGTGACGATTGGCTCGTTGACCTCGACTGCCGGTGACCTGTACTTTGAATCAGATGCCCGCGACCTGATTATCGATGGCAACATCAGTTCGAATTTCGGCAACATTGTTCTGCAAAACACAGCAGTCGCTGGTGCCAATATTCAAATCCTGACCGGAACGAGAATTCACGGATCTGGTGCGGTAACGGCACTCAACCAGGGTAATGTCTACATCACCATCGGATTGGCTCCACCTGCGTTCACACCAGTGGACGGCGTTCAACCGGCTGGAACCACCGTAACCGAAACCGGTGGCGGACAGGTTACCTTCGGAAGCGCCGCCTTCCCTGCCGGCTCGGTCACTGCCGATGTTTCCGTGATATTTGAAGCACTCGGAAGAAATCTGGCATTATCAACCGGCGGACTTCCATCCACTGCAATCACGATTGGTGCTGATGTAATCATCACCGCCGATCCACCACCGTTGTCGGCTCCAGTTCAAGTATTCGGCGGTAACTCCAGATCGGCTTCATCGACTGGCGTGTCGGCGAATACAACTGCGATGACGACAGCTCTGTCGACTTCGAGTTTGGAAACCACAGCATCGAATATGGTGCCTGGTGGAAATTCAACTCAGTCAGGTTCGCTCAACCTACCGAGCTTCGCAATCAACTCTTCGTCGGATCTGTTATCGGCACTGAGCACAATCAACACGGTTGGTCTCAACAATGCTCAGCTAACAAATCTGTCGTCGATTCAGAATGCCACTCTCAATGCCGTTGAAGTCAGCAACACTGCAGGACTTCTGAGCACTGGCACCATGGGTCAAACTTCGATGCTTTCGCAACAAACTGCTGAAGCAACACCGACCGCAAGTGAGCCAGACAACAGAACTCTGGTTGGACGGGTTTCCAACGAAACCGTTCGCAAGCTGGATCTCGGACCACTCCTGGTCGCTCCTGAAAACGACATCGTTGTCGAAACTCCGTTCGGTAAGATTAACGTAGCTGCCAAAACATTGGCTCTATTGATCGCTTCCGATAAGAGTGTGGCTGTATACAACCTGCACGACCACAGTAAGGGTGCACTGAATGTGGTGACCAATCAGGGTCACACCTTCAATGTCTCTCCTGGAACCAGCGCAGTAATTGTCCACGGTCATGAGAAGTCCTTCGAAGACGTTAACCCAGCCGGATTCGTTCGTTATCGCAAACCGATCTCGAAATTGTTGAGCAATTCGCACAAACTCTACCGCGCTGAGTTCGAAATCATTTCGTTGTTGAATGGTCTGCCAGCCTTCAAAGAATTGATCACTTCAGAGAACAAAGAAACTCGTAAGACTATGCTCAACGTTCTCAAGACAGCAGCGATCTTGATGCAACTCTCAGGTAAAGCAGAACCATTCGAGTTCCGCAGCAAGCCTGAAGTAACCGCGATGACCAGCGGTCGCTAAATCATCTAACGGTTGAAGAAACCGTTTAGAAATCAAACATCGAAAAGAATTGCTTGGACACCACAAGCAATTCTTTTCTTTTGTGGATTATCTTCCAAGTGTTTCCAGCGCGTCGGCCGCGAGAACGAGAGCCGGAGGCGATTCAATCATCAACTGTTTTGTTCTCTGACACGCAGCTTGATACGATTTGGTGTTTTGCAATTCGGTTACAGTCTTGGCCCAGAGCGTTGGGTTCAATTTGTTGATCTCGCGGGCAACGCCTAATTTTGCCAGTCTGAATGCATTATCAAATTGATCGTGAGCAAATGGTGTCACCAGCTGCGGAACGCCGGCAGCCAATCCCTGAATGCTCGTTCCAATACCACCGTGATGCTGCGCAACGCATGCCCGAGGAAAGAGCACCGAAAATGGTGCGTAGGGAACATGCAAAATGTTGGGTGGCAAGTTTGGGGGAATTTGATCGGGAAAAGCCGAAACCAAAACCGCCCTCAGTCCCGCCATTTTCGTTGCCGCAATCGCGGTTTCAAAATGCTTCTTAGAATAAGCCATCGCCGAGCCCGCAGTAAAAACGACAGGCGCGTCACCGGCCTGAAGAAAATTTTCCAGCTCGGGTGTGAGCGATTGATCTTCGGGACGATCGTAAACAGGAAAACCGGTCAGCACCGTATTCGGTGGCCAGTCCGGTTGCGGCTCCGCGAACCAGCTCGGAAACGTTCCAATCACTTGATCCGGAGAATGCATCCAATTCCGCATCACGCTCTTAATTGGAGGCAAGCCGTATTCTTTCCTGATCCTATTCAGATCGTCTCGGCATGTCGTATCCAGCCACAGTAGATCGATTGCCGACATCAAAAGATGCCTCGCCTGTAGTGGCATGCTCGAAACGAAAGGCAAGCCCGGCATCGCCATCGGATCGTGACCGGACAGGATAACGCTCGGCGCCAGGTGCACAGTCGATCCTTTGACGCCGTGTTTCTCTTGAGTAATGCGATTACCGAATGCGAGTGACGACCCGACCAATATCGAATCCGGTCGCAAGTTTTCTTCGATAATTGAAACGCTAAGCCTGAGCGAATCTTTAATAGTTTCCCAAACTGCTTGAAAAGCAGTGGGAGGATTCCAGATTCTCGCATCATCGACGGCTTTCAAGTACAAATCCGCGCTTCCAAGAGGGAGCAGCTTCAAGCCAGCCTTTTCAACCTTCTGTTCGAAGTAACCATTCGCGATAAAATCGACGCTGTGCCCACGACGGTCGAGTTCACACGCGATCATCAACATGGGATTGATATCGCCTGCGCTTCCGATAGCAGTTACAATGAAGTGCATTTCAATTTCTCAGATTCCTGGAAGAGCATACACGAGTCTGGAAACAAACGAAAAGGGTGGCAAGAAATCGGGATGCAAGATTGTGAGAAAATCAAAAAACTCGCGATTGCAGTCGGTCTGATTGCAAACCTCGGGCTGCTCTCCGGTTGCACCTATCTAGGAGATTGGTCCAACCAGCATCATTTGCGACTGTACGAACGATACCGTTTGGTCGCGCACCATGATTTGCTTGACGGACGGTTCGACGACGCAATCGCCAGCGTTCAGCGAGCGATTAGCGAACTTGAAAAGGCTGACCCCGGCGATCTGATGGCGCGACAGGATTCGGTATTCGAACTGGCCGGAATGTATCTCGCTTGCGGCAATCCAAAGGCTGCATTGGATACTTACAGCAAGACCGACAATTTCGGTTCGAGCGCAACAGCTCCCGGATCGATCAAAGCCCTCGGGTCGATTAAAACAGCTCCCGGATCGATTTTAACCACTTCAGAATCTGCTAAAACCGCCTCCAACCCGGGTGGAACCGATTCTGCATTGACTGAAATCAATTCCGAATATGCAGCGCAAGCTGCTGCGGGAAAAGGTTTTTGCTACTTAAAACTAAAACAGTATGAGAAAGCCGCCCAGAGTTTCACTCTTGCATTGCAGCTGTATAAGACCAATCCGATCAAGATCAAAACGGAAGTTTTTCCGATCGATCTGTGTTCCGACTGCTGCGCCTGGGGATTGAAACAGGCTTCGCTTAAGACCATCGAGCCAATCTCGATTTCCATCGATCAGCCATTGAAAAGTGAATGCTTGTCGAGTCGATTCTCACTAGCCAGACGAAGCACGCCTGCTAATGTTGGCACCGTGAATGGTGCCAATGGTGAGTCTGATAATTCAGGCGGATTGAGGGCTGATACTACTGCCGGTGCCGGTATTCAACAGAGTCGAGCAAATTTCGATTTACATAGTTCCTGGAACACACTGCTCCAGGCAGGTAAGCGCAGTGAGTCAAAGAAAGAAGACGCCAAGGCGGAGCGATATTACAAAGGCGCAATCAACCTGCTTCGCAAGCACAAAGATGGTGGCACCCGAATGACCGAGTCGCTGCAGTCACTATCGTTTTTTCTGATGAAACGTAATCGCAAAGAAGAAGCGCTTCCCTATCTGCTTGAAGAAGTGAAAGTTCAAGAAGCTCGCTTCGGTAAAGATGATGTTGCCCTCGCTGCACCGCTCGGTCGCTACGGCGCCACGCTAATGCGTTCGGGTGATCTGAAAAATGCAGAAGTTGCATTAATGAAATCACTGGATCTCTCCAATCGTTTTATCAAAGACAAAACTGAAATTGCTGGACTGATTCATGCAAACGTTTGTGAACTGCGCCTCGCTCAAGGTCGTCATGCCGAGTGCATCTCCGAAGGCAGAAAGGCAATCGAAGTTCTAGAAAAGGTAAATCCCGGCAGTAAGGGACGAATAACAACAACCTACTTTATGATCGCCAATGCATTAATCGCGCAGAATCGAATGAAAGAGGCTGAAAAAGCACTGGCTCTAGCCCATCCGATGTTGCAGATTCGTGAAACGCCGCCTGCCATGAGGGTCAACCTCTTGCTCACAGAAGCGACATTGGCTCTGCAACACGATGATTTGAAATCAGCTAAACTAGCAACTCAAGATGCTCGGCTCCTGATCGATAACATAAAATTAGTCCGAGCAAATGAACATAAAGTCGTTCTGCCCAGACTGCAAAAACGTCTGGGAGAAGTGGAGAAAATGGTCGACGCCAGGGGAGCCGCTAAGTAATTGGGGCAGCAACGAAAACGCGCATGGCTTAAGCCAAAGCTTTGGCACCAGGGCTTGATAATAGTTACGGTGCCGTTTTTGTTCGCGCTGTTTTTCGTTGGCACCCTCGGCTATCTTTTGCTTCAACTCGAGGTAGAAGCGCGCAATATGGAGCGCTCTCGAAACCTTATTTTGGAAACCGAAAATCTGCAGAGACAATTTGTTGAGATGGGAACTGCGGTTGCCGGCTATAGTTTAAGCAAAAATCCAATGTTTGGCAGTCAGTTCAGCGAATCCAAAGCGAAGGTATTCACTCAGATTGGGCTGCTTAAAGACCTTGTCAAAACCGATCCGGAAGCGTCGGCAGTCGTCGATAAAATCAGTAATGTCGTACAAGGCGAAGTAAAACATTTGGAAGTAATGCTCGATGAAATAGATCGAGACACTGGTGGGCGCAATCAATTCGAACGAATTCAAAAAAGTTTTGTACAACTCTCTAATCTTTTTGAGGACGTTGTAAAACGACAACGTAGTCTAGTTAGAGGCGGTCCGGAAACTGAAACCTACTTCCGTACTCTCGTCGAAGGCTGGCTCTACGGCGGTCTTGTAGCGTTCGCCCTGATAGCAGGGGGACTGGTGGCATATTTCAATGCTGGAACAGCAAAACGTCTGAATGTATTGATGGACAACACCCAGCGATTGACTGCACAACAAGAACTTCTGCCTCCACCCGGAGGACGTGATGAAATTGCCGAACTCGATCAAGTTTTTCGCATGATGGCCGTCGAGTTGGCTAATGCAGCTCGAAAGGAACGAGCGATTGTTCAAAACGCAGTTGACGTCATTTGTAGTGTCGACTCCGGGCTAAAATTCTCCGCCGTCAACCCCGCCGCTGAGACGCAATGGGGCTATTCCGAATTCGATTTGTATGGCCGTCGGGTGGTCGATATCATTTTTGAAAACGCTGACGAGATTACTAAAACGTTTCGAGAGGCCATTGAAACTAAAAAGAATGTGGCAATTGAGATTCGCATCCGGTCGAAAAGTCAGAGACCGGTGGATACTCTCTGGACGTTGCAGTGGTCGGACAGCGAAAACCAATTGTTTTGTGTTTCGCACGATATAACAGAACGAAAATTAGCCGATCAAATACGCAGAGACGTGGTGGCTATGGTATCGCACGACCTGCGTTCTCCGCTTACCTCTATTCTAGTTGGCATTGATTTGCTAAAAGCCGGAGCCAAGGGCCGGATTGAAGAGAAGGTCGAGCATGAACTCGATAAGATGGAAGGGAGCGCATCACGGATGGTGCGTCTGATCAATGACTTCCTTGACCTCGAAAAATTGCAAAGTGGAAAGATAGAATTAAAAATTCAAAATACCAGTCTCGATGTTATTGTCACTAACTCGGTGCAGGCGATTAAATCACTGGCTGAAGTGAAGAACATAACGTTCGAAGAGGTCGGAACCGACATCGATATAGTCGCCGACGGTGACCGAATAATTCAGGTGCTCGTTAACCTGCTTGGCAATGCGATTAAGTTTTCACCTCCGAACGGAATCATTACGATTGCCGCCGCGAAGAATAAAGGCGACGTCGAAATTTTTGTCTCCGATCAAGGTCCGGGCATCGAACCGGCACAGCAAGCCGCGATCTTTGAAAACTTCACCCAACTGGATATCGGCGTTATGCCCGGCAGCACTGGACTGGGCCTGTCAATATGCAAGAATTTGGTGGAACATCATGGTGGCACAATTGGTATCAGGTCGACACCAGGATCTGGTTCCACTTTTTGGTTTCGCCTGCCACAAAATGAAACCTGAACGCCGGAGGTCGATTTGAAAAACAACAGAAGTGAATCTAAACGTTCGAAAGGCGCGTCACCGAGTCCGCCTGATCTTGGCGAGCCCAGCCGGATTTTGTTTCTTTCCAACGAAATCGAAGGCCGACTTGCTCAAGTTTTGTTCGACGCCGAAGCAAGACAATCTGAAGTGTACTGGTCCGCTTGCGCTGCATTCTTGAATGACGGAACGAAATCAGTTTCTGCTAGTTCTGAACAAGTTGCCGCGTTTAGCGCCGCGTTGACAAACATTGGAATCGCAAATTCTGCCGTTTTGTCAGAGGCACTACATTCGGTGACCACAGATGACGTCCAAAGCGCAAACATGATCATCCTGATTCAAAAAAATAATTCGAATGACTGCGATCAGATCTTTGGAAAAACGTTTCCTACCTTTAAAGGAGAGAAGGACGTTTGGAAAATTCCCAGTGACGAGAATCCATTAGAGCCGCTCTTGCAAAACATTAAAAGTCTTCTGATTCGGTTGATTTTGAAGGGCGGGAAACGCGCTCCAGTTCCGCTTCCAGCGACCGTCGATAAACCTGCAGCAGGGAGCAGCAAGTCGCAAAAAGCAGTACGCGTGCGCCTGGAGTCCAAGGGACGTGGTGGCAAAAAGGTCACGGTTGTGTTTGGTCTCGAATTGAATTTGGAAGAATTCGAGAAACTTGCGACTGAGCTGAAGCAGTCGTGCGGAACTGGTGGCACAGTTAAAGACAACACCATTGAAATACAGGGCGACCAATGCGATCGAATTTTGACGGAGCTAAAACGTCGCGGCATGCAAGCAAAAAGATCCGGCGGTTAGTTGGACAGTATGGAAATTCCAGCGCGGGCATTCTCTGGAGAGTGTTCGATAATAAACCTGTAGATACCGTGCAATACCTTAATCCGCTAAGACCGTTCGACTAGCTTGATACCATAGAAACCGTTCGATAGCTTCGAACGCTTTGAGACCATTGGAGAGCTCACAGTTCGAGTCGTGGAAAGTCCAGAAAGCTTTATTTTCAGATAAAAAATCGCGGAATTTATACCCCCGCCGCAGAATTGCCACTTGATAACCGTTGCTCGTTTCTTGCGCAAGCTTAACAATACGGACTAGACCCCACCATATCGGGCTCCACCGTAAAAAAATCACGTTTTTCCGGCAGCAAAATCGGGCAGTTCGGCAACGATCGCGCCATTGCAAAATTGCGGAAGTGCTATTTCGGCAAGGAAGACCGAATTTCCCGTTTCCCCGAACTACTTAAGGAGTTTGACATGTCCAAAATTATTAGAGGTGCGTTTCTTTGTGCCGCACTCTGCCTCAGTCAATCTGTTGCAAACGCTGAAGAATCATCAACGGCTACTGTTGAAACTTCCACTCCGTTAGGCACTTCTTCGACTTCTGTCAAAAAGAAATCAAATGCGGCAGGATCTTCCACCGCAGTCAAGAAGACCAAATCGGATATCGATGGAACACGCGAAGTAGAATACGAAGCGAAAGCTGGAGCAGGCGGCGCTAAAGTCAGCAAGACCAAGAAAAAATCCAGAGCTAATGCTGACGGTAGCGTAAGCGTCGGCAAGTCATCCGAGAGCCACGAAGTCAATGCTGCAGGTTCCGTCTCAAAGAAGAGCAATGCCGCAGCGACAGTTAATGCTGATGGCTCTGCATCAGAAAGCAAAAGCGAATCTACAACAGTAAAACCTTAAGTGAATTAACTGTTCGAGTTTAGCTCGCAACTTCTATTCCCGAGGACCTAATAGTCTTCGGGAATTTTTTTGGGCTGATACAATTCGCTCATGAGTTTAGAAGACGATGATAGCTCTGACGATCTCGCGCCTCCAGAGTTGAGGTTTAGATACTCCAACTTCGAGCTGATCGGCAAAGGCGGCATGGGGCGAGTGCTCGGCGCGCACGACAATCGTCTCAATCGTCCGGTTGCAATCAAGTTGTTGCCCCGCAATAGCGAAAACGCGCTTGCAGTGATGCGCTTCCAGCAAGAAGCAAAGGCTGTGAGTAAACTCAACAATCCTCATGTCGTGCAGGTTCTCGATTTCGGTTATACAGAAGCTGGCGAACCTTACCTGGTAATGGAACAGGTAAAAGGTTCGAGTCTCCAGAGTCTTTTAGAAACCAACGGCGCGATGCCGATTTTGGATGCGATCAACATCGCTGTTCAATTGTGCGATGCGTTAGAACACGCGCACACCAACGAAGTTATTCATCGGGACTTGAAGCCCGGCAACATCATGATCGAAACAGACAATGTTGCAAAAGTTCTCGACTTTGGTCTGGCCAGGATCGCCAGTATGGCTGAAACGGATTGGAGATTGACGCGACCAGGTCAGCCGGTCGGCAGCGTTCTTTATATGAGTCCGGAGCAGGTGCGCGGAGAGGATTCCGACGAGCGAGCCGATGTTTATTCACTGGCACTGGTGATTTTGAAGATGGTGGCAGGACAGCTGCCGTTCGAAGGCAAAACTGCTTTAGAAATAATAAAACTGAGATTGGAAACAGAACCACCTGCGATACCAGCGTTGGAAGGAACAAGTTTTGATCACGCGCTTCGAGAAGAATTGAATGGTGTAATCAGCAAAGCCCTCGCATCGGATCCTGAAGATCGTTTTGCAAATATGTCAGATTTTAAGAAGGCTTTGTTGGATGCCCCCGACAGTGCCAGCCAGATTGTCGCATCTGACGAGAACGCCGCGCAGACGGCGCATGCGGCACCCCGATCGTCTGGTTTTCAGGCCAGCCTCATTATAGTAAGCCTGATTCTTGTTGCACTGTCCGCGGTGGCGTACTATTTATATAACCAAAGGGTGGCTGACGAGAAAAGGCTAAGTACGAAACATCCACATATCAATTCCAAAGCCGATGCCAAACTCCGAGAGCAGATTATTGATCGTCGAGAAGCCTTGATCCTGGACAAATTTGAAGTTAATGGTTCGAATCGCGGAACCGCCAGTTGGTTAGCGACGAAATCCGTAACCGACGATGATCTGGCAAAGCTGGTCGGAATTCCGATAAGTGACATTACTTTAGTGGGCAATGAACAAATCACCTCCGCAGGAATCAAAACGCTATCCCAGTTTCCGCTACAGCGATTGACGCTTCGAAATACCAATATTGATGATCGGAGTATTCCATACATCAATGAGATGAAGAAACTCTATTTCCTGGATTTTCAAGGCAGTGCGATTACTGATGCCGGTCTTACTCAACTGTCACCAAAACTGAACCTTTCACTTCTGGACTTGAAAGAACTCGGGAATGTGACCGACCGCGGAGTTGTATACGCAATCAATTCATTTCCAAATTTGCAATTGCTCAGTATAAGTTCGACAGGGGTAAGCAGGAAATGTTTTCAGCAGCTGCCGAAGTTAACCCAGCTGCGAAATCTTCGCGCCGCCGGAGTTGGCATCACAGACGATGAGATCAAGGTTCTATCAAATATGGAATCGCTCGAAGCGTTAGACCTGCAAAGCAATCCGCTGACGGATCAGTCGATCCCGTATTTTGAAAAATTGTCCAAGAAGAGATTGACGCGGCTACAGCTCGAGCTTTGCGCGCTGATCACACCCGATGGTCTGCGGTACATGCAGGACAATTTTAAACACACAAAGATAACGCCCCAGCCCTTGCGAGATTCGCAAAAAAACAAACAGGACATAAACGAAGACATGATGAACCTGATCAAATAACAGGCACATCATGTCTTCGAATTTAGATATAAGACGAAACTATCGCCCTTTGGCTTCCACCTTAATGTACGTTTCCATAAGGTCTCCTGAATCCAATTCTGCGGCGCAACAATCGCTTGTGGTTACAAACAGTTATTCGACACTAGTAGGCTCTGGAGTCAAGTCCTTCAGCGCCATACTGATGATCAGGTGTGTTTCGTGTTGAGCAGGAAGCAAGTCGTTTTCGATGATCGCTACCACCGGCGGCGGTGCGACTGTTCTTGCATTTTCGTATTGAACCAAACGTTCTGCTTCAAGCAATTCAAGTTGAGCGAGGGCATCATGGATGGTGCTGGCCGAATTCTGTACAAGCTTTTCGAAGGCGCCCCAAATTCCGGAACCAGTTGATGGTGTCCCACCCGTTTCCAATACGCACTCAGACAATTTCGTCACGCGATCGGCGTGCGAAGCTCGGCATTTGCTCAAGTCGGCTAAAAAATCCGCGCCGTATTCTCGCTTCAACGCCACATCATATGTTTCGACTGCGGAGATCTCGCCTGCCAGGAGCGAATTAAACTCATGTGAATATTCTGTGCTCATTATTTATCCTCAAGTGGTACGCATAAGTTGGATTCCGAAGCCGACCCCGGTTCGCTCGCGCAGTTCTCTAAACAGAGCGCCGCACGGATACGTTGTCGCTCGGACGACAAATGTCGACAGTTCATTTTGCGAGGCGAGGCTGCAGTCGATTTTGTTCCCATTGATTTCAGGTCAAAAGGAAACGATTATTAAGGTTGCGCTTGTTGCCAAGCGTCGATGATAGGTTAACTGCAACATCAATGCGGCCAGGAATGTCGGCAAAAACAACAACCAAGAATCATCGTTATTACAACATTGTTGTCTGGACCATCGTCGGTGTTCTGGCTATTGGCCTTTTGCCGTGGACCAACGATTGGAATTCCGATGGGCTGCGGCTGGCGATTCTAATAATACTGTTAGTGCTTTTGAGTCCGACGCTGCTTAACTGGATCGCGATCGTGTTGTTCCGACTCGATCCTTATGGTCGCAATCGTTCTGTTTTCGAATTAAACAATATGCTGCTATCACTGGCGGTGACTATTGATAAACTGCTTTGTCTGATACCGAACAACCCTTATGCAGGCGGTTACTATCAGCATTCGCACACGCTAGCACTCAATTATCTTCAATACGCAGAACGCGATCAGGCTGAAAAAGTGTTGCGAAATTTGCAGTCGGAAATGGCTACGAAACTGGGTGAAGACAATTTCTTGCTGTTTGATATCTATGCGTTGTCGATATCGTTGTATCGAGAGGCAGACAAACATGCCGAATGCGAACAGTCGATCTCTCGTTTCATGACTTTGTCGGAGAAACACGCTGATGATGCGGCTCCTGCGAGTTTAGCTGGACCGCTTGGTGAGGCTGCTTGTTATCTCGCGAAGATGGGAAAGCTCGAGGAGTCGGAGAAAACGATTGCGAAAACAATTTCTTTGTTTGAATCGATCGACGATCAGGCACTGAAAAATTCCTGTCGGCCAGCGTATTTAACGAACATCGGGCTTGCCTACTGTTACAACGAAAAGCTCGATGAAGCCGCGGAGTTGTTGCGTGAACATCAGCAACTGCTTGCATCGCTAAATGACGTCAGCATTGATAAAGTGTACGCAAACTGCAATCTCAGTTGGGTTTTGAACGAGCTGAATCAGCATGAGGAGAGCGTTGCGTTGGGTGAGGAGACCATTCGATTATTTGAGAAGATCAAATTTGAAGACGAGCAAACTCAAGCAATTGTTTTTGCAAACTACGCCGAAGCTCTTGCCGGGCTGAGTCGCGCGAGTGAAGCGAAAGAAATGATGGAGCAATATTTTCCGCTGCTGCTTGATCTTCGCAAAAATTGTTTGCCTGAAACGGCCGCCACGTATAGAAGCAAAGCGAAGATATTCGCGTCGCTGGGCGAATCTTCGCTCGCCACGGAGAATTACGACAAGGCGATTTCGATTTTGACCGACCAGGTCGAACCAAATCATCCCAGGGTAAAACGGTGGATTGACGAGCTGAGCGAGTTCAAGAATTGAACTGGTTCACAGCGAAATCCGACGAGTTAATCCAACGAGTTGAGCGACATCCAACGATTTGAACGATCTCCAACGAGTTCAACGACATCCAAACGAGCTGAATGCATCCTCCAGCAGCTAATGCAACGTTTTGCTCCTTCTCCAAAGTTTCGTTGAACACCGTATGGTTTTTAGTTTGCTACTTAGTAAATGTCCATCCCTGGAGATGTATTTATGGTGTCCTCGTCTAAGTCTTCACTCCTATTGGGTTTTGCGTGCTCGCTGATGCTCGCGCACGGCGCTATCGCGGCGGAGCCGACTGTTTCTGCAACGACCAGTGCAAGCGCGCAGAAAGAAAAAGTTCAAGCTGAATCATCGAAATCTACGACGCAAGCCGTAAAACGGCAGGTGCATAAAGAAGTCAAGGCTGAGGCTGTAGGCGAAGTGGACGGCGTTCCGCTGGCGAAGAAAGACACCGAGCCGGAAAAGAAGGGTTTTTCGATAGGAGATTTGAATCCCCTCAAATGGATCTTCAAGCCAATCACCGACGTTCAAAAAGAAGTAAAAAATCTTGGTAAAGCAATCACCGAGATTGAAACCCCGATTACTGATCTTCAAGAACCAACCGTCAAGGTGCGCGAGCAAATAGTGGGGGTCTCCGATCAGGTGGGCGAGATTCGCAACGACATGACGGGCATCCAGGGTTCCATGAGCAATGTTGATGGCAAACTGGAACGAATGGAGAAGAAGCTCGGAAAAATTTATGAGCCAATCGCAGCACTGAACGACCCGGTCACTGGTATCGCCGAGCCTGTGAAAAGATTGCAGGGTAACATCCACACGATGACCGGCGATTTGAAGGGCATGAAGGACGTTGTAGGCGGCACGAGTACTGCGATTCTAATTGCTGTGATCGGTGTTGGTCTGCTTATCGTTGTGGGTAGTCCAATTGCGGCGATGATTGTTTGGAAGTATCGTTCGACTATCATCAAAAAGATTGGCGGATCCCAAAAAGATATTGACGAGCTGCAACAGGCCTCTAATAAAGCGCAGGAACACTTGAAGTCCGAAGCAGCGGTGGCGTCGAAATCAGAAGCTGGCGCAGCGTCGAAGTAGTTTTGTCCTCACGGACTTTTGTCAGTGTTGTACACGAGCTTTCAAAGGTCGTGCTAAATGAATGTTGTGGTGGCAATAACATTATTGGGTCAGTGAGGTTTGGACATGGGAATTAGCATTGGACCGCACGTCAAGCGATACAAAGACATCGCAATGCTATTTGTCAAATACGGAAACTCAGACCTGGTCAAAGACGCCGGGCTGGAGGAAGTTGCTGGAAATCAGCAGCCTCATCTCACTGAGAAACAACGGGATATTGCTGAGCAATTAGCTGACGACATCGAAAAGATGGGTCCGGCGTTTGTAAAACTCGGACAATTGATGTCTACTCGCTCGGATTTCTTACCACCAAAATATATGGAAGCACTTGCGCGCCTACAAGATAAGTGCGAACCTGTTCCGTTTGCAGATATCGAAAAACGAGTTGTAAACGAACTGGGCGTGCGCATCTCTAAAGCGTTCTTGGAATTCGAAAGTGAGCCAATCGCGGCTGCTTCTCTCGGACAAATTCACAGAGCCGTTCTGAGAAACGGTAGAAAAGTCGCTGTCAAAGTTCAACGTCCAGGCATACGTGAAGGCATTCTCGAAGACCTCCAAATTCTTTCTGAAATCGCGGACTTTTATGACAATCACACGAAGTCCGGTGAAAAATATGAATACGGGGTGATGCTTGAAGAGTTTCGTAAATCAGTTCTGGCCGAACTGGATTACTGTCAAGAAGCCCATAACCTCGAGACCTTGAACAAGAACCTCGAAGAGTTCGATCGTATTATTGTTCCTTCACCAGTACATGATTACAGCACACGAACAGTGCTGACCATGGACTTCGTTGACGGCAAAAAGGTAACTGACGTTACTCGTTTGAAGCTCCTCGAATTGGATGGAGATGTGCTTGCTGAGCAGATCTTCCACGCCTACTTAAAACAAATTCTGGTCGATGGATTCTTCCACGCTGACCCGCATCCAGGCAACGTTCTCCTCAATGATGATAACAACATCGCGCTGATAGATCTTGGCATGGTGGCACGACTGACACCACGTCTGCAAGGCAAACTGTTGCAGATGGTTATCGCCATCAGCGAAGGGCGTCCGGACACCGTTGCGAACATCGCAACCGACATCGGCGAACGCAAACCCAATTTCGATGAAACCGCATTTCGTTCTCAAATCGCAGAACTTGTGCAAAAGGATCTTGAAACCAGCCTTGGTGGCATGGAAGTTGGTAAGGTCGTTCTTGGTGTCACGAAGTCTGCCGGCGATTGCGGAATCAGAGTTCCTGCCGAGCTGACCATGGTCGGTAAGGCGCTGATGAATCTCGATCAGATCGGTCGCACACTCGATCCTGATTTCGACCCGAACGCATCAGTTCGTAAGAACGCAGCGCATATCATGCAGCAGCGCGTGCTCGATGATTTGACGCCAGGCAAGATCGGCAACAACATGATCGAAGCTCGAGACTTCTTGGAGCGCCTGCCAACTCATGTGAACAAAATTTTGGATCTCGCGGCTCATAATAATCTGTCGATAAAAGTAATTGACG
This sequence comes from Candidatus Obscuribacter sp., assembly GCA_021772095.1. Taxonomy (GTDB): domain Bacteria; phylum Cyanobacteriota; class Vampirovibrionia; order Obscuribacterales; family Obscuribacteraceae; genus JADYXR01. The sequence goes on along the minus strand of JADYXR010000183.1, from coordinate 50,240 downwards.
AGCCGGTTCTGATCGACTCTTTCCAAAAGGTCGCGAATAGAATCAGTCTCGCTTTGATACTCGCGTCGCTTATTATCGGTGCGGCACTATTGATGCGCATCGAGACAGCCTGGACGATCTTTGGGTATCCTGCAATCGCTATGATTTGTTTCTCTGCAGCAGCCATAGGCGGCTTCTCGATGGCAGCTCAAATCGCATTCTATGACCAACGTCCTAAGAAATTGAAGCAACGAAAAAAACGCACTAACCGTTCGGTTACAGCGCCCACGCAGTAGTTCGCCTATCTCTCTTCTTGAGTGACGATTCGCGTTATGGACTAACGAGCTCGCGCGGTGCGACTTCGTATTCCTCTTCTTCTAACGGAGCTTCCGAAGCGGCTTTCTGTACCGCTTTCAGTTCTAACTTCTGGGCTAGCTGTTTCGCTGCACCAATGATGGTGAAGAAACCAGTGGCGGTGCCTAAGAGGTGACTCGCCGTAACGACACCACCCATGAGGGCACCCATAATTCCAAGGCTGACTACATCGGAACCGGTCATATACAGATTCTTAATCCGCGTTTTCGGATCGAAAGTTCTTTTATTGAATTCTTCCGCTGTCATCGGGTGACCGTAGATCGCACCTTTATGATGGCCGGTGAAACTGCTAATTGTCAGAGGAGTGGATAGTTCGGAATAATCGATCATCGATCTAAAACCAGGAAATTTGGCTTCCACTGTGTCGATCAACGTGTTAGTTATTTTGTCTTTGAAGGCACCATATTCGGCACCACGATTTTTCCACTCGGTATCATTCCACTTTGCGAACTCTTCGTACTTGAGGAAGCCAATCACTTCAGCAGTGTGTTTTTCCGCACCAGGATCTTTCAGCGATGGGAACGAGAGGAAGCAACCACCAGCTTTTCCACCGTCGGTTGCCAGCGTGTTTTCGAACATTGAATTGTGATCGTATGATTCGAAGATCCAATGATTCTCGCCTTTGAATCCTAATTCACGAGGATCTGTTTTCAACCCAAGATAAACGGTGACCGAACTGCAAATATCATTTGATACGTTTTCCGGCATCTGCACCTGATATTTAGGCGGAACCAGCTCACCGAATGTGATGGCATTGCCTGCATCCGATACTATTACTGGTGCATAAAAAGTTTTGGCTTCAGCGGGATTGTTGCCCTGTTTAACTATTACTTCGACGCCTTTAGCTTTGCCCTTCTCGACAATAATATGCTCGACCTTGTGGTTGATCAAACAGTCGCCGCCGCGTTCTTTGATGATTGGAACGATCGCGTCAACAATCGATTTGCCGCTGCCGATCGGATAGTATCCGCCGCCGAAATAATGGCTGACAATAATTGCCGTGAGCGCGAAGGGGCTCTTGGCCGGCGGCAATCCGCAGTCTCCCCATTCCGAGGTCAACAGCGCTTTAATCTCTTTCGATTTAAAATTCGCATCCAAATATGTTTGCGATGTTTGCATTGCAAACGCTTTTTCCGCTGCGCTCATTCTGCGCATCGCCCAACGCACCGGAGCCGGCATCATTGATTGTGCCAGTTCGTTTCTGAACCATGTTTCGACGCGCACCACGTCTTTAAAATATCGACGAATTGCACGAGCTTCGTCCGGGAATTGTTTGATCAAATCAGCTCTGTACACGGCAGGATCTGCATCGACTTTGAATGCGAAATCAGGATAGTTGAAATGGTCAAACTTATCCGGCATGCGGTGCCAGTCAACGCCCGCTTGTGTGACGAGGTCGAACAGGTGGCGGGAATCCTGATGTTTAGCCATTTGACCAACATAGTGTATTCCGACATCCCATTTGTAACCGTTTCGACTGAACGTGTGAGTGTAGCCGCCGAGCTTGAAGTGGCGCTCGAGAACCAGAACGCGCTTACCTGCTAACTGCGCCATCAGGCTGGCAAGCGTCAAGCCGCCCATCCCTGAGCCGATGACGATGATGTCGTAGGCTTGACCGGAATTGCTCATATTAATGCTCCACGGAACGAGTGTCACAGTATACGTGCTTGACACCTGGAATTCCTGTTTTGCTCGATCAATTGTGCGGGCAAAGCTAGCTGTTGTGCTGAAAGCGTGACGGTCTGTACCCGGCACTCGAGCTGTTTTGGATTCAAATGTTGATACTTATCAAAGTACTTCGATTCGTGAACGGTTAGCGAAGCAACGCCGCTTACCTGCGATTCGAAACCTTCTCGTGGTTCTCGTGCGCTTCTAGTTCTTGCGACACAGCGTAATTTTGTTGTTGACGCCCTAGAACTGACAACATTGCGTGTCTGAAGCGATACGCGAGGGAGAGCGCAACCAAGATGCCGACCACTGCTGCGATGATCGAAAGACATGTCGCGGTGACAACTGCTACCAATAATTTGTTCAGGTCTTTGAGTTCATCGCGGACTTCCGCAAGTGGCTCGCTGATTGACGAGAGAGGCTTTTTCAGGTCTTGAATTTGGTGACCCAAGTTATCCATTTTAACTTGCATTAGAACGATTTGTTCTTCAACAGTCGTCATCTTGCTATTAACGTTTTTAACTTCACTCTCAACGCCCGTTAGTGGCTTGGCGATTGCGATCATTGGTTGTCGCAACTCACCGAGTGGACCGCGCAAATGCTGCAATTCTTTGTTTACGATTCGAACATCGTTACGGACTTTCGTGACGTCTTTAATGTCCTGCCGAATTTTTACGATCTCTCTCAATTCGGTGTGTAGACCTGTCACAGCTGGCGTAATCGATCTCAGATTTGTCATACCCGAGGAGAGGTCCACAAGATTTGTGTTCAATCCTTTGAGTTGATCTGCCATCGTTTGAATGGTGGTTTCTAAACCAGCCATGCGTTTGTCCATATTGGCAAAAGCAGGCTGCAAGCCGTTCATGGGCTTTTGTAAAAGGATAATTTCTTTTTCCAGATCTTGTGCTTCTTTACGAAGCTTCCAAACTGGACGAACCATTCTCTTCAAAGGGTGAAAACCGGAGATTGGCTTGTCCCAATTCTTCATCTGAGCGTCCAGCTCAGCAGCAGCCTTATCTTTTTTCGAAACTTTGCCCTTAATAGCGGTAGTGGTCGTCGGCTTCTCGATCTCGAGGGCTCCGGCAGGTTCGACCAGGCGAGTTTCGCCGGTGGCTTGAGGGTCGATTGTGTCGGCTGCTTGGGCTTGCACGGCACTCGCCGAAATCAGCAAACTCAACATCAAAACCTTCAAAACGTTCATTACCACCTCAAAACAGACTTTTGCATTCTTCCTTGACCACTGACGAACAAGCGGCAGGAATTAGGGGTTCAATACAAAGATACTCTGTTTCTGAGGTTTTCGCAGTCTTCTGAGAAACAAATTAGTGTTGCTAGTAGATATCCGAAAGCAAAACAGGCGCCCGTCAGGAAGCCTTTTCTTAACCCACTTATTGTTGCGTTTTTCGTAAGTTCTCTTCACGGCGGCCCAGGCAATCTTAAACGCCGTCACTTCATCATCACCGTGATGTTGTTTATAAGCAGAATTGAACGCGTCCTTGAAGATCTTCTGGGCGTGAGGAGGCAGGCTGTTCCGGACTGGCGGCGGCAAATCATCGACACTGAGGTATTGAATAATCTTTCACTCACGTTCCATGATCCCGAATTCTTCTGGCTTTATGAGCTTTTAGTAGCACAGGAGTCGCAATTCAGTTTCAGTTTTTCATCGAGATCATCACACCTCTGTAATGCTCACGCACAATAGGTGCGACTTGTAATTTTTTCCATGCTATAAAATCAAACAATGTCTTGGTGAGCCATATGTTTTCGATAAGTACGAATGTGCAAATCCCGACCAACGAACTGAACTTCACTTTTGCGCGTAGTGGTGGTCCGGGCGGTCAGCACGTAAATAAAGTCAATAGTAAGGCGATTCTGCACTGGTCGGTCGCGAATACCAAAAGTATGCCGCCGACCATCAAGGCGCGCTTTATGGACCGGTATGGCGGGCGTCTCACAACAGAAGGCGAGTTGGTTCTAAGCAGCCAGAAGTTTCGCGATCAAAGTGCCAATATTGAAGACTGTCTCGAGAAGCTGAAAGAGATGGTTGAGTCTGTTCTGGTTGCGCCAAAACGACGCACGCCGACCAAGCCCACTTACAGTTCCGAAGTGCGTAGAACAGAGTCTAAAGCCAAGCATTCAATGAAGAAACAAAACCGTCGATTGAGTTCTGACGACTAATGCAAGAAATTAAATGACCTGAGGCAAAACGTTTTGACGACCCAGACAAAGCGTTTGGGAGAATATGCAAATTCGTTGGGCGATTCTAAGATAAAACGTTTGTTTGATTGAGCGAAACGTTGTGACTGCATGACGGAACGTTTTGACTGCGTCACGGAACCTTCGAGCGTCACTAAAAGCCGCATGGTGTCCTGGTCTTGGTGTGACCGATCGTCCGCGCGCTGCGCGCTTCACGTTGATTTCATGTTCAGTTCACAAATACTTCACGCCAACTGATTACAGTTCTCCTCAACCACAGACCGCATCACCCGCGCGACATTATCGTGCGCCGGGTGGCATATTCGCACGCTCTCGAGGACAAACATGACTAAGACTCGCTCTCAAAATTCTACTGATATTTGGTCCGATGCAAGAAAAATACTTATGTCGGCCGCTATGGTGGCAATCAGCTTTTCGGGCGCTCTTTCCGCCAGTGCCACCAGTCCTGGTCCGACCAATCCATATGATCCAAACGGCCAGCCGCGTACATATTATGTTTCCAAAAACGGAGATAACACCGATGGTCGCAGTTGGGCGACGGCATGGAACGAGATGGATCAAATTCACTGGACTGATGTCAGCCCGCAGCGACGCGATTCACTGGTCATCGATGGTGGTGTCAACCGCATGGTTTACCGAACGACGATGAAAGTTCAAGCAGTAGCGTATTACAGCCCGGTCACCGTCAAGGTTTCGACCGAAACCAGTCACAACGGTCAGGCGGTGATAGCACCGGGTAATACCGCAAATGGTATCGAGATAACCAGCGGCGGATTTATCTTAAATGGTTCCAAACGTTCTGGAATTTTGATTTATGGTGCCAAAAATGGAATGACAATCAACGCGACTGCACCTTATCCGTTCAACGTGAAAAACGTTGAAATTGCCCACTGCGCGGAGTCCGGCGTTACTGTCGGTGCGGCCCATTACCCTATTCCATTAACTCAAATGATTTTGCACGACAATGCCACCAACCTGGTGACGAAACAGAACAGCACTCCCGGTGGTGCATCGCTGAGCAAATGCTGGATCTATAACAGCACTTATCTCACGAAAGCCGACGGTATCAGATGCGATGGCAGCGCGAGCGGACCGCCTATGCCCGGCGTGACGCTCAATAACTGCGTACTCGGCCCTGGTCTGCGAGATGGCGTCAACAACCTCTCTTCGGCTAGACCAACTCTAAGGAATTGCTTGTTCATAAACTCGACCAGAAATAACGTTTCATCGTATTCGGTCAGTCTGGATAAGGTGACTTCGTTTATGACCAAACTCAATCCTGCAGGCAACGGTCACAAATGCATCAAGCTTCAGACCACTGGTCAGCCGTACGGTATGATCGGCAGCACCGTCAAGAAGTCGATCTTCTATGGTGGCACTGTCGAAGTTCCGTTGACGATTCAACTCCCTTATCCCGGAAGTTTGCCGCAGCCGTTTCCGATCACTGTGGAAGCGAACACTCAGTTTCGCACTACAGGCAACACCACTGTGTTGGCTGCTGAAATGGTCGATCCAAAGTTCAGGTCACCAGTCGGATTTCTACCCAACATCACGCCGGTAGCGCTGTTGATGGGCTTGGACTTCTCTTTGCGCGATGCCTCGCCGGCGGCAGGCACTGGATCAGAAGTGACGTCTGTGAAGCAACTGCTCAGCACATTTGATTAAGTCGCTGCTGGTTTCGGCAACGCGGCCAACTCTGCTTGAGCCGCGTCTGCCTCAGCGATCAAACCGGCACCACGCAAAACTCCATCGTAGTTTAAATAAATCATTTTGCGCGTGATGGGCTCAGCTTGCGTTTTTGCCCACTCTAAAACTTCCGCGAAAATCGCTTTGCATTTTTCCATGTCCTTAAAGTGCGTGCCATACACTTTGGCCAGATTCATCAAACTCATTTTGCATTCGAAAGACTCGCGACCATACACGGCAAACATTTTTTCCACGTCAGACGAAAGTAGAATTTCCAATTCAGCTAATCTGTTTTGTTTTACCAGGATTCTCTCAAGATCCGTCAATGGTGAAATGGGCTCGCGCGCCAGATGCTCCGGGTGGGTGTGACGCAAGTGCGTTGCCTCTTTCAGGAGCTGCTCGGCTTCGGTATACTCGTCCAGTAGGCGGAGAAGCCCAGCCAGATTGCATCTTGTGTAATAGGCATTGCTCGGGTCGCGGCGCGAATCCGCGTCAGCCAGCGCCCGTCGGTAGCTATCCTTGGCCTCGGCATAACGACCGCCCCGAGCCGCCGACTCGGCCATATTAGTAAGCGTTTCCCACGATTCGGTCATTGAATTTCTCCCTCAACCCATCCAACTTTTATGTTATGCCCCGTTGGACGAAACAGGGTATGAAGTTTCTATCGGATTAATGATCTTTCAAACGAGCTGAATATGTCTGATGCTGTCGTGCTATGCAAAACTTGTTTGAAGCCTAAGTCAAGCGCTGGGGGCGGCTTCGTCACGCAATTCATCCCAGCATTTTTAGGTTGTGTTCATCAGTACCGGAACGGCAGGCAGAGTGGTGACTTCGAGATGTCTGATTGCCGGTAAATATGCGTCGGAAACGGCTTTGTTATATGAAATGATTGAAACGAGTTCATTGGCGATTTGAATCGTCGTAGTCTGGCGTCCGCTCTGAGATGGTATCAAATAAAAGCGGTCAGTGACGTTAGCGAAAAGTAGATCAAGTAGTTCCATTCAAAAGCTTTTTTATACTGGTTATTGGTTTAGTTCTTTGAGAGTCTTGGTCATCTTCGCCCAGGCTTCCTTGCGGGCTTTTTTATCCGGTGCGGTTGCTTCAGGAGCTTCGCCGCTGCGCATGAAACCGTGACCGGCATCTGAATAAATTTTTGATTCGAAACTTTTTCCTGCAGCCTTCATTTTGCTAATGGTATCGTCTACGGTGCTGGTTACCCGATTGTCCTTTTCACCGTAAAAGCCATAAACTGGACAATTTATTTTGTCGAAATTATTGAGGCTGTCGTTTGGTGTGCCGTAGAAAACGAAACCTGTTTTGAGATCCTTGTTGGTAGTGATCGCCAGCCAGACTTGTGTTCCGCCCCAGCAAAAACCTGCGGTCGAGACCTTTCCATTGGAAGAGTCAATTTTCGAAGCATAATCTGCGACCGCTAAAAGGTCCTTCGATATTTGTTCTCGCGGTAACGAGGAAACCGCTTTGCGAATTTCGTCGACACTACCGTACTTGGATGTTTCGTCGCCCGACTTGCCGGACAGCAGGTCTGGTGCGATTGCGATGAATCCTTCTTCAGCCAGCTCGTCACAAATTTCTCGCACCCAATCGCTCAGCCCAAATATCTCATGAATGACCAAAACAACATTGGACTTCTTTTTGCTTTCCGGATAAGCGACGAAGCATTTGATGATTCGATCATCCTTTTTCACTTCAACCCATTCCAAGTGGCGTTGCGATTTTTCCAATTTTTCTTTTGCCCAGTCTTGAGCAAACGCTTGAGGGCACGAAATGAAAGTCAAAAACATCAATGTCGCAAAAAGCTTAGTCACAGCGCATTCTCCAGTCGGCTTATGCAATCGAATTGCAAGTTGGCGTGAGATCAGATTCAGAAGCATTGTAGCGTTTCGAATCGTGGGCGTGTGTGGTTCCATAAACGCGGGAAAAGCATAGGGCGAACAAGAAGCAGGAGCCGGTTTGGCTTCTCGAAGCCTGTCAACAGGGAAACATCTTTTTGGTGCAGATCAGCGCGCGACGTAATACCATTACGTCATGACAGGCGGTCGCGAAAACTTAATACCAGGAAAAATCGCACGCAGTTTTCTTATCGGATTCTGCGTTTTGATTACGCGATTTTTTGTGGATGTGCCGTGCTCCATGGCCGCGGACGTTGAATCTCAAATTGCTCAAGCGGATTCAGGCTCAGCCTTAAACACCGGCTCAGATTTGAACGCCGATTCGAGTTCAGTCACAGAGCCGGAACCAAGTAGTAATAAGAACATTGTTGCCATCGACAAAGCGCTTTATCTTGAACTGATTAAACTGTCTCGATTCAATGTTCGTTTTCATTTGGAAGCCAATGCACATCAGCCCTGGCGTTCCATTACCTATCCGTTGGGCAGAGAATCCGGCACCGCCGTTGCGTTCGCCGCTAACCTGATTGACCTGAGACAGCAGGGAAAAAATCTGAATCATCCGGCAGGCATTTCAAGGAATGCTGTTAAGGATAGCATCGCATGCGGTATCACGGGCTCGGCTATCAGCGGTGCTTCTTCGGGATTAGAACTGGCGCAGAATTCTTGGGTCATGTGGAAAGCTAAAAAGAACGGCTTTTCACCAAAAGAGTCTATGCAGTTTGTATTGGATGTCGTCAAAACAACCGATGTTTTGCTAGACGAAAGAGAACGATTAATTGCGTTGGAAACGAGCGTCCCACGACGTCGAGTGCGGCAGTTGGAATCGGCGCTTTTAAAAAGAATTCGTCAGCAACTTCTTTTCGAATTCAAAACCTGGAGCTGCCATTCGCGAGATCAAGCGTGGAGAGAAAATACTTTTTTTGCGGTAGACACTGCACAAAGTTTCTTAAGAATGACTGCGTCCATACTCGCGCGAAATGCGCTTGAAGACCCCGACCTGGCCGGCAGCTCGATTATCTGCGCCATGGTTTCGAATTCGGTTGCAACTATCAACCCGATTTTTCGAAATCTTGTTGGAATGGCAGTTCGCAAACATCAATCGGCGAAACTAGCGAAAGCATTTCCAACAGAGCGACCTGATATGCCTGATGGAATGTCGCTCGAGGAACTCAAGAAATTAAAAGCCAGCCATCCAACCGAGAAGGATCACGAAGAACTTCTTACATCGGCGTTGGTGCTAAGTGAGCGTTCTGAAAAGATTGACATTAACCTGGATAGGGAAACCAAAGAGGTCGCGCGCTACAGGCAGGTGGCGCAACAGCAGTCGCTTTCTGGTCCGTTAATCGGTTTGACCGGAGTGACAGCTGCGACACTCTCCGCGGTGGCGTTTTATGATTACCGAGACGAACCAAAAACAGCGCTCAGGCTCGGTTTCTCGGGAAGAATAGTCAGTGCGACAGGACAAGCATACGCACTCGCCATTACTCCATACACCGTATTCAGTGGCATGAGGAGAAACAAGAAATTAAAGGAACGCGGGCAACTCCCCGCGCAACTAATGGCTGAGAGGTTGAAAAACCTGGATCGCTTCGAGGCTCAAGTTCGTGCACTGGAGCCCGAGATGTGAAACGAGCGATTCAGCGACCCCGCGTACTTTGCGCACGCTTGCGCCTTTACTGACCGACCTTAACTCCGATGATTTGTCCGCTTAAGATGATCTCAACGCGGCGATTGGCTTGTCTTCCGGCAGCGGTACCGTTGTCGGCAATTGGATTTGCTTGACCCAATCCTTTAGCGGAGATAATAGACGGAGAAAGTCCTTCAGTGATCAAGAATGATCTCACGCTGTCTGCACGTTGTTGAGATAGTGTCATGTTTCTCGCTGCTGTGCCGGTGGTATCAGTGTAACCTTCGATCGCCAAGATCAACCCTGGATGCGCTCCAATGATGCCAGATAGTTTTGCCAGTTTAAGCTGTGCGTCTTTGCTCAACGCATACTTTCCTGTTTCGAACAGAACGTCTGCCATTTTCACGACTAAGCCGCGAGGCGTATCAGTGGTGTGAAGAACTTCGTTGAGTTGTTTCAGGAGCAGCGCCCGCAAGGCGACTGTAGCGGCTTGTGCCTGTGCGGCTGCTTCAGCTGCTGCATCTGCCTTGGCCTTCAAAATAGCTTGCTCGGCTGCTGCCGCGGCTTGTTGTTCAGCGGCTTCCTGCGCGGCTTTCGCTGCTGCTGCGTCGGACTCAGCCTTTTGTTCTGCTGCTTTAGCGGCGGCCTCGGCTCTCATCTGCGCTTCTTTCGCCTCAGTCAATTCTTCTTGACGGCGCGCGTCTTCGGCAGCACGTGCCTCGGCTTCAGCCTTGGCTTTTGCCGCAGCTGCTTCTTTCTCTTTCTCAATGCGCTCGGCAAGCTGTTGTTGAGCCGTTACTGCGCGCGCATCTTCTGCAAATTGAACGGACTGACGAGCAGCCGTCAAAATCTGATCTTTCCTGGCGCGTTGCGACAAGGCGTTCTCCGCAAGCAAGAGACTCGCTTCTGCTTCCTGCAAAATTCTAGCGGCGTACTTTTCTGCACCGCGAGCCTTAGCGATCTGTACAGCGTTTCGTGCTTCATACATATCGAGTGGTGTCTTCTTCAAATCAAGTGTCAGCGCGAGCGGATTTCCTGTCTGCGCATATTCGCCGCGCTTCATTAACTTGTAGCTGTTATCGGGATAAATCTGACCGGTTGTGTTTTTGTTCTGCAAAACAATAACTTCGCTAGGCATGCGAACTGCATAGTACGGCTCTGCCGTTACGATCAATGCGAAAGTTTGTGATTGCGAAGAAACGCCGAGTCTTCCCGAACCATGGTCGTCAACCAAAATCTCACCGAGATTAGTAGTGGTACCATCGGGAGTGACAGTCCATAAAACGTAAGTCAGAAACTCTGGTCCCAACGTTGTTGCCTGTGGCAAATTTTTGACGTTAACATCGAGTCTTGTGCCCTTGCCTTTTGCGTCGATGAACGCTTCGCCATTGGCTTGTGAAGCGTGCGCCGTGCCGCCCATTATCACCTTGGTGGTGCCGGTTCCAAGCGTGTAGCCAAACGCAGAAATCGTGCCGTTGATTACGTTGATTGCGGGCTCCGGTTGGCTTGTTTGCGCCGAGCACAATTGCACTGTCGATGCCAGACAAATCAATGTCGTGATGAGGTTCCAATTACGATTCATACGTTGCTCCTGGGGATTCTAAATCTGTCTTTGAGGTTCTCACTCAGCCAATTGGAATACTGTTTTCCGATTTCAGCAAGTGTCGCTTGTCGTGTAACTCGCGAACCGCGTATGCGGCAGGACCGAATGTCCCATACTCTAAGACAGATCAGTATGAAATCGTTTTTTATTGAATAGTTGTAATGTGCTCCGTTACAAACGACATCAATAGAAAAATAAAACTTCATGCTCAGCGCACCGGATTCGGTGTCAAATTTAGGAACAAAACTAATCGGCCGCGATGCCAGGTTTAAGTCACAGTCCCGAAATACCGATCCGTTTCGATAACGTATTCCTCCTCAACCTGCTAAAATTCATTCGAGATATTAGCCCCTGATGCGGCGCTTGGAGACTTAACGATGACAGGCAGACCGACCGACGAACTGCTTTCTCTTGCCGAAGTTGAAGACAACAACTTCGACGCCAACGTGCGGCTGCTCCCGGATGTTCTCTTCGCATTCGATGAATTGTTTCGTTTGCATGCGACATTCACCTCGCTCATCGAATCATCGATATCGGACCTTGGTGAAACCGCATATGTCGCCGTGAGCAATTTCTGCCAACTGATCGCACAAGATTTGCTCAAGGGAATGTGCAACTTGTGCAAAGGTTACCTCACCGACGCGACCTTCCACACGCGACGAGCGGTTGAGGCTGCGGCATCTTTAATTGAGGTCGTGAAGAAACCTGAGAAAGCGCAGATCTGGAGCTTGATGGCGGCTGATGAACAAATCGCCAAGTACGTCAAAACCTTCGCAACATATAAGCTCGTGAAGAGCAATTTGTCAGCGGTCGTCGTAAAACAGTACGAGACTCACTGTCTATCAGTGCACCCCTCCGCGTTGTCGATGGCTCACAGAACCAAGTTCAGCGAATCAGGAACCTGGTCGATCCGATTTTTCGACGTCGAAACTATCCAAGATATTCCGCAATTAAAACGAGCTATCTTGAATCTGCTAACCACTCACCGACTCATTCTTGATGATATGGCTGCAGTCTTCGAAACGTCACCTTCATTCGATTCCGAACACTATAATGCAGCATCAAAACGAGTGTTTGCGATTTGGCGCGAAGTTGTCGAAACACTGCTGGAATCTGGGGAAATCAGTTTTGATGAGCCGGATTCTGAACCGTCTGAATGGGCTTGATTGAGTACTTTCAGGCTACTCACCGGAAACGTTGAGGTTCAGAGCAGACTGTCAAAGGTCGCAGTCTAACTGGTATAAGATGCAGTGTCTATCCTGGACGCGTTGTTAATCTAGACGCAGTTTCTATATCACCAAAAAGAAACGCAGCGCTTCCCTGGAATCACGCACCATATAAGGTGGCTCTCTAGAATCGCCGCGTTGTCAAACGTTATTTGCGTTGGTGCGAAAGACTAGTCCTTCTTCGCGTCTTTGTCGTCGTCATCGTCGTCATCATCTTCGACAGTGACAATCACGCCGGAGTTCGCGTCGACTCGAACTTTCTTCTTAGTAACCGTGCCTTCCGTTGGCTTGATTTTGATATCCCAGTAAATTCCGGTTTTGCGCTTTTCGATATCCGAATCGATGATTGTGCCAGGCACTTTCTTCAAAGCGATTGATTCTGCCTCAGGCTTCTTAATCTTCACGCTCTTGCTGACTTTGTTCTCACCATCCGCATAAGCGGCGTTTACCGTGATCAGCAAAGCAGCTGCGGTTAGCAATAATCTCTTCATATCAACTCCTGAATCGCATCTGGTATGGCGCAAGATTCTATTCGACCGGGGGCTGCGAGTCAAGAAATCCTAGTGATGAATGGCGCCTGTCGGCTTTTGAGCCTTAATGAAAACAAGATTTCATAGGCAAAGTGAAATCGATCGAGATGAAAAAGCAAAGGTCGTTACGGGCAGTCGGCGCGATGCGAGAAGCATTTGCAAAAGAATTTTTTTTGCAAAACAAATTTACTCCGGCAAAGGAAGATCCCTTTGCCGGAGAAAATTATGGAATGCGTTTGATAAAGATATCGAACTTTGGAACTTCGTTCTTGCTTTTGAAAACATAGCGTCCAGAGCTGGGATCGCGAGAAAATTTTTCAGCCGGAAGAATCTGATATTTCCCTCCGTTTTTTTCGAATTTACGATCTGGTTCAATCTCGATCTTCAAGTGGCGCATTTCATTGTTCCAAAAGCGAGCTGTGTTGAGGATGTACGAAAACGAATAATCGTCGCCCAATAAAACAAGACTATTGTAGGAAACGGTTAGCTTCTCGGATAAGCCCTGGGGAAGCGGAACTTCAAAGTTGTACCAAACTAATGTTTGTCCCACGAGAGTCTCGTCGCTGCCCGAGTATGCAATTCTTTTCAAAACTTTTTGGCAGTTCAGTAGCTGCTTTTTCGACAGCACATCAGATTTTGCAAGAACCGCATTAGCGCTTTTCCAGGTAGCACCAAGTCTGCTGAGGTCCAAGAAATCGGAACTCTCTGCGACCGGTCTAACTACTTTTGCAGCCTTCAGATCACCGATGATTTCGCTGAGCATTTCCTTGGGAAAAATCATAGGTTTTGACGCCGATGATTCTTTGACTACCAAATTTTTCTTGCCGTAAACTGCTTTGAGATCCGATAGTCCGCCGTAACTGCCGCCGGCCACTTGCGAGTAGACAATAATGGGGAAGCCAACCTTCACGGATTTAGCGTTACCAGTTTTGTTTTCAAACTGATACTGCGCTTGATACCGCACGCATGGCACGCTCATTCTGCCACCACCAGGAGCCACCGATGGAATCGTATCGGTTTTACCGTCTTCGATCAGCAGAGTTTCTTCGGTGATCGAAATGTCTTTGAGAACTTTCGGTGCAAATGGTATCAGAGTGGTGCCCGGGCTGCCAATCGGCGTAGGATTCGCTTTTACTGCGCAGTTGACCAGCAACAGAAACGCGAGTGTTGAACTTGTAATAACGCCTGCTCGTATCCAATTGTCTTTCGCGGTCGTCAAAAGTGCACCATTAATTAAGGACTGCCAGTTGTTGCAAGCCATTGCAGGCTAAAAACCATCACCATATATCCAACGGCAAAACCACCAAGCACCCAGATCACCGATAAAACAGTTTTCTTCAGCGACGTCTTTTGGCTGCCGGTGAGGTGGAAGCGTGCTTTGCCTACCTGCTGGATACGCACCAAATCAGCTTTCAATTCTTCTACACTTTGGTAACGGTCGTCTGGATTTTTTTCTAAGCACCGACTGATTACCGACTTGAGTGGCTCGTCCAAGATGCTGACGTCGACTAGAGTAGACACATGTTTGCTAAACATCTCCACGACAGTCGCACCATTGATTGGCAATTCGCCGGTCGCCGCGAGGTACATCACGCATCCAAGTGAATAGATGTCGGAACGAACGTCCAGCGGCTTGGCGAGACATTGTTCTGGGCTCATGAACAGCGGTGTTCCAACGATATTTCCGGAAATAGTCAGAGCCTCTTTGAGAGCGGCTTGATCGCGATAAAACTTTGCCATTCCAAAATCGACAATCTTGACTGCGACATCATCACCATTGGCGGTGCCGAGCATGATGTTGGAAGGTTTGATATCGCGATGAATGATTCCACTTGCATGCGCATGTGAAAGACCCGTCGCGACCTGAATGAACACCTCTAAGGCAGTCTCTAAGTCGAGAGGACCTTTCTCTTTAATGCGGGCAGCAAGCGTGGTGCCCTCGATAAACTCCATCACCATATATGGTGCTTTCAGTTCCGGAGTTCCATAGTCAAAACTCGTGACTATGTGAGCGCTGCTCAACGCCTTGATGGTGTTGGCTTCTTGAACAAATCGTTTTCGCGACGTCTCATCGTCCAGTAGTTTAGGCAAGAGCACTTTGACTGCCAGACGCTGACCAGTAATCTTGTGTTTAGCCTCAAAAACCGCGCCCATACCGCCAGAGCTGATCAGCCGAAGTTGCGTGACATAGTCGGGCAAAACCAAGTTCGCAGGAAGTAAGTCCTGGTCAGTGATGGCTAGCGGATCTTCAGGCGGTAGCTTAGAAGTCATCGTTTGAGAAATGGAAACGCTTACTGACACATTCTACCCTCTGGTCTAGATCCGGAAATTTATTGGTCCTGAACTTGGATTCCTGGATTGAACACTGAATGAAGCGTTAGGTGAGTCGCAACGAGGCGTTAACGCGAGTTGATCTTCCTTCTACTCGACTATGAGAATAATTAGGCGGGGTTATGGTGCGGGAAATGAAACCATGTTAGGAAGCGAGCTTTGAAGAGATCTGGAGCGAGATTCAAAACTTGTTATTCTTGTCCTGCATTGCTGGATCCTGCTGGTGCGACAGCGGATTCGGAATTTGCCGTGCTCGAAGTGTTCGAATCGTCCGCGTGAATCACGGGAGCTGGCGACGTCGATGCCGCAGGCGATGCCGGTTTTGCCGACGACGAGTCGCTCAATTTTTCCATTCGTTGTCTCACTTGCGCTGAGCCCGAGCCGGATGTGCGCTGGCAGACTGCAAGCGCGTTTCGCCTGTATTTCTCTGCGTCGGCTTGTTTACCGGCTTTCGACGCTAATGCGGCAGCGCGGTCATACGATTTCAGAACTTCATTATCACCCGCTCCGTAGAGCTGCTGCCGGTAAGCGGCGAAAGCTGCCAGCATCGCGGCCGCCTCAGCTAATTTGCCGGATTTTTCCATCTGAACCGCCGCCAAGTACTTGTTTTCAGCGATTTTATTAACCGCCGTACTTTGAGGCGATGGTTTTTGCCCGGCTCTTGCCGCCTGGTTCAGTTTTGACGATAAAGCCGATGCAGAATTCGATGTCGAATTTTTCTTGCCGGCGAAAGCCGCGCCTACGCCGGCACCGAAACCGCCCGCTCCGCGAAGTCCGGCGGCATCCATAATTCCTTGCGCCGATGCCGGGACACCCTGGGAAAGAATTAGAGCCGTAACCACTGCCGGAAGCGCTCGTTTCATTACTCGTCCTCGAAAGTTTGCTTTCCTGAATATTATTCCCAGCTTGCAAACTTCGAAATCGCACTGAACGGCATAGACAGAAGAGTTTAATCACTGAAATAGAACGCGTTAGTGGTTCGAATAGATCCTCTCTACGGCTCGATTTGAACCTCCTTAAAAACTCGGACGAAGATACGCTAGCGGCGCCGAAGAGCGAGTTACGCATGCCTATATCGAGTTAACGCTTCAATAGAATTTCTGTTAACTGCTTAAATAGAAACAGACCAAGACGACGAGAATCAGCACTGACGCACTAATAATAAGCAAAGTGTGTTTCTTCTTTTTCCGAGCGGAGAGTTTCGCTATGCGCGTGTGACGCTGCTCCCCGATATCCTTTTTCGCTTCCAAATCGTACTGTTCAGCAAGCGATCGTTTCTCCGCGACTTGCTCCTCAGGCGGTTTTGAAACCCTCAACATCTCGGGCGGCAAGCTCGTTGGCTGACGTTTGGAATGAATTCCGTTATGCCAATACTCAAACGCAGCTTTGAGTTCGCTTGCCGACTGCCAACGTCTGTTTGGATCAGCCTCCAAACATTTCAAAATGATTTGATCCATTACGCGTGCGCAAGGCAGTCGAGGCGCCAAATGGCTGATGGGAACTGGTGTTATGGCTGGAGAACAATGTGCTGCCAGGATTTCTTTGATCGAACCTTTGACGTATGGCGGCTGCCCTACCATCATTTCATAAGCGATAATTCCGAGCGAGTAAATGTCGGACAAAGTGATCGGAGTCTTTCCGAGGCATTGCTCCGGACTCATATATAGAGGCGAGCCAACCGCGCGCCCCGACAGGGTGATGCGGGCTTCGCCGCTCAGTCGCGCGATGCCGAAGTCGAGCACTTTCACGACGATTCTGTCGTTGTCGGCGTCGTCGATTAAAATGATATTGCTTGTTTTTAAGTCTCTATGAACGACCTTGTTTTGGTGCGCATAAACCAATGCATCACAAAGCTGAAACATAATACTGGCGATGTTCTCGGGTTCCGAGATGGATCCCATCGATTTGATCAGATCTTGCAGATTCGCACCTTCGGCAAGTTCCATGATCAGAAAGAACTGACCGTTTTTTTCGCCGATAAATTCGATAAATTCAACGATGTTGGTGTGATGAAGCTGAGAGTGGTTGCGGACCTCACGCGAAAACCGCATGATGCCTTCGGCTGAATGTATAGACAGTCGTTTCAGCGCGACTCTACGATTTGTTTCAACATCTCTGCCAAGATAAACTACTGCCATTGCACCGCGACCGAGCATGCCTTCGATTACATATTTCTCGTTAACCGTCCTGCCAATCAGGCGATCCGAACTCTGCAGTAACTCAGGCAACGGTTCATCGGGCACCACATGCGGGACAGACGATTGCCACGAAACTTCGTCGCCAAACCTCGGACCGCCAAGACGGGAGTCCCCCGAGGATGACTGTCCCTGAGAGAAGGATGATGGATGATCAGATCGATATTTACGATCGTCGGGCATAGGCGCAGCCGGTTGAGTTGATAGTTTTTACTGTCACTTTCGAAACCCCACGGGCTGAATGTGCTTGCTGCATTGGACTTCTCCGTGATTCCGTGCCGGTAATCAGCCAGCGATTTCTGTCCCTATTTACAGCTAGTCCCTCGAATGGTCGTAGCACATTACAACGACGCCAATGCGTCAATGGGTCTTCCGCTACGCCGAGTCTTAATACAGCGGCAAGCCATCAAGGTCGTTCCGATCGAACCCGCTATTAGGTGCGTTGGCAGGATCAACTTTTCGTTTTATGACTAGAGAACCTTGCTTGACGTTTTCTTTACGCGCACCGGTGATTTGCTTGGGAAGTGGCAGGAATCACTAGGAACGAGGAACACCTAGTCAAATCAATGAACAAATCTATGAACAAATAAAACAGCGCTGGTTGATGTCTACCTGGAGCGTTTTCAGGGCAGCGATTTTTACGGGGGATGACAAATGATTATTTTGAAAGCAAAAGATTTAGTAATAGGACTTGGAATATCGGCGACGAAGTTGGCGTCGAGTCTAACGAAGAAGAAGGTCACATTGAATGGGACCTGCGAATCGGCAAGAATATCAACTACGAAATTGAAAGCGCTAAAGTGCGTTGTGGACAATCGACCAGCTTCGTTAAAGAAACCAGTCAAACTTCATGACACCAGAGAGGAGCCGGTGACATACGCTAAGGTGAGCCAGTACAGGCTGGATGCGCTTTCGAAGCATTTGCACCAAAGCCAAGAATTCACGATTGATGAGCTCTAGATTGGTTGACGGCACAGTTGTAATAGATTACTTCGGCGCGAGGTATGCTCAGCATGCCATAACAGACCGCGTTTGTGTGCCACCACAGATGATGCCGTTTTGTTCTCGCGATTCTGAAACGTCTACGCTTTTAATGCTGGTTGAAGCACATTGAGAGCCGGGATTTGATGCCCGTCGAGATACGTTTCCAATTGATCGAGTGAGAACTGCATTCCGGAATAGAATTCACCGAAATGTCCATACTTCGCACTGGCTTCATCGAAGCGCATTTCGTAGATCAATTTCTTGAAGACCAGCGGATCATCGGCGTAAAGGTCGACGCCCCACTCGTAATTGTCGTATCCGATTGAGCCGGAGATAACCTGCGTAACCAGACCGTGGAAGGTTCTGCCGATTTTGCCGTGTTCGAGCATCAACTTGGAACGCTCTTCATATGACAGCATGAACCAGTTTACGTCCTCGCCTCGTTTCTTATCCATCGGATAGAAGCACACGTAGCGGCGCTGCGGAATCTTTGCCCACAGGCGTCCGGCGTGATGAGGAATTTTTTCCTGTTCTTTCAAGAGGTCATCAAAACCCTGGTTCCACTCTTGAGTGTTGGGTTTCAAGTTTTGTTCGCTAAGAGCGGCATGAATCTTGGCTGTTGCATCATAGAGACCAAGTTCCAGAATCGAAACATAAGAGGTCGAAGACGCCAAATATTCAGTCAAACGGAGCTTGTCAATGACGGTTTGGGCGTGCGCCAGACCATCGTAATTTTTGCTGTAATGAGTAATCATCAGGTCTGCGCGATGACCGACCATTTGCGCCAAGCCGACATCGGTGTCATCGCTGGTTTTCAGCGCTTCCAATGCGGTTTGAGCTTCGCGAATCAGCTCTGTGCGCTGAGTCTGCGGCAACTGGTCCCATGTCAAACGGTCGAAGGCGAACATCTGGTGAAGTATCCACCAACTGTCCAGTGATTCGGGAACATTGGGATGGCGCATGGGATGTCTCCTTTGAAACTGTGCCGGGCGTCTAATAGACTACTACACACGGCTGAGAATCGCGTCGGCAGTGGGCGGATCTACAATGCTTTGTAATATGAAACGGTTTTGCTGCTTCCCGGGAGTCATACGACGCCTAAAAATTCGACTTTGGCAGTAATCGGCTTAACGATCAGCGTTATCTATCGTGATACCGTAATCGGGTCAGCTTGACGAGGTTTTATGAGTAAACTATTGCATTCGGTTGTTTTGGTCGCGATGACGGTGTCTCTGGGAGCTTCCGCCGCTCTGGCACAGGAGTCTCGCGCAGATAAATATCAGGAATCCGGACAGCAGAGTTATGACTCCGGAGACTTTGCCAAAGCCGAACTGAATTTCACAAAGGCTCTCAAAGAGCTTGATTCGGCAGGAGCGAAGAACGATCAAAAGTATGCGACGACTTTGAAACGGCTGGCTCAATCGTGCCGTCAAAATCAGAAATATGGCGATGCCGGACAATATCTCGATCGCGCGATTACGGTTTGCAAGGCGATTGGATTAAACGATCAAGAGATCAACTCGGAATATGTTGAGCTCTCGAAATCCTGCAAGATTGTCGATCTCGATCAGTTGGGTCCTGGTTCGTCAAATGCCTTGAAAAGTAATTCTGCAGTCATCACTCTTTTGAAATCCGGTTCTGGATATGCCGTGAAGATTCAGATGCCCGCTCGTTTTGAGAAGAATTTGAACAGCGATAAAATCGATCAAATGGGTTTGGAAAAAGAGTGCACGTTCAAATTGAGCGAGAGCGCCGATGGCAGTGTTCAGGCCACTGAGATCAAAGGTTTTAAGATTCACTCCGTAGAAAAAAATATGTGGGTGAATTTGTTGGGCTGTAATTTTGGACCAGCGAATGCCGAAGGGAAACATGAGTCAGTAATTAGCGCCGGTAAAATGGGCGTTGTTAAAAATGTCAACTCGACTATCAATCCCAAGACGTTCGAACCGGTTGCCGGAATCGTTGCATCGATTCATTCGATGGGGCAACCTGGAGCTATGCCGCTTGCGATCGCAGGCTTCCCGCCTGCGACAAATACTGCGGTTAGTGCACCAATTTCTCCGACTGGAAACGCAGCGACTTCTACTGTGGTGCCTGCGGCAACCGTGACATCATCCGAATCGACCACGAGAACGTCGAGAAGTTCTGTGAGCAATCGCGACAGTATTCCTGATACCGCGGCGGAAACATCCACTCGCACATCTACCAGCGCTAGCGTGAGCACCAGCTCGAACAACCAGTCGGATGCACCGGCTGCGAGCACAACTAACTCGACATTTGGCAATGGCAGTGCCGATACACCATCAGGATGGAACTCTCATTCCAGTACCGGTGCCGATACCGATACCGGCAATGGTGCCGCTTCTCGACGAAGCACCACATCCGACACCGCTTCCGGTGCCAGTTCAACTTCTCGAACCAACACCGTATCCGGTACCGATGCTGGTGCACCAACATCAACGAGCACCGTATCCGACACCGGGGCTGGTATTAACACCACACGCGGCAACGACTCTGCCACAGATGCTGGAACTAGAATTGAGAGAACCACCACTTCCACAACTAACAGTGTACCCGTTCCTAGAACACCGATGACCACGGCACCAGCGGCTGTTACTCCGTTTGGCGATTCTTCAGACGTTGTGCATTATGATTCCGCCGGTAGGGTTCTTTTATTACCGATCAAGAAAACCGGCTCTAGTTCAGATAATTCGGTATCTGCAACATCCACTCAACCGAGTTCAACGACTGCTCAACCGAGCTCAACAATTACTGAGTCGACGTCGACGACCGTGACTAGGCAGGAACCGGCATCGACCAGTTCTTCCATCGCAACCACTACTTCGCGCGACAACTCATCCAACGACATTCGCGACAAAGCTGATGATAAGGCTGCATCATCCAAAACACGCACGTCCGATGAAGACAATAAAAGAACCAGAGTCCGACATCACGACGACGATGACGACGATGATGATGACGACGATGACGATGATGAAGACGACAAAAGAAGACAGCAAGAGCGCGAAAGAAGAAGAGCGAGAGACAAAGAACGCGATTAGAGAAGATCGGGACCATCAGGATCTCTAAGTTCATAACCAGTTAAGAAGAAGACCAGAAAGCCCTTCCCCTCACATGGGGAGCATTCGATGTAACTGTGATGGAACTTTGTGCCACGCTCCTCAAAAATTTCGAGGCGGCGTATAAAAATAATCGGTGAGCATCTCTGACTGGTGCAAATCCGCCGATATAAATTGTGAGACGGAGCACATCCGGCCAGACCGTGAGGTTGAAACCAGAATCTCCGTCCTCTGTTTTTAAGATAAAACGGCGAAAACGCCTCCCCATATTTCATCTTTAAGCCTTACAATGGATTTAATGATGGATTGGGAATTCCTACAGTCGATTTGCGATTCTCGCCGCTTTTCCTATAGAGGCGGAGTGGTTTTGGCCGGCACCTTGCTGATGCCGCTGTTGATCTCCGTATGCCCGGCTGTGGCGGGCGATTCGGCGAGCGAAAAGAACACGGTCGCGGTCGGAGTCGGCAGCGAAGAACTTCAAACCGGGAAAAAATCGAAGACCGACAGTCCCAATGCTGTAAGCGCGAGCGCTGGCGACGATAAAGCGCCCAAAACTCCATCCAGCGGACAAATGCGCCTGGAGGGCAAGCTTGAGCGAACCGAGATTGAAGTAGGCGCGGCAGAACGAGCACTTAAGGACTACAAGAAGGCTTTCGCACTTTTGACGGCAGGGAAATTTGGTCCTGCAGCGGAGCTGTTCAAGCTTTCAGGAGATCAGTTTGACGCCGGCTACGAGAAATATCGAGCCGAATCTCGTTATGCAGAGGCTCAATGCCGAAGAATGCTTGGACAAAAAAATGACGCAGCCAGACTTTATCAAGCGGCCATCAAACTTTTCCAGGCACACGATTCCGAGAGCCCATACTTGAAAGCGGCGATCGAACAGCTGGGAAACATTGAACTTAAAATGCAGGCCGCGGCTATTGATGCGCCTGCGCGGAAGCTTGCCGGGGCCGTCGACATTGACAAAACCGTCACGTTGCAAGGTCGCATTGGCGAAGACGGCGTTCGATTATCGGGACGGAAAGCGGTTCTTGATGTCGAGAAGAAGTTTATTTCGGACTCGATTCACCAGTGTTTCGTTGAGATGACTTGTTTAGAGACTGCCGAGTTAGGTTCCAACTCAACCAATGCGAGCAACCGCTGGGTGCCGCTTATGGCATACGACAAACCCGCCGCGGTGTTAGCATCCGACAATTATTTTACGCCACTCTTGAAGGTGAAAATCAACGGTAAGCGGTACAACATCAACGTTGATCTGCCGGATCTGGCATCGAGTCAAAGAACCGTGTTGTTGCTTACAGATGGTGAGAAGATTTGCGCAATCGATCCTGGAACCAATGATGTTTGGCTGTTGAAGATGACCATGAAAGAAGACGGCGAAGCTAATTTTAAGTTCAAAAAATTATTGCATCAAAAAGATCGCAAATTCAAAAAGCCTGCACCACCGAAAGCGAAACGAAGCGCAAAATAAGTGAATCAAATTGTGGTGACGCGGCTGATGCCCACTAAAACGGCTGATACTTCACTAGCGGCTGATGCTGCAGTCAGCAGTGAATGTTTCAGTTAGATCGATAATGCTGCACTAATATTCTCACCTTATGTGGATGAAACGGATTAGTGTTGCAACAAAGCGCGGTCTTCATTTTGCTGAATTAAAATCGGTGCGAGTTGCTCGAAGTATTCGCGGAATGTTCCATCGAGAATGGCTTGGCGAGCGTTTGTCGCTTCTCTAATTAGATAGCGGACGTTGTGGATTGCAGCCAATGTTGCGCCTGCGTATTCCTTGGCACGAGTGAGATGATGCAGATAAGCTCGACTGTGGTTCTGGCATGTGAAGCAGTCGCAGTCTACGTCAATCGGTCCCAGATCATTCTTGAACGCGCCTGTGCGAATGGAGATTCGACCTTTCGATGTGAATACGCTTCCATGTCGCGCCAGTTGCGTCGGCGCTACGCAATCAAACATGTCGATACCGCATCTGATGGCATGCAAAATGTCCCACGGAGTTCCAACACCCATTAGATATCTGGGTTTCTGCTCTGGTAGAAGTGGAGTAGTGAATTTGACTATTCGTTCAATCTCACTTCGCGTTTCACCAACTGCGACACCACCGATGGCAAAACCAGGCAAGTCGAAAGAAGTGACTACCTCAGCGGATTTCTTCCGAAGATCTTCGAACATACTTCCTTGAACAATTCCGAAAAGCGCTTGTTCGTCTTTTCGGGCGTGCGTTGCTTCGCACACCGCGAGCCATCGGTGCGTGCGTTCCATGGCTGCTTCTGCTTCGGCATAAGTGGCTGGATTTTTCACACACTCATCGAATGCCATGATGATGTCGGCACCGATCGAGTTTTGGATTTCCATCGATAAAGCCGGACTTATAAAATGCGCGCGACCGTCTTTGTGATCGCGAAAGTGCACGCCGTCATCTGCTACGCGTCGAAATTGATCGAGACTGAACACTTGAAAGCCGCCGGAGTCCGTGAGAATCGGCAACTTCCATGCCATGAATTTGTGCAACCCGCCGGCATTCTCAATAAATTTATGACCAGGGCGCAGATAAAGATGATATGCGTTCGAGAGAATTATCTCGGCACCGCAGCTTAAAACATCAGTAAACGTCATCGATCTGAGCGCAGCGTTCGTTGCCACCGGCATAAAAACCGGCGTGCTGATGGCACCATGGGGAGTGGTAAGTGTTCCTGCTCTCGCTCCGGACCAAGGACACACCGCTTCTGTTTTAAACGTGATCGAACTAGTCATCAAGCCAACTTTGTGATTCCTTCGGGCTGGAAATCATTTTATGATCAATCAGCTAGTCGGATTTTGATAGTACACATTTCCCACGATAAGCGAAAGGCAGATCGCAGACGATTGATGATGCATGCAATCGCCGCATGACTTCAGATTCATTTCGTGTGTTTAAACACTGATTAAAACTCAGTTTTCGTATTCTACTTGTGCAGCGCGACAAACGTCAACATCGAAGGCACCAACGCCGACACGAAGTAAACAGCCAGTCCCGAATACAAAACCAAAGTAATAATGCCCGCTGTTTTAGAACCACTCATACTTTTAGCAATGTGGTATCCAAAATTCATAGCTACTGAAACACCAAGGCATAGGCTCATCGATAGAAAAACAGTCTGTGACCACTCGCCTATCGGAGGACCAAAAACCACAGCCAGACCAATTAGAGACGCAATCATGAAGGCGCAAAAGCTAATATTTTTCAAAATCTCTTCTTTCCGCCAGTCAGCGCTTATCAGAAGTGTTAGCGCCGCGACTGCCAGTGACACCATGCCAAACATGTCTACAGGAGAGGGTTTATCAAATAAAATCAGTCCAGCGATTAGAAAAAAAGTGCTGCTGTTGCTTCGTCGCGCTTTAACCGATAACGGAATCTTGACTGTTTTTTTGATCGCAGACTTTTCTGCGAATTCCGATGCCAGGCTCCTCACGATGGGATCCGCTTCGATTGATTTTTTGTCGGTAGCAATGTTCACAGAAGTAAGTTCGGAGGGTAGATCATCCGTTTCGACAATACTGAGTCGAAACGCGAAGCCTTTGATTACTGCGAAAATCACGAGTGCCATAACCGTGAGGCTCACCCAGAACACAACAGCTCCGACGGTTTCCATGCCAGGCGAATCATGCATCAATGGTACTGACAAGAAAGATGTTGCCAAACCAAATGCCGCAAAGAGGTAATTCTTGGGATCCGGACCCAGGCGTATCGTTACGTCGTCGCCTTTTCGCAAGGCGACTCGAAGTCTTTGCGTGGATTTGTACACGCCGGGCAAGATTTCTTGCCGAAGATAAATCTCGTGAGTGCCTTCCGACAAGTTGAGAGTTTTGTTGTCCGGTTCGCCGAAATCCGCAACTGGCAGGGCATCCACGACTATGTCCCAGTCGTACCAGCGGTCGACAGTCAGGGGTTTGCGAAAAGTTAGTTTTGCGGACGGTTTAATCTCGGTCATAGAATCCAGAGCGTTCATAATCTCTGAGTATATACGCCATAGGAGCCAACTGTCCAAGTTTCACGATTAGTTTATGAGTCGGTTTAACGTTTGCAAGTCTCGTTTAATTTAAATCGAAACGGATGTGCCACTGTCAGTGATGGCATTGAAACGTGGATATGCAAGTCGGCTTCTCCGCTTCTCTACGACTAATTCTTCTTCTAATACTGAACCTGCACACTCGTTAGTTTTTTAGTAAGCAGTGTCATTGAAATTGCTGTTCGAGACTATCTTTGTCTGAGTTAAACACAATTGATTGGTCGTAATTAAGTTTCGATACTTCCTCAGCTCTTATCTCGCGAGCCTCTTCAATCTCCTCAAGAACATCATCTTTAGGAATTCTGACAAGCTCGTACGCTTGTCTGCGTTTCTCATTGCGTTCGTCAATGCGATGGTTGAGCACAGTTATTACCAGCAAACGACCCGCTGGGATGGCAAGGAAAATAACGGCGTAGGTGATCAAGAAATCGATCAAATAAGCAATTGGATGCAACATGCTGATCGTGGCGATGTGCTTGAAAAGCCACCAGGAGCCAGCGAAGTTGAGGCAAGCCAGGATCAAAACTTTGGCCTGAATACCGGCATCAAATGCGGAGAATTGCCAGTGTTCCTCTTCTAAATAAGGCACCGTTGGTGGTGTTGCAATTGACCTGTAATTTTCTTTCACCCCTGTCATCAGGTCAGGGAAAACATAAACAATGTATCCACTCTTCGTCACTTCCGGTCGGCCGTTGTACTGCGCTAACACCGACAAGATCATGCCGGAATCAGACCGGTCGCCATCCAGGAAAGGCGCTATTTGTTCAGTCGAAACTACTCCGCCGTGCAGCCGAATCATGCGAGCAATTTCGCGCCAACGAACTTCCTCGATATTGGAATTCGGGGCACCATCGCCGAACAGGAATGAGAAACATTCGAGGAAAAAGTTTCCCTTCGGGTGCTCTTTCACAAATTTCGTGTACTCAGCGCGACGAACAGTAGGCACGCTGTTGTAGTAGGCGGTGTGCGATGGGCTGTAGGTAAAGTTCAATGCGTCCCAAAGAAAATCCAGATCGAAAAAGCCGTCACCAAACTCGAAGCCACCATCGCCGCCGCTATCACCAAATATTGCTGCTATGGCAACCACTATTAATGCAACGATGATGATTACAATTACTGCTAAGGAAAGCACGAGTACGAAACCGAACGATACTCGTAAGAGCCAGTAGGTGACTTGAAATATGGCAAACCCGACAATCAGTCCAGTCTTTTTAATGCCACGCTGCAAATAAGCGTTTGTGAAATCAGGCGCGAACGTGTAAAAAATAGTTCCATCAGCGGCTACCTCTAGTCGACCGCGAGTATCACCGGCAATTTTGTTCAGCCAAAACGACGCTCTGTTGATCGACAATCCTGACTCTGCTGCCAGCTCCGTTGGCGTGACCCGCAGATTGAGCTTCTTGATGGCTGTGATCGTCTTCTGTTTCTCTGCATCAAGCAGCGATACTTCCAGATCGGTAGACAAGCTTGAATTTTCCGGCATTGGCCTCCGCTTGCTTGTTGATGGGAAGTGGGTTCTTAATTTTGATCACCAATTTCGGATCCCGTAATCGAAACACACGCATTCATCTATTATGCATACTTGCCAGGTCATAACATCGCGCCAGCCATTGAAGCTATCGGTGCTAATCTAGCTTGTGTCGCCATCCTCCGCGACGTGTAAGGCTCGATTTGAATCGATAGTACTACGCAATTTTTTAACACTCTCTTCGACCTTGCGTGCCAACCACAATTAGTGTTTTGCCTTCACTCGGAAGTGAATTGGTTCTTTGGGTTCAAGTGATACAAGTGGATTCATCCCAATGTTTTTTGAATCCGCTTCCAGGTCGAGGCGAAACTGTTGGCTTATGGTTGCAACAATCAGCGGCATTTCCATCATTGAAAACTCCCGTCCAATGCAGCTTCTGGGACCTGCTCCGAAGGGAAAGAAAGCGTTCGGGTAAATCGATTTTTCATTTTCCGCGGAAAAACGATCGGGTAAAAACTGATCCGGATTTTCGAAAAATCGAGGGTCACGTTGAATCACATAAGGCGAAACGTTCAGCTGAGTGCCTTTCTTCAGATGGTATCCGAAGAATTCCACATTCTCGTTGCACTGTCTTGGTATCATCCAGACCGGTGCGTACATTCGCATCGCTTCCTTAATGCATTGCACCGTCAGTGGCACTAGTGGCAAGCAGCCGACGTTTGGCTTGTTGTTCCTGCAAGCAGCATCGATTTCAGCATTTACTTTTTCACAAATCTGGTCATCTCGCAGAATGAGATAAAACGACCATGCCAGCGCTGTTGCCGTTGTGTCGTGACCAGCATTGAATAGAGTGATCGCTTCGTCGCGCACTTGAACTTCACTCATCCCGCTGCCATCACCTTCGGTATCGCGCGCGTTTAAAAGCATTGAAACGACAGTGTGAAGTTCAGGATCTTTTTTGTGTTTCTCGATTACTCCATATATAAATTTATCGAGTGTAGCGATCGCCTTGCGTTTTTCAATCTTAGATGGAAAGGGCAACCAGTCTGGCAATGGCACAAGTTCCGAAAATTCCTGGTAGAGAATCCGCGATAGCGTCGATACCGAGTCGGCTAAATCTTTTGCTTCAGAGGTGGCGTCAACATCGAAAAATATCCGAGCGGCGATCTTCAATGTGATCGCTGTCATCTCATCGTGCAGATTTAAAATGGTTCCTGGTTTCCAATTAGAAATGTGCTGTGTTGTTTCTCTTACAATCGAGGCCGCGTGCTCCTTAATGATAAGTTCGTGACTGAACGAGGGTTGAATAATGCGTCGCTGTTTGCGCCAGAGATCGCCTTCGCTGACAACCAAACCTTGTCCATCCACACTACCGATGAGCTGTTTAAAACGATCTGTTTTTCCGAATTTGCGCCAGTTAGTGACAAAAATTTCTTTGACTGCGTCCGGGTGGTTGCACATAACCCAATCCGCCGGACCGAACTTGAGCAGGACAATATCCCCAAAGTCGTCTCGCAGTCTCGTTGAGGTTCCGAGCGGATCAATCTTAAATTGGTTTAGAAAATCTAGTCCGAAAGATTTTGACTTTGGACCCGGAGGGGCTGTCTGCATGGCGCTTTGTCTCGATATAATTTCGACCGTTGTCGAGCGTCTTAACTCTTATTTAGGAAATTAAGACCTACACTTTATCATTCCGGACCTTCTCACAAGCTGAAGCAGGCTACAATTCGAAGGTATTCAAGCAGGTCGACCAAATTGCGAATTATTGCCTGTTCAATTCTGGCGCTATCTCTTTCAATCGGACTAAACGCAAAAGCATTCGGTAACTACGAATCGCTCGCGCCGGATCTGGTTGCGCCCGATGTTGTTGCTCAGTCTGATGCTGCAAACGATGCAAATGCCAATGAAAACTCGGGTTCCGATGTCGGTGGTGATTCATATCCGCGAGTGACATCGATTGAGACTGCGCTTCTCGGAAAGAGTTTTGCGACCGACGATTTAACTGCCCGTCTTGTGCGGCTTGAAACCAAGGCTTTTGGAAAGCCCTCAACCAACCCTGATTTAGGCGATCGAACTGACGCATTGCAGGAGTACGCGGAAAAGAAATTGGGCAAGAAATTGTTCAAAGAAGATCCTGATTTTGAAGCGGCTTCAAACGACGCTCCGCCGCAACAAGATTACGCGGGAGCCGATCAATCACAAGGTGGACAGTCTGCTGACTATGGAAACGACCCCTCGATGTCCGGCCAGGTCGAGCAACAGCAACAAGATTCGAGTAATGGTGACTATCCGCACATAACCGAACTGGAATCTGCGATTCTAAAAAAGGCGTATCCGGGAGAGCCCGTGGAAGATCGCTTGAGCCGTTTGGAGCGCACCGCATTTGGTACCGCGTCGAAGGATCCGGATTTAAGCGTGCGAATAGATGCACTCGATGAATACGCAGATAAGAAGCTCCATTTTAAATCGAGCCAACAACAGGATGAACGCGGTCAAGCGACTTCCGGCGATGGCGGTGCCGGTGGTGGCAGTCCTAATCGTCTCCGACAAGTCGGCACCATGGTTGGAACCCAACTGATTAACATGGCCGGCATGGGAATCCCTGGCGCTCTAGGTTTCGGCGGAATGCGCGTTCGCAATCGAGCGGATTTACCGGCAAGCGAACAACAAGAACAATCGCGCGCGGCAGAACCTCAAGAAGATCCAGTGGTCCTGGATACAAACCCTCCGCCCGCTAGCGCCAAGCTTTTGACCAAGGTCGGCTGGTGCGAAGTGCGCGTGTTCGGGCATACGTTTCCGTCCATGCATCTACCGCAACGTCTTGCTCAGCTCAATACCGAAATCAAATTTGCCCCGGGCAAAACCGGTATCGCGCTGATGGACAGCACTGATTCGATGATCAAAACTGCAGCGTCGTTCAAGCGTGAATCATCAGAACCATCAGTGAGTTCGTCGCCTGGCGCGCAAAATTAGTTTGAACACTCCGACTTAAAG
Source organism: Candidatus Obscuribacter sp. (assembly GCA_021772095.1). Lineage (GTDB taxonomy): Bacteria > Cyanobacteriota > Vampirovibrionia > Obscuribacterales > Obscuribacteraceae > JADYXR01. The sequence goes on along the minus strand of JADYXR010000183.1, from coordinate 20,306 downwards.
AAGTTTCAATCAGAGTTAGCAAATATTTCGAGCGTCAAGGCATTACAGGCGGTGCTCAGATGTTCTCATCCGTTGTTCGAACCGATTCGAACCAACTCAGCGCCATTTCTGGAAATACAAATCGGTTTCCAATCCGGACGGATTCGACATAAGATAAATGCTCGTCTGCATCCCCCCTAGCTTTAGAGTTGGCTTGTTTGTGAATCCAAAGTGCGCCAAGTCCAAGATCACATCATTATACATTTCCTTGGGCACTACGAATCCCAGGCATACGACGTTTTTCAGCGCCAATTCAACAGTCAACTTCACTATGGAATTTGCCACCGCCCGTGGTTCTCGCACCGCGTCTTCCGAATTGCGAAAAATGACGATACCGCGCTTTGTCTCGTCGATTTCAAGCTTGCAATAACGGCGGCTGCCCAGCGCTCTGCCCTGGTGATACCACAGGTCTTCGTACGTGCGCGGCGTGATGTCGGCGTCACTCGAATGACGTGGAGTCTTCCGATAAATCACGCGAAGGTTGGTAATCGGATTGAGATGCGAGCCTTTGTAGTTCAAGAATTCTTTCTTGTTTTTCGCTTCTACGTAAATGACCCAGTCATTACCAATATTAAGGCCGCGTTCTCCGAAGTCTTCTTCGAACGCGGCCGCTGAGGTGATTGTTTGATAGCAAACAAGCAACGAAAGAATTACTTTTATTGCCTGTTTGGGAATCAACGGGAGAGGTTGGTCTGAGATGCGGGTATTGGGAACTCACCATTGTAGGTGATTTTAACTGTTCCGCCGGATCTGGTACCAGGTCTCTGTACGTTGCAGATATTGGTCGCGTTTCCGACTGTGTACGCAGTCCATGTCGGGCTACATCCAGCATCCACTTGTCCCGTGCAGATGTCGCAACCGACTGGAAAAACACCAGGAATTCCAAGGTTAGAACTTGGTGGTGGTGTGAATTTTTTGTTGGCGAATGTTGTTACGTTGTTAAATCCGGCTGTACCCCAGTTGCCGGAACCATTCGACTGGGTCATATCAAACTGCATCTTCGAGTTGACGCCGTTGACGCAACTGATGTCGATGGCTTCTTGCGAATAAGGAGGATTGTTATTGAAAAACGCAGCAGTGTTGTTGTTGAGTGTAAACTCTCCCAGATTTTGTCCGTTTGGATTTTGTTGCGTCCGACAATTGTTAGGAGCGCTTCCAAAAACGATATTACCAGCGATAGCTTGACCAGCAGGCATAGTCAGCGAAGCCGTATCTCCATTCCGAAGATTGAATGAGCCCTGAAATTGATTGATTACTTTCATGTTGACTTTATGTCGCCATGGAAGATTGGCTACGCTTTGAACGAAGCCAGGATTATTACCAGTGTAGTTATTCAGCGTAAGGAAAACCTTTACTGGATTATTTGAGCCATTGTAGATATCCAACGTTGTTTGACCGTTGCCTTGTGCCATCGCTGGTGCAAGCGAAAGAAGAAGAGCCGTTGCGGCCAGCGTTACGGACCGAACCATGCGAGCTATTTTCATCAAACTAAACCTCAGTTTTGTATGCAAATGGATACACGCCGGAATCCAGGAGTCGATCGAAGCGGTTACACAATATACCACCCGGACGGTCTTAAACTATTCGTTCAGATAGAAAGCCCGAGTGCCCGGATTTCGTCCTAAATTTTCCCATTCATGCGATGCGCCTATCCGGAAAGGCACGGGGCCAGTCAATCCTGGAACTGAAACGCCTTTGCTGGAAAATAAAATAGCCGGCGAAATTAATGTGTCGACCGTCAATTCTAATGTGTAAGTGCAGGGTGACTTTTCTCCTCCAGGCAGCCAGGCTGGAGGTATACGACCGGGTGCATACACGAACAAGTGTTCGTCCGTTCGCGGCGTAATGAATACGCGAGAAATTCTCAATCGTAAACTTATGTCTTTGGATTCGACCCCACCAAGTCTGAGCAGTCTGGTTGCTAATGACGGATCCGCCTGCATGGTTTTGTACGCTTTGCTAAATGTTTCACACAGAGCCAATCTCCGAGAATATTCATTGATTATTTCGCGCGCTAACATCCAGCGAATCGGCAGAATGGTAAGGTCCAAAAGTGGGATGAAGACTACGAGTACGAGGATCACCATCGCGGCGGCAAAGTCCGGAATATTACTGCCGATACTCGATCGTTTTGAGTGTCTTCGTGTTCGGACCGAACGCATACGCATAATTTCGTGAGATACTTTCACAAGGACCTTAAGCAAGCCTCGACTACATCGAGTTCCGCACTATAACTTACCATGAAAAGACGCCTCAGATCGAAAGGAAACATGCTCACAATGGTGGCATTGGTCACTGTGATCATCCTTGCCGTTGGTTTGATTGGCATACTTTTTAGCACTGTGTTGTCGCAGCACACGCGGTCTCAATACGATGTCGACTCGCTTTCTTTGTCAATTGCTAAAACAATAAATGTCGGCGATCGCGTTGGGCAGATGAATCAGCTCGTCGCTAGATCTCGCGAGATGGTTTATGTCACGCGACAAAATTCTTACGAATGCGAGCGCCAAGGACTTCGGCATCTGGCACCACTTTGCGATCAACTTATGAATGAAGTTTATTCGAGTCAGGCGACGGTAGAGTACGAGCGAAAAAATCAGATCGAAATCGTGGCAAAAGATGTGCGACAAGCGACGCTGGATTACGAGAAAGCGAGGAGTAGGACCAGTAATTCTTTTTTGCCGTGGCTCAAGACATTTGAGCCGGAAGTTCTTCGCGTTGATTTAGGATTTATCGAGAATGTTCAATCAAACGTTCAAAGTCTGCTAACCATCGAAGAGTTGGCAGATTTTGATCGGCGCAGCGGTTATGTGGATCCGAAAAGCAATCTGTTTAAAGGAAACATAAACGCTCGGCTGCCTAGTCCGGATGACGATTTGATTTTCAAATTTTCATCACTGCCTGCTCTCGTAGATGGCTCATGCGCGCCGCCTCGTATCGCCAACCCAGAAGTTTTTAAAAGTTACGGATCTGCAATTGCTGGTGGTAAAAACGTGACCACCAAAATAGATCAGATTCCGCAAGCCGTGACTGTCTTTACCAAAATGGATGTCGCGTTCGATCCGACTGCGTTGGAACGACATGCAATTAGTGTTTCATCTACTGGTGTCACCGGCGGTGCGGTGTCCAGTCCTGAGTAGGAGCACGGGCGAATGGATTAAATGTCTATGTATGTCTATTCCGAATTCGAATCTCACTTTGTGACCATTCGACTTGCGAATATACTCACGCAACGATTTCCACCTTAGTTATCTGGCCGGATGCACTATTTAAGACACACAGGCATGAAGAAACGCCTGAGCAAGTTTGACGCATCGATAGACACGCTTGTGCTAGATCGCCTACAGTAGTGGAACCGATAAAGCTCACGCTTATTCGATTCCGCCGCCAGGTAGCTGCAAATTTTAAGGGGTGCTCGTTCTATATTTTGGATTGGAGCTTAAGCATGGCAAAAATTGAGCAAGGCAGTCCACGACCGGTGGACGACTGCTATCGGATTTTAGTTCTCGACGTGAAGTCGAACCATCTTGATGAGATTAAAGAGGCATGCAAGGCTGTCGGGCAGGAGGTCGTGGGCGTCACCAGCATTGCGGAAGGTCTGACGTTTTTAAACACCAAAGACCACGTAGATGTCGTGATAGCTGAGGCTTTCCTTCAGAATGAGAGTGTCTTCGATTTTTTGGCGAAGCTCAAAATGAAACCTATGCACGCAGATGTGCCGGTAATGCTGATTGCCGATGAACCAAGCCAGGTCGGGACGTTGTGCTTGCCATCCGTGGAAGTAACAGCCAAGCTCATGGGCGCCGGGAAGTTTCTGTTCATGCCGGAGTTCGATATTAAACGCTTGATGCGCGAAATCGAGGCGATGCTTCCAACCGAGCGCCTGCCGAAACGAGAAGCTGACCCGACAAACGCGTATTAAAGCCGCATGGGCGTTTCAAAAGCACGGCGTTAATAAAATAGTAGTGAAAACCCTCATTGCAAATGTTTCCGTTTCCGCTTAAATTCGGACTACGAAACTTTCTTCGTGTCCAACTGCCCAAACTTACTACATTACCATCAGGCTTTTAGCGATCGTCGCGCTCCGAAAGGGCGTGCGACTGCTGCATTGCTGCCGACAACCGGCGGCAAAGCTTGCTTTTCCAATGAGGTCTAACAATGCCTATCATTCATGAAACTGAAATTGAGCGCCTGGAGCGTATCTGGCGTCATCCAGAATCGGAGGCCCCGCGCTCCGTCGCTCAAGAAAAGAACGTGTCGAGCATCAAATTTTTGGCGCTTGCTGCGGTCGGATTTGCCATATACACGGCGATCAATCCGGACTTCGGCATGATGTCTGTTGGCGCACTGATTCTGGCATCGCTACTGTTTTTAAACCATTCAATTCAAAGAGGTAATCCAACTAAGCCGTCTGCTTTTAGCCGAATAAGAAACCTTTCCATTTTTGCCGTGGCAGTCGCAGTGGGCAGCACGATTATCGCGTTCTTATATTCCACCACTCAGCCAGCACTATTTGCGGTGCCATCTTCTCAGGAAAATTTCCTGTTCGATGCCAACGTCCCGTCCGATGCCCATCTGGGCACCACAGTTGTAGGGGAAAAAATCCCCGGGTTATCTTTGAAGAACACGCTGGTGACTGGACATGTCGATGCCAGGTCGCTGACTTCAGCGATGTACATGTCGATGGTTTTTGGAAACAGCACATCTGAAGCTAAAGAGGCGAGAGCGAGAATCGCATTGCCGCCGGATGCAGTAGTATCGCGCGTGACACTATGGATTAATGGCGTTGAACAGGAGGCAGCTTTCAATTCGGCTGAGCGTGTTCAGGCTGCCTATCAGTGGATCGTTAACTCAAACCGAGATCCACTCTTGGTTACCGAAACCCGAAAAGGAGAGGTATTTTTGCAAGCGTTTCCGGTTCCTGCAAATGGAGAGATGAAGGTTCGTCTTGGTATCACTACGCCACTAGATGTGAAGTCCCGAAAAGACTTTCAGTTAACGGCACCGCATTTGGTTTCATCCAACTTTGGGTCGACAGGTGTTTCCAGTGACGTCAAGCTCGAGAGTAACGCGATTATCGATTCCAATCTGACCGATCAAAAATTGACTGAAGGCGTCAAAGACTCGTATACCTTATCAGGTTCGATCAAGGCTGATGATTTTGAGAAGTGCCTCTTTTCGATTCATCGGAAGAGCGATTTCGTTACCTATGCTTCGCGTGCTACGCATTCTGCAGAGAACAGCTTTATCGTGAACCGTCTTGAAAAAGATGGTGATTCATTCAAGCTGGTATCAGAGAAGACGCAGCTTCTTCCGGCTGTAGCGGTTGCTTATGATTTCCCGACAGCGAGCAGAATGTCGACTGTTTGGGCAATTCAAGAAGCGCGAAAGTGTCTCGATCAAAACGACATCCACACCGCCGCGATGCTTGGATGCGCCTATCGCATCGTAACTAAAGCTACTGGTGCTGTGGTTCTGGAGAATGATTCTGACTACCAGCGCACCGGATTGTCGCGCGAGCAATACAAAGTTGTTTCTGCCCAAACCAAAGCGTCGGCAGCAAATATGAACGTAGTGGCGCGCACTAGCGGTATGATAAAAGATAAACGCGGAATTTATGACCCGCACACCGCTTTCTTTGGCAGTCCTATCGCAGATCCGGCATATGTCAAACGCGCGCAGTCAATGCATCAGCTCGAAGGAGCTGTACCGACGCTCCAGGGCGCCACCAACGGTACCATCGGACCACAAGGAGGCGATGCCACATCCATCATGGGCTTCAACACCGCCGGCACCGTGCGGGTCAATAACCTCGCCAACCTGGAAAGTTTGATGAACCTGATAACCATCGCCGCACAATTCACCGGCATCACAGGTGGTATCGTGCTTGTGACTTTCGGACTGTTTAAAAACGCACCTTATCATCAAACAGTCAATCGACTTCTCCTTGGCTCATCTTGTTTGATGGTCGGAATCTTTTCTCCTTGCGTTGTGGATTTGCTCATCCGGTCGGCTCGTGATGCCAATTGGTTCAGTTAGTTTGTGATCAGTAAGGTAGGGACATAATCACCATAGTGTCCGTGAACGCGCGAAGGAGAACCGATAATGTCGGTTCTCCTTTTCGTTCATTTATATAGGGCTGAGCAGCTGAGTAGTTTCGCAGCTGAGTAGTTTCGCAGCTGAGTAGTTTCGCAGCTGAGTAGTTTCGCCGCTGAGTAGTTTCGCAGCTGAGTAGTTTCGCCGCTGAGTAGTTTCGCAGCTGAGTAGTTTCGCAGCTGCAAAGTTTGCAGCTGAATGATTTTCCAGCTGAGTATTCTATGTGATTAATTCGGTGGTGCACCGTCGGACTGATCCTCGCGTTCATCACGCCGCGGGGTTCTGGTCGCAGGCAGCAGAAAACTTTTTGGCGACTTGAGGTTTTGCTCGCGCAGCCATGTTTCAACTTTTGGTGTCGGTGCGTCGGAGAGTTGGTGCTCTTTTTCGTATTCGTGAAAAGCGTCGCGAAGATACTTTAGTTTAATCGCGTTTAGATCTATATCGCGAACTTTTTTCATCTCTGACGTTGCAACTTTTTCCTGGTAGGCTTTGCCAGTTTCATCGTAAGAACGGCTTGTGTTCTGAAGTGTCATTACTCCATCGGCAGTTCGCGAGTAGACTTGGACTGACTCTTCCTGAGATGCTTTATGGATCACTTTTGACTTTGGATCCACGACTAAATTCAATCCCACGCTTTTTATCGCAATGTGATCGGCGTCAGGTTGTTGTACTTCGGCAGATCGAAACATCGAATAAATCGGACTCTGTCCTTCGAACTGTGTCAGCCGCCAACGATTGAGTGGCGCGCGTTCCCAGATCACATCTCGGTCGTCTTTGACACATCCCAGATAAACAAATTTCGGATACTCGACGTGCATTTTTGAGTGAGTGCTTTTGCCGGTGACTAGATTCTTTTTCTCAACAGTCTGCTCTGCGTCACTGGTCCATTGACCGGCGAACCATTGAGGAATGCGATACCACGTCGAGTTGTCAACCTTCTCGGCGCCTGCATCGAATTTTTTACCGGGTAGGAATTCTTCCGGTATCGCGGACACTTCGTCGTCGACTTGTATCTGAATCTCCAAAACCTTAGGTTCGTCTCCAAACGCCGGATTCGCTAGTATCGGAACACTGAGCGCTGTGCAAAACAAAACAGCAAGCTGAATGGATAGTGCCGACGCCGCGATACACGAAGATTTCGCAAATGTCGATGAGCGCAGCGTGGAATAATTCAATGATCGTTCTGGCTGTCGTCCCGCAAAATGTTCTAGCGAGCGTTCTGGTAAATGTTCTAGCGAGCGTTCTGGTAAATGTTCTAGCGAACGTTCTGGTGGCCGCCCTGGCGAACGTCCTAGTTTAAGCTCTCGATATGTTTTGTTCTGGTTTCGAAACAACATACGATAATCATAACCCGCAGGCGCTCCCGAGCGGTTGTCGAATCTGTCCTTAAAATGTCTAATGTCTGTTTCTTGCAACCGTGCGAAACTGGCTACACGTTATTCACTGGCACCCGTCCCAAGAATGGGTATCCAATGGATTCTCGAACGATATACTTCTCGATACCCTGGAGGTGTCCACGTGTTGTCAAAGCAAAATAATTCTGTGGTGACGGCAATATGCATTTCTCTGACTTGTGGACTGATTGCCATCGCTCCAGTGGATGCTAAGACCGCGACGAAATCCAAGTCCGCTGCGACTCCTGTGGTGCGGCGCAACGTTCAATCTGCATTCGGTGAAACCAGAATTTTCCGCGGAGCAGTTTCTAAAGACGCGGCTGCTGGCGAGAAGGCTTTGCTCACCGGGAAATATGATGAAGCTGCCGATAGTTTTCGCAAAGCGCTAAACAACAATTCGCGCGATGTCGCCGCGCTATGCGGGTTGGGATTCAGCCTCGCTGTGCAGTTCAAACTGGAAGGCGCAGAACAACAATTCAAAAAAGCGATCGCGGTTAAAAAAGATGACCCGCTAGCGCACGTTGGCATGGCGTTTGTGAAAGTAAACAGTTTGCAATCATCTTCGATGACAATAATTTCGCAAAGAAACGCGATACTTACCCAAGCTGAATCCGAATGTCGAATCGCTTTGAAGAAAGATCCGGGTATGCCGGAAGCGCTATTGGTGCTTGGTACGATTCAAAAGGAGCAAGGCAAACTAGATCAGGCAATGGTTAGTTTCAATAAATCGATTGCCGCGGATCCGAAATATGCAATGGGTTTTGTCAATCGTGGATTGATTGAGTTGAAGCGTGGTGATACCGCCAGTGCTATCGCCGATTTCCAAGAAGCGATTCGTCTGCGCTCCGCTAACTCGACTGCTCACTACGGACTTGGAAAGGCTTACACGCAAACGGGGCAACTGGACGAAGCATACAAAGAGTTGAACATCTCTTTGTCGCTGCAAAAAAATAGTGCTCCAACGCACATTGCCATGGGTAATGTTTATCAGCTTCAAGGCAACTCGGTCGCCGCTATGCGCGAGTATAAATCAGCGATCTCAGTGAAAGCTGAAAGCGAAGAAGCTTACTTGAAGCTCGCCGATATCTATCAAGGACGCGGTGATCTCGAAGCTGCTGTAGTCAACTTACGATCGGGATTGGAATTGAGTCCGAGAAACGTCGACCTCCACATGAAGCTTGGCGATATCACACTTTCGCTGGGCAAAACTGATGATGCTCTGAAGGAATACACGACGGTTTTGAACTCGTCACCAGGTAACGTCAAAGCTGTAAACGGCATGACCAGAGCGTTGATGTTGAAAGCACAGAAGGATGCCGATGGTGCCTTTTTCGTTTCCAATAACTTCGAATCTGCAGAAGCTCTGATTCAACGCGCGATTCAAATGAATCCAAACAGCATGGAATTGCGTTTGGCTGACGCGAAGTTGAGAGCGATGTCGGGACAGCCGGTCGATCTTTCGAACGTCGGCACGCCGACCAATGACGCGGAACGGCTGGCATATTCTGAGGCGATGATCGCGCAATTCAAATTTGACGAGGCATCACAGGCGATGGCAACCGTTATTCAAAATTGTCAGGATGCCAATTCCACTTTTGCAGTTGCGGATATGGCGTTGCTAACACGCGATCTCGATAGTGCGGAACAGGCATACAACAAAGCCGGCACCTTCCCTGGTGCTGAGGTCGCGTCGCGCACCAAGCGCGGTATCAACGCGGTCAAGACTGCTCGTCAAAAAGCACAAGAAGATTTGAATATGGCATCCGATCTTTCTCGGAAGGGTCAGTTTGCTAGCGGGATCGACAAGTATCGTTCGGCTGCTTACCTGAATCCTCGATTGCCAGCCGCTCACCTCGGTCTTGCCGAGGACCTCGAGAAGTTTCAAAAGAAACAATCGCCTGCATTGAGAGAGGCTGCTCTGCAATATCGCGCGTATCTTGCGCTCTCACCAACGCTTCCTGAAAAAGAACGCGAAAAATATTCGAAGAAAGCCGATCGCTGCCAGGAAATCGCGCTCAAGATCGATCAAGGAAAACCTCCGACAACGCTCGGCAATATCTTTAGACCGATTGGCAATTTGGGCAGAAAAGTCGGTGACGGCGTCAAAGGCGCGTTCCAATAAGTGGGACAGCAAACCGGCTGTCCCCTATGTGGGACAATTTCCGCGCATTGCCTCACTAAAATTCGTACCCGACCAAACCGATGAGCATGATTTGTCCCATATATGGGATTCACAACCGACTGTCGATCAGTGCGCTCAGGTCGTCAAATAACCAGAAACGTTCAGGACTAATTCAGAAATCTCCAACGCTGGAAGAGCTGAACCCTGGGGCGTTTTTGCGTCCACGTAGTTCTCCCAATGACAAGCTCGGGGGTGGCGACTAAAGTATATGAGCCGTCTGTTAAGCACTCCACGTGAAAAATGGCCGCCCCCCAAGATAGCCTTTACGACTCAAAAACCGACGCTAAAAATGCCGGTGCAGCGCCTGAAATCCAGGCGGGGAAGCTGCTTGCTGATTGCCGGGAGCCGGCTCCGGGCGCAAAAGATAGCGGGGACCGGGCTAAAGCGGTTCCGTCCACTTATTGCAATCCTATGAACCTGGACTACGCCTACGTTCCAGAGAAACCGTATTCGCTCAACAATAACCACCGCTCGACCGCAGACGCGACGGCTGTTCGGTTCAAAGACGAAGTGCATCTGTTTTCGACCAACCAGGAAGGGTATTGGTCTTCCAAGGATCTTGGTACTTGGCGGTTTAACCCTCAGAAGTTCAAACCGAACGCGAACAATGATCAGATTTGCGCTCCGGGCGCATGGGCGACGGACAAGGGCGTTTATTTGCTGCCGAGCTTTAACAATGACGTGACCATGCCGCTGTATTTCAGCGAGGATCCAGGTCGCGGCAAATGGACCGAAGCGGTGAAAAACTTCCCGGTCGCGGGTTGGGACCCGGCGTTGTTTCAAGATGACGACAAGCGCCTCTATTTGTATTGGGGATCGAGCAACTTTTACCCGCTTCGCGGTGTAGAGCTGGATCCGCAGAAGGGTTTTGCAGCAAAAGGCGAACCGACTGATCTGGTGAAGCTGCAGCCGAAGCAGCATGGCTGGGAGCAATTCGGTCAGAACAACCAAAACGGCGCCATGGATCCTTTCATCGAAGGCGCAACGATGAATAAATTTAACGGCAAATATTATTTGGAATACGCCGCGCCGGGCACCGAGTGGAACGTCTATGGCGACGGCGTCTACACTTCCAAAACTCCATTAGGACCATTTGAATATCAAAAACACAATCCATTTTGTTGGAAGCCTACCGGCTTTGTACAAGGCGCGGGACACGGCAGCACCTTCCCTGATAATTCAGGCAACTTATGGCATATCGGCTCGATGATCATCGGTCAGAAGGACAAGTTCGAGCGCCGCATCAGTATGTTTCCGACTGATGTAGATAAGGATGGCGTGTTGCATAGTGATACCTCATTTGGTGACTATCCTCATCGTTTGCCGAATGGAAAACGCGATGCTAACAACGATTACACAGGCTGGACTTTGCTCTCGTATAACAAGAAGGCATGGGCTTCTGAGGCGGGTACAAAACCTGCGATTGAAACATCTGGCAATGACAAATCTGCCATCGAGAAATCTGTCATTGAGAAAGTTGCCAATGAAAAAGCTGGCGCTGATAAAGCTGCCGCTGATAAAGCTGCCGCTGAAAAAACTAGCACTGCATTACCCGCCGGTGATGATCGACTAACTGCTGGAATACCTGCCTTTGAAAAATCTGATCCAAAACTTGCATTCGATGAAAACGTAAAGACATTTTGGAGCGCTGGAGATGCAAAACCAGGAAAGTTTCTAGCCGTGGATCTTGGCAAACCATCAGATGTTCACGCGATCCAGGTGAACTATGCCGATGATGATGCACGTGCTTACGGTAAGCAAAACGATTTCCGCCATCGCTATGAAATCCATGAGTCTGCCGATGGAAAGAACTGGAACTTGTTGGTCGACAAAAGCGAAAGCAACCGCGATACTCCGCACGACTATGTTGAATTGAAAGAGCCCGTAAGAACACAGTTCATCAAGATCACGAACGTCGAGATGCCGACAGGCAATTTCGCCTTGAGCGATTTTAGAGTTTTTGGTAAGGCTCCAGGGGCGGTGCCGGATAAGGTCGAAGATTTTGCCGTCAATAGAGATTCCGAAGATCGTCGCAATGCTACGCTCAATTGGAAACCGGTCCCGGGCGCTTACGCGTACGAAGTTTCGTTCGGTGTAGAACCTGACAAGCTGTATAGTTCGCTGCTTGTTCATGGTGAAGATAAATACGAGATGCATTCACTCAATACGGACTCCCCTTATTTCTTTAAAGTCAGGTCTGTCGGCGAAACTGGAATTTCCGATGCGACTCCGGTACAGTCCATCAAGTAGTGGCTTCAACGATCAAGTAGTGGCTTCAACGATCAACCAATGGCTTCACGATCAAGCAATGGTCGACATCACGCAGTGGCTTTTACGATCAAGCGATGGTCGACATCACGTAATGGCTTCAAACAATAGCTGCCCGTAAATATCCCTCTAATCTGCGATATTCCCCAATAGCGTGATACTGCATATGGTGCCTTACTAAACTGCTGGTGCGCACAAATGCGTCATCACTTTTTTGAGGCAACACAACCGACGCATAAAATCGTTTAGTTCTCGTAGCTGCTGCAATTCAGATCAGGACAGTTCCCGAAAGGTGCGTAAGGCTCTTGAGAGATATCAGCATGCTGATTTCGAGCGCTAGTATCGGTAATCTTTAACGCCAAAATCGCGATTCAAAATTTGCAAAACTTGTCGATCACAACATTTGCACCCAACTAGTACTAATATCTTTAAAATGCCGGAGTGCGAACCTGCATCGGCATAACTGACGTCCCTAAAAGACAATGGAAAAATTATGAATTTCAGACAACTTCCAGTATTTCTATCAATCGGTCTTGGCTTGATGCTCGGCTCAGGTGCGCTCGCAGAGACGCCTAAGGTCGAGTTTCCATCAGCCAGTCCGAGTGCAACATTGAAACAGCGAGTCGGTTTGACCGACATCGAAATCACGTATTCCAGACCAGGAGTCAAGGATCGCGAGATCTTCGGCGGAATGGTTCCATACGGTCAGGTCTGGCGCACTGGCGCGAATGCCGCTACCAAAGTCGTTTTCAGCACACCAGTAAAATTGAACGGCAATGAAATTCCAGCGGGCACTTACGCGCTCATGACGGTTCCAGGAAAGGATGAGTGGACCATCATCGTCAACAAGGGCTCGGACCAGTGGGGCACTTACAAGTACGACGAAAAGTCAGATCTCGTTCGTTTTAAAACCAAAGTCAAAACTCTCGACAAGCCGTTAGAAACATTCACGATCGATTTCAACGAGATTCGCGACGACTCATCGAATTTGAACTTGGCTTGGGAAAAAACCTGTGTGCCAATCAAGCTCGAAGTTGACTACTCCGACAAATTGATTTCGCAAATCGAAGCGGCGATGGCATCGGACGACGCGAAGAAACCATATTTCCAATCTGCGATGTTCTATTACAATCACGGAAAAGATTTGGAGAAAGCGAACAAATGGGTCGATGCTGCGATTGCTGAACGCGAGGCGCATTACATCGTTTATTTGAAAGCCGAAATTCTCGAGAAACTTGGCGACAAAAAAGGCGCGATGGCTGCTGCCAATCGCTCGATTGAATTGGCTAACAAAGCCAATGACACGGGCTACGTGAAATTGAACGAAGCGCTCATCGCACGATTGAAGTAGAGCTTCTACTTCGTGAGCAATTCTGTTGCCAATAGTGAAAGACCAACGCTTGTCAAATGGTGGCGTTGCGCAATTGCAGTAACTCTGTTTTGCGCGACGTCATTTTTGGCGAGTCCGGTGTTAGGAGAGGAAATGAAAATCGATTCTCCGAAAGCGATTCTGCATGAGTTGGAACGCTTTCGTCAGATGGGCAGTGTTTTGTTTATCGCGGCTCATCCCGATGATGAAAACACAGAGTTGCTCGGTTATCTCGCGCGCGGTCGCAACTATCGATCGGCGTATCTCTCGCTCACTCGCGGTGATGGTGGACAGAATGTTCTTGGTGCAGATCTCGGTGATAAGTTAGGTGTTGCGCGCACGCAAGAACTACTTGCCGCGCGACAAATTGATGGTGCTAAGCAGTTTTTTTCGCGTGCAATTGATTTTGGTTTTTCCAAAAACTATCAAGAAACGATGAGTGTTTGGGATCGAAACGAAGTTTTGTCGGATGTTGTTCGCGTCATTCGTGAGTTTCGTCCGGATATAGTAATCACGCGCTTCTCACCCACTCCTGGTGGCACTCATGGTCACCATACGACATCAACTATTTTGGCGATGGAAGCATTTAAACTGGCTGGAGATCCAAAAGCATTTCCAGAACAGAAGTTAGAACCGTGGCAACCAAAACGGATTTTTTGGAATGTGTCGACCTGGCAGAAAGACAAGATCGCCAGTGCGAATATTTTGAAGATCAATTCGACTGGAAACGATCCGGTATCAGGAGAGTCTTTCCATTCGATCGCCAGTGCCAGCCGAGCGATGCACAAGACGCAGGGCTTTGATACGTTCAAACTACCTGGTGGCAACGGCGAAGAACGGTTCGAGTCTTTTCAATTGTTGGATGGTGCTGCGGCGACCAAAGACATTATGGAAGATGTTGATACCACCTGGAAGCGATTGCCTGGTGGTGAGGAAATTGATAAATCTGTTGCAGGCATCATCACCAAATTCGATACCAGAGATCCAGCGGCGAGTGTCCCGGATCTTTTGAAGTTGAGAAAACAACTGAACTCGATGTCGGCGAAGAATGTAATCGTTAAGGAGAAACAGGAACAGCTCGATCATATTTTGCTGGAGTGTCTCGGGTTAAAAACGGAGACGACGATTTTAAATGGCGATGTCGTGCCGGGCGAGCCGATGAAATTGCATATGTCTGCTTCTTTCCATTACAAGACGCCTGGTGACATTCCCGTTCGCATGACTGCGGTGCGCTTTCCGGAATTGAAAAAGGAAATTAAACACGAAGCCCAGCTTCAGCTCAATGATGCTGAAACCTTTGAATCGGTAGAAACATTGCCAACATCGGCACCGCTGACGCAACCATACTGGTTGCGAGTTGAAGGAACGCCGGGGATGTTTCAAGTCGATCAGCCGGAGCTGATTGGCACCGCGGAGAATGCACCGGCGTTTCCAGTCGAATATGTTTTCGATGTGGATGGGCAAAAATTGGTGATTGATGATGAGCCTCTTCAAGTTTCAACCGACTCGGTGGGAAACAAGATCAAGCGTCGGATGGAGATAATTCCGCCAGTCTCACTGCGTGCGATTTCGGACGTTATCGTGATGACACCCGGTAGTTCGCGATCGGTTGAAGTTGAGATCAAAACTTACAGAGTCAATTCATCCGGCACGTTGCGTTTAGAAGCACCATCGGGATGGAAGGTTGAACCGGCGAAGCAGTCGTTCGATCTTGCCGATATCGGTCAAGTGTCGCGATGCACTTTCAAGGTCACTGCGCCGTCAAAAGCTGAAACTGCCAGACTCACAGCCAGTGCCGAGATTAATGGTGTTCGATATCATAGCCAGAGGCAGGAAATCAACTACCCGCACATTCCACGCCAGTTGCTGCAGCCACCAGCAGTGGTGAAAGCTGCCAGTGTTGATCTGGAAAAGCGTGGTACCACCGTCGGTTACTTGCCAGGTGCAGGTGATAGCCTCGTGGAAAACCTTCAGCAAATCGGCTATGCCGTGAAAGTGTTGGATGACGCCAATCTTGATCCGAAAGAACTTGAAGGACTGGATGCCATCGTCATCGGTGTGCGCGCCTTCAACGTCAGGGCTAATATCGGGGCGGCCATGCCGAAACTTTTGGCTTACGTCGAAAACGGCGGAACGATGATCGTGCAATACAACCGTCCGGATAAATTGAAATCCGATAAGGTGGCACCATACGATTTGAAGATTTCTGCGGATCGCGTGACTGATGAAAAAGCAGCAATTAATTTTCTCGCTCCCGATAGCCCCATTTTAAATACGCCGAACAAGATAACAAGCTCCGATTTCGATGGCTGGGTACAAGAACGTGGACTGTACTTCCCGAGTCAATGGGACGATCGATTCTCGCCGATTTTGGCTTGCAATGACGCTGGCGAACCACCATCGAAAGGCGTGTTGTTGGTGGCAAAATACGGAAAAGGTCATTATATCTATACAGGTCTGAGCTTCTTTCGCCAGCTTCCGGCAGCTGTTCCAGGGGCGTACAGGTTGTTCTCAAACATGGTTTCGATCGGAAAATGAACAACAACACCGCTCCAGATCAGACCTCGGCTGAAGCAGAAACGACTGGATTGCCGTGGCCGAAAAGCTGGAATGGTGCGTATGCTTTCGTGATTGGCAGCTTTGTTGTTTGGGTCGCCCTGCTTGTAGCATTAGGGGGCATCCACCAATGAACGAGCTGGACTTCGTTGTCCTGTTGGTCACCATCTTCGGTATCGCTGCATATGGCATCTGGCGTACGCGGCATCGCAAAGATCTGAACAGCTATCTGAAAGGACAGGGTCAAGCACCGTGGTGGACAATTGGTCTTTCGGTGATGGCCACCCAGGCAAGTGCTATTACTTTTTTATCCACTCCTGGACAAGGTTACTTGAGCGGACTTAGTTTCATTCAAGTTTATTTCGGCGTTCCGATTGCTTTGATTATCATCTCGATCTTTTTCCTACCGATTTTTCACAAGTTGAACGTCTATACCGCCTATGAGTTTCTTCAAAATCGATTTGATAATAAAACTCGATTGCTTGGCGCAGGCTTGTTCCTGTTGCAGCGTGGAATCGGCGCTGGTCTGACTATCTATGCGCCAGCTATTGTTCTATCGACAGTGTTCGGCTGGTCCTTGCAATGGACAATAATCTGCAGCGGATTGCTCGTCACTATCTACACTGTGATGGGCGGCACCGACGCCGTGACGGTGACGCAGAAATATCAAATCGCAATAATTTTCATGGGGATGATTACGGCCGGCATTTTATTGGTTGTGAAACTGCCGGCCGATCTGTCGTTTGGTGATGCTATGCAAGTCGCAGGCGGTTTTCAAAAACTGAACGCGGTAAATTTTTCAACCAGCGTGACCGAGCGTTATACATTTTGGTCCGGATTGCTTGGTGGCACATTTCTTATGCTGTCGTATTTCGGTACGGACCAGTCTCAGGTTCAGCGTTATATCTCCGGCTCATCGATTCGTGAAAGTCGGCTCGGGTTGCTGTTCAATGCCGTCTGTAAGATCCCGATGCAATTCGGAATCTTGTTTCTGGGCGTGCTGATGTTCGTCTTTTATCAATTCAACCAACCGCCTCTGCTTTTCGATTCGACTTCCAATAAATATTTTCAGAGCCATCGCGCCGATGCAAAACTGACTGCATACGAAACCGATTTCAACACGGTTCACGCAGAAGGGAAACAGCACCTGGAGCGCTGGGTGCAAGCCAAGAAAGCGGGCAATGCTGAGGCGGCAACGGAAGCATTTACCGCAGCAGCAGCGGCGCAACAGCAAGGTGAAAAGATCCGCGTTGCTGCAACCCAAGAATTGGCCGATAGAAAAGTTCAGACTAAAGCAAACAATGCCGATTATGTGTTCATTACTTTTATTCTCGATCACCTTCCGCATGGTGTGATCGGTTTATTGGTGACCGCATTCTTTCTTGCGGCGTTATCGTCAAAAGCAGCCGAACTCAATGCGCTCGGCACCAGTTCGACCATCGACTTTTACCGTTTGCTGATCAAGCGCGAAACCAGTGACCGAGAATGTGTCACCGTCACGAAGTTCTTCACCGCGTTCTGGGGAGTAGTCGCCATAATCATCGCGCTATATGCACACCTATCTGAGAATTTGATCCAGGCTGTCAACATTCTCGGTTCCATTTTTTATGGCGTTATGCTGGCACTGTTTCTGGTGGCATTCTTTATTAAGCGTGTGGGCGGCAATGCGATCTTCTGGGCAGCGCTAACGGCACAATTGATGGTGTTTTTACTCTACGCCAACCTGACGATTTCCTATCTCTGGTATCCGTTGATAGGCTGCGCGGCGTGCGTTTTATTCAGTCTGATATTGCAATCGGTTTTTGGAAAAAATCAGCCAGCGGGTGACAAACTACCAATATGACTTCACCAATTATATGTTTCGGCCAACAGCCCAGTGGCTTTTTCCCTAAGCGGTTTTTAGTCGCCAAGATCGAAACGGCCCGACGGCTGCAGAATGAAATTGGCGGCGAAATCGTCTTCTTCTATCACGATAGCGATCACGACCCTCGTGAGACACGAACAGTGGTGCGGCACAGAACGACCAATGAGCCTGCGCAGTTGAACTTCAGTTTCGAAAATAAGATTCAACGAAAGTTCTCACCGCTTTACGCAAAACGGATCCAAGCCGGTTGGAAGGATAAGACTATCGCGCAATTGCCAAATTACGTCGAACATCCGTTGATTGACCTCTTTAAGAAGGTGAATGCCGACAATGTAGCTGATTTTTGCCTTGAGATGTATAGAGAGATGGGCTTTCTCGATGGCATGACAGTCAAGCGATCTAGCGATCCGGAATTTCGCAGCACCGCCTGTGATATCGACGACTTCTTTGTCGATGTCACTCATGAAAAGGAAATCGTCCGCGCGCGTTTTGCCGAAGATGTATTCAAATTGCACGAGGGTGGTGATGTTTTTGTCGATCTGCCGCTCGTTCCATTTGACAAAAAAATGATTAGTCCGTCGCGTGACAGTCGACTGCGTTGGATGCAGTCGGTAATTAAGTGCACGCACTATGTTTCTGGTGCCGGGGAACAACAGTATCTTCGCAAGGAAGATGCCCCGGAAATTGAGTTCATTACCCGTGATACCATCGAGCGAGCCGAGGAGGCGTACATTGACCTCATCTGAAATATTAGTTTTTGGTGCCCATCCAGACGACATCGAGTTCGGTTGTGGTGGCATCATCGCAAGCGAAACGCTCGCCGGTCGGAAGGCGCACTTCGTGGTCTGTTCGCTGGGCGAGGCCGGAACAAATGGAACGCCCGAACAACGAGCCGACGAATCGAGAAACGCGGCGGCCATTCTGGGTGCCACCATCGAGTTCATTGAACTGGATGGCGACGCGCATCTTGAGGTGAGAGCTGCGCATTCGATCAGGCTGGCTGAAATTATCCGCAGAGTGCGCCCGGCGAAAGTGCTTGCCACCACGTACATGGAGAACCAGCATCCCGATCATTCCAAACTGGGACACATTGTTCGCGACGCTGCACGCATCGCACGTTATGGTGGGATGAAAGAATTGATTGAGATAAACACCCACGCGATCGAACAATTGTTGTTTTACGCAGTGACACCGGAAGCGGTGCAGCGTGAGATTACTCCAGTTTTGATCGACGTGTCAGCACCAGACGTAATGTCTAAATGGAATGCCGCGATGAGTGCGCACGGAACCCAGGCGGCGACGAGAAATTACATCGAATTACAGCTCACTCGAGCCAAGTTACTCGGTGCTCAAGCGGGCGTTGAATACGCAATCGCGCTCTATCCAAACGACCCATTGGTATTTCAATCACTCGCACAAACAGGTAAAGGAGCCCGACATTTCTAATGAGTACAGGACGTCCCTTGAAAGTTGGTATCACTTGTTATCCGTCTGTCGGTGGCAGCGGCGTCATCGCGACAACGCTCGGAATCGAGCTGGCGAATCGCGGATACGAAGTCCACTTCATCAGCTATGACCGACCATTCCGGTTGCCGGAAAGCTCTCCGCGAGTTTATTTCCACCCGGTCGTGATCAATAGCTACGGTCTCTTTAAATATCCGGATTACACATTGCCTCTATCAGTTGAGATGGCGAGAGTTAGTTGCAATCATGGACTCGATGTTCTGCACGTGCATTATGCGGTGCCGCATGCAACGGCTGCCGTGCTGGCTCGCTGCATGTTGCCTGTCGAGAAACAACCCAAGATCGTCACGACTTTGCATGGCACTGATACCACTCTGCTCGGCAACGATCCTGGTTACGGACCCGCTATTCATCATGCTTTGCTGCAATCCGATGCGGTGACTACAGTGTCCTCGTATTTGAAAGCAGAAACTCGACGCGTTCTTAATTTCGACGGACCGATGGAAGTGATCCACAATTTCTTTGATCCCAAAACTCCCACTCGATCGCGAGAAGAAGTTCGCCGCGAACTCGGAGTTAGCGATGAAATTTTGATTTTGCATTCGTCCAATTTGCGACCGATGAAACGGATAGACCTGCTGCTCGAGACGCTGTCGCGAGTTAAGTCTCGAGAGAAGTTTAAAGTGCTAATACTTGCTGGTGGAGATTTCTCGCCATTCCTCGATGACGTTCGAAGACTCGGATTGGAAGATAGAGTGATCGTGCGCGAAAATGTTTTGGAGATTGAGGACTATTTGCAAGCTGCAGATCTGGCACTCTACACCTCAGAGAGCGAGAGTTTCTGTTTGAGTATTTTGGAGGCGATGTTCTTCGAGTGTCCAAGTGTGTCCACCGCGGTTGGTGGGATTCCAGAAGTAATGGAAGATGGCGTCGACGGCATTCTGATTCCGTTTGGTGATCCGAGTGAGATCGCCGTGCTGATCGGCGTCAAGGCCTTTTGCCGGTTGACGACAGTCAAATCTGCCGCTTGACATAACTGTTACCTCCTTTAGTTTCTTAGTCTTCTGGTTCTTT
>JADYXR010000182.1 GCA_021772095.1 Candidatus Obscuribacter sp. | reverse complement strand
TCAAAAGCGAATTTGCTTAGCCACCCTTGCAATCAGCAAATTGCTCAACCAATGACCATGAAACGCCGTTGGCAAGAAGTATCTTGCGGAATCGCTGCGTCCCAACGGTGGCGATGCTTGTGGGTATAAAGGAATCAGGTGCTGAAGGCCTGGTTCTATGACAGATGACATTGATTTCAGTCAATACAAAATAATAATAGTCGACAGTGACAATTTCTTTTGCCAGCAGCTGCAGGCAACCCTGCTCGATGCTGATTTTCAGGTCGAGTACGAGCGCAATGCCACTGCCGGGCTGAAGAAAATAAAGAGCTGGAAGCCTCACATTGTCGTATCGGATTATGTTCTGCATGGAATGGATTATTTCGAGTTTGCCACGCAGGTTGAGAAACTAGCGCCGCAAGCATGCATGATCGTGGTCAGTAGCCATCATTTAGACATACCGCTGATCGTGCAGCTCACTAATTTGTCTAGAGTTTCACTGACGGTGCAAAAACCGATTAAGCCGGATGCGTTGCTCAGTCGAATCATTGAAGTTCTGCCCAAGATTGATATTCGCCAGGAGTCCGAGACTATCGATGACGACTCTGAGGATCCGGCGAATGTGAATGATTTCGCACTGCAGCGCGAAGTTTCACGGCTCCAGTTCGAAGGCAAGGACCTGCCGCGTTTTGTCAACAGTTTGAAGGCGCTAACCAAAGAGGCGCGCGAGCAGCCGCATAAAAGTAAGTATCTCCGCGAAGCAGTGGAACAGTGCAAACGCATCACTGAAGAAGTGCGAGGGCAGAATCTGCCGCACTTCGAGGCACCATTTGAGAGAATCACCAACTGGCTTAACGACATCATCAAAGAGGGAAGTCTTCCCAGTTTGGATCTGTGGGATTACGTTCAACAAGAACTCGAGAGTCTTGGTGAGCCGAGAAAGAAGATCGGTACCGCAACGTTATCTGAAGGTGCTGCAGCGTTATCTGAACCGGTCGGCGAAGAACTTTCCGGTGTTATTGAAGCCGCGCCGGAAGGGCTTCCGCGAGCACCCCAGTGGCCTCATACATCGCAAAAGGCACCAGGAGTGGCGCCACCGAAACGACCTGCTTTCCAGCAGCCGGCTGGAGGAATTCAAAAGTTTCTGATCGTCGGAAATGATCCCAATGAATTACTTTTGAACTTGGGCAGCCGCTATGGCGTTTCAATCACGATGAGCGAGAGTCTGGAATCGGCACAAGCAGAATGCCTGGCTGAGCGTTTTGATCTGATACTACTTCTGGTACCAACGACGTGGTCGGGTGAGCGAGCTAGAGAAGCCGTGGTCACCACTCATGAAATGTTGCGCGGGATCGAGAAACACGAACACACGCCATTGGTGGTTCTGTCCGCGACTGATTCATTGCACACGAGAATCGTCACGGCGCATCTATCAAACTCGCACTGGATCAGTTGGTCCGCGATCAGAAAGAGCGATGCAGAATTTTTGACGCTTAAAGCTCTGGCGGCGCAGCCGATCACGCGACCGGACGTGCTAATCATTGATTCCGATATCTCGGATTCCGAAGATCTGTTGCGCGAATTGTCTCGCCGATGCAGCAAAGTCGATGCGCTGCGCGATCCCAATGCCGCTATAAAAGAGATCGAAGAGAATCGCCCCGACATCATCTTAATAAGCGAACGAACAGGTGATCTCAGCGGTTTTGATCTCTGTCGCGCCATTCGAAGTAGTCTCTCCTTTAAAAGCATTACTCTGATCCTCGAAGTTGCCACCATTAGTGACAGCTCGCTGAAAGGCGCGTTCCGAGCGGGAGTCGATGGCGTGATATGCAAGACGGAATCGATTGAATCACGAGCAGAAATTATGCTTGCGATTTACCACAGAACATTGATGTCTCGTGCATTCAGCCAGGAGACTGGTGAAAAGTCGCTCGAAGTAACGACGGAAATAAGAGAAGCTCTTGAAAAAAGTTTGAAAAAAGCGATCGAAGAGCAATTGCCACTGTCCGTTTGTCTCATTGACCTGGGCGAAGAGGGGCTGCCCATCGACTATTTCGCGCACTTGTGGAACTCGAAGCAAAAACAAATGCCTCCGACAATCGCTAGCACGATTCATTTTTTATCCTCAACTCAAGTACTTCTCTCACTTGTCGGTCTGCGAAAATCAACCGTCGAAAAAGCGCTTGATGAGATGATTCAAGCCGACCAGATGGACGAAGCGTATGCGCTAAATTCGTGGTGGTTTCGGTGTCGATGTTATCCGGATGACGCGTTGAGTCTGCCTGACCTGCTTAAGCTGATTTAGATTGCACTGAAATCGAAACGCATTGTAGTTAATTGACCAAAACAACTCCTTCCACCGCCCGAATAAAGTGGACGAGCTGCCGGTTTTGCGTGTATCACCCATACGTGTAATAGGTGAATGGGCAGGTTGGGCGATGCAATTCTGTGCTCGCAACAGCTAGATTAGAAATACGGGGCTAGTTTTGTATCGCTGGAAAAACGCGAGGGGTTATACATGTCTGAAGCGAGACCAAGCGCAGTGTATGCGACGAGTAGCACGACTTCGAAACGGAGTCTGTGGAAGCGAGCTACGAATGACATAACCAACATGATCACCAGCACGACGAGTCGCAAATCCGTCGTTCAATCAGAAAGTTGTTTGGATGGACAGGCAGAGCAGGAGCTCAGTCTCAGCGAGATGTTGGACTACCTGGAACGATTGGCTCGGCAGGAATCGCGACAAGCGGTTCGATATTTGCGCGAGTTACTCGCTGGTCTAGAGGGCTGCGAGACGATCAAATGCACGCTCAACAAGATGCTGCTCAAGGGCCGAGTCGAGCTGCACGTGCAGAAAAAACATACCGAGAGTTTGAACTTTCGTGCAACTAATGCACTTCACCTCAGCGGCTCCGAATTGCAAATGAATGGCAACCTCTCATTTGAAGCCACTCTTGTTGATGATGGAATTTTACTCACGAATGTGACAGGACTGTCGGTCAAAGTCATTGTTCTGAAAGGAACGTTTCGATGCGAAGTTCTGCAGGCGCGAATTCAATCCAATGATAAAAAATGTATGCTCAGGTTGAAAACACGGAATCCTCTAATAGGGAAATCAGCTGATGATTTGTCGCAAGTAGATCTGCTCGCTGATGTGTATCAGAGTGATGTTAGTGCTGACGAAGTGGAACAGTTAAAAGTCGTCGATCTTCTGGAACGTCGGGAAACGGAACGGAAACTTCGTAAGACGGCAAACCGGATGAAAGCTTTTGATCTTCAAACTTTAAATCGTGTGGCACAAGCCACAATCGGCGTCAGTGTTTCACCGAAGGACAACAGCTGGCGTTTTGAATGGATGAAGATGATCATCACTGTTTATGCCGTCTCGCTGGTGCTTGTTGCCAGCTACTTTCACCTGATGACTAAGGTGCCTCCAATCGTTTCAATTGCGATGACATTGTCGGCGGTATCATTCTTGATCCTGGGATGCGAGCGCACCTGGACCTTGAAGTCCGACCTTGCAGTACTTCTGAATTTGTTTTCAATGACGGTAGTTACAATTTTTCTCTACAACTTCTAGGCTGGCTCGGTGCGGCGGAACTCAGCAGCTGCGGTCCAAGTTCAGAACTATCCAGTTCAATAACAGGGAGAAATTGGTGTCGAAGACTAAGAGGGCACGAGGTAAACGAGGAAGCGTACTGATTGAATCAGTTATGGCGGCTTCGGTCATGGTACCGCTGACGGTGGTAATAATTTTGGTGGCACTGGAGGCCAGTCACGCGTTTTTCATAGCTGGAGGGATGACTCAAGCCTCCGTACTTACCTGTCGTGCGCTCGCCAGCGCATATCGAACAAATAGAGAGATCGTCACGGATACTTTGGCTCAACAACAGATCTTTAGCAATATAAGATTGCCAAACTTGGTGCACAGCAATTCCCAATTTGAAATAGCGTCATGGAATTTGGCGCAAGCTCCCAAAACTGTGACGGTCAGGGTGACCTACATATCCGGAGTTGGAACCCCACCGCTACCCACTTTCCCGAGCACCGGGACGCTCAATCTGGGAAGTCTTTTTCGTGTCTCTCAAACGATCACATACCGATTGCACGAATGAAAACTAACCGGCGCTTCAGGAGTTTATTTAAATGACTACAAGAGGGCAGAGAAGAAAATCGAGGTCGCGACTTGGCACCGGCGTTGCTATTGTCGAACTAGCGGCGGCGTTGATGCTTTTATTACCGCTATTGGTGGTTATATGTTATGTCGCTGCCGAAGCTATGCAACTATGCATGATCAAAAGCGTGCTCAATCACGGTGCGGCTGTTGCTGCTCGCCGGCTAGCAATTGCTTATGGATCCGATCCGGTTTCTGCGATCTCAAATCCGGAGGATTCATTCACGAACATACGAATCGCAAACGTAATCGCCGACAACCAGCAGTTCTCGGTCGCTCCGGGCACCTCCGGGTGGAACTTGTATGGTACGCCACCAACGGTGTGCGTCGAAGTCACCTTTAGCGGTGGTCAATATGGCCTCCCAAGCTTCCCCAGTCCAGATCCGCTTAAACTCGGAGCGAATTTCGTTCTGAAATCGAGCGCGAAAGCCAATTTAGAGTAGTGCAGGAGTGTAGAGATGAATAAGCCGATTAGACAAACCAGGCGACGAATTAGAAATGAAAAAGGGGTGGTTTCAGCTGGAATCTGTTGTGCCATGCTTCTAATCACAATCATGCTAGCTTGTCTGGGCGCCGATATTGCTCACTGCGTGCACGTTCAATCCAGATTGCAAGCCGCGTGCGATGCCGGTGCGCTCGCTGGAGTTGTAGAAATCGCTAAAAAGGACCCGACCTCCGCCGATCAAACGAGAGCCTACAATTACGCGATGTCTGTGACTGGAATGAATGAGGTCGACAACATCTATTTGAAAAACGATTCTCCTGACACCATTATCACAGTGTATATAGACGTCACCTCGGAGCCGAAAACCGTATCTGTAGCAGCTTCGCGCCGGGTAAATTCCATATTTGCCAGTTTGCTGAATTTCAATTCAAACGGCACTTTATCTCTTCGGCCGGATGCATTCCGTCCTGACGCTCTTTTTATACCGAGCGCATGGGCCGGAAGCGGACAGGGGGCGAATAATTGGTTGAGTACCAAATCAACTGCAGCCCCGTTTCTCATCGAGAAAATTTATCCTTATCAAATTCTCGGAATGATTCCGTCTCTTGACGTAGTGCCGAGTAATGGTCCTGCAGACGGGCAGAAGATCGCAGACGTGATGAACAGTAATGAGCCCTTTGAACTTTGTTGGAATCCGCAAAACTCGAAAAACGTAGGATGGGTTAAAGCGTGGCTCAAGAATAACGAGTCTCAAATTAGAATTGGCGAGTCCTGGAGATTGCAAAATGGTGTCGTCAATAGTGCCATGTCCGACATCAATGTTGGTGACATCGTGGGAATTCCTGTAACTTCAGGCGGTGTCCCGATGAATGATGATCGCACTATTCTTGGTGTCATTACAGTTCAGATAATTGCAAAAAGTGGCAACGGAATGACGGTGAAAATGCATGAACCGATTTTGTTTCACGGAGTCAAAGGCACTCCGCAGGTGACTACTTCCGCCGAGAATCAAGCGTTTTTGCAGAAATGGCAGCCGTGGACTGTTCAGTTGATTGAGTAGTGTCGAACAATGGATTCCTGAGAAACACACGACTGCGATGGAGCAAAATAAATCAATGATGAATGTTGGCAGATTGAAAATTACCGAATACCTCATGCCCGCACTCTGTGTTGCTCTGGCTCTGTTTATGACAGCCCAACTCGTGATCATCACTATTTTGGGCGTTTCGTTTAAAGGAGTTCGGCAATATTCCGTAGGCGAGCAGCCACTACGCACGGTGCCCAAAAGCGAAAGCAACGGCGATGACGCAAAACGGGCACTGAATAAATCCGGCATTGAAATCGCTCGTTCAGCACCTGCAGATACTACATCCAGCACCACCACCAATGCTTTCAATCCGCAACCAAAACACCTGCGTTTGCTCAATAATCCGACGTCGTGGCCTCCTGTTGAAAATCGGCTCTATCCGGATATGGAACTCTACAATCAAGATGGCAAACTGACGCGGCTTTCTGACCTCAGCGGCAATGTCATAATCGTTCAGCCGGTGGCAATGACGTGCCCCCTTTCGCAAGCGTATACAGGCGCACACAATAATGGAAAGGCACCATTCAAGTTGTGTTTCCCGGACAACGGCGTGACTGACTTCGCCCAGCGAATGCAAGACTATGCCGGAATCGGCATGAAAACTCCGGGTCTGGTGTTCGTTCAGTTGCTTCTATACAACATGCAAAATGAAGCACCATCGGTTGATGATGCGAAACAATGGGCAAATCATTTCGATTTGCGGACTTCGAACAATCAATATGTTCTTGTAGGAACGCCGGAGATGGTCAACCACAAAAGCGCGATGTTAATTCCCGGCTTTCAACTGGTAGACAGGTCTTATAATCTGCGCTCCGACAGCACAGGCATTTTGCCAAAGCGGTCGCTGTACAACCATTTCTTTCCGACATTGAAAGGTGTTCTGACGCCGCGAGTCTCGGTCATTGGCGACGATGAGGAAGAAAGGCTCAGGCAAAACAGCATTGAAATCCAAAACGCTTCTCTCTAGTGACGTTCTGTTCGATTGCGAGTTCGATGGTTTCGGATACCCAGTCAAAACTATCTAGTCCAGACTTGCGTAGGCATCAAGATCGTTTGGTTTGATTTATGCGTTTTTGACGGGCAAAACGTGAATCGCTTTGATGATCAAATGCACTTCATCTCCGAGTTTGAGATTCATCTCTTGGACGGACTCGGTGGTGAGTACTGAACTCAGCTGACCGGATGCTGTTTCGAAGTTCACTTGCGACATGATTGCGTCGCTCTTGATATCAGTTACTTTGCCTTTGATTTTGTTTCTTGCGCCGTATGTTGCAGTGGTCATGATTAATCCTCTCGCCAGTGCGCTCGTTGAGCCCACAACCTGTATAGAGATCCCATGTCGCAACTTCGCGCGACGAGCTATTGAATACCATATTAGATACCGTTTTGCCTACGCATCCGATTGATTAATTCAGCGAATTCGTTCTTTTTGATGATTTTGTTTTATTCGAAGCTAGATGTGGTTTGCGACATAAGGCTGT
Source organism: Candidatus Obscuribacter sp. (assembly GCA_021772095.1). GTDB lineage: Bacteria > Cyanobacteriota > Vampirovibrionia > Obscuribacterales > Obscuribacteraceae > JADYXR01. The sequence goes on along the minus strand of JADYXR010000182.1, from coordinate 5,367 downwards.
TTTAAACGCTTCAGCTGCTTCGATGGCGCTTTCTGGTGTGGATCCGTGGGTGATGAAATGACCCATTTTGCGTTTTCGACGAGGCTCGCGTTTGCCATAAAGAACGACATCAATCACTTGTGGATGTTGATTCAGGCAGGAGAGATCTAAATCGGAATCATATTGGTCGTGTCCCTGATCGATCCAAACATCACCGAGCAGATTCATCATGCAGTATGTTCCATCAGAGACTGGCCGCGGTTCTTGCAGTGGAATCCCGAGCAGGATTCGGGCGAGCGCATCGTACTGGCTTACTGAAGTGGCACTACGGGTGATGTGCCCGGAGTTATGCGGACGTGGTGCAAATTCGTTGATATAAATAAACCAGCCATCGCATTCGATACCAAACGAATTTTTGCTTTTCGATTTGGACAGGAAGAATTCAGTCGTGAGAAGACCGACAACATCGAGTTTCACCGCTGCTTGTATGGCGATCGATTTGATTTTATCTTGAACAGATTGCGGAATTCTTGCGGGCAAAACCGTAACGTCAAGAATATGATCCTTGTGAATATTTTCGAAGATTGGAAACGCAATCGGCATTCCACTGAGTGGTCTGGCAACAATACAACTTACTTCGGCGTCCAGGTCCACCATCTCTTCGACTACAACGGAGAAGGTGTCGAAAGACTTGTTGGACGGGTCTTTGACGATTTTGAGAAATTCTTCTCGGGTTTTTGCAAGCCATTGACCCTTGCCGTCATAGCCACCACGGGCGGTTTTAATTATGCAGGGATAGTCTAATTTCTCTGCGTGCTTTTGGAGCTCTGTCACCGAATCTGCCACCAGAAAATATGCGTGGGGTAATCCGGCAGAATAGAGGAACTGCTTTTCTGCGACCCGATCTTGGCATGTTCTCAGAACATTGACGCTCGGGTAGATTGGCTTTACGTGCTCCAGTGTGATCAAAGCAGCGCTTTCAACATTCTCGAATTCGTATGTGATCACGTCACTGATTTGGAAGAAGTCGGAAAGCGCATCGTAATCCAACCAGTTGTGATTGATAACATGCTTCGTGTGCTGGCAAGCTGGTGCTTCCGGATCCGGATCGTAAACATTGACTCGTGCGCCAAGAGCGAAGATGCTCTCGGCTAGAAGCATTCCAAGCTGTCCGCCACCAAGAATTCCGACTCGTTTCATGCCGGATTATCTCCGGATTTTATGCGAGCTTGAACTGTTGCATTGCCTTCAAGTGCTTGTTTTGCTTTTTTAGAGATGAACTGATCGAGTTTTGTTGCCAGGGCGGGGTCGTTCAACGCGAGCATTCTTATGGCAAACAAAGCGGCATTTGTAGCTCCGCTGTCGCCGACGGCAAACGTCGCCGTAGGCACGCCGCCAGGCATTTGAACGATCGATAGCAGACTGTCGAGACCATTTAACGCGCGTGATTTGACTGGAACTCCCAGCACCGGCAGTGGTGTCAAGGCAGAAATCATTCCAGGCAAATGAGCAGCACCACCGGCTCCGGCGATAATTACTTTCAAACCTTTTGATGCGGCTTGTTCCGCATATTCATACATGAGCTTCGGAGTTCGGTGTGCACTCACCACCGAGATCTCGTAGGGGACACCGAAATCGACGAGGATGTCTTCGGCATGTTTCATGGTTTCGTAGTCAGACGAACTGCCCATTACGATTCCAACTTGGATGCCTTTTCCGTTTTTGTCAGCCACATCGACCTCGTTCATGTTTGCGGTGCTCTCTACAGTTGATTGACTGTTCGAAGAGTCGGCGTTGTCCGCGCCTGTCAAACGCGGACAACGCCCTCGAACTTCGATTAGTGCTTGAAGCAACGTTGCCCGGTGAAGAGCATCGTGATTCCTTTTTCCTTACACGCTGCGATAACATCTGGATCTTTGATGCTGCCGCCCGGTTGAACAATCACTTTGATTCCAGCGCGAGCTGCTTCATCGATATTGTCCGTTGCAGGGAAGAAGGCGTCGCTTGCCATAACGGCGCCGCGTGCGTTTTCGCCGGCTTGTTCCAACGCGATTTTGACGCTGGCGATCCGGCTTGTTTGCCCGATACCGAAGCCCAGTGAGCATCCGTTTTTGGCGATAAAGATTGCGTTGGACGTCAGATGTTGCACGATGCCCCAGGCGAATTTGATGTCAGCCGTCAATTCTTTCGGGAATTCTCCGGCGACGCAGTCGAAGGTTTCCACCGAGGGTGGTGGCTCATCCGCGCGTTCGATAATCCAGCCGAAATCCTGAAGGTCTCTGGCGCGCCATTTGTCGGACTCTTGCGTTTGCAACGCGCCTGGTTTCATTTTTAAGACACGAACATTTTTTTTCTTGGTGAAAACATCCATTGCACCCGCACTATAGGATGGCGCGGCGACGATCTCGATGAAGTCCTTCGTGATCTCTTTAGCCAGGTTCTCATCGACTTCTCCGGTGAATCCGAAGATGCCGCCGAACACTGCCATAGGATCAGTGTCGTGTGCTTTTTTGAGAGCGTCGGCTAAAGTTTTTCCGGTTGCGACACCACAAGGATTGTTGTGCTTGATGATGCATACGGCTGGATCGTCGAGCTCACGCAGAAACTTCACCAGAGCGTATGTATCGACAATGTTATTTGACGACATCTCTTTGCCTTGAAGTTGTTCGAAAGGCGGGAACGAGATTTCTTCTGATGAATTTTGGTTGCCGTGAGGCGCGTACCAAACGGCAGATTGATGCGGGTTTTCGCCGTAACGCAATTTTTGATGCTGAGCCAAATTTACGTTGATGCTAAGAGGCATTGCTTTGGTGTCACCGTTTTCGGATTCACCGGCGGTAGCAACTCTCGTGCGTTCTGCCATGTATCCGTTGATCGCGGTGTCATAGCGCATGGTGCGATTAAACGCTTGTGCAGCCAGTTCGCGGCGGAAGTCTTTGGTCAGCTGCCCTTTATTTTGTTGGAGCGCTTCGATGATGCCTTTATATTGATCGGGATCGCAGGCAATCGCCACGCGATCAAAATTCTTCGCCGCGGCTCTAATCATCGACGGTCCGCCGACGTCGATCTGTTCGATCATTTTTTCCTCAGGGAGGTTTTCCTTGAGTTTCTTTTCAAACGGATAGAGATTAACGATCACCATATCGATTTCGTCGAGCCCGATTTCCTTCAGTGTGGCTCGGTCTTCGGTGGTCGCTCTAGCGAGTATACCGGCGAAAACGTTGGGGTGAAGTGTCTTTACACGACCGCCCAAAATTTCGGGAAATTTCGTGATGCTCTCGACAGTAACGCAATCGATTCGATTTTCTTTCAGGTGGGCGGCGGTGCTGGTGGTGGCTACGAATTTGTAGTCCTGATCCAGCTTGCGAAGCTCCGTGAGAAACTCGATGAGTCCTGTTTTGTCGGAGACGCTAACTAAAGCGGTCGGCATTTATCTTTCTCCTTGTGCACTAGATACGATACTGGAATAGAAACTTCACTTGGTTTGAACTTTATTGCGAGAGTTCGCTGTTTGCCCTCATTTGCTTGAGTTGCTGTAAACAATCTCTTTGTCGCCGCCCAAACCTTTGATGGTAAGCGACGGTTTTTTACCAGCGATTTCTCCGACTACCATTGCATTGAAATGCGATGCTTTGAACGCTCGGATAATTACGTCAACATTGGCGTCATCAGCCATTATGCACAAGCCCATGCCCATGTTGAATGTTTTGTACATCTCTTCGGCGGCGACCTTATCGCCCATATATTTCATAACATCCGGAACGGTAAGATGTTGTTCGATCACATAACCTAAAGACTTGTTCGGTCTGGTTACATTAGTCCAGCCACCACCTGTGATGTGTGCGGCACCTTTGATCGCGCCCGGGTGTTCGTTGAGAAGACTGACTACTGGTGCCGCATAGATTGCAGTTGGAGTGAGCAGCACTTCTCGAAGTGATGATTCCAGCGGTATCAATTTACGTGCTAATGAAAAACCATTGGAGTGAATTCCGCTTGATGAAACACCAATCAGTTTGTCACCGCTTTTGAGTTTTTCGCCTGTTATCAATGATTCGCGCGAGACGATTCCCATCGCGAAACCGGCGAGGTCGAAGTGACCGTGCTGGTAGAGGTCGGGAAGCTCTGCTGTTTCGCCGCCCACCAAAAGCATCCCGGCGCGATCGCAACCGTCGATAATGCCTTTCATCAAATCATCGGATAATTTCTCATCTAATTTTCCGGTGGCATAATAGTCGAGAAAAGTAGATGGAGTGGCGCCTACGCAAAGTAAATCATTTACGCACATTGCCACCAGATCGATGCCAATCGTGTCGAGTTTTCCATGTTCCAATCCGACGAGCAGTTTTGTTCCGACACCATCAGTGGTGAGTGCTACGCCGATATTTCCTTGAATCGGATATACCGACGCGTAACCGCCGGCAGCCGGCCAGAGGCGTTTGTGCCCGTCTCGCCGAGCTGCATGCTTGAGACGCGAGACAAAGGCGTCGGCTTTGTGGATGTCCACTCCTGCTTCGGCGTATGTTTTCGGATCCATTTAAACTCTCCTGTTCATAGATTACTGGCCATTGCACAGGCGTTGCGAAGGATGGCGAGCCCATCCGGACCGCGCCCTTCAAACAGATCGTCGTCGGCTGCCACCTGCGATCGATGAACTCGATCGGACCATCCAGGATGCTGCGAAAAGCGAACGAATGCTTCCGGATGCGGCATCAGACCGAGTACATTTCCTTTTCCGTTGGTCAGCGCAGCTATTTTTTTGAAGCTTCCATTGACGTCATCGACGTAATGCAAGGCTCCATGCTTTTCAACGAAATCCTCAAGGCCTGCCCGGGGACGAATGCGTCCTTCGCCATGACGAATCGGCAATTCAATTTTTTCGAGCGAAGCGAAATAACCTTTCTGGGCTGACAGCGGAACTGTCATCGGCACCCATTTGTTGATAAATCGACCACCTTCGTTATGCAATAGGCTTACGATTTTCTCGCCGGGGTTATTCTGCTCAGGTAGAAGATTCATTTGGACAAGCATCTGGAAACCGTTACAGATGCCCATAACCAGGCGACCTTGTTCCACAAACTTTGCTGTGATTTCGTTTAGTTTTTCCATCCACTTTATGGAGATAACTTTGCCACTTGCGATTTCATCGCCGAAAGAAAATCCGCCGGGTAGAACCAGTAATGAAAAATTGTCGAGCATATTTGGATTGGCCAGAAGCGCCGCGATGTGACATTCCTGCGATTGGAACCCGGCGACATCGAGACCGTATCTAGTCTCGTTCTCGCAGTTAATTCCGTCGCCTGATATGACTATCGCCTTAGGTTGTTTCATTGGTGCTCCGCAATTCTCCTGGTTTTGGTCGATGTTGTTGTTGTTGTTGTTGTTGTTGTT
>JADYXR010000181.1 GCA_021772095.1 Candidatus Obscuribacter sp. | reverse complement strand
GCCCACAACGCCGACGGTATGTGCTCGCCACGCCTGCGATTCTCACGCCAGCGCTTGAAACGCAGTTCGACCTGTTGCAGACTCCGACCATGCACACTCCCTTGCTCGCACTTCCTCGTCCGTTCCATCGCCTGTCCTCTTCATCGGGTTAAACTCGATGCAGAGGTTATCCAGACTATCGATCGAATTCATGCAGGCTTGCCGGAGGGACACCCGGCGTCTCTTATTTTGATATCTCAACAATTTCTGCAAGTGGACTTCCGTCGCGAATGTGAGGAACGTAAAGGCTCGAAGAAATGCTTACAACTAGCCGATTGCGCTCAAGTGCAGTTTTCCGTGTCGTACTACGAACACTCGCCTCGAACGTACTGATCACCAGCATACGGCCGGCTCTTATCGCTTCGCGCTCTTCTGGCAAGCAGCGGTATCCGTCAAGGCAACGGCCCAGCACTTTAATCAGGCGACCATCGCGACGGAGAAGTGATCGAGCCACTTGCTGTTCCAGCGGTGAATGGAAGCCACTTACGATGACTGCCCCAGATGCGACCCATCGCGGCACCATATCGAGTGTTTTCAATAGGGAATCGCCCGGGCATTCACGCGAACAAAGCAGCCCGATGGGTGCCCTGTCCAGTAGTTCGCGATTCCCGATGCCGGAAATGCTCGACAATTCAATTTCTAAATTTGACACGTCGAGAAGACTTTTTGTAATCGCCTAAAGGCGATGACCTAGTTTGACAAGGTCCCAAAAAAGGGAATTCTTGTCTATTCTGTAGCTATATTTGTCCGACAAATACCCTCGACTCCTCGGACCTTGAACACGCAGTCCAGCATCCAGTAATGCTCGGACCTCCGCCGGACTCACATTCAAATACACGCGGCCTTCCAAGCCGCGCTTTCGATCAAACGCACTCGGCTGAACCTGAAAGTTTGTTCCTGGCTTAATGGGAATTCCCGTGATAGCTTGGTATTCAGCTATGAAGCTTCCCACTCGCGTATCAGCGCATTCGGCTTCCAGATGAACTTGAGCAGGCTTCAATTTTTTAAGGACGTTCATTTTCAACCTTCCAGCAAAGTTGAGTCCCGGCATTGGTCCGGAGACGTTGGTAACACGACATTCACAAACACCGTCACACTTCCTCTTCAGATTCACTTACGCGAAATTTAATATCAAAATTCACGACAAAATCTAACTGCTCATCTGACCACTGAAAATGCTTCGCGAGAGCCACATCAATGCTATCAATCACTTGCTTCGACTTTCTCGGGAAAAACTCGTCGTAAATAACCTGTCCGGTCTTCTGATATTTCGCTTCCTTCCTGTTTTTGTTCTTTTTGAGATCCGTCATAAGTTCCGCCGCCAACGCATTCAGCGCCGACCTATTGTCAGCAGATAGAGAATTCGCGCCAAGGGGAAACGACGTAATCTCGTGCTTTCCACAGTGATAACCCTCATAAGAAGAATGCCACCACATAAAAAAAAGATTTGAATTTAGACACGCAAGTGCGGCGCCAGCCAATCCTTGGCCTGCCGCAGCGTATGGTTTGTAGTCCTCAGATTTCTTTTCACCGTCAACCTCGTTCCAGAAGTACGGAATGAAATCAAGTGCCTTCACATAGTTATATGGGATTCGATGGACAAAGAAGTCAGGGCCTGTTCGGGCTTCACGAATGCCGCCGGCAGCGAACTTCGAGAGACGATCAAGCACGCTCGTGTGAATCGCGCCCGAAACCTTCTCCACATATCCACGAGTAGCGAAATAACGGGCAGGGCTGTACGACAAGACCTGAAAGAGGCTTTCACGGAATGGGCCAAACCAACGGTTATAGCTGGTCGTCAAGAAGGCTCCGCTAATTGCCGGCCGACGAACAATGATCGTTAGCCGCTGTTTCGCCCCCTCAAAAAGCTTGGTCGGATAAACGTCAAAATGGCTTAGAGCAATAAAATGGCCTTGGCTATAAAGACATTCCTGAAGCGGTCTCATTCTTTCGGTTGCGAACACACTAAGCGGAACAATCAGTCCCAAGCCGCCACTATGTTCGTTGCAAAGCGAAATTGCCCGCTCGGTAACGGGCGCATATAAGTTCCCGCACGACGCTGATTGAAGGTCTCCGGAAATCTGATAATCCCGGACCTTGTGCATTTCGACGTATGGCGGATTGCCTACTACGACGTCAAAGCCACCTTCACGTAAAACGCCGAAGAATTCGGCAATCCAGTGAAATGGCTGATGGCTTTCGCGCCATTGATTAAAACTCTGCGCTTTGTCAGGCTCAACGCCATAGTCACCCGCGAGGTAGCGATCGAGCTCTGACGCTAGACCGTCAAGCTTTTCGCGCAACCGACGCTTGTCCTCAAGAGTCACCTTGCCGCCATACTTTGTTTGCTGGCCTCTAAACAGTTCAAACAAATCAGCCAGGTCGGCCATCTTGGCCTTTATCTCCTTTTGATGGTTCTGGTCGCTCGCCAGGTCGCCGGCAGCATCGAACTGCGCTTCAGTCGCGAACCCCACTAGGCTGTTGCCAGTCCGAATATTGAAGTCGATATCCGGCAACGGTTCAAGCTCGCGATCCGCATCCACTTGCGAGACTAGTTTCAGGAATAGGCGCAATTTGCATATCTCGACCGCCTCGGCCATGATGTCAACGCCGAACAAGTTGTAGAGAATGATGCTCTTGTAGATGTAGTAGCGACGCGAGGGGTGTTGGGCGACTTTCTTAAGCGCTCTTTCGAATTCTATGTCCGGCCGCTTTCCGAGTTTCTTTGCGTCTTCGACAAAGCCTTCCATGCGATCCAGGCAGGCTTCGTAAAGCGGTTCGAGGATGTTGAGGGCGGCGAACAGGAAAGCGCCTGATCCGCATGTGGGGTCGAGAATGGTGATGCCGTGGCGGTACTTCTCGTGCGCCTTTTCAGGTACGCGGCCAACGATAGCTTGCCACACGGCGCGTAGCACGTCGGGCCCTGCGCAAGTGTCGATCACGTCCTGCATGAACTGGCGGATGTTGAGGTTCAACGTGATCAGGTCGTCAATCTCGCGTACTTCTCCGCGCGCGAGCTTTTCGCGCAGGGCAATGCAGCGGGTGCGGCGCTCGACGTATTCACGCCAGGTTTCGGTGGGCAGGGTCCCGCGCTCGCCGGTGGCCGTCACGAAAACCGCTTCGCCGCGGTTGTAGCGTTTATCAAACATGCGAGCTTTCGGGTCCTTCATGCCCGTCTGTACGAATTCGGGTAGATCCTGCTCAGGCACCAATTTGCCTTTGGCATCGACCAAGCCGGTCTTCATTGCGGGGTAGAGGTAGCGGTCGGGGTCGGCAGCGAGCATGCGCCAAACGGCGGTTTCGCCCTCGAACGCGACCTTGCATCGCTCGCGTGTCGCTGCGAGTAGATGCGGCACCACTGTGTTCTTGCAGATGTATTCGGTGATGTCTTCCTTGGTGTAGTAGGCACCCATTTGCTTCTGGTTGATGTATTTCTCAAAGATGTAGCCCAGCACGTCCGGGTTGATCTCCTTGCCGCTCTTGAGCGGCCGATCGTCCAGGTGCCAGTCGTAGTCGTCGAAAAACGCGAACAGGCGCGTGAACCCGTCATCTGGAATATCGACATCCGGATACTGCTCTTCAAGCTGGTGCAGGTCGAACAGGCCGCCGTTCAGGTATGGCACCTTGCCAATCAGCACTGCCAGGTCTTTGACTCGCTCACCCGCTGGCGTACCCAAGCCTTCATGAAAAAGGCGTCGCAGAAACAAGCGGTAGAACGAGTGAAATTTGCCTTTGCCGGCCTTGGCAGTTACCTGCCGCATGCGGTTGGTGAGGTAGTCGGGGTCGCCGTCGAGAAAGCCCTTGCGCTGAATGAAGTAGACGAACATCAGCCGGTTGAGCATGATGGAGGCGTACCAGGCTTGGTCGCCCTCAGCGGTGATGCCCTTGATGAAGTCGCGAAACTTCTCGTGTTCCGTCTTGAAACGGTCGTAGAACTTCTTCGACAGGACGTCGCGGTCGAAGGCGCGCTTCAGGCCGGTGATCACCTCCGTGAGGGTGATTGCCTCTTCTTCCTCCAGCGACCAGACGATTTGAAGGAGTTTCTGCCGTAAAGATTCGCCGCTGCTACCTTTATGCCAGGTGTGTGTTCGCGTGG
>JADYXR010000180.1 GCA_021772095.1 Candidatus Obscuribacter sp. | reverse complement strand
CTATTCATATCGTTCGGTTTCGTTGATGTCATTGTCAGGTCCTTTCTAGTTGAGCGGTTTGGCTCTGACCTTTGACACAAAATATTTTACAGACTCCAAAGTTCTGCTATTCATAATTATACCTCTAGTTTAACTGAGGCTTTTCGCCTCGAAAACCGGGGTACGGGGGCGGCTCTGCGTGTCAAGCGAATGCGCTCACTCGATCAGCAAACTAAATCAGTCACGCTTGACGCGCGGTGGTGCTGCCCCCGTATGCTGGAGGAAAATAGAAAAGCCAAGTTTAGGTGCTGCTGTAAGTGCGCGCACCGCACAACTGGTTCAAAGAGTTTTTGCTCCCGACACCATAGTCCACTGCGGGGCAAGCGCTTGCTATTCCCAGGAATTTACAGCGGCGCCAATCTATTGAACATTGACCGCCGAAACTACTTTCTCGGACAGGGCTTTTCACTGTTAATGGGAAGTGGTGCCCGGTCTGGTTCGATGAAACTAACGCTAGCTTTCGGTGATGACAAAATCTCTGGACTGTAAAAAGCATTCAAGCAGTCTTTTGCTAGCAGATCGCTATTCTTGTCTAAGAAATCCTGCCAATGTTGATGCTTTTCGGCAGCGCTTCTGGAATAGATCAATCGGGCGAAAGCCACGGTGATTGTTTCGTGATAAGCGACCGTTTTGACTGAAGAATTGAAGACCATGAGGCCTGATCTGATGCGCTCCAGCGCTTCCTCAAATGAGGCACTACGCTCCATTTGTAACCAAGCCATGCGAATATGAGCGGCGTGCGTTAAGCACTTTCCACTGAGCGAGCATTGCTCAAAAGATTGCAAGAACTTTTCGTCGTCTTCATTCATGGTGCTGATTTAACTAACCCCTTCTCATACCAGGATTTGCTTGAATTGACAATTTTGACGACTGACAACATTACCGGCACTTCGATAAGTACGCCGACAACAGTAGCTAACGCCGCTCCTGAATCGAAGCCAAACAAGCTAATGGCGGTGGCAACGGCCAATTCAAAAAAGTTGCTGGCGCCGATCAAGGCCGAGGGGCAAGCCACACAATGAGCTACTCCAAGCCGCTTATTCAGCAAGTATGCAAGAGCGGAATTGAAGTAAACCTGGATTAAAATAGGCACTGCGAGGATAGCGATAACCAGCGGTTGCTTGATGATCGCATCGCCCTGGAAGCCGAACAAAAGTACCAACGTAGCAAGAAGCGCAAACAACGATAACGGGTGCAACTTTCTCAATACGCCTTCGAGCGCTTCAGGTCCGGCTTTGAGCAGAGCACCGCGCCAAAGTTGCGATAACAACACCGGCAAGACGATGTAGAGTCCGACTGAAATTAATAGCGTTTCCCACGGAACGGTTATCGAAGAAAGCCCCAGCAGGAGCCCGACAATGGGTGCGAAAGCAAAAACCATGATGAGGTCATTCACTGCTACCTGGCTGAGCGTAAAGTATGGATCTCCCTTTGTCAGTTGACTCCATACAAAAACCATAGCTGTACAGGGAGCCGCTGCTAGGATAATGAGACCGGCAATATAACTGTCGATTTGCGCGGCGGGAAGGTAAGGCGCAAAAACATGCCGTATGAAGATAAAGCCGAGCAACGCCATTGAAAACGGCTTGATTGCCCAGTTTATAAATAACGTCACACCCATGCCTTTCCAATGCTGTTTGACTTGATCGATTGCTTTGAAGTCAATCTTAAGCAGCATAGGGATAATCATGATCCAGATGAGAAGCCCGACAGGGATATTTACGCGGGCTATCTCCATACCACCGATAAGCTTAAACGCGCCGGGCAAAAGCTGACCGAGCATGACGCCGGCGCCGATACAGAGGAATACCCAAACGGTTAGCCAACGTTCGAAGAATCCTATATTCGGCTCTTTATCGACAGTTTGAGGGGCTGTGCTTTGCGAAGTCATTTGGAGTTCGTCATTTCTTCAGCGCAGCAGTCCAAGGCGTTTATGTCTTGCAGGAGTTTGAGCACTCGCGTTTTTACTTCGTCTCTGATTTCGCACACTTCGTCATCAGATTTGCCTTTTGGATCTGGCAACGGCCAGTCATCTCGCTTCAAGCCCGGCACGTGAGGGCATGCCTCGCCGCATCCCATTGTTACGAGCAAATCTGCGCCCTTGGCTAAGTCATCGGTAAGCAGCTGAGGCTTCACATTAGCCAAGTCAATGCCCACACCTTCCATTGAAGTGAGAACGCAAGGGTGCACCTGATCGGCGGGCTGGGTACCAGCGGATATCGCTTGAGCCTTTGCAGGATCAGCGAATTGATTGAAGAATGCAGCCGCCATCTGAGAGCGGCCCGCATTATGGACACAAGCAAAAATCACTTTCATTTGCGTTTGATCTCCACCGGAACTGATTCCAGGCTTGGCACACAGCAAGCACTTTGACTGTGCAGCGGAACTTCCGCACTTGATATTTCGTTGTCTTTTCCATAAGTTGTCGATTGTCCGACAGTTAGAAAGGCTTCCCATGCGATGCCCTGCGGATCTGTTATCCAACTCTTCTCGCCTTTGGCGTAGCAACAAGTCGTTTCACCCTCATCTAAAACTGGGCGGTCCGCGCGTTTCAAACGTTCGGAAAGTTCATTCAATTCGTCTTTGTCCTCTGCCTGAATGCCCAAATGGTCTAAGCCTGGTACCCGGCCTCGTGATGAGATGGCGAAGTTTACGCGCGGATCATCCAGCATCCATTTTGCGTAGTCTTCTTTTTTGACGGTCGGTTCGCTTTCGAACAGGGTCGAATAGAACTTGATGGAATCATCCAGACTTTCGACCGCGACATGTACGTGCAACCTTTTCATTAGCATTTGCCTCCGTTGTCTGCACAGCAATTTTCCATGAGGAATCCCAACAGCTCCTGCATTTGCGCATAGTCAGCCGAATATATAATTGAACGGCTTTCGCGCCTGGAAGTGATCAATCCAGCACTGCTCAGTTCCTTTAGATGGAACGACATCGTAGCCGGAGGTACGCCGAGCTTTTCGCTCAACTCTCCAGCCGCGATTCCGTCTGGTCCTTGGCGAACTAAGAGCCTAAATACTTCCAATCGTGATTCTTGAGCCAGAGCCCCGAGAGCAATGACCGCTTGTTTGGATTTCATATTTCCAATAATATCGAAATATCGGCGATGTGTCAAGCGACCCCCCGAAGTGAATCAACAGCATTAATGTAATCAGAAAAGAGAAAGGCAGGAACGCTTTGTCCCTGCCTTTCTATAGGCGCCGCTAAGTCAATTCGTCACGGCGGACAGTCTGGACTTCTTGGCGGACTTGGGCTCGGTCTGCTCCACTTGAGCGTCATCATTTGATGCGGGCTTTTTACCGCAGAGATGAAAGCTGGTGAGTTTGATGACTGGTTTTGTCATCTCGACTTTGGCACCATTCACTTCCTTGTTGTAGGTAGAGAGAGCCAGTCGTCCCTGAACGACAACCTCGCGGCCTTTGGTGATAGTGTTCAAGACACGTTCGCCAAGCCCGTTCCATGCATCGACATCGAGCCACATAGTTTTGTTTTCGTCTGAATTTGAAGAAAACTCTTTGACGGCGACCGAGAATTTGACCACCTTGTTGCCGGTATCTCCGAAAGAAACGGACTTTGGATTCTGTCCGACATATCCTACGATAGTGATTGAATTGTTCATGTTTATTTTGCACCTCCGTGCTGTGTTAGGTGCCGCCCAGAAAGTCACAAGCGAAGCCGCATAGCGCTTTTCGATGCCCAATGGACGCGCGCAGCGCGCCCCGCAGGGGCCTGCCATTGGAAGCAGCGAAAAGTTGTGGCAGTGTCGCACCGTCTAAACAAAAGCGCGGGGTAGCAAAATATGAGCAATACAATCCTCCGGCAATATCGGGCAGGCACCACAAGCGGTACTGCGTGATGGCAAGCAATATAGTGGTGTCAGTGTCAGTCCGTCGTAAAAGGTCGCCAACGAAGAAGAAAGCACTATGAAATTGATCGTAATGCAGGAATGACAAAGAGAGTCGTTCCATTATGCCGCTAGGCGGTGGCATATTCGATGGCAGCGCGCGCACCATAATCGGGAAGTGATCGGATTGCGGATGACAAAGCTCGCCTCTTCACCCGCTTCTCCGGCGGCAAGAAGCCATCAGCAAAGCACGACCCGTTCGAGTTCATCGAGCAGAGTAGCGCGAGTTTCAATTTTGTCTGATACTGAATACGGTGCTCGCTAGTCCCAGGATTTTGAGATGTTAACGGGCAATCCGACTCGCATAAAGAATCGAGCGAACGCTTGTGATAGGTGTTCCCGATACGGTGGTAATAGCGTCAACCTTGTTGTGTTCTGCGATTTGACAAAGGATTGAAGAAAGTCAATCGGCAGAGAATAGATATAGTGGAAGTCCACGATTCGCCGCTCTATCGTCAGATCTCCGTCGTCTTTGCTATTGAGCATAGATAGATGCCAACGGTATCCATCGCAGATATCATTGCACAGGTTTCTCCAATCTTTGACGTTCGGCGTCTGCCCTTTTGCTTTCTTCGTCTCGTCCCAGTTTGTTTTGTATTGAGATAGAGAAAAATGTGCGCAGACAATAACGTTGTCGACTTTCTTTTGAGCCAGATCGCAGGCTTGTGTCATTACAACTACGTCGGCAGAAATTCCATTGCAAATTGCCTTGAGTGATTCTGGCGTGTAGTCAGCTCCGGGTTTGCTCCATTCGAGAACCGGGCAGCCCATTATCAGATCACCTTGAGTGATCTCGGTGTCTGGGGAAACTTCTGCGTACCAGAGGTTAGTCATCGTCTCGGGAGCGATATCCGTCTTCAATAATGATCCTTGGCTGCAGGCGTCGCATAGCCTTTGGATCAATGGAAATTTCTTTAGAGAATATAACGCTGCGAGGATGCGTGACCACCAAGTCTCGATCATGCGTTTCATAGAAAACTTGTTCCTCGCGCAAGTCGCCCTCTGTGATACCAATAATGGAGTCTTCAAATCCAGGGAACGCGATAACCTGACCCGCGATTGTTGTATAGCTACCAGCCGCTTCTGGACGCTGTTTCCGGGGTGGCTGCTGAACATTTTCTCTCTGACGTGCAGTGACAAGAACATTCTCAGACGTAAGTAGTTCGTTATCGACAAATGGCTGAACAGAGGTCCCAACAGATTCTGTTGAGGCGGACGAGCATTCACTTGTAGCTTGGTAGCGTTTTGGGAGTGTCTGAACCATATCTACTTCCTCCGCCAGATTTCTTTCTGAGCCTTTTCTGTTGTAAGGTCCGCAAATCCCCTTACGATTGTTTCGTGTGCGATATCAAACCAGGAGTTCATATCACTGAGTTTCTGAAGCTGTCCAATGCCTCGTGCTGTTAAATTTAGCTGCAACAGTTTCTTTTGTTGGTCGTCAGATTTTACTGCTGTCCGCAGTTGCACGTAAAGGCGTCCGCTGTCATTTGGCAATCCAAACGTCGTTGTCCAATTAAGTCCTTCAACCTCAGGCAAGAATTGTTCGTGACAAACTTGCTTATTGAAAGCGACGAATAGCTGGCTGAGGTCGGACGCTGATTCCCAGCCGTCACCTTGCGGAATGTGGTTTACGTACGTGAGCTCAAATTGAAGTGGTTCGATTTCGCCAAGAGCATGTTTTTCGAGAAACTCCGAGAATGTGCGGATTTGCGCGTTGAATTCAGAGATGACACTTTTGTACTTTGGATACCTTGTATCGTCGTCTTTTTTTCGCCAGTTATGCAAAAAGCGATCTCTCTGTACTTGGATCAGTTCATTGCTCTCTTGATTTACAAACCAAATTCGAGGGATTGGTGGAACTTCAAGAATTTCTAGATCAACTTCTTGTCGTCCCAATGGAGCCTCTATTACTGGTGCCAACGGTCCGCGTTCAGCGCAGCCTGAATAACGGTCTTTGACTTTTTCCCAGTACAGACCAAGGTGTGGAGCAAGAAGCCGATCAAGCGATTTGAAAGTAATTCCGCAGACCACCTCAATCACCGGTGGCCTCTCATAATCGGGAAGCGGCGCTTTCTCCAATTCCTTTGCTGACTCTGCCATTTTGTGCACGTTTCTTCCGATGGATCCTAGTAATCTTGCTTGCTATTCTAGCGGACTTAGTAGATGCCTGTGCCCGGCGGAGCGCCGCTTGGCAAGGCTGGCCTTTGTTTCTATAGCACTGCTAACTCCATCTTCTCTTCTTTATCCCCGTTTTCAAAAAACATTCGCTCTCCTTGGGAGAGGCGGACGTCTACGAGCTGGTAAAGCTTCAGCGCCTGCCGAAGGATGGCAGTTTTACTGAGGTCCTTTTTGATTGCGAGTTCTTCCAGAACAGCCATTTCCTGCTCTGTCAGGTTAAGTGTCATGGTCTTCTTATCTGCCATCCGTCGGACCCCCCAGGCTTCAGTATATAGGAGGTAGCTAAATTTTGGCTAAATTTCATAGGAGTTTTTAAGAATTGACCGGGGTTCATGTGCTCGCTAAAGGAACACCCAGGCTCAGGAATTGCATTTGGGATACTGATCACCGATGAATTTCAATTCCGCTGTCGTTCCAATTCTTGCAGCTGCGATGGACAATTTACGAATTTGCTTTTGGTACCAGTTTTAATTTTCACAAGGTCAATGTCTTCGGAATAACGGCTGCCACCGCTGAAGTAGAATTTGTTGAGGGACGGTTCCTCCGCGCATTGCCATGAGTTCGCGCATGTTTTCATCCGCAAATAATTCCGCCACTGCCCGTGATACTACGAGATCCTGCTCGACCTGAAGATCGGTGCTCCAGGGTGCAACGGCTCGCCATTCGTCAATTGATGATTGTGGGATCATGGTTCGAGATCGATCTCCTCATTGACTTTGACGCGCCATCGCTCATCGATCTTTGAATTCTCTGCCGAGCGATCACTTCGTATTGAAATTAGCCGCGGTTGCTGATCGAGCAACCATTTTGATAACGGATCTGACAATTGTCGCTTTTCAAGCCTGTCGAGAGCGAAGCCTAGTCTCTGCACAACCGACGACTCGAATTCCTTTGCTGTGTTGATGAGTTCACGGGGGATGTCTCTAGCGTAGTTGAAATTTGATGATCATGGCTCTGGGTGCTCATCTTCTTATTATGATATCAGGCTGCTTTAGTATTGCAAGTGGTGG
>JADYXR010000179.1 GCA_021772095.1 Candidatus Obscuribacter sp. | reverse complement strand
TCCCAAACGTCTGCAGCCAAAAATATTCAACACCCCGGCTCGAAAAACCGAACCAGGGCATCCGCGCTTCCGCGCTCTTGATGCCGTTTAATGTGGCCTTTATCACACATCCTTACCACCATACCTCGAAGACCCTCTCAGTGCGCGCTTCTTGGCTTCTTACTATATAGAAGCATAAAACAAGCTCAAAAAAATCGCCGCGAAAATCGCTCGGCGAAAGAAACATTTGTCAGACCAATTGCTTCGTGGATTTAGAATTGTTGGAGTCGGTCGGCTTCTAAACCGGTGGTTTAGCGCCTTCTGACGGGACGGCGAATGAGGGGCACTTCATCGTCGTAGATGACAGTGGAACCTTCGAGCGCGATGACGGCGGTATCACCTGCGGTGCAGGCTTGTGCTCCGCTTGCGACGATCAGTTCCTCTTCATTGTTGGCTCGCACTGAAACAGCAGAGCAGTCCGGCAAGGAAGTCGCGTTGGCGACCGGGACCAGTTTCGAACCGGGCCAATATTGCACGTTGCTGCCTTTGCGCGCGTAGACGATGCTGCCGCTCTGAGCCACGATGATGGCACCGTTTTGAGCGGAACCAACAGCGCCGGCAGGAACATCGCGTTTGACGACATCTGCGTAGCAGGACGTGACCACCAGCGCGGACAGCAATGCCACTGCTATCCAATAGAGAACTCGATTGATCATACGTAGACCTTGAAAATTGATTAGTCATGGCCACGGCATCACGCTCACCATAATGGAGAACGCTCTACCGTGGGACTTTGGGAAATTGCGACAACTCGTTCGATTAAAACAACCGAGCTAGCATGGTGGCGTAGAACGCCTCGTTGAGCTCGATTGCTTCGAGCAGCCAAGCCATTTTGCCAGTCGCCAGCAGCATCCACATCGAAACCCGATTGCCGGTGTCGCGGAGAATGCGCTTGATACGGGCACGCAGATGAAACGCCACTGTGGAATCACCGTAGTCGTCGCGGGCATCGTAGTGTTTCGCGAGGCGCTCCAAATCAGACTCGATGCCTTTGTAATTAATCGGCGTCGAGACCTTGGAAGCCAGCTCGCAAAGCTCGATTTGCTTGCGAATCGACTGAACGATATCAAACTTTTTGCGCTTCTGGTAGAGCACCACCAGTGGTTCCAGTTCGCGAGCCAGCGAACGCGATTCACGACCAACCGCGGACTCCATGATGCGGACAAAATCCAGCTGTTTAGCCGTGGAATGATAGAGATTGGACTGAGAACTTTCGCCAAGCGCGGTATACACTTTGGACAGTTCCAGATAAACGGCGAGGCATTGTTCGCCCCTGGGAAGCTTGCCTCCACTTTCGAAAACGTCGACTACAAGCGCGAGTGTTTCAATCGCTTGCTGGAATTTCTTCAAGTGCTTTTGCGTTTCCGCCAGAACCAGCAAGTTGGCGACTCGTTCTGCGCGCAGATTTCCAATGACGTCAACAATTTTGGGCTTGGACGTTTCACTGGCGCGACGCGCATCACCAGTCGGTTTGACTGTCGTGGGATTGGCAGCTTCGAGAACGGACAACTCGACAATCTTCTCGTCGAGAGCCTGTAGAACCTCGAGTAGCAGCCGTTCTGTGTCGACGTACGAACCGATGGTCAGATAACAGTTGGCTAGCTTCTTCTTGGCTTCAATCAGCCTGTCATCAGTTTTCTTACACGAGAGCAGAAAAATCTTGAGAGCTTTCTGGTAGTACGAACGAGCATCACCGGGTCGGCGATACTCCCAGTACAGGTCGGCGAGATTCATCCACTGACGTCCGGTAATCGGATCGAGCTTGCCAAACAGCATGCGGTCGTACGAAATGAAGTGCCAACAAATCATCTCGCGCCGGGTGAATTCATCGCGAAAGAGCATGTGGGAAAACTGTGAACGTTTAGCGTTTGGCTGATTCTTCAAAGCGCCCACACCAATCACTGGTGGCGAATTCGAAAACGAACTCGTCATCAGCTTTATGTGATAGGGAGCCATTTCTGTCCAGTCTTCAATCGCTTCATGCAAACTGCGATTGAGCCTTCCGGGCATACGACAAACAAAACCGAGCGCTTTTACAAGCGCCGAAATCGGTTGGGGTAGTTTCAATTTGAGTGCCTGAGTGGGTTAAAAAATTACTGAGCTCACCAAATCGTGCACACGCGATAGAAAAATTTCGGTGCAATAAACGGTCGTGCGAAATCGGCAGCTCGAGAGCTTGGGGATTACGTCGACAGATTGGCAATGGGATTTGTTTTAGGATTCCGTAGTACTAGTGAGAGTGGCAAAAATGGTGAGCGATATGTGGTACCAAGGATCATCTATCAATGTCAGCCAAAGAATTGTAAAAGCCATTTGTTTACAACCAGAAACAGTGTGACCAGAACGGTTTACACCGAATTCGCAGCGAAAGAGCTAGCACCAGTCGCGCCACCATGACAACAATACTGACCACTTTAGATCCTGGCACAGTGACGCAGAAGTCCAACATTGCACACCTTTGACATCCGGCCACTGCAAGGGTTACATCGCCCTCGATTCTAACGGTGGAAAGAAAGTTGAAAACAACAAACAAAAACGCAAACAGCAAAACAAACTCCGGAACAAACAGCGAAACCGGCTGCAAAATCCGCGGGAAACATGTACGGGCTCTGCCTCTCGAGTGCCACGCCCTGACGGTATGAATAGCTGCGCTATTAATTGTTCCACTTGATAAGCGCCATAGGCTACGCGTCTGAGTGTTTAATAACCAAATTTTCTCGCTTTGAACTCAACGCGTTACTTAGTCTTGAAGTACATCCCACTTCTTATCTTTGACCGTAATCTACCCAGACAACTCTCTCGTTTACTTCTAAACCGACACATCGATCGCCCCACATGGCGAGCTTGGGTTGCACATCAATTTCTCGAATCACCCCAAACCTGCGTGTTTTCAAAGCGCGGGTTTTCGGCCGGAGGTTATAACTATGAAACAACCAGATGGGCTTCAGCCCCTCCGCTTGCTACCGGCGAAGATCGCGAGAGAATTGAAGACGACGTTCGCGTCGCTCAATAATCGCGATTTTAGAGTCTATTCCTGGGGCCAGGTTATTTCGCTTTGCGGAACCTGGATGCAGACGATCGCCTTGAGTTGGCTTGTCTACAAGCTGACCGGATCCGCTGCAGCCCTGGGAATGGTCTCTTTCGCCAGCAGCCTTCCCCTGCTTTTGTTTACTTACTTCGGCGGCATTCTGGCTGATCGCTATGACCGCAAACGGATTCTGGTAACTGCCCAGATTCTCGGTATGGTCGAAGCGACAGTGCTGACTGCGCTGTGTTTTACGGGGCTGATTTCAGTGACCTGGCTGGTTGTTCTCGCGTTGGTTCGCGGCACAATTACAGCCTTCGAACTGCCCGCGCGCCAATCTTTCCTCCCTGACTTGGTCGGCAAAGATCAGCTCACTAACGCCATCGGCATCAACTCTGCGATCTGGAACACCTCGCGCACGCTGGGTCCGGCTCTGGCAGGTATTCTGATCGGCGCCTTCGGAGAAACGCTCTGCTTCGGCATCAACGCCGTGAGCTATCTCGCCGGTCTGCTCTCGCTTTCGATGCTCTCGGTTAAAGTTCGAGAAAAGCCCACTGCAGCTGAGCAAGCGGCAAACGAGAAAGAAGCGAAACGAAGCGTCTGGTCGGTTCTGATGGACCCGAAGATCAAGTACGTGCTACTGCTATCAGCAGCCACCAGCATCTTCGGCTTCCAGTACGGAGTGCTACTGCCGGTGGTGTCAGACCAGGTGCTTGGCGGCGCGGCTTCCACACTCGGTTTCCTTTCGGCGGCATCCGGATTGGGGGCGCTGTTCGGCAGCCTCGTCCTGGCAAACCGCAGTAACAGCCCACTTGTGAGGCGCGGCCTTGGATTTGCTTGTCTGGTGCTGGCTTGCGCCGTCGCCACGATCGGCTACTCGACCATGCTTATGGTGTCGCTGCTCGCCATCGGTTGTGCCGGTGCCGCAGTGAGCTTCCAGCTCAGTGGTGGCAACTCGCTTGTGCAGTCGTCGGTCAACCCGGCTCTGCGCGGACGAGTGATGGGACTCTACTCGACGTTCATGCTCGGCTTCTCGCCCTTCGCAGCGATGCTTGCCGGATGGCTCGCGGAGCTGATCGGCGTGAGCTACACGTTGTACGTCAGCGCTGCCTGCGTGTTCGTTTCCGCCCTCCTGTATCTCACCTTTGGGAAGCGCTCGTTTGTGCCTTCCGAAGAGAAAAAGTAACCGCTCCCTCGCTCCACGATGGCACCGCGCATGGTGCCATCGTGGCTTCATTTATCATCCCTAAAAGGGGAAAACATGAATACTCTCAAACCTCGTCGAGGGAAGCTTTTCCTGATCGGAGGCGCCGCTCGAGCATGCTTCAAGAAATTTTTCGACCTCGCTGGTGGCCACAGTTCCAGGATTTTGCTCGTTCCTCACGCCAGTGAGGATTGGAAAGAGAACGGTGACGCTCTAGCCCTCGAACTTCGCGAGATGGGCGCTGCAAGAGTGGACGTTGCCATCCCCAGCCAACCCTTTGCCATCCCTCGTGGCACGACCGGCATCTACATGCTGGGCGGAGACCAGGTCGTACTCGTCAAACTGCTTGGCGAACGCGGCAAACGCGCACTGCACAGATACCATCGCCGAGGCGGCTTGATTGCCGGTTCGTCCGCTGGTGCTGCCGGTCAATCGCGCCTGATGATTGCCGAGGGCATGGCCGACAAGCAACTTGTTGATGGTTCGCTCGTCACTGCTTGCGGTTTGGCACTGCTGAAAAACGTCGTCATCGACACGCACTTCATGCAGCGCAATCGCTACAACCGCTTGATGGTCGCACAGTTTCTGGGGAAAGCAGGAGTAGTCGGCGTTGGACTTGATGAAGACACGGGAATTCTCGTGGACTCCAACATCGCCACCGTATACGGTGCCGGCGCAGCCAACTTCTTCGTTCCTCAGAATGTTTTCAAAGCCAAACACGCCCAACCCGAAGGCGAGCCCAAGCGGCTTTCCGTCGGCAACGTGTTGGTTTCGTTTTTGAACCAGGGCTGTGCTTTCGATTTCGAGACTCTCGAACCGTCGGAAGTCTGACAAAACCTGCCACGTCTCGCTCACGAAGGTCTAGAGCACACCGCTCTAGACCTTCGCGAGACATGGGGCTAATCGGTTGTTCTGAAATTAAGAACAACCGCATTCAGCTTTTGCCCGACCTTTACTACTTAACGTAGCACCTCAAAAAAAACAAAAAAACAAGAAGAAATGCACGTCAGCAAAAACGCGAGATACACAGAGCCCTCAGGCTGAAAACGTAGACGTGGAAGCCGTTTCAATCACTGACATTACACGGCTTTGGCAAATCGACAATATATAAACCGCAAAAACAACAATATAACAACCGCTATCCGCGCCAGGCTAGGATTGCTTCTACACGAAGTTCGGACCAGTCTCAAAACCGTTTCCCCTGCGACTCAGAACTCCAAGACTGGCTGCACTGGTGCGTTTGCCGCTCTATTGCGAGATGCATTAGCGATATTGCACACCTCTTTGCAAGCGTACGTCGGCTCGCTAGAGTGAGTGCACTTACCGTTTCACGCATCACCAGGAATTCTCTCCGCAACACCTCGATTTCACAATCACTTCCCCGAAAAAAACGCGCCTGCATTGCCGGCGGATTTTAAGCAGCTTGCTGCCGGAAGCGATTTTTATTGAAACGATGATTGAGGAAGAATCCCTGTCTGGTGCTGTCTCGGTATGCTAAGCGCCTTTTCGCGCAACGTCGAAGCTGACGTCAGCTCGACGGTGTCTCAAACCTAAGAAAGAGAAAACGCATGTCCAACAATTCGTCTACCCGCAACGTGGCACTGCTTGCAGTCGCCGCCGTCGTCGGTCTGTTCGGGCTGATCGCCTTCTTCGGCTCCTTCACCATCGTGGACAAGGGCAACGTCGGCGGTCGCATGGAGTGGGGTGCCGTTCAGGAAGCGGAACTGGAAGCCGGCTGGAACTGGAAGATGCCCTTCCGTGACTCCGTCGAGGAGATGTCCACCCGCCTCGTCTCCTACGGCGTAAAGAACGCCGCCGCATCTTCCCGCGACCTGCAGACCGTGACGACGACCATCTCGGTACAGCACTATCTGGTGCCTTCCAAAGCATCGGATGCGCTGCAGAACGTCGGAGATATCACCGCCATCGACGCCAACGTCGTCGACCCCGCCGTCCTCGAGTCGTTGAAAGCTGTCACCTCGAAGTACTCGGCCGAGGACCTGGTCACCAAGCGCGATGAGGTCAAGGCCAAGGTCACCAAGGCGATCATCGACTACATCGAGCACACGCTCTCGGAAAAGGGCATCTCGGGCGCCTTGCACGTGGACAACGTGGCGATCGAGGAGTTCAAGTTCAGCGACGAGTTCAACAACTCAATCGAACTGAAGGTGAAGGCGGAACAGGAAGCGCTCAAGGCCGAGAACGAGAAGACCCGCAAGATCACCGACGCCGAAGCGGAAGCTCGCGAGAAGGAACTGTTTGCTGACGCCGAGTCGTACGCCATCGAGGTGACCTCGAAGTCGCGCGCGGCCGCCATTGAACGCGAAGCCAAGTCACTCCAGAATCACCCCGAGCTGATCGACCTGCGCCTGACCGAACAGTGGAACGGCAAGCTGCCGGTCTATTCGAGCGGTGGCACCCTGCCGTTCATCGGTGGCGCTGGCAAGGCTCCCGCCGGCAAGTAACCGATTCTTCTGATGTCCCCTGTGCGCCACCATCAACGGTGGCGCATTTACGTTCGTTCCTCTTACGTTCGTTCCACCTGCGGATGGCTGTCTGTCATCCGCTGAATCTCAACCTTTCAAAGGACAAAAGAACATGATCCCGAAGAAAATCGCGTTGCTCGTCGCCGCCATCGGCCTTGGCCTGTTCCTCCTGATCGCGGCGTTCTGCTCGGCAGTCACCGTGGACAAGGGCAACGTCGGCGTGGTGTCACACTGGTCGGCGATCGAGTCGAAGCCACTCGACCCGGGCTTGCACTTCGTCATGCCCTTCCGCACCTCGGTCGACGAGATGTCCACCAAGCTCGGCAGCTACGAGGTCGCCGGCGAGCAGGCCCTGTCCAAGGACCTGCAGGTGATCACAACCACCATCAGCATCCAGCATGAGATGGTCGGCGCGGTCGCCCCGAAGGTGCTCGAGAACATCGGCACCCTCGAGGACCTCGACGCCAACGTCGTCAACCCGGCGGTGCAGGAATCGCTGAAGGCTGTCACGGCCCGGTACACGGCCGAACAGCTTGTCACCATGCGTGATACCGTCAAGACCGAAGCGACCCAGGCAATCAAGGACTACATCGCCCACACGCTGAAGCAAAAGGATTGCGAAGGAGCGTTGCGAATCGCCAACGTAGCCATCGAAGACTTCCGCTTCTCTGACCAGTTCAACAAATCGATCGAGGCGAAGGTCAAGGCCGAACAGGAATCGCTGCAGGCTGTCAACGAGAAGAAGCGCCGGATCACTGACGCCGAAGCCGCCTTCGAGAAGCGCAAGCTCAACGCCGATGCCGAAGCGTACCAGATCACCAAGAAGTCGGAAGCTCGCGCTGCCGCCATCGAACGTGAAGCTGCCGCTCTGCGCGACAACCCCGACCTGATTCGTCTGCGCAGCGCCGAGAAGTGGGACGGCAACCTGCCCGTCTACAACTCCGGTGCCAGCGGCTCCGCGCCCGTCCCGTTCATCAACGTGGACAAGATCAACCAGCCCGCCCCGGCCGAGAACCCCGGACAGACCCCGGCCGGCAAGTAAGTCCAGTTCAGTTGATGGAGCATCGCCAGAGGGGCTAATGGGCATCCGCTCCATTAGCCCCTCTTGGTGTTTAGGCGAAGATTTACACACCCATTCACTTTAGAGAAAGGTTCAAACCATGGCTTCAGCCATCATTCCGCTTTTGCTCGCTGTCTGCCTTGTCGCGTTCGTCGCAGTCATGACGGCGCTCTTCCTGCAGTTCAGCAAGCCCGGTCACCGCCTGATTCCCCTGCTCCTGATCGGCGCTGGCATCACCTTCGGAGCCCTGCTCTTCCTGGTGAAACTGAAGGCGTTCGCCGTTGTCGCCGTCGTGGCGATGGTCGCTGTCGGTTTCGTCGTCGCCACAACCGCGCCGAATACTCCCGCGCCCCGCAGTACCACCCCGTCTCGGCGTCCGCAACCTCGCCCCGACGAGGTCTCCTGCGACGAAGAGTAACGGCTGACTTCGTGCATGGCATGAGCTACACCCGCTCGATGCCTCGATGTCGGTGCATGTCGGGCGATGTTGCTTGTGTTCCTGAACTCGTGAGTTAGCTGACAGCAACAACAGCAGGAAGAGGAGCGGCGCTTGCCGCCCTCTTCTTTGCTGCCTCACGGACGACGTATTAAGCCTTATAGTTGAACGGGACGGCACACGTCAAACCATGACAGCCTATCTCAACTATCAACGGGACAACTCCATAACCATGTCCTAGGTCGTCACTAGGCAGTCGATCTCGCCGTCTACCAGCGCGATGTTCGAAGTTTAAAACCAATCAGCAACTTGGAATTTAAACAAAGGAGTTAATGAGATTCAAAAAACAAGAGGGCACCATATGCGGTGCGTAATTAAGGCGCTCTTAGCTTTTCGATTTTGACGCGATCGTTTTAGATAAATTTCAGTATGGCAACCTAGCGCGAACCTCAATCTCGTTGATTGATGATGGTTTTGCGCTGTTCGCGATGTCGACTTAACAAAGTTTTCCATTTTCGAAATGCTTAATAGCTATCGAGAAAAGCCATCTGTTAACGCGAAGGTAAGGGTCCTTTTCCATTGCCTCTAAGAAAACACCGTAACCAGCAACCAGCCACTCCAATAACTAGACCAACACTGATCTCGCATGCGAAGTGAGTCAGTCCGGTTGTGTTGCGGTGTTTTCCAGGGGCAAGTCAAATCACGTCTCATTCGGAGCGTGGTTGAAACAAATCTGAAACTAAGGTAACCAAACACCATGCAAAGCGCATACGCCAAAAGCAATCTCCGGTTCGCTCTCTCTCTGCTCGGCCACGCCTACGACGCTTCGCTCCTGTCCTCCGACCCGGACAAGAAGCAAGTCGTTCAGCTCTCGCCGTTCAGCATCCGCCGCGCCTTGACCATGGCTGCGATCGGCTCCCGAGGCGCCACGCGTCAATCGATTCTCGACGCCATGTGTTACCCCTCCGGCACCGACCTCGCCGCCGTCAACGCCGACAACCTCGCGATGGCCAACTTCCTCAGCACCTGCGAATCGCGCGGCGATGCCCCGACCACGCTGCTCCTCGCCAACGCCCTCTGGCTCCGCGAGAACGGCGACAAGAACGACCCGAAGTTCCATCAGCCCTTCATCGACGACAACGCCCGCTTCTTCAACGCCGAGTGCAATCGCCTGCCGTTCGACGACGCGGCGCTTGCTCGCATCAACAAGTGGTGTGACACCAACACCAAGGGCAAGATCACCAAGATCATCGACGAGATTCCGGCCGACGCCTTCGCATTCCTGACCGACGCGCTCTACATGAAGACGCCCGCCAAGGAGCGCTTCCACCACGTCAACGACAAAGCCGGCAAGTTCTTCGGCCTCGGCGCCGACGGCAAGCTCGCTGCCACCGGCACCGACACCACCTTCATGCGCCAGCGCGGTGAGTTCCAGTACCTCGCCACCGACGGCGTCCAGGTGCTGCAGTTCCCGTTCGGTCAGTACGGCCACTTCAACTTCTACCTGGTGCTGCCGGACCTCGACAGCGACCTGACGTCAGCGATCAAGGGTCTGCGCGGCAATTGGTCTGACTGGCAGGACAACCTCGGACCGGGCTTCGGCATGCTGCGCATCGCGCAGAACGAGCAGGAGTGGGGCAAGGACGTCATCCCGGAGCTGGTACTCCAGGGCATGGGCCTCGCCTTCACCGACAATGCCGACTTCGCCGACATGTGCGACAAGCCTCTCAAGATCGGCGCCGTCGCCCACAAGACGAAGACGAAGTTCTCTCACAAGGGCTTCGAAGGTGCCGCTGTCACCGCGGTCGGCATGATCGAATGCACCAGCATCGGCATGCCCGTGATCCGCAAGCAGTTCGACATCACCGCCAACCGCCCGTATGCCTGGCTGGTCACCGGCGGCGATGAAGTGCTGTTCGCCGGCACGACCGTCAAGCCGACCGCACCGGTCGAGCAGGATCCGAACGACTTCGAAGGCTGGGACTGCCAGGACGACGCAGACCTCAACACGCTGCGCTAAAACATCAGTCGCCACGCGAGTTGACACCGCGCCAGCCAGTTGAACTGACCAACAGACTGACACGTTGACGTCCTTGTGACGTTGACGTGTCAGCTCAAAGGAGCACCACGGGAAGAAGCGCATTAGAAGCGCATTCTCGTGGTGTTTTGATTAATGGGGTGGTTAACTATAAAATATCATAGCACTGAAAGTAGCTCAGAATCAAAAGGCTGCATTAAGCGGATAGCTGGCAGGAATCTGCGAAGTTCCAATGCGCCGAAGGTGGCGGAGGTTTCACAATTAGGCGGTCCGCAACTGTGGTGCCGGACCGCCTGAGACTACTACCAGGCACCTTGTGCTCACTTCGCAGTCAAATCGACTGCAGTAGCTACATTAGCCCATCCCGCCCTTCCTCAGATAGGAGATGAACAAGCGAATGCTGGGAGTTTTGACGCCAATGATGAAGCCGATGACGAGTCCGATGAGTCCGATGAGCATGGTTGTTTCCATTACTTAATTGAGTGCTGTTAATGCCGCGCGAACAATTCGGCGGCCTTTAGTTTCGACTGCTCGACCGGTTGTCGATCAAATCTATCCTGGCTTAAGCCATGATATTTTCTAGCGAAAACCGGTCGCGCACATACAAACTGTAGGGACGACTGTTTACTTGAAGTCACTCGTAAACTCTGGAGTTTCGATCGTGTTTTGAACGGGTTTTGAACTAGCTTGAGCGGTGGTCGAGCTTGTTTTGACAGGCGCGACGGCTCTGGACTAGCCAACGAGGGTCAGCTTGCCGAAATCGCTGTCAAACTTCACAGGACCGCCGAACGCGATCTGGGCAAAACTTCTCAAATGTTGTCTTTTCCAGTCGGTGTCGAAGAGCACACCCAATGGTGCTCCGTAAGCATCAGAGCCGCTGAACTGTAGGCAGGTGATATCAACCTCTGATCTTGTCGACCGACCAAGGCTCACCCAGCAGGACGACCAGCGGTTCTGCTCGATAAACTGCTCTACCAATTTCATGAAAGTCTGGGCATTCGCTTGGAAGAGAAAGTCTTCTCTCATCAATTGCAAGACCGAATTCGTTGTGCTATCCAGGCAAGCTCGAGCGGCAGCCGATGCTCGTGCCGCATGATTGCGTGACTCGCTCTTTAGATCGATTTGCCTGTTGTTGGCGCTCTTGTACCGGGACCAGCTGGAGTGCGCAGCCAGCAAATGGGTGATCAGAGCTCCGTAAGCTTCGCCCAGCTCACGCTGGAGATCTTTATCGGCTTTACCGCTATCGTACAGCGGCTTGAGGTTGTTTGAGTAAAAGACTCGCAAAGACTCGACAAGAGTGGGTTGCTCCGAATCTTTCGCTCGGGGGATGCTTTCCTCAAGAAAGATCGAGCTGATGAAGGCGGTTGCTGCACTGACGGTTTCACTGAAGGCAGTCAGGCAGTCTTGATATTCGATTGTTACACTCATTAGATTTGTTCCTTTTCACGGGATTGTTATTGGAAGGGCGGAAATTCTTTCTGCAGGCGCCCTCAAGCCAAGCAGCAAGGAGCCGACCGGTTTCATCCTGTCACGGAGAGGAAACCGGAAGCTCTGAGATGGAGCTCGGACACTAGGTCTGAGCGGCTTCACTAAGCCAGCACTGTTAATCCGCTCACGAGCGCTTCTACTCGGGAGTGCGGATCAACCACATGAAAAATAAGGTGCTCAGTGCGTTGGCAAATGAGAGCACTGACCCGAAGACCACTGCGACCGGCACCGCTGAGATCGGAAGCACGTATAGAAATGCAGCGATGCTACTGACCATGGACGCCGCCAGAACGGCTATGCCTGCGTAGCAGAATGCCGCATTTTTCAGCGGTTCTTTGCGCCGCCCTATATGTTTTCCGAGCTTGGCTCCGCAGATCGTGGCTAAGACGGTCAGCGGTATGCTAAGGAAGAGAACGTTCGGCGAACGAAGCACAGCCATTGGTGCCCAGATTGATACAATATTTACAGTCAACGCGAGCATTAGCGTCAACACCAGATTTATGACAAGTCTTGAAATGTTCATCAGAGTCTTCTTTCTAAGACGGGAGGACCAAAGCAAGTGCAAAGCTGTTCCTTCGCGATTTTATTTTCACTCCAATTTGCGACACCACCAATGGTGTCGCTGAGATCAAGAAACTACTTAACTTTGCGCTCTTGGCCCCAGTTTCTGTAAAGCTCGTGCTTGGCGATTATCTGCTGCACGCACCATGGCGTGGTGTACCAGATCGACTTGCCTTGAGCCACTCGCCCCCGAATCTACTCGGCAATCGAGATCTTGAATGGTTGGTTCGGCCGACCTTAGCCCAGTCGCCGCTCGGCTTCGGACATGAGCTGTTCGAGCATAGGCAAGACGAGGTTGCCAGTAGTCGCGATGGATTGGATGATAGCGTCCTTCTTAATACCGGTCGCCAGCAGTGTTGCTTCGGCCATATCGGCAGGTATATCCGCCAATCCGTTGCTATCATCGGCCGGCGGGAGCAGGCACTCCAGTCCATGGACAATTGGGCCGATCGAACTGGTGATAACGGTGAGTAAGGAGCCTGCGATGAGGACATCGGTTTGGCTTTCATCAGAAGCGGCCTTGAATTTGGGACTGCCGAGGCGGAGTTGAAGCTTGGCTGCGAGCGCGGCGGCGCGTTCAGACAGGCACTCACCGAGGGATTTCAAGTCGGGCACTGTTTTGATCGAATCAGTCATGGGATTGCTCCAGGAAGGTTGGTTTTTGTTTTGGGAATTTTGACGGGAGTTCGGAAGACTAGATGTTCGAAAACCGCTTTTGTAGCGGGTTGAACGGAAAACAATTAACGGACGCGCAGCTCAGATGTTTTTTCGATTGGCCTGAGTGCTTGCCTCATCTCTGCGCCTATGAGCGGCGTTGCATAAGGGTCTTGTCAGATAGAGTGGCAGCTACTTCCTGCTGAATATGTGAGATACCAGACCCCACAAGACCGCTACACTCACACCAACACCGATAACCAGGGACACCAATCCTGCTGCCGGCGCGCCGAAAGCCAACAGCCGAAGTCCGCAATAAATGACGAGGGCAGTTACCAGACCCAGCCCGACAATGCGAAGCCAATGTATGGTTTTCATATTTAGCACTTTCTTTGTTGAATTCAAAGAATGCCGTCGAAATGACGGCATTCTTTTCAGAACGCAAATTTCGCCGAAGTTAGCGTCATAAGCCTTGGCGACAGCCGACGTCAACTTCTATGTCAGAAACAGCTGATTCAGCTTAGTCTGATAGCATCGAAGTCGCTTGTGAAGCGAACCTAAAAACCTCCCGTCCTTAATTGGCTCACGAATGTCGAGGACGAGTTACAGCAAAGCCGCCGCAGCAGTTACCTGGATCTGGTTGCTTGCTAACAACGGGCTTTTTGGTGCTGGTGGTGATGCTCCTGAAGACATAGCGAAAGTAGACGATGATTTACTGTGACAAAGTCTCTTGGCAATGCTCAACTATCAACTTAACGGAGCAATGGAAGGTAATACTCAACGAGACGCACTATCTTCGGCATATTCGGACAAAACTGATTACATTCTTTTGGATTTAAAGTCAAAAGTTTTTTTGACGGGATGCCTGGCCTGCTTCTCGGTGGACACCATTAGATTGCTGTAGTGGACGCATCTGCCGATTAGTTATTGACTGATGAAACAACATGATTTTTTTCAGTAACAGCGGCTTCGATTTTTGTAGCTAGCCGTTTTGCCCCATTTCTCGGAGCTCCAGTGAGAAACCAAATTGCAAATTGGATTAACGACAGTTCGAGTGGTACCGTCTGTGGCGTCAGTTACTCGATCTGTCCTGGATATCGATGGTTGGTCGCGATCGTGGACAGATGGCATCGTTTAAACCATTTGAGGCCTGCATTTAGAATGCAACTTCCTGAGGATCTATTGCCAAAGTATCAAGTCACCATCTACGGTGGCGGAAAGGAATTTCTCAAATTTCCGGATTATCGCTATTCGATCGGAGGTGGTCAGCTCACATCGAGCTCGGTGAGAACTTGAGCTATGCGTTGCCTGAGACTATTTGTTGGAGCCCCCTCCGGATACACCGAATCAGAGACTTTGATACTCCTCAATATCAGAGAATGTCGTGGCACTACAGCTCCATACCAGGATGTCTTTTATTGCATTCAGGAGTAAAAAGCGAAACAATTAGTGTGTGTATTG
>JADYXR010000178.1 GCA_021772095.1 Candidatus Obscuribacter sp. | reverse complement strand
CCACCACTTGCAATACTAAAGCAGCCTGATATCATAATAAGAAGATGAGCACCCAGAGCCATGATCATCAAATTTCAACTACGCTAGAGACATCCCCCTGATAAGCGGATGACTTGGTAATGCCCGAAATGTGTTTCCAACGAACCAATCAGCCGCGCGGGCGCGTCGGTCAGACCTTTTGTGCCGTGGTCGCCGCAGACGCTGAAAGCGACATGCATTCGTTCAGCATCCGGGCTTCCGAGGATCTATACTAAGACAGACCAGTTTTGTTGCAAGGAGGTTTACCCTGCAATTCAGTGATACTTACTATGTTTGGTTAGCCGGATTTATTGTCCTGACCGGACTCGCTTTCGTTTTAAAAGACGCGCCTCGCAAAACGCTTTTACACTTGTACCTAGTGTATGCCACGCTTTTCGTCGCTTCACAGATGTACACGACGATTGAAGCGCGCAAAGGTGCGGGCAACGAAGTTTTCGTCGAGTCTGATAAGGCGGAGATGTCCTTGCGGATGACGTCGTCGTTCGTGTCGCTCAAAGAACTTCTCAAAGGCAATCAATTTGAGGACCAGCTAGCTAAGTGTTACGTGGAAGCTGGAGCCGCACTGGATAAGGCTATTAAATTGGCTCCCGAGTCTTCGATACTTTTGACCAAACGAATCATTCTTGATAGCGAAACCAGTCAACCGATCAAAAAGGATCTGGAAAAGATTCACAAGATCGACACTCCGAAAGCCAAAAATCTTGCCAAAGTTTGTGATTGGATTTACGCGAAGAAAAAGATTGGCAGTGAAGTTGAATACAAAGAAGCGGTCAAAATCATCAAAACGGAGATGACGGCTGGATGGTTCCAGGACGTGCTCAATGTGCAGGTTGAGAAAGCCGCGGGTCACAAGAAAAAGTATGAGAAAGAGCTTTCGAATTTTCTCGAACACTACAAAATATATTTGATCAAACTCGCTCTCTTTATGGTCACTGCAGCAATTTGTGGATTCGTCGGAGTGATCGTGATCATCGTGCAGTTGTTTATGCTGCCGAGAAAACCGACCAGTGATGCGGAACGCGCGGAGATTATGGCGCCTGTGCCGTTTGGTGGACGGGTGGTGTACACCGTTTTTATCGCGTGGTTATCGACCGAGTATTTGGTCGTTCCGTTGCTCAAAGGAGTTTCAGGCGACCTTGCGAACATTGCGACGGAGAGAGGAGCTTTCGTTGTTGCCTTGCTTACAGCGGCTTTATACCTCATGCAAAATCTGCCATCGATTTTTTATATTTGGTTTTTTGCGTTCAGGCACCATGGTGTCAAATTCCTGGATGGAATTCATCTGCGATTTAAAACCGAACGAAGAGGTCTGATCGGACTGGTTATGGCGGGTGTGCTCACATGGTTTGCGGCGATACCACTGGTGATGGTAGCCGGATTAGTCGCTCAAAAATTTGGCTCGCAAGGATCGAGTAATCCGATTGTTGCAGTCGTTCTTTCCTCCGTGAAAGAAGCTAATCCACTGGCGATCATCATGTTCCTTATCACGCTTGGTGTACTGCCTGCGCTCTGCGAGGAAACGTTATTCCGCGGATTCCTTTATACAAATTTGCGTAGAAAATTTGGTGCGTTTCTTTCGATCATCTTCAGTGCAGCATTGTTTTCGCTGGCGCACTTCGATCCGGGTGGTGCTCTTCCTTTATTCGTTTTGGGAGCACTGTTCGCGTTTGTCTTTGAGAGAACCAAAAGTTTGGTGCCGGCCATGGTGGCTCACTGCATGTGGAATAGCGGAACGTTTTTAATCGCTCTGACTGTGCTCGGATAGTTCTTCAGGACTGGTCACTCAGTCTCAAAAAGTCAAACCCAAGCGCAATTGCCGGCCGATTTAATACCGGGCAGGCGTTGCGCAGGCCTGTTTAATGGGCATAGTTTGATTGAGAGTTTAAACGGCTCCAGTGCTGTTGAAACTTGCTACTAAGCTCCCGGGTTTCGAACATGGTTGCACTAGTAAAACCAGCCATACGATTGGAATCTGACCCGCGAGTGAAGCGAGTCGGCTCCGAGGTGATGTGGGTCGCAATCGTGATTGGTTATATGTTCATGGCGCTCTGGTTGTGTGTTGCCGTGTGCACGGTTGTCTACAACGTGTATTGGTCGGTGATGATAGCCGGAGCGTCGATTGCCTTTTCGTTTTTTCTAGGCATGATGGCTCAGACTCTTCTTCGTGATGCGAAGCGGCTGTATGTGCTCGAATTGACAGACAGCGAGGCGGTACTAACAGTGCACGATAGTGCGAGCAAACGTCGTGCGACACAAATGGTTTTGCTCGACGACATCACCTTTGCGGAATACTATCCGTACCGCGATTGTTCTTCAGTTATCTTGCATACCGATTATGCCAACATGGAAGTTCCGCTCTGGCCGCTGGCAAGCCACGCTCAAGATGTTTTGGATTTTTTGGATGGTCGCGGCGTCAATGTCGTAAATGTTCAGTCGGATGTGCCGTTTCCAGCTCGGTAGACTACAGTCCTTCTTGTTTTGAGATGCTGGAAGTTTCAATTGGTGCGCCACAAAACTCGTTCTCTAATAGCAATCTAATCGTACTTACTGTTTTATATTGTCGAATATACCGTTTTTTGATGTATTATCCAGACTTGCCGCTTGGTGTCTGGAATCCCTTGGTTGGCTCAACTCCCTGGAGCAAAACTTGAGTTCATTGCGAAACATAAGGCGCGCTGCACGTTTGCTGCGAACCGTTGAACGGTTTGTCCGCATCGAAATGCATCCGTCGGTCTATGTCAGCGTTGTCGCCATCAATCTTTGTTTGGTTTTTGCGTACCGAGAATTCGCTCCAATCGTGGATTCTAGCCACCATCACCAGACCGTCGCTTCAGAAGTTCAGCATCACGATCCAGACAAAACCGAAAGCGATAAACTTGCATCCAACTTTCTTCCGGGTGATCGGAACGAACTGCCGACCATGATTCAGGCAATGGTCAAACCGGTTTCGGAAAGACTCGCACTCGAAGCGAGAGTCAAGAAAGCTGAGAGCTCATCAGAATCTGAAGTGGCGGATGCACCAGTCGCTAAAGAAGTTGAAAGTGCAAAACCAGCGCAATTAAAATCCGCAGGTGCGGCACTAGCTGCGGTGCCTGAGAAAATCTCCAAGCCGCGGAAGAAATCGAAGCGAATGAGCCGTGGTTTAGTCCCACCGCCGCCTCCAGGTGTGTGCGTAGTACCACCGCCACCGAATGCTCCGTCATTGTACGCAGGGCATATGGACCCGAGTTCGTTCTTAGTTGCACCGCCACCACCAATGGTTCTCGACGAGAGTTTTTCCATAGCGACAAATTCTCGCAGTCATAAAGGTAGCGTTCACAACTATGGAAAGAAGTTTGGAAACGAACGTTCCAGAACGGTTCACAATGGCACCTGTCAACAAGTAATTGTTTCGCGTTAGGCATAAAACGCCTTCGCTCAATCTCGATTGAGTGAGCATCGATGGTCTGCTGGCACTCGTTTAGTGACCCGAAAATCTACACTGGTTTCCTGTGAAATCCAAATCGCTGTGAGATGCGATCAGGAATGTGATCAGTTTCGCTTTGAATGTGATCGCCTCACTTCAAATCGGGAATAATGATGCATCAAGGCTTGCGGAGAGGACGAATGAACAGCAAAAGACGGGGTAATTCTTGGGTTTTGGCCGCCCTGTGCATCGGTTTGACCGTGGGCTCGGCGTCTGCTCAAACTTCGGCTGAAGGGGTTCAGCTTTATAAGAGCGGCAAGTATGGACCTGCCCTGGAGATTTTCGAGGCGCTCGCCAAGAAAAAGCCGACTGACACAATGACGCATTATTACATCGCCCTGTGCTCACACGGGATGAACCAGACGGCGCGGGCGTCACAAGAATATCAATGGGTGGTGAACAACTCCCGAGGTGCCCTGAAGACCGCTGCCCAGAACGGATTAGACAGTGTGACTCGATATAAGTCGGGCAGAACCGCACAGATTGCCGCTGGAGCTGCAAATGTCGAGGCAAAAAAGGCTGCCGTAACCGCTACCGGTGCAGCTGCTAGTGCCGCTGCTGCCAAAGCAAAAACCGCTGCCGCTGCGCCAGCTCCCAAGGGAGCTCTGAAATGCGCGAAGGTTCTCGAGTTTTCGACCGACTGGTGCAGAGTTTGCAAACAGTTTGAGCCTGCGTTCGAGGCGGTTAAGAACAAATTTTCAGGAAAGGTCAAGCTTGAAACTTTGAACGCCGAAGATTCCGCGAACGCCGCACTGGTGGCAAAATATCAGGTTTCAGCCTATCCAACCCTGGTCTACCTTGATGCCAACGGTACGGTTTTGAAAAATCAATCGGGTTGCCCGGCAGACGCTGACTCTTTTGCCGAAGAAATCGAGAGTTTTAAATAAAACGCCAGACGCGTATCAAATCGCATAGCTGAAATGCTTGTTTTAAATATATTGAGACGAGAAACGTAGTAATCTTTGTCTCGTTAAAGACGCGCGTCTATTGGCAACCGCGAGGCGAAGAAGGAGCGATGGTACATTCTGCGATGGTGGAAAATCCGCTGATGTTGGGCTTACCCGAAGAAAAACGGCCAGAACCATTTGCCATGGTGATATTCGGTGCTCACGGAGATCTCTGCAAGAGAAAGCTGCTTCCGGCAATCTACGCGCTATATGTCCAGAATTTGCTGCCGGAGAATTTTGCAATTCTCGGTCAGTCTCGCACTGAAAAAACAGATCAAAAATTCCGCGATGACATGAAAGAAGCGGTGATCAAATATTCTGAAGACCTCGAGTTTGACCAGGCTAGCTGGGATCGCTTCGCACCATCACTTTATTATCGCGCTGGTGATTCGAAAAATCTCGAGTCATACAAAGAGATGAAAGCGACATTGGCGGAGCTTGAGAAACAGCATGGCACCATGGGAAATCATATTTTCTATTTGTCGACGCCACCGAGTTTATACATGCCGATCATAACGAAACTGGCAGAGTCTGGTCTTGCGATCGCGCGTAAGAAAAATGAACCGGCATGGCCAAGAGTGGTTGTTGAGAAGCCTTTCGGCCATGACCTCGCGTCATCGCTCGAACTCGATGCGACCTTGCACGATGTTTTGAGTGAACCTCAGATTTATCGAATCGATCATTATCTGGGCAAAGAAACTGTACAGAACATCATGTGTTTCCGTTTTGCCAACAGTATCTTCGAGCCGATCTGGAATCGCGAATTCGTCGATCATATTCAAATCACCAGTGCAGAAACGATTGGTGTTGAAGATCGCGGTGCCTACTATGAAGAAGCCGGCGCGTTGCGCGACATGATTCAGAATCACTTGATGCAACTGGTGGCACTGGTAGCAATGGAACCGCCGATCTCGTTGGATCCTGAAGCTACGCGTGACGAACGAGTCAAAGTTCTCAATGCAATTCGTCCGTTTTCAGCTGATACCATCGATGATTTCTCAGTGCGCGGTCAGTACGGAGAAGGTTATGTTCTGGGCGATAAGGCTGCCAGGTATCGCGATGAAAAAAATGTGTCGCCCGAGTCTACTCGTGAAACTTACGCGGCATTGAAACTCTATATAGATAACTGGAGATGGGCGGGCGTTCCGATTTATTTGAGATCGGGAAAACGGCTGGCCAAGCGCTTGACCGAGATCGCGATTCAATTCCGCAAGCCGCCTAAAATGTTGTTTAAACAACTGGGTGGTTCGATCTATCACAACACTCCGGCGTCCGAAAGTCCCAACGTTCTTGTCATGAAGATTCAGCCTGATGACGGCATCTCTTTGAAGTTTGCCACCAAGCAACCAGGTCCGACGACGCAGATTCGTTCATTAACAATGGACTTCAGATATGGCACCGCATTTGGTAGCAGAACTCCACCGGCTTACGAACGTTTGATTTTAGACGCCTTAATCGGTGACCCGTCATTGTATGCGCGGTCGGACTTCTACGAAGCGTCATGGAAGTTGTATCAACCGCTTATCGAGCATTGGGAAAAATCAGTTCCGGGCAAATCAACCGGCAAAGGATATTTGGTTGCCCATCGTCCGTTCCCGAACTACGAGTCAGGTTCGTGGGGACCTCAAGAGAGTGATGAAATGCTTTCGATTGAAGGGCACACTTGGAGGGAGCTATGACCTCGACATTGCATGATAAAACCGAGATGTCGTCATTTCTCTCGGGCAAGTTTCACCACGTCGATGTCGATCGCATCGAGAAAGAACTCCTGGAACTCTGGCTGCAAGCCGAAAATGCGTCGGAAAGTGACGAGCCTGCAGTTACTCGCGCATGCAGCATCACGTTCATTCTTTTTACAGCTGATGCCAACGCGGAAGTGGACGCCGGTTTCTTGCTTGAAGATATCACGCTAAAACACCCATGTCGTGCCATTCTTGCTATGGCAATACCAGCTGAACAAGAGCATCTTGAAGCCTGGGTTACGGCCAGATGTCGAATGATTCCTGGTAAAAGCGCGAAGCAAATTTGTTGCGAACAAATCACGGTTCGTTGGGAAGGTCCCGGCACGCGCAATTTAGCCAGTGTCGTATCGCCGCTTCAGCTGGTCGATTTGCCGACCTGGCTCTGGTGTCAGCACAAGCGTCCTTCGAAGGAATTGCTTGGACCGTTCTTCCCATTTATGGAAAGACTGGTCGTCGACACCGCAGAATTCGATGACAGACTTACGTATATGTTCGATCTAAAAGATGCTTATCTGCGTCTTAAAGACGGCGGCGCGCTCTACGATCTTAACTGGCGCCGACTGCTTCCATGGCGCCAGACAATCGCTCATGCGTTTGAAGAAACCAATGGTTTGCTCGAACTAGAGGATTTAGATCTGGTTTCGTCAATCGTGATTGGTGTTTCTGAACGAACCGATGCGCCACCAAGAGGACAATCGGCTCAAGGCCTGTTGTTGGCTTCCTGGCTCGCTTCGCGGCTGGGCTGGACTTTCGATTCTGCAAAACGCAATGAAGACAACGACGTCGATTTGAAGTTCAAATGGAGTCGTAAGAAGATCAATGTGAGTTTGAAAGCGGTTCCACTCGATACTGTGGCACCAGGCACGGTGTGCTTCTTCGCTGCCGATTTTGTCGGCAAAGAAAAATCGCTCGTGGTCATGCAGAAAGAAGGTTGCCCCGGGCTGGTGGCAGCGCTGATGAAGCGCAGTGAAGTGCATGAGACCTTATGCATGGCTGAAAAAACACAAAGCCAATTAGTTGTCGACGTACTTGATAGTCCCCTCACGGCAGAACTATATAAAGAACTGCTGGACATCGTCTGTGAGCTATGCGGAGCGTTGAAATAATGACTGCCAGTGCTGGAATACATGTGTTCGACACGAGTAAGGAGCTGATTGCAAAAGCAGCTGAGGACATCGTCAATGCCGCTGCCAGAGCGGTTGCCGACCACGGACATTTCACGATCGCACTGTCGGGCGGAAGCACTCCTAAGCCGCTCTATGAGCTGTTAGCGTCGGCACCGCTCAAGTACGAAATGCCCTGGAAGAAAACATTTTTCTTCTTCGGCGACGAGCGTTGCGTTCCTCACACCAGTGACGAAAGCAATTTTAAGATGGCTAAACAAACGCTGTTTAAGCCAGATCTTGTGAGAGATGAAAATGTTTTTGCGACAGAACTTCAGGACTCGGATCCGGAAGAATCGGCAAAGTTGTACGAGGAAGAAATCCAGGCGTTCTTTGATCTTGAAGAAAATCAGTTTCCAAAGTTCGACTTGATTTTGCTTGGACTGGGCGACGACGGGCACACCGCGTCACTTTTCCCGGGCACTGCCGCGTTAAACGAGTGCCGCAAAATTTGCGTCGCTAACTACGTTGAAAAGTTTAAAACCAATCGAATCACTCTCACACTACCTGTGCTCGATAACGCTGTTAACGTTTGGTTTATCGTATCGGGCAAAGGAAAATCGAAGGTTGTTTCTGAAATAATCAGCGGCAAAGATAAGGATTTGTATCCGGCGCAAATGGTCAAACCAGTGTCCGGTCAGCCGCAGTGGTACCTCGATAAGGACGCTGCGTCCGCGCTCGACCCGGCTTTTTGCCGGACTTGAAGTATTTAGTTTTTCGAAAAATCCGTAATGGAATCTGTGACTGCGATCAAAATAGGGCTTACGCCGGAGGAAGGATAGATGACGAAGAAAGCAAAAATTGGATTGGTCGGGCTTGGTGTGATGGGCGAAAATCTTGCGCTCAACATCGAACGCAATGGCTATCCGATAGCTGTCTACAACAGAAGCTCCGATAAAGTTGATGCTTTCCTGGAAGCTGGCGCCAAAGGCAAAGAAGTGATTGGCTGCAAAGACGTGAAGACCTTCATGGAAAGTCTGGAAAGCCCGCGCAAGATTATTCTTCTTGTTAAAGCTGGAGCGCCAGTCGATAGCACAATCGACATGCTTCGTCCGTTCCTCGACGATGGCGACATCGTCATCGATGGTGGCAATTCGCATTATGAAGATACTCGCCGGCGCGAGAAATCTCTGGCAATGGACAATGTCTTCCTGATCGGCTCCGGTGTATCCGGTGGTGAGGAAGGCGCTCTCAACGGTCCGTCCTTGATGCCGGGCGGAGACAAAAAAGCTTACGAACAGATTCGTCCGATCTGGGAAGCGATTGCTGCCAAAGTCGATGACGGTCCATGCGTGACCTACCTCGGTCCTGATGGCGCCGGTCACTTTGTGAAGATGGTTCACAATGGTATCGAATACGGTGACATGCAATTGATCGCTGAAGTTTACGATATCATGCGTCGTGGTCTTGGAATGGAAGCAATGGAAATTGCCGAGACTTTCCTGGATTGGAACGAAGGCATTCTCGATTCGTATTTGATCGAGATTACCGCGAAGATTTTAACCGTCACCGATACGGATACTAAGAAACCGCTGGTCGATCTGATCGTCGACAAAGCTGGTCAAAAAGGAACGGGTCGTTGGACCTCTCAAGTCGCATTGGAACTCGGTGTTCCAGTTCCGACCATTGATTCAGCTTTGACTGCCCGCATGTTGTCGTCGATGAAAGATGAGCGCATCGCCGCTTCGAAAGTTATTTCAGGACCTGTGCCAATCACCGAAGAAGAAGAAAAAGAAGACTTTCTCGAGTGTCTGGCATCGGCGCTCTACGCCAGTAAAGTTTGCAGCTACGCGCAGGGAATGGCTCTCATTCGCGCAGGTTCGAAACACTACGAGTGGAATATCAACCTCGGAGAGACCGCTCGCATTTGGAAAGGCGGTTGCATCATTCGCGCCGAACTGCTCGAAGAAATTCGCAAAGCATACGCTGAAAATCCAGAGTTGGCCAACCTCCTCGTGGACTCAAACTTCGCGTCATACATCGTCGGTGTTCAACAAGATTGGCGCCGCGTGATCAACTTCGCGCAGAACAACGGCATCGCAGTTCCGGCGTTGTCATCGAGTCTCGCGTACTTCGATATGTATCGCACTGAGCACTTGCCACAAAATCTGACGCAAGCGCAGCGCGACTTCTTTGGTGCTCACACATACGAACGCCTCGACAAACCAGAAGTTGGATTCGTCCACACTGACTGGGCTTCGATGGTTAAAGAACGCGCGAAGAAATCGTAGGATTAAACTACTGTCGCAATCGTTGCAACTTCACTCATCGCCTCTGAACTTCAGAGAACATTTCAGTGCGTTCTGAACTTGTAAATCTGCTTATAGCGATTGAAGTTCTATAACGAATGTTCCATAGCGAATAACGCTCAACAGCACTGAGCAACTGAAACAACTATCCGTGATTAGAAGTCGACGCCTTCTTCAGGCTCGCCCTTTTTGAACGGCGTCGGTGCGTTGCTTGGATTCGTGGTGCTCGAAGGCTCAGTTGATGATGGCTTACGCGTCGCGTCAGAGGAAGTCGCATCTTCCGATGTCGGCGTAGCAGCAGGAGTTTCATCCGATTTTGAATCAGTTGATTCTCTTGAAGTGGATGCTTCCGGCGCAGTGTCTGGTTCGGTCGAGTCTGATTTTTTGCGTCCTCTTCGTTGGACAGGCGAATCTGTTGCCTCTGATTTTTCAGATTCAGGACTGACTTCGTCAGTTGTCTTCGTTGGTTCTGTAGTTGAAGTAGTTGAAGTAGTTGAAGCATCAGGCTCAATTGGGGTATTTCGAACAGGACCAATTGTGCTCGCCGGCGCTGTCTGATTTGTCTTGGCGCCCTTGCGAATGTTGAAAGTGTCAGTTTGAACGAAGAAATAGTAAACAAACAAAAAGGTAATAGCGATGCCCATAACGACGCCAATTATTATGTATAAAACAATGTTGTTCGTAGCCGAACGCGGTTGTTCCGGAGCTTGTCGTTTTCGAAGATCCATTTGATCCATGGAT
The DNA here is from genome assembly GCA_021772095.1 of Candidatus Obscuribacter sp. Taxonomy (GTDB): domain Bacteria; phylum Cyanobacteriota; class Vampirovibrionia; order Obscuribacterales; family Obscuribacteraceae; genus JADYXR01. The sequence goes on along the minus strand of JADYXR010000178.1, from coordinate 18,262 downwards.
TCTGCGGCACTACTGGCGGTGATTGGATTTGGATCGAACGAGATATTAGGAATCGGAGCCGGCGGGGGCAATTCCGCTGGCTGTGCCGGTTGTTGCAAATTCGGCGGTTCACTGCCTACCGCATTCATCTCCACGGATGTTTGCACTTCAAACGATTTTGGCTCTTCCTTAATCGAAAACGGAGAAGCTAAAAGATCTCTGACGGAGCTTCGTCTCTGGTTGACTTGATTCTGTTGAGCGTTCCACAAATCGCTGGTTTCAGCCTGGTAATTTGATTGGAACAGTTTTTGATTCGGATCTGGAATCGACTGGTTGGCACCAGATGTGGTGGTTGGCGTCGGGTCGGCTGGTGGCGACGCTGTTGAAATATCCTCAGTCGCTTCATTCTCGGGAGAATCAGATTGACGATGTTTTTCTGATCTGCCCCATGCGCCTGATGCGTCTCCCCAACCTGGAACTACTTCGACCGGCTTGGTGCCTTCTTCCCAACCGCCCTGTTGTTCCGGCCAAATATCATCGACTTCTTGATCTTCTGCATCCCAACCCGCGTTTTCTCCAGTGCTGGTTTTTTGATCCGGAGCGGACACCGGAGAGAGCGCTTGCCCGCTTATCGCTTGCGGCTCGGCCGCCGGTTCTTGCGCCCAGCTAAAGGCGGGCGCCGCATTTGGTTTTGATGGCGCTGTGTTGGCTGAGGCGCTGGCCACAAGTTTGTCGATATCCAGTTCAGTGACAGGAGATCTCATCAACTCTACTGGAAGCTCGTCGTAGACCGCATCGATCTCGACAGATCGCAGCCAGAATTGCAGTGCAACTCGAAATTCTTCGGCACTTTGCCAGCGTTTTTCAGCTGGAGTCTGCAGTGCTTTTTGTAGAATCTGATCGAGCAATTTAAATTTAGGCAGATGTGGTGCTGTTTCAGAAAGAGGCTTGGGCTTGATGTTTTCGTTGCAATGCGCAGCCATAACATTGATCAGCGTGCCCTTCGAATATGGTGGCGTACCGGTCACCGTCTCGTACGCGACCACACCTAATGAATACAGATCCGATTTGGTGGTCAGCAGTTTGCCTGAGCATTGTTCCGGACTCATGTAGATTGGCGAACCAAGCGCTTGTCCGACATGTGTCAGCCGCTGCAAATCACCTTGAATTTTGGCAATCCCAAAGTCAAGAATTTTGACGACCATGGCTTCGTCTTGTTCTTTGATCAGAATCACGTTGCCCGTTTTCAAATCTCGGTGAATCAATCCGCCGCTGTGCGCGTACTCCAGGGCGTCAAGAATCTGCGTCAGGATATCGACAATGTTAGCCGGTTCATCGAGTTTACCAAACGTTCGGATAATCTCCTCGAGACTTATACCGCGGATGCGCTCCATGACCAGAAAGAGCTGACCACGCGCGCTGAACGAGTCGATATAATCAACCACGTTTTTGTGAGCCAACTGCGCGTGCGTTTTAATTTCCTGACTAAAACGCATCACGTCCGGTGGATTTTGTGATTTCAAGGTCTTGATGGCCACCAGTCTTCCAGTGGCGATTTGTTTTGCACGATAAACAATTGCCATGCCACCTTGACCAATCACATCAAGGACTTCGTAGCTATGAGCTAATGTGGTGCCGACAAGTGGATCTGACGAATACGATGGAACTGCGGCGCGCTCCGGTGTGTCGGCTGCATTGATCGCCTGTTCCATTGTTCGTTTTACGGCGGGTTTCTTCGTCCCGGAGCCGGGCGAGTCCTTGTCTGTAAGCCGCTCTCCGGCCGCAGGTAGGACAAATGGTGCCAATTCATAAATGCTGTCGGTCGGTCGGAATTCTTGCAGAGAATCTTCTTCGTCATAAGTAGGCTCTTCTTTGAGCGCTGCAACTTCAAGCTCTTGTGAAGAAGAAGCCTGCGGATTATCCTGCAGATCTGGGTTTGTGTGTTCTTGCGACTGGACAGGTGAAACACCATATTTTTGATCTTGTAGCTCAGCATCACGCTGTTCGGTCAACAATAACTCTCGCAGGTATCGCTCCTCTTCTTCGGCTTCTTCAAGCGCGCCAGCTCGAAGAGTCAGTTGAACGCTACTGTGTTCGAGGATAATCTGATCGATGTCCGCAGTTCCGATGCCAAGATTGTTGATATCGAAGCTGCCCATGGGCGGTATTTCCGCGGAATCGTCGAGATTCAAAACTGGGTTGTCTATAGTAACAGGCTGGTCGTTTCCTTCGACTGTTTGGCTTGATACCACTTCTGGTGCTTGATCAGAACTTTCGGATATGACGATGGCAGGATACGTTCCACTCTCAGGCCGCCCTGCGAATTCTTGATTGTTAGTGGTTTCGTCTTCAGGTTCAAACGGATAGTTACTGTCACCAGTGGCGGTGCCGATTTGCTCTTCAATGAATTCACGTTCAGTCGGTTCAATTTCAAGGGTTTTTATCCCGACGGAAGCGAGGTCTTCGACGCCGCCGGATGATTCACTGGCCACGACATCGTCAATGTCGTCATCATCGGCGCCTCCGAACAACGCATCGACTGAAGGTGCTCTCTTCACTGGTTCCAGGTCACCGGTCTGGACAGTACCCGTGACAGAATCTCCGCCGCTCGATTCAAAGTGGGCACTACTTGCAGTGTCGATCTGATTATCAGGCAGGGGATCTCGTTGCCCGATCTCCTGTGAATGCGCCTGCCGATCCGGTAGTGCGATTTCTTGTGAGTGAACTTGCGGATCGAGTTGTGGAATCTCTTGCGAATGAACCTGCGGATCCGGCGGTGAAATTTCTTGTGAATGAACTTGTGGATCCGGTAGCGAAGTTTCTTGCGATGTACTTTGCGGATCAACACCAGCGTCCGTGTCTGAATCACTCCAACCCGATCGCTCCCATTCACCTTTCTCTTCGACGGCTTCTTCCCAACCGGTTTTTTCTTGCCAACGTTCTTGCTGGGAAACAACGTCTTCCCAACCCGTCTGCTCGTCCCAGTTGCCGGAAGTTTGACTTTCATCAATCCTTCCATCTAAATCGCTTTGGGCATAATTCGGTTCTGCGAATGTGACGCCAGGCTCGACGGTGCCTTCCATTGAAGCAACCGATGAAGCATCCAACGAAGAAGCACCGAACGGAGAAGCATCGACTGCTGCAGTATCACCTGGTGCCGGGACATGCGTTCCTTGTTCGATCGCGCCTTCAGCGTCAGATTCAATAACGATAGACTCCGCGCCAACATTCCCGTCGGCACTTCCATTTGAATTCGGGTCGGCAGGCTCAGATTCAGAGATCACGATATGCTCGTCGCCGTTGGACGTCGGAATCGTAATGTTGGGTTGGACCAAACTGACTCCTGATTCGCCGTTTTGCTCAGCATGCGGCACGCCATATTGAGCGGCGGGACTGATCTGCGAATCGTGTTTTGGCACGGGTTTCGGCGAATTGGGAGTTTCCTTCCGCGCCGCCGGTCGCAGTTGTCCGATTTTGATCGGCGATAACTTCTGATGTGGAGCCGTTTTTCGAGGATCTGTTTGAGGAGGTTGAGAGACTTCCGCCTGCGGACCGGCTGGCGAACCCAGTCTTTGATCGTCCGGGATTACTATCGGCTCAAGATCGAAAGCACTGTGCTCCGGGAAAAAATTCTTGCCATAGTCTTCGTCGTTTGCCGCTTCCGAAGATTGCTCTGCCGGCTGCGAAATTTCGTCGTGGGTTTGTTCGACCTGAATTTCGTCGGCTGGCTCAGTCGCGTTTCCTATTTGTACTTCGACGTTATCGTCCGCCGATTTATCACTGGAAGCCTGGATGTCGAGATGCTCTTGCGGCGGCGACCAGCCGGCCTGTTCCCAACCAAAATGTTCGAGAACTGCCGAGGCATGTTCCGACCATTCTTCATTATGATCAGAGCGGGCGGCTGTCTCACTTGCACTTACGTTAACAGCGTCACTGGAAGAACCAGATGTCGGGCTTGTTTCCCCGGTTTGAGTGGGCTGACCATCATTCGGTTTCAACCCCGGTGCCGTTGTCTCACTGTCATTTAGCCTGGCTTGTTGAGACGTTTCCAGCACGTCGGCTGCCGGAGACTCCGCCGTGATGCTAATCTCGCCGGCTGTTTCGGCAGTGCTGGAAGCCTGATGCAACTCAGCGGTTTGCTCGGTTGGCTCAACCGGATCAAGCTCGGTCGATCTCGAAACGACCTTCGAAAGATCCGCAGTCGCTTTAACTTTGCGTGCCTGAATTTTCAATTTGCCGAGCGTCGAGCCGATTGGCGGCTGCTGCGGCAGCGAGACCGGTCTGGAGAATGCAGATTCTGTCGATTGGCTGCCCGAGCCTCGATCATCAGGGTTTATTTTCTGAGAAGAGACCTCAGATGCCGTGATGTTGACGTTGCTGGACTCCGGGATCAACGCTTGCGTTGAGACTGACTTCTCATCAGCATCTTCAGTCGTAGCGGCGGCCTGGTCAGCGGCCTGCCCGTAATCCCTGTCGTCAGCTTCGGCCTCATCACCGGCGGGCGCGCCGAGCCTAATATTGTCCGGAATGACAATGGGCGCGAGATCATAGACACTGTTCTCCGGAAACAAATAAACAGGAGACGCCTGCTCAGCATCTTGCTTATGTGCGGAGCCCTCAGTATTTTGTTCGTCTTGCTTCGACTCGTCGTCGGTAGACATTCGCGTCAGGCCTAAAGAAGTGTCTACTTTCTTTTACACTTGTCTTATAGATTCAAAACAGGTTAAGCGGCAACCTGTCGCAAAAATGAGCCCTGAGAAAATTTTTGCTCGCGTTGGTTTCGGTTGGTCCTTTAGCTCTTAAAGGACTAAATCAATGCATTCCTGGTCTTTAATCTCGTGAATTTTGGGGTGCCTGGCGTCACACGACCGACAGACTCAACTTTTATGCTTATCGGACACCATTAAATTCGGACCGCATTGCGGTTTGCCGGGTCGAGCGACAACTTTTCCAACCCCCGGGATTTTCAAAAGCGAGTTTGCCGATGTGAGCGTTTTTTATACCGAATGCATATGGTTTCAACCAAAAATCGATCTGTCACCGCCACTGGTGCCAACCCTGCGCCGACGCGATCCTGCTAAACTTTCTCTAGACCGTTCCGTTCGCTCGGTTTCTGCCCCCCCACTTCCTTATGCAAACGGAAACTCAATGGCTACTTACAGCTTGACTGCAATCATCGTTGGAGGCTTTCCAATCGGAGAGTCCGACAAAGTCGTGTCGATGTTCTCCAGCGAACGTGGGCTGGTGCGGGCTGTGGCAAAGGGTGCCAAGAAACCGGGCACCAAGATGTCCGGCAAAGCCGAGGCTCTGTGCGTCAACAAGATGTTGGTGGCAAAAGGAAGATCTCTCGACATTATCACGCAGGCTGAGTCAGTCTGCACCTTTCGAAACTTGCGGGCCGACCTTGTCCGGCTCACACACGCGCTCTACTACGCCGAACTCACTCAGGCATTCGGCGAAGGTTTGGAGGAAGAGAGCGAACTGTTCTATCAAGTTTTATTCAATTCGCTCCATATGCAGGAAGCTGCAGTTGCGGACGCCAGGCTGCTTTCGCTTGAGTTCGAAATGTTTTTGCTGCGTCAGCTTGGTGTTTCACCCGAGCTGCAAGTCTGCATAAAATGCCGCCGCCCGCTGACTGAGTACAACATCACTGTGTTCTTTTCGGAACTGGGTGGCATCGGATGTGACAAGTGCGGGCGCTCCAGCTCTACGTCCGGAGCGCGCGTGGCTGAGAGAAATTTTGACGCATACGACGCCGAGTACGAAGAACGCGGCATCTTCGTTACTCCATTGGTTTGGAAAATGCTGGTCAATGCCGACGCGACATGCGATGAACTGGCTCTGCCAGAGAGTCTTACTCGTCGCCGACCGGCTTACACCGAAGCGCAGTCTCCGGCCTTGGATGCCGCGCATCGGCTCATGCAGCGGAATCTCGAGAGCCGCGCCGGAAAAAAGATGCGAACTCTTGATCTGCTCAAGCAGTACTGAATGTTCGTCTAACCCAAACTTTACCAAGATGAGACAGGTTTTCCCTTTGCATCACGCAATCACGCCGTGTTTGGACTATGCCGCATAGAAAAAACAGCTAAAATATTAGCAGTTTAGAGCCGAGGCTGGAGGACGAAACGTGGGCTTTCTCAAAGACAGTGATCCTGAGCTATACCAAGCAATTTCCAACGAGCTCGGCAGGCAGCAAAACTCGATTGAGTTGATTGCCAGCGAGAATTTCGTCAGCGAAGCAGTGCTTGAAGCACAGGGTTCGGTCCTGACAAACAAATATGCAGAAGGTCTGCCGCACAAGCGATATTACGGTGGTTGCGAATTCGTCGACGATGTCGAGGAAATTGCGATCAGCCGTTTGAAGCGCATGTTCAACGCACCTCACGCCAATGTCCAACCGCATAGCGGTGCTCAAGCAAACATGGCTGTTGAATTCGCGATGCTGAAACCCGGTGATACCACGATGGGCATGGCGCTCGATCAGGGTGGTCACTTGACGCACGGCTCGCCGGTCAACATGTCCGGCAAATGGTTCGACGCTCAATTTTACGGAATCAATCCTGAGACCGGAAAAATCGATTACGAAGACGTTCGTAAGAAAGCGATGGAGATACGTCCAAAGTTGATCGTTTGCGGTGCATCAAATTACTCGCGCATTATTGAATTCGATAAGTTTCGCGCGATTGCCGATGAATGCGGAGCGCTGCTTCTTGCGGACGTCGCGCACATCGCCGGTTTGATTGTTGCCGGATTGCATCCCAGTCCTTTTCCACATGCTCACTTCGTCACGACCACCACGCACAAAACACTGCGTGGCCCCAGGGGCGGTGTCATCATGTGTCACGAAGATTATGCCAAGGATATCGACAAAGCCGTCTTCCCCGGCATCCAGGGCGGACCGCTTATGCATGTGATCGCCGCTAAAGCAGCCGCTTTCGGTGAAGCACTGAAACCGGAATTCAAACAGTATCAAGAGCGTATCGTGGCAAACGCTAAGAAGTTAGCGGCTACTTTGACAGATAACGGCCTTGCTATCGTATCTGGTGGCACCGATAATCATCTTATGACTGTCGATCTGAGACCGATTAAACTGACCGGCAAAAAAGCTTCCAGCCTTCTTGAGCAGGTCAATATCACCGTCAACAAAAATGCGGTGCCTAACGATCCTGAAAAACCATTCGTCACAAGCGGCATCCGAGTAGGAACGCCTGCTGTAACCACTCGTGGTTTCGGTACTTCAGAGATGGAAGTAATCGGCAAAATGATGGCAGATTTATTGAAGTCGCCTGATGACGAAGATTTGAAAGAAAAAACTCGTAAAACTGTAGCGGAGCTTTGTGAGCGTTATCCGTTGTATAAGGAACGAGCTGTCGGGGTTAGGTAGTTGACTGAGATTAAAGCGAAGGCAGCGGTTAAAATGGTTGGTGAGCAGGCTGAAGATAATTCTTTGAGCGCGTCGCCAGTGGGCAGCGTTGCCAAAATCAGCGACCCATCGGATACAGTTGAACCTGGCGCGATTGCCGCTACGGGAGTGCCGCGTAAAATGAAAAAAGCTCGGACAAAACCGGCAGGCGGAGTTCGCAGTTTTCAGTTGCTGATCTTTTTGTTCGGTCTGGCGTGGGCTGCCTTTTATTGCCCTCACGGCAATCTCGATGCCATGCAAATTCCAGGATTTCTTATCGCGATGTCGATCAGCTGGTGGCTAACGCCTGAAATCCGATCGCGCGCATTGAGTCTGGGTCTCGTCGACAAACCCGGCGAAGAGCGCCGCATCCACAAAGTGCCGATTCCACGGCTCGGTGGGGTGGCGATCTTTATCAGTATTCTTGTCACCGTTGCGTCTTTGATTGCTATTGCCGGTAAACTGCCGGCCGAAGCACGCGGCGTTGAAGGCATTGCCGGCATCGCAGTTGGTGGCACGCTTGTTTTTGTACTGGGCCTGCTCGACGATCTCGAATCGCTGAAAGCCCGTATGAAATTCATGGTGCAAATTCTTGCCGCTGCCGCCGCGTACTCGCTTGGTGTGCGAATTAAATCAATTCCGATTCCTGACGCCATGGATATCAACCTCGGGTTTTTAGCCATACAAGGCGGCGTGCCTATTGACCTCGGTCCGCTCAGTTTGCCGATCACGGTAATCTGGTTGGTCGGTGTCGCCAACGCCGTCAACTTGATCGACGGCATGGACGGCCTCGCGGCCGGTGTTTCGGCAATCTCAGCTTTGACGATCTGGAGCGTCGCCCTCGGCGCCAGTATCGATCGTCCTTACGCTGCTTTGATTGCGGCCGTTGTCGCCGGTGCCCTATTCGGATTTTTGCGATGGAACTTCAACCCCGCCAGAATATTTCTCGGTGACTCGGGTGCGTACCTTGTCGGATTTATCTTGGGCGCGATCTCAATTACGGGGGTCATAAAAGGTGCGGCTGCAGCAACTGTAATAGTGCCGACCGTGCTTTTGGTCGTCTTGATTTTGTTCTTCCCGTTACTCGACACGGCCTGGGCAATCGTCAGACGTATGGCGGCTCGGCGATCGATCTTCTCGCCTGACGCCGGGCACATTCACCATCGACTTCTTCAAACCGGTTTATCCCAGAAGAAAGTGGCTTACATCATATATGGTGCCTCCGGCTTGCTCGGTTTGATCGCAGCTTACCTGGTCAATCAACATTGGTATTTCTTGAGTATCACCGGTTCTGTTCTGGTCATGGCTTTATTCTTCTCCGAAGTGCTTAATCGCCACCGGCAGCGCGGTAATGCCACTGCTACAAATGGAACCGAGGGTCAGGAAAATCAGCCAGCCAGTGAAACATAAGGTTTCCTACCTACTGGTCCTTATTATTCTGATTGGCGTGCTTCTGCGTTTACTTCCCCTCAATACCGGTCTCGACGCGGATGAGGCGGTCACTGTTTTTCTGGCAAACAGCGCTAATCCGCTGGAACTTATAGAACGAATCAAGATTTACGAGTTCGCTCCGCCTCTTTATTTCGCGATTATGTCGATGTGGGTGCGGCTGTTCGGTGACGCTCCTTTAATGATGGCGATACCGTCTATGGTGCTGGGAGTCGCCTTGATTCCCTGCGTTTATTTACTGGCGCGGGAGCTATTCGAACGAGAAGACATCGCCCTGACCAGCGCATTTTTCGCCAGTGTTTCTCCTCTGGGAGTGGTGTTTTCGCGGGAAGCCAGAAGTTCTTCTCTGATTGCCGTCCTGGCCACTCTCACGTTTTACTTCTTCATTCGTTGTCTTAAAGCGACCAGACGTCCTCGTTTACTTGCGCTCGGCGTATCGACAGTTCTTATGCTCTATTCGAATTATGCAGCACTTCTCATTGTTATTTTGATGGGATTAAATACAGTGGCATACACAAGGTTTCCATTTAAATCAATCGTGTTTAAACATGAAAGAATTATGGCAACTTTGACTTTCTCGCTACTCGCATTCCTGCCCTGGATGCCGATTTTCTTCGATCAGCAAGCATTTGGAAGTTTTCCATATGATCGCGAGTCCAGCAATAATTTGCTGTTTATTGTCACCAGCAATTTTGCAGCCACGCTTCCGCTGCCCTGGAACACGTCGTTTATCTTACTGTGCATAGCGTTGCCGATCATCGTTTTGATGATGGTCTGGAAGGCGCTTGTCCTGCTATTTCGCAGAGAATTGATCACGTACATCGATCACCACAAAGCCTACACGTTGTTAATCGTCAACACGCTGATTCCAGTTTTGGCATATAACTTTCTTGCACCTTTTGTGGGCAGCCAACGTTATGTCATGTCGTTTGTATTTTTCGGTTGGATACTCTTTGCGGCAATCTCGGTAGAACTGATTTCGCAGGTCGGAATCCGCCTGGCGAGACGTTCTGTAGTGCGGCGCAATGCAGCTATTGCTTTGATATGTTCTGTTCTGATTCTGATCTCTTATAGCGATGTTAAAGGTATGAGCGTCGAAGATGATTCTGGCCTTCGTAAATTCGCCAAGGACTGGCAATCTAAAAAATTCAAACAAAGCGCGGTTATGATCGCGCCTGATTTTAACGCGTATACTCTGAACTATTATATTGCCAAAGAACAGCATGGCGAGCCGCCAGAGCTATATTACGGATTTCCGAATCAAACCACAGCGACGCCTGCGAAATTGAAAGGTTACGCCGCAGGATTTTCTGACAAGGAATCGATCGATAAAGCCCTGGATTGGATCCGGAAAATTGACATCACCCGTGCGCAGTCGCTTGTCTTAATTACCGATGATAGTGAATTGAACAGTAAACTTCATTCGAAAGAGAAACAGCAAGAACTGATCGACGCAATCACCACCCGATATCCGATAAAGACTGAGGCGACTCGCTATTCGTCCAGTGGCAGGTCTTTCGTTGTCCGGGTATTCAAACTATCGGAGCCACCGGACTAGTGGCTTACAAAAGATTGATGTTGTATTTTGTGAATAACGCCGCCCGTTTAAACTAAAACTTCCGCTTCCACGAACATGGTCGAAACTAAAACAAAGAAACTTCTAACTGTGATCTGCCCTGTCTATAATGAGATGGGCAGTATTCCAATTTTCACGGAACGCCTGAAGGCGGTTCGCGAGCAGCTTTTGGAAAAATACAATGTCGATCTTTTGTTTTCAAATAACGCATCCACGGATGACACGCTCGCTGAAATTCTTAAACTACGAGCCGAGAATCCATTCATTCATATAATCACTTTGAGTCGAAACGTGGGCTATCAGGCTTCGCTGGAATGTGGCTTAAGAACGGCTCGTGGTGACCTGTTTGTCTTTATCGACGTTGATTGCGAAGACCCGCCGGAAATGATCTTGGATTTTGTAAAACTCCATGAGGAAGGAGGCTACGATATCGTATTTGGTGAACGTGTAGATCGTCATGAGCCGACACTTTTGATGTGGGGACGCAAAATCTTTTACCGGGTTTTGAAAGCCGTAGCCGACGAAGAAGTCGTTCTCGATATGGCAGAATTTTCGCTGATGACCGAAGAAGTACGGGATGCCATCGTTGAGGACAGCTCGTCGTTTCCGTTCATTCGCGCGTCAATTGGCCGCGTCGGTTTTCGTCGCATGGGAATTCCATATAAGCGAGACAAACGTGTTGCCGGACATTCAAGCTTTAGCGGATTTAGATTGATCTATTTTGCAGTAGCCGGAATTTTGTCGTCATCAACATTGTTTTTGCGACTACCTGTTCAAACATTCTTCTTCTGGCTCGCTGCTGTCTTCGCACTTGCCATCGTGCGGGTCTACAACGATTCTCGGTGGATCGATGCTGCCATAATTATGCTGTCCGCCACATACTTGGGCAGTGCGGTGGCATTCATTGCAATTTACACCGCACGCACTTATAAAAATTCTTTGAATCGACCAAATTTCATCATCAGTAAACGTGACAGCTATCTTCAAAGTGGTCACCTGACTGCGACCGTGACACCTATTACAGAACGCGACAGCATCTCTAAACGTGACAGCCACCTCCAATAGCGATAAACTTCACCTGTTCACTTCGTTTGATGGTGGCATCCGCTGCGATGGACGCTTAATCGTTCCTGACGACAAATCCGTGATCGTCGGTTCTGGGTCATTTGATAATTTAGAGTTGATTCCACGAGGCGCGGGGATCTCCTTCGCCGCAGCTAGTTTTGGCGAAGGGATAACTTCGATCGACACGACTAAGTTAAATAAAATCGCTGTTCTCGATCACGAACTACAAACAATCACGGTCGATGCGGGAGTTTCCGTTGGCGTGCTTTTAGAGTATTTGCTTGCGCATGGCTACGTCATTCCTGTGCTTCCCGGCTATCAGACCATCACCGTGGGTGGTTGCATCGCCGCAAACATTCATGGCAAGAATCCAGCCCGAGATGGAAATTTTATCCACTACGTAGATGGTTTCACACTCCACCATGTCGAGCACGGCGTCATCGTTGTAACTCGGGACACTGAGCGAGACTTGTTCGATTTGACGTTTGGCGGCTTCGGTTTGACTGGCACTATAGTCAGTGTCACTTTGAGAATCAAACCTCTTGCGTCGAATTTGATTGATTTATCCGTGCAACCAATCGCGCAGATCGAGGAGCTTCCGAAACTGCTTTGCGACGCTGCCGATATGAACGATTACCTCGTATCCTGGCACGATTTCAATCAAGCTGGCGCCCGCTTCGGCAGCGGGTTTCTGCAGTGCGGAAAAATTTCTGCTATGCAGGCTGATACTAAATTCGAGAGGACTTCCGAATCGACGGCTACAACTACGTTTCCAATCATGCAACCAAAGCTGCATAGAGCGCCACTGACTTTAACTTCGGAAACGCGAGGCGCGAATTTCCCTGCCATTTATGGTCGCGTCACCACCGGAATAATGAATGCATTTTATCGCCACAATCAGACTCTAAACTTGGGCTGCTCAGAAAGAATGCCGCTCGGTGAGTGCTTCTTTCCAGGAAAAACATCGCGCGATCTATACTTTCATGCCTTTGGAAAAAACGGATTACACGAGTACCAGGTTTTGATTCCTGTCGAGCATTTTATTTTCTTCATCGAAAAAATTAGATGGTGGCTGATGAGAAATGATCTGCCGATCACAATGGCGTCATCAAAACTTTTCCGCGGTAGTTCCACATATCTCTACTTCGATGGCTCCGGAATCTGCTTGGCGCTTGACTTTCCTCGATGTCAAACCGCATCTGAGTTTCTTGGTTTCCTCGATATCTTGACGATTGAAACCGGTTCTCTGCCAAACATCCACAAAGATTCGCGCCTGCCTTTGCCAGTCGTGGAGGCGGCGTACGCCGGATATCATGTTTTTCGGTCGAAGCTGCGGGAATTCGACCCGAAGCGAAGATATCAATCGGAGTTGTCTCGACGACTCGCGCTCTAGTATGCTGTCATTGTAATGGTGGAGGATTTTGGTGAGCTTGCTTCTGACTGGTACAGACGCCCGCGTTGACGAAACTAAGAGCGTTCCGATTCTGATTGTCAGAATGGGCGAAGTGCGAAGCGCGTTTTTGCTGGACGCGGTGGTTCAAGTCTTTGACGCGGTGGATGTCGGCGAGTTTCCCGAAGTGCCACCAAAGGACGTGCTTGGTGCTATCAACGTGCGCGGCTTGAAAGTTCCGCTCGTGGACGTCAGGCGGCGCTGGGGTCAAGAATGCGGAAAGGTTTCGCTTTCGAATCAGTTGGTTCTGGTCGTGTGTGATGGTATCAACTTGTGCGTTATTGTCGATGAAGTGATTGGCACTCGCAATGTGCCGATATCTAAAATCGTACGATTGAAGGATATTTTGCCGGAGTCCAGTCCGCACATGGCTGTGGCTGATCTTGAAGGAATATTGATTCTGCTCGACGCGGATAAATTGTTCGAGACGGATCAATTGGAAGAGATGATTGTTTGGGTTGAAACTGTGATCGGTTAGGCGAATCTGATGGCTGAGGCGTTCGAATTACTGGTGACACGAATGGACGGACGACCCGTCGCTGTGCTTGTCGAGTCGATTTTCGAAGTGATCAACGCGGTCGAAACCATGACGTTTATCGATCGACCCGAATGTATCCTTGGACTGATCAATTTGCGCGGCGATATCGTTCCAGTTCATGACCTGCGATTTCATATGACTGGCGAATCGCGCGGTCTAATACCCAGCGATCAAATTTTGATCATGCGTGATGGTGACACGAAAATCGGTGTTGCTGTCGACAGCGTTGAAACAGTGAAGACGTTTCAAGAAGAGCAACTGTTCGCGCAATCACTTTCGCCGAACGCGTTTAAAATTCTCAAAATTAGAGAGCGACAAGTATGCTTCGACGAGATTCGTTCCATTCTGGAAATGTAGAATTCTGGAAATTAGAACTAATCTTTTTTGCGTTGCACTGATTTCGTTCCATCACTGGTAAATGCTCCGATAAAGAGCATGACAAGACCGCCCCATAGTGCGGGTGTCCAGCCGGTAATCGCCAGGTATTGCGGCACAAAATCTGCTGTCAGTTTTAAAACCATTGCCGGCACAAACCAGAATCCGATCAGCCAAATTGGAATGAGGAAAATCAGCGCGATACCGAATGTGGTGATAGTCAGAAGCGCCGCGATCGAGAATCCGATTATTTCAACAACCCATGCCATGATCGAAAAGACGATCCCGGCACCGATGGCATGAAGAAAATTGCCGTGAAATTGAATCCCTGGAATCATCGGCAGCACGAAGTCGAACGCACACGCCGTCATAAGTAGTCTGAAAATAAATCGTTTCATGATTTAACCCCTGTAGTAACTGTACTACAAGGGAGAAGCTCTTGTTGTATGAGCTGACGTTCTGGGTACTATATTTCCGTGAGGCCCATCTATTACTATTAATTATCAGAACTTGTGGCAGGCGATGTCGATGTGCCCAAGCTGGGTAAAGCATAAGCGGTGGCGTCCCGCTGGCATTCGACGGATAAGGGGGGCTAATGGCAAACAAGGCACAGGTGAAGCGCGTGGCTGCAAAAACGAAATCAACCAACGGAACCCGACCGGCTGCGAAAGCGAAAACATCGACAAGTGCGCGTACGGCGCGCGAAAAGGCTGACGATGTTCATTTGGAGGCGCAAATCTCCGAAGAGTATTCGAACATTGAAAACGTCGTCGTAGAACTTTCCGATCTGGCGCGAGTGATTTTGGAAGCGGCAACCAATTTATCTGTTAATTCGACTCAAACCGCTGCCGCCGTCACCGAGACGACCACAATTGTCGAGGAAGTGCGACAGACTGTCGAGGTTTCCAGTAAAAAAGCGCAGAACGTTTCAGCCGACGCGAAAAGCGTTTTGCGAACCAGCGAACTCGGGCAAAAAGCCGCCAGTGACGTAGTCACCGGTATGCAGGCGATTAAAGAACATATGGATTCGTTGACTCGGACCATTTTGACGTTGAGAAACCAGACGAAACAAGTCGGCGAAATCATTGCCACCGTAGATGATATTGCCCAACAATCAAACCTGCTTGCGGTTAACGCCGCAATTGAGGCTGCCAGAGCCGGAGAACAAGGAAAAGGTTTTGCTGTCGTCGCTCAAGCGATCAAGAGTCTGGCGGAGCAATCGAAAAAAGCGACAAGTAATGTTCGCAGCATTCTTAATGAGATCGTTGAAGCGACTGCGTCAGCAACCATGAAGACTGAACATGGAAGCAAGGTCGTGGCAGACGGTGAAGGTTTCGCCAAACAAGCTGGCGGCTCGATGGTGGCATTAGCGGATAGCATCGCGCGTTCTGCTCAAGCGGCAATTCAGATCGACGCGTCTAGTCAGCAGCAATTGCAAGGCGTTCAGCAAGTTCTGGAAGCGATGAAGAGTGTTGAAGAAGCAAGTAACGACAACCAGCGTGGCGCCAAGGAGTTGGAACAAGCGGTTGTGCGATTGAGCCAACTGGGCAGTGAATTGAAGGCGTTGACAGACCGAATCAAGGTAAGACGGCGCTCTTAGTTGGCAGGTTGGTAATTTTATTCCGATGACGCTGAGCCTATCGCAGAATCTCCTGAAGACCATGGTCGATTGGGTCGACATACACATTGGTCTGAAAATTTCTGATGCCAGGCTCAACGATTTTGCTAAAGGAATTTGTCTTGCCGCCGCCGATAGTGGCTTCGAAGAACCGCAAGAATACATCAGAGAGCTGACCAGGAGCCATCCTGGGGATCACGAACTTGGTTTTCTAGCCAGCTATCTCACAATCGGCGAAACCTATTTTTTCCGCGATCCGTTGAGCTACAACTTGCTGACTTCGCAAGTGCTTCCGCCGCTTTTAGGAAAAGACGGACCGATCAAAATCTGGAGCGCGGGCTGCGCGTCCGGTGAAGAACCTTATTCCATCGCCATCACCGCACTGAGTTCGATGTCGGCAGCCGAGCGCATGCGTTTAGAGATCCTGGCCACTGACATTAATCCGCGTTATCTCGAATTTGCGAAGGCTGGCTTGTACAGGCGCTGGTCGTTTCGTGAAGTACCGTCGTTTATCAAAGAAAAATATTTTCAACTGACTTCAGACGATCGCTATTGCCTTAGCGATCGAGTCAAACAATTGGTCCGGTTCGGCAAATTGAACCTGGCTTCGGACTCGTATCCATCAGCGTTGACAGGGACGAATGATGTCGACGTAATTTTCTGCCGAAACGTTTTGATCTACTTCAGTCCCGAGCACGTCACAGAAGTGCTGGCACGTTTTCATCGTTGCCTCAAAGATGGTGGTTATCTTTTTCTGGCACCAAGCGAGATACCACATCCAGCTCCCGACAATTTTAAAATCATCAACGTCGACGGCGCCATACTGCTACAAAAAGAGAACACATTCTCCGAATCAAAGCCTTCCGTAGTCAGCATTGTGACGAGCAATTTCTCGTACTTTGGACAATCCGTTGCACCGAATATGAAGTCGTTTGAAACACTGATCGATTCGAACACTGCCAGTCAGAACGTCGCACCGGTCGAGCCAGGAGAGCTTTCAGTCGACGAAGCTTCGGCGCTGCTTGATTCGCTGCGTTCCGGCATGTCTGACGTTTCCGAAGGCACCGCACATGGTGTTTCTACCTTAACTTCAAATTCGGATTTAGATCTGGCGGGCTTGACCAGCCAAATCGGTCGTTCATCATCACCAAGTGTCAAGGACTACGGCAATGGCGACGACGTGATCGGATCTGCGCATGACCTTTACCGATCAGGAAAGTATGACGAGGCGATAGATTTATTACTGGAAGTTCCTGCCAATCATGATGCTGTTTCGCAGGAAGCTTTTCTTCTATTAGTGCGAGCCTACGCCAATACCGGCAACCTTGATGCTGCCATGGACTGGAGCGAACGGTTGATCGGCTACGAACCAATCAATGCCAGATGGTATTACCTTCGTGCCACCATTCAACAGGAACTCGGAGAAAACGGAGCCGCGTTAATTTCGCTGAGGCAGGCGATTTTTCTAGAACCTGAATACATTCTCGCCCATTTTGCTCTCGGAAATATTCACCAACAATCAGGCTCTCACCTCCAGGCGAAACGCTGTTTTCATCGAGTGATCGACTTGCTGGAGTCGGTCAATCAATCGAGTGAAATACAAGACTCAGACGGCTTAATGGCTGGTCAGCTCAAGACAATCACCAAGTCGATTTTGGAAGGAGGCTAAGCAAATGTCTGACACCGATGATTTACAACCGACCGCCAAATCATCAGCTCCTGGTGCTCACCTCGAGGCGCAACTGCGTCGCAGCATTCTAAAAGGTCGTGCGGTAAAACTGGCTCGGCCGCTGGAGAAGCCTGAAGTCCCGCCCGGTAAGCAATATGTTCTATTCGTTTTATCGCGACAGTTATTTGCGTTCGATGTGAATTATGTCGAGGAAGTTTTTCAAATCAAAAGTATTCTGCCGGTGCCAGGCACTCCACCATACATCGTCGGCATCGCCAGTTTGCGCGGACCGCTGATTTCGATCATTGATTTGCGCCATCTGTGCAATTTGCACGAGAAAGCTGTGATGGGGTCGGACAAAACTTTGATCGTTAAAACCAGTTCGATGCGTGTCGGCGTAATGACTGATGAAGTGACGGGTCTCGAATTTATTCCGGACACGGATATATCCGCTGAGTCACCAGTTTTTTCACACATTCCTCGACGTTTTGTTGAGGGCATCACCAGGGACGGTACCATCATTCTCAGCTGTTCCAATTTGTTTACCACGGAAACTCTCGAGGTTAATGAGTGATGGATGCGGATTTCCTAAAACGGCTGCAGGAAGCCTTTATCGAAGAAGCTCACGAGCAGATTGAAACCATTCGCTCCTGTTTGAACGAACTCGAAAAAGATGATGGCAACAAAGTGCAAGCCGTTGAATCACTTTTGAGAACGTGTCACAGCCTCAAAGGATCGGCACGAGCTGTCAATCTCCGAGTGATTGAGATGACTTGCCAGATTGTCGAAGCGCGGTTGGTTTCATACAAAGGTAGTGAACATAAAGTTAATCGTTTATTCCTCGATCGAATGAATGATTACGCCGACGGACTCGATCAAGTCGTCCACAGTCTAGAAGTGGCAGAGGAACCGTCAGTGCAGCATCTTGAACGTGTTGCTGCGGCGATGACGCAGGACGAGATGGCTGAGGCGCTCCGGCTCGGGACGAGTTCACCGATCATTTTAGGAACGGATTTGGGAGCAGATTCGGGAACAGGTTCGAGAGCGGGCGGCACGGGAACCGCGGCTTCATCTGCGGACTTCGGCGCCGCCGGCAGCGCGTCTTCAGGAACTAGTAACGAAGCACTCAGTGGTGCCACTG
>JADYXR010000177.1 GCA_021772095.1 Candidatus Obscuribacter sp. | reverse complement strand
CAAAGAACCAGAAGACTAAGAAACTAAAGGAGGTAACAGTTATGTCAAGCGGCAGATTTGACTGTCGTCAACCGGCAAAAGGCCTTGACGCCGATCAGTTACCCGAAATTTGCCTGGTTCATTGATAATTAGTCTTTTTAATTTAATAGGCGATTGGGCGAAACAGGCAGGCAGAACCGATGTCGCTCTCGGTTTGATAAACAAACCCCGAAAAGCAGCAGCAAGGCTGACCGACTTGAAGAAAGTTCGTGTCTTAATTCGATTGGTGGGTCGTTATTATCAATCGTTCGCACCATTTCTGAAGACTGTATTGATGAATCCAGACCTTAGTGTTAATCGCAGGTCAATCGTATTCGCCTTCTACAAACCAGGTGCGACATTCGTGATCGTAGACAAGCATTACTAACAAGAATTCGTTAATCGAAGCTGGTTGAACGAGCGCTGTGTAGTACGACTTTCTGAAGGCTGCTTCCCACCACAATCCTGAGATGCACTCGGGATTTGTAATACTGTGGATTTTGTACAATCGGCCCTCAGAAGTGAAGGCTTGTGGTTTTGAATTTTGAAATTCCACAAAAACCGGTAATGGACTGATGTGCTTTTTAAGCACCAGACCTGATACCAGTGCGGAGCTTCCGGCTGATTCTTTGACATAATCAACCGCAATCGCCAATCGTTTTTTATCGGAAGAAACGATGGAAACATCTGATCCTTGAATTCGATTTTTTCCTTTTCGCTTGCCTGAACTAACGGAATCAACTTCCTTCTTGGAAGAAATTACAGGTTGCCATGCGCCCGCTTTATCGGCCGTATATTGATCGACTGCGACTGGCTTCACCAGCGCGTTATCGGTTCCATATCTGGTATTCAATTTCTGAACCAGCAACAAAAACGATTCGGAAGAGACACCATTGTCTTCGTTAGGAATACCATTTTCGTCGCCGGACAAGACCGGAATTTGTCTGAAGATTTCTTTGGTCGTGCGAGAAACAATCAGACGCAAACTAGTGAACTCTCTTTCCAGCTTCTTGTTTTCGATAGACAATCTCAATACCTCAAGCAAAAACTTGCTCTGGTTAGACGAACGTATCAATCGAACTGGTCGTTCTTCGATTAGTTCATCATCGGAGTAAAAACAAATCACAATTTCTTCAGCGCATAGTCCCTCCTGTTGCAGCAATTGTGTAAGCCGTTCCAACATGGATTTGATGACGAAAAGTGTGTCGTTAAGCGATTCGACAGGACCGCCGATATCGACATAACATTGAAAACTTTGTTCAAGAATCGGAAGCGATGGTCTACGTGTATCAATTCCACAAGCGAGGTTATACGCGAGCAATCCTTCGTTTTCAAATCGTGCAACTATCTGGTCGGGAGGGAGTGCGGTAAGCTGCCCCAGCCGTTCGATCCCCAGTCCACATAAGGTTTCCTTCAACTCTCTTTTTACGGGTAGAAGATCGATTGAAAGCGCAGAAAGGAACTGGCGATCATTTCCCGGTTCAACGATGTACCATCTGCGCTTTCTATTTTGCGCAGCGACTATGGCAGCGAAAGCACTATCTGCGATACCAACGTTGCTTTCTAAATATCCCTTTTGGCTAACAAATTTAATTACACTTCTAGCAAAATAATTTTCACCTCCGAGAAGAGACAATCCACTGGCATCGAGTAGAAACACGCCGACCTGATGGGAAGACACTCTGGGTGAGAGTGATACCAAATTGGCAAGCATTTCTTTTTGAGCGCCGATGTATAAATGGTCGTCATAATCACGCCAGAGCAATTCGGAACATGCAGCGCGGGCTTCTGAAAGTCGCATGCCTGTCCTTACGTATCTCTTTGCCGCTTCAGGCGAACAAAGCATTACTCTAGATCTGCCACCAATTAAAGCAAATGGTTTATCTCGAAGTTCAGGCTCATACTTTTGGTGTACGACGATCTGGAATTTGGGGATGCGTAAACAAGCGATTCGGGACATGTGTATTCAACCTGGTCTCCATGTTTTGTGTCTGTCCATCACGAGCTATAGATCCCTGAATAGTGGGTGAGATCAAGGCTATGCCTTGCATACCATTTTCGTAGCGCACCGGCGTGGACCATTTAAATTGCATACTGGTATGACACCCCCAGCCACCATTGGCGATACTATTGTTATCGCCCTGAGCAAAACTCGGTTTCAAATGTTGATCTTTCAAAATTATCAATGCAGTTTTGGAACGTTCTAACGCTCTTTTCAATCTGGCGTAAGTTCGATCCGATAGAAACACTGATGAGCCCATATCAAAAACGATGGCGTCAAAAACTGTGCTGCGCAAAAGTTGTTCTACAACCCAGCAGGCTTCCAACCGAACATCCTTTTTGCGAGCTTGTTCGTTTGTGAAATCAGCTTGTGCCAGGTTCTCGCTCACTCTGACAACAAAAAATTCTCCTGTCGAATTGCTTTTTCGTTGCATCATATTTAGTGGCACTGGACCGTTAAGACCATCTTTTACAAAAGCCCAGTCCGAAGCAACTAACCTGCTGAATGTGTCTACGTAAGCCACGTTCAGCCCACTCGTACACCAGTAGGTAACAGCTCCGCGCAACAACGTGGATTTACCGGATGAAGACAAACCGCTCCACTCACTAATCTGTCGTCTTGCAAATCCTGAAGCAATACCGGAATCAATTTCTCTGATACCGGTACGTAACAGCCTATCGCCATCACCTCCTGTGAGCCATTTACCTGGAAACAGCTGCTCAAGCTGTTGTTTCAATACCGCTACGTTCGCATTCACGTGTGTCACCAACCGTTTGCCGAATCACGGCAAACAAGATCCAATTACCAAAAATTGAGACAAAGAATTTCCGGCGGTTTTGGACACTCTCTTGGAGTCCGCAACCACCACTACAAACGACACTACAACCAATACGAATATCAAACCATACATCCGTATGTGTGTCAAGTTTGATCTTGCTAAATTTCAGGACGACCAGCCAGCTTGAGCGCAACAGGGAAGAACCATCGTGGTCTGTTCACACGGTCACGAAAGGGTTCACCAGATTAATCTCACCGTCCACAAATTAGTCACATCTAGACAATAAACTCAAGAAAGAAGATCAGAAAGAGAATCTTCTTTTTAGGCAATTACGACACGGCTCCTGACGGGCTTTGACAGAACAGAAATCAAGCCCCATATCCAACACTCTGCTGGGGTTTCTCATAATTAAAACCATAGTTAAACAACATGATAGACGGGCACATTTTCTAAAGACATTCGTTGATATGAAGAAAATCAATTGAGTTCAAGTACAGGACCGAGCGACAAAAACAAAAGAACTCTCAAGGGACAGGGAACCTCATCGCTGCTCTTGAACATTGTCGATCGCTCCACCACAAGAGTCGCACTGCTGCTCATTCCGTCAATGATAATCGCACTTTTGATGGGACAGGCTCTCAACCCGTTATTCGTTCCAGTCTTTGCAGAGCCGCTCGCCAAGCACATCGCCAAAGAATTGGACCCGAGTACTTTAAGCAGTTTCGAGATTCTTCAGGTGATCAGACGATACAATCTAGCCTGGTGCTATCTCACCGACAAAACAAATCAGCACCCGAGTGAAGCTACCTCCGGATTCGCACCGCACACCCGCCGCATTCCATCGGAATCGAAAGCGATCACGATACGCGATGAGAAATTTTTCGAAGCGGTCGTGCCTTACAACGACTCAACCAATCTCCACGTCGGACTGCCGTTCGGTCACAAACTGCCCAACCTCACAAGCCTGGAAGCATTCACATCGACGCTCTACTCGCCGGTTTATCTGGGCACCGTGCTGTTCGTCCTCCTGGCGGCTTGGTTGGCAGTGCTGTTCATCCTCGAATCGGTCATCGCACTATCCTTGCGGATCTTGGGCGCTTCCATCGACACCCTGGCAGCGTTAGTTTCCGAGACATATACCGACAAGCAGATCGAGGAAGCGACCAAACTAAGCTGGTGTCCAGCGGATTTCCGAGCTCTGGGTGGAAGTCTCGGTATCTTGATGACACGAGTCAGCGACCTCAAGGACAAGCACTCAGAACGCACTGCTGAACAGGGTCTTGACTCACTGAAGTGGAAAGGTCAGAAGCGCCCCGCGTTCCAAATGACGGAGGCTCGAGAGAAAGCGGTCGGCACGGATTATGCCGCCGTCGAAAGCGGAGTATTCGCTGTAAAGTTCGATAAAGAGTTGCGCTCCGCAGAATCGTCTTACGAATTTGCAGTCATGCTTTTGGATGGAATTCACGAACTGTATGCTGATGTTCTCGACGCAGCAGCTTTTCTCAAAGTCGAGAAGAACCAGGTGGTGACTGTCGAATCATGTCTCGGGATCTCTGACGATTCTCTTCTGTTGTTAAACAAAATCGATCATCGCGAAATTATCGACGAACGAAACATGTCAAAGAAAAGCATCGACGTCGGTCCGATGCTAATTAAAAAATTCGGCTTCGAACCGCTTGCCACCAAGGATTCTTTCGGACGCGTAATTTATTTTCCATTCAGTTTTGAAGGGAAACCATTAGCACTGCTCACAGGTTTTATACGGGTTGGACACAATCCTACTCCGGAACGCATTCGCGCAGTAGAACGCTTCCGAGATAAGGCTATAGACCTTTATCATGAGCATAGAGCACGTGAAGAAAAGAACGAAGATCGTTGGACGGATCCGGCCACCGGAATGGGCAACAAAACATATTTCCAGGAGCTGATGCCGCGGCTGGTCGAACGCATGAAAGCAAAAGGCAGCGACGGCAATTTTTCGATCATGATGATCCAACCGAATTTCCAAACGCCACGATTAGCCAAGTTCCCAGCGGAGATGCACGATCGGTGGTTTTCCGAAATCGGAAAAATGATCACAGGTTTACTTCCGGTCAGTAAAAAAACGACCCCGGAAAAGGGTGCCACCAATTACATGATTCGCTATCAAGAACATGTGATGGCAGTGGTTCTCGAAGGCATCAACGCAAAAGACGCTGTCAACGTTGCAGAAGGCATTCGCAACTCTGTGATCAGCAAATCTCAATGGTCTGGTGGCACAACCGATCTGTCGGTTTCCGTAGGCGTGGCCACATATCCCAGAGACAGTGACAGCGGCGATGAAATCATTGCCAACGCAGCAAAAACACTTTCCTACGTAAAAGAAAATCTTGGTGGCAATGCGGTTTGCGACTTTCAAAAAGTGCCGCCGGAATACCAACCTCGAGAAGCAACGGAAATCCAGGGAACGCTCGGTGTCCTCGACAACGTTGGTTTGTTGCAATCGATCGCCGGCAGTGACAAGAGCGGAGTTTTGATCGTAGTCAACGACATCGGGCAAAAGTTTGTTAGCAGCTGGATCGAAGGCGCACCGCGTAACGCGTCGCTCGGAGACCTCGCTGGAATGGAGGCGCTGATTGAATTCATAACCACCTTCAAGAACGGCAGTTATAACTTCCAGGCGCGCCATGTTCAAGAGACAGGAACACTTGGTTCGCTTGAGCGGTGCCTGATGGAAGCCGCCTTGTTCGAAGACAAAATGGTGGCAGCACTGCGCGTGATACCATCCTCAGATCGACTGGTGCGCGGTGTGGATAATCCTGATGGCTGGCAGAAAGCCTCTCAAGACCCGGATATCGATCAAGACGAAATGGCTGCTATGAAGGAGCTTTACGCCTGCGCAGACGGTTCCAAAACGCTCACAGCTATCTTCGGGAAGATGTCACAACACTGCACCGCGATGAGATGGAGAGCAGCGGCACTGTTGCTGCAGTATGAACTCATGCAGATGAAAGTTCCCACCTGAGGCTAGTTCTCACGGGAGTTACAACAAACAGGTTCAGCCGACGAGCAATGAACCGGGCTGTGACGAGCCGCGTTGAGCGATGACGAGGCGTGACCGCCACCAACGTTCTCGGTTGCAAATCGCTTCTAGTTACTTCTTGCGCCGAATGGCGCTCGAAGCCGTACTCTCATCGAACTTATCCTTACGTCGCACCGCACTCTTCTGATCTGCAATCGCAACATCAGTCGGCTTGATCTTCCTCGTCACTTGAGTGACCTGAGTGGCGTGATATTTCAAGTGTTCCAACTCATCTGTTCGCTTACCGAAGTAAACCGCAGAGTACGTTTTTAAAAATGTCTCAAGCGCTTCCGGCAGCATCTCAGGCGAGTTCTTCCCTAGCGCTTTTTGTTCAGACACGACTAATCTCACACGCTCGAGGAAATCAGTTGGTGTCTCAGATGGTGCCCGCGTCAGGCGCATGCTCTTCTTAATTGCCTTCGCTACTTTCTTATAAAGGCCCCATTCAGGACCGCGTCCCATGTGCCCTTCACGCCATCTTCTATACAGACCGACGAGAACCTTAAAGGCAACAAAGCCAATTGCAAGTGCGATCGTTGCTGATACCAGATACGAAACCAGATCACTCAATGTTAAATTGAACGCCTTCTTATCGAGCCCGAGCTGCTTCTCGACTTCCTTCTGCGAGTATCGGTTTTCACGCTGTTGTGATGGCAAGATACCATCGGGAGTGGCATCAAAAGGAACCCAGCCGAACTCAGGAATGAACACCTCCGCCCAGGCGTGAATGTGTTTCATTTTAACTTCTTGTTCGCCCGACATCTGGTTCCATTCTCCAGGCGAGAAGCCGGTCACGAGCCGCGATGGAATACCAACACATCGAGTCAACACGACAAATGCCGAAGCAAAATCAGTGCTGCTTCCTTTCTTACGATCGAACAAGAAATCTTGAACCAAATCTTTCGATTCAGCGTCGACATCTCTCATCTTGTCGTACTCATAATTCTCGCGCAGGTAGTCGCAAATTTGCTGACTTTGCACGAACCAATTAAATCGAGGATCGGAATTGTCTTCGCCGAGTTTAAACAACTCTTCGGTGACGGTACCAGGAAGCTGTAAATACTGCGCATGTTTGCGGCGCAACTGATCTTCGAGCTTGGCAGTGAGCGGCTGCTCCGCACGCATGGCTTCGATTGGATAAATCGGAAGTTCGGTTTTCACCTTAATCTCCATGCCCTTGTTCAATGGCGATGGAGTAGTGATTACGCCTAACTGATCCACATTTATTTTCATCAGTTCTTTAGGAAGCTTCACTTCCTGCTCTATCCAGCCACCGGGCACCACGACGCCAATTGTCTTGGCTCTGATCTTAATTTCCTGAACCAATTCAACCGTCGGCAGAGTACTTTCCACCTTTAAAGCATCCGCCATTCCAACGCGGAATATTGGTCGTTCAGTTTGTTGGAACACAAATGGATGAACGATTGATGGATCTTCTTTTTCAGTGTCATCAGCGGCGTCAGTTTTGGCTTCCGGTGCTGCTTTTGGTTGCTCCACTCTGATCGGTTCTGCTGGAGTGGTAGCTTGAGTATTACCGGACAAAACAGATGTTTGCGCTGTCGTGTTTCCGAAAACGGACGGCTGCGATCCTCTAATTATGTCAGGCGAGGTAGGCATAATAACGGGTCCGCTCTTTTGAATTCTTACAGGAACCGGCTTGGCTGCTTGAACAATCTTCTTAGGTTCGCGCTTAATTTCTCCGTCCACGACTTTGATCGTCTCGATCTTAGGAAGCTTTTTATTTGGTGTTGCACGCTTCCAAACACGTCCGTTGAAATAATCGTAAATCTGACGACGTAGATAGACCAGGCGTCGCGACTTTACTGTCAGCACAAGACGCTCGTCCAGGTCATCGTTCTTTTCTTCTACTTTTAAATTATTATCGCCGCCGATGACTGGCTCGCCGACAGGTGGTGTCGCTGGCGGTTTAGCATCTTTATCTTTGCTGGCCTTCTTGATCTTGCCGCCCTTTTTGCCGCCACCGGATTTGTTGCCACCATCTTTGCCGTGCCCCTTGGCGCCCTGGCCTTCGCCTTTCTTGCTATCGCCCTTACCGCCGTCCTTACCCTTACCTTTGCCTTTGCCGTCCTTGCCTTGGCCTGCAGGAGATTTTTCCGGCGCACCGGATTTAGTATCAGCGGCACCCGCTTTTTTATCCTTGGCTTTATTCTTCTCAGCGTCTTTAATTGCTTGAGCGGCATCTCGTTTGGCGTCTTTAGCTGCTTGCTCCTGATCCACCACGATATTGGGATCGACATCTTTGCTATTAACGTCTTTCTTATCGACTTTTTTCTGGTCGCCTTTATTGTCCGGCTTTTTCTTCTCTACATCGTCAGCATCTTTCTCTTTTTTAGCACCAACCGTGTCTTTTCCGGGTTCAGCTTTGCTCTTCTTCTCAGCTTCTTTGTCTTTGTTCAGCTCGAGCTTGCCGCCTTTCTTCTTCTCATTCTTTTTGTCAGCAGCTTTCTCAGGCTTGGTAATATCCTCAGTGGCGACTTTTTTCTCAGGCTTTTTCTTCTCTTTGTCTTTGTCGGTTTTATCAACAACTGGTGCCTTCTTCTTAGCTTCATCCAGTTCTTTGATCATATCCAACTCAGCTTTCGTTTTGGCGTACTTGCCCGTCATCGCAAGCTGTTTAGCATCTTTGTTTTTGTTAAACCATTCTCGTCCCGCTTGCGCTCTGTGTTCTGTTGACACAGGCGGCGTCGCCGCCTTGTAGAACATGTCGGTGAGATATTCGATCTTCATGGTCTTTGTGTAAGCCCAGACTTTATCGAGAAACTCATCGGCTCTAGGCACGTAGACAAACATCGCCAGTGCCAGCAAAGGCACAATTGTCAGCAAAACAATAGTATTGCCGCGCGGCGCACGACCTGCTTTTTTCTGCGCGAATTGAACTTCCGGAGCTGCTCCAATCGGCTTGGAGAGCCAGCTGGTCAACGTTCGCGAAACGCAATCGTAGTACATCATCACAGCGCCAAGCGCCAGATAACCAAAGATACAAATGCCGTAAGGCAATCCTTTGGCAACAGGCGCAGACAAACACAGAAGGATGAGACCGAGACCTGAAGCCGTGTTCAAGTCCGTTCGCGTTTTCATCGAAAAGGTGACGAAGGCAAAAACACCGCAAAGAAAATGTACGAAAGGCGAAACAAAATCGAATTCATCTCGCAACGGTCCCATGAATTCGTGGAAAGCATTGGCACCAACAAGCAGAATTCCGACCCACCAGATGTACTTCATCCAGGATGGTTCATTGTGCCGATACTTATAGCTGAGCAAACTACCAATAACGATTAGCAGCAGAAACAGTGCCGTCATCCACCACTCAGTTTTTACGAAAAAGCTGCTTGATACTACGCATAGTACCGACATGATGAAAACGACCACGCGCAACGCACGCGAGTCCTCAGGCGCTTCTTCGGTTGTCCGGATATCGTTGCTCATAACGCCTCCAGATCCTTTTCCCAATCTATGCGCCCGATGATTTCACCGGCAGTCGGACCCATCGCGCGCTTCACATCTTCTGACGAACGCGACTTGGTATTGCGCAAGGACGAAAGCGACAACCCTTCTTTAGCGATGTTGCCATAAGCTTCTTCATCGAAGTCCCAACCATAAGGCACGATGCAAACATCGATCGGACTGCAAATCACATCGCCGACGTTGGGGTCGTATTTCATTATTTGTTCGACTGTCGGAATCAACGTGACGACGTCTTTCTCGATCACGCTCAACTCGAGAAAATCTTCATCGTTATCAGAGGAAGTTCGAAAATTTCCAGAGATCATTTCCACTCGCGCCAGTATCTCCGAATACAGATGGATACCCGGGTTTATATTATCCGGCAAATCGTACATCAGCGCTTCCATCTCTTTGGAATGCAGAGGAGGATTGAGATACAACTCCGGCAACTGACCTTTACTGTAACCGAGGTGGCACAACGACATTGCTGTTGAAACCGCCAGTTCAAATTGCTCAGCGTTGCGCCACGGCAATCTTAAATTGAGCAGAAAATTAAACACCGGGATAGTTTCCTGGTCGAATTCGCGAACCAGCATCACCCCTTTGCGAGCCGTAGACGGCCAGTGCACGTGTCGCAAACTATCACCACTTTTGAATTCACGAACACTTCGAAAACTTGTCGATTGATGAGTGATGGTGCTGCTGTGAGTAGCCATACCCATTTGCGACGCGACTCCCCGCAAGTGCTCCATGAAGTTTCCGGAGCATGGGAAATATCTTGGATAGACTGTGACTGACACGTCTTTCTTGTCTTTGGAAACTTTGATTGTGCGCGACCACCAGACAATGCCCAGTGGAAAGCACGTGCTAATCTCAACTCCTTTAAGCAGATAGACACCGCGTTTCAACAGCGGTGTCGGAAATTCAAACCATTTTTCTTCATCCAGCGATTCAATCAAAACCGGCTCAGGCGCCAGGATCTTCTCAAACGTTTTGCCATCGCGTCCACGTCTGGCAACGTCAACGTCTAGCCGCACCCATCGAGCTGGAATCAGCCATGACAGTGGTCCCAGAAAATTTTTCCGTTTCAATTTGATAACGACAGTCGTGCCTTCCAATGAAAGCACTTCGCCTGGCATCGAACACTCGCCGCCGATGTCGAGCAAGATCAAAAGCGGTATCAGCGCGCCAATCATGGCAGCGCAGACAAATCCGGACGCCAACAAATAAGTCCATTCATTGGCTACCAGGGCACCGAAAAAATAAATCATGAACGCAATCACAAGCATTCCGAAAAACCGGCTTTCCATCACCAGTTTCATTCCAAAGATTCCGATTGGAACAGAGACAACTTTTTCTGGTTTGAAATTAGTCGGTTTCGATTTCAGCTCGACTACCGGTGTGACGGGCTGCACGCCATCGCCAGGACTGTCTTGCGATTTTTTCTTAAGTCTATGCATAAGCGCCCAAGCCGTTTGACTCAGTTAGGTACAGTTATATTCTCGAGGACTTTCTTGATGATCTCAGTGTGGCATATTTTGCTGGATTTCACCTTGGGTACCACACGATGGCCAAAGACGTAAGGAGCAAGCACCTTCACGTCTTCCGGGGTGACGTACTCGCGTCCTTCAATAAACGCGCACGCCTGGCTGGCTCGCACCAGAAGTTGGCTGCCCCGAGGACTGACCCCGAGCACAATCGACGGATGATTTCTGGTTGCCGTCACGATACTGACGATGTAATCGATAATTTTGTCATGAACAAAAACGGTGCGAATCACATTCTGCATCTCGATTATGTCTTTCGTGGTGAGCACCGGTTCGACAACAAATCCATTAGCGTCCAAACTTTTGCGAACGATCTCGGCTTCTTGCGCAACATCAGGATAACCGAGCGACAATGAAATCATAAAACGGTCGAGCTGCGCTTCCGGCAAGGGAAACGTGCCATGGTGCTCGATTGGGTTTTGAGTCGCAATCGTAAAAAACAAATCAGGCAACGGGCGAGTAGTACCATCGGTGGTTACCTGCTTTTCTTCCATTGCTTCAAGCAAACTAGACTGCGTCCGAGGTGTTGCCCGGTTGATTTCGTCCATCAACAAAATGTTGGTGAAAATCGGTCCCGGCATAAAATGAAAGGTTGATTCGCGTTGATCGAAGATGTTTACGCCTGAGATATCAGACGGCAGAAGGTCGGGGGTGGCTTGAATTCGTTTAAAATTCGCTTGAATCGATCGCGCCAGACTTTTAGCAAGCAAAGTTTTTCCAACACCCGGCACATCTTCCAGAATGCAATGTCCGCCTGCTAGTACCGCTACTACTGCCAGTTTACAAGCACGCGTTTGGCCTATCAGAGCCCTTCCCATGTTCTCAACCAACAGCTGAGATTTTGGTGCAAGCTGCATAATGGCCGGATTGGCCGCGGTCTGAGGTTTGGTCACAATCGCCTCCGCTAAACGCTGATACTGGGTTTTCATACCCAGGGCAGTTCTTGGGTTAAACATCTAGTTAATAGAAGGTCGATCAGATCACTTCATGTTCGAGCCTCCTGACAAATGGGTCTGCCCAGAAAAAGTCTAATGGACTATAATCGAATTTCGGAGTTCAACGGTCAGGTACAACGTAATGTCTCAGAACACACGATTACTACTTATCGCGCTCGTCGTCATGGTTGTCTTTGGAATCTTCCTGCAGTCGCTGATTGCCAGATCACTCCAAGAAAGTAATGGCAACGACGTTCGCGTTAACATGCCGAAACTGCCGTCATCCCGAATCGAGCCGCTGCCGGGCATTGAAGCGGTACCAGGAGCAGCGCCACCGCCTCCGAGCGTGAAGAAGGTCGATCGGAAAGGCCATTAGCCTCCCACTGCAGCAATTGCGGTCCTGGTGGTCTATTGTCGAAACCCTCAATTTGAGGAATAAACTTTCAATGCTTTCGCACACGAAAGCGTTGGCATGCGTTTGATTATCAGACCCTTTGAAGTTTTATCCAGTCACAAAAACTTTTCCAAATTATCCGAATCCTAAAAATTATCGATTCACTCGAACTCGAACGGTAGGTTCAGCTCACACCGGATCGGAACTTGCATCGACGCTGGCGGAACTCACACCCGAAGTGGAATTTACACCGGAACTGGAACTAACATCGACAGCCGAACTTGTTCCGGGATTGGCACCCAAGGAACCAAGACTGGCACTCGAAGTCGCATGAGTACCGGCAGGATTGACAACCGGGATGATAGCATTTGAACTGGGTTCGACGCGCCGCTTTGTTCTGTCGTAGCTGGAGACTTGCACCGCAATGCCGGGCGACATGCCTTCAGCGATAGGCACCGTCTCCTCTTGCTCCGTGCTTCGCATATGTTTAAAGAAAACGTTGATTATGCATGCCACCGGCAGCGCCACTATGATACCAAGCATGCCGTCCACTCTGGCACCAATCATGATGGCAATGAAAATCACGACGGGGTGCAGCCCGATTACGTTTCCAATGTAGCGCGGCGCCACGATGTTGTCTTTGAGCCACTGGCAGATCGAAAAAACAGTCAGCACGATCAGCACTTGAATGAATCGATTAGCAGGAACATGATCCATGCCTTGCACAAGCACAGCGATGATCGTCGGGATGAAACCAACGGTCGGACCGATGACCGGCACGACCTCCCAGACGCCTAGAATAATGCCGAGCGCCAGCGCATATGGCACACCTAAGGCGGAATAGACTGCCACCATAAAAGCACCAAACAACAATCCCAAAACAATCTGTCCTTTGAAGAAGCTGTGCAAACTCCGGTCGGCGTCGATAACAAATGCGTGCATACGCGTTCGCAATGAATCCGGAAAAACACTGACGATGTCCTTGGACATGCGCGCTCCATCCAACAAGAAATAGAACGCGAGAATCAAAATACTGAGACCGTAAAACAACCATGTCACTGTCGACGTCGCCACCGTGGTCAGATGCGTCATCAACAATCCGGCGTCGGGTTTCGGAGCGGCAGCTGCAACGTTGAGCAGCAGTTCACGCGGCTTCATGTAGATGTGAGCAGCACTCAGTTTCTTCTCGAGTGGTGTCAATAATTGAGTGAACCATTCGATAAACGTAGGAATTTGATCGAACGTCGATGTCACCAGCTGGGTGAGCTGGTACACCAAAAGCGGTATCACTATCACCGCACCAATGACGGTGACAACGCTACCGATCAGATAAACCCCGAGAACCGCGGCGAAACGCGATTTGATATAACGCTCAAGCCAGTCGACAAGCCCGACAACGGTGTAGCAAACAAACACCGCGATCGAAAGAATACGCAGAACATCAGAAAACATTCCGGCTACTTGAACTGCAAGAAAGGCGATTAAAAGCCCCAACGCAATCACGACCATGCGTCGCTGAATAATCGCTAGACGCTCGCTCTCATCACCATCGTGAGGGTTTATAAGGGACATGCGAGCAACAATTCTCCTGAGACTAAACCTGCGCTACCTGCTATTCAAAGCTTGCTTGAGAAACTCTAAGCGGGAGAGAACAGCGCCATTCACGGTCCCATCAGTGGTGAACTCTACAACTTTTTTGTACTCCACCAGAGCGCTTTCTTTCTTATCCAGCTGCATGTACAAATCTCCGAGCAACTGATGATAGCGTGCCTCATTTGGCTTCAGCAGTAACGCCATCTTCAGCTGCATCTCGGCTTCCGGAAACTTGGAGTTGCGCTGCAATATTTCCGCCAGGCGATATCGCGATTCAACATCGGAAGCGTCAATCTCAACCGCTTTACTGAACTGCTTCTCGGCTTCCTCGTATTTTTTTACGCCGTTTAAAATTATGCCGAGATTGAAGTAATAGTCGGCGCGTTCCGGTTTCAACTTGAGAGCCGTGCGAGCCTCGACCTCCGCCTCTTCCCAGCGGTTTAAATCTTTCAGCACCACGGCAAAATTGTTGTGATAAGCACCGGCTTGCGGATAAAGCTCGATGGCGCGCTTATAGAGCGCGACAGCTTCGCTTAACTTTCCTTCCGACTGCAGCTTGATAGCGTCCAGGTTGAGCGCCCGCGCTTTATCTTTGGCGGCTTCCGTCGGCGCCTGCGCCAACGTCGCTTGCGAGCTGCCCAGAAAAATGCACGCAGCAATCAGAATCGAGAAAATTGCCCCTTGCGATTTCATTGCCTGCCCGCGCCTCCCGCCGCATCTAAAATTACTCATTAATTAATTAGCTACTTGAACTCTTCTTACCACATTGCCTTGCCCGCGCCTTCACTTGACCCAAAAGTCAGCAAAATGCCAGCTTTATCGCCCGTTTAGCGCCCAAAACCGGCTGATAACAAGTTTCACGCAACGCCGTAAAGTGATAGATTCGAGTCGAAGCCCCGTTTTCCGCGGCATCAAGGGTCAGATCGGCAGCAGTGGTACCATTGTCACTTGGGGTCAGGGAAGGAAATCAATGCGCAGAAGTCAGTCAAATGCCAAATCGACCGGTGATTCTTTGATAAAAAAACTGGCGGTCTTGAGTGTTCTATCGACTGTCACCGTATCCGGTATCATCGCAGAATCGCATCCAGCCACAGCACAAGCACAGTATTGGAACACCAAACAGCGTGCAGAGTCGCAGCGGCTGTCGTCAACCGCGATGAATTATTTGAACACGCGATACCTCAAAAACAACGCAAAGAGATCCGTAAAAAATCTGGATCAAGCAATTGTTGTATTGAAACAAGCAATACAAGCAGATGACACGGATCCGCTCCCACACTACCTTCTAGGCTTGTGTTTAAACATTCAAGGTCATTACGAGCAAGCGCTCGACATGCTGCGACGCGCATACCAACTCGATCCGCGCGAGAAAGAAGTTCTCCTGGCCACCGGCATGACGCAGTATCTAAACGGTAAATACGACAAAGCGATTCAACTCTACGAAAAGCTGCTTTCGGAACAACCAACAAATCCGGGTCCTGTTCATACGCTCCTCGGCTTCTCCTACATGAGATTGGGCGATTTCGACAAAGCAGCCCAGCATTTTATTAAGGCGAAATCGATTACTCCGGGCTCACCACTGCCTTATCAGGGGATGGCGATTTTGTATTATCTGGCCGGCGATTTGACGCAGTCGCGCCAAGCCGGTGAACATGCGCTTTCCCTTGGCGAATATCCCCTGTTGTCGCTTCTACTTGCGCGGATCGAATACCTGGAGGGCAATGATGCGGCTGCCTCCATGCGCATGAAAGCCTGGAAGAAACAGTCTGGCACTAAATATATTCCACGCAGCATGGTGACGATGGGTTTCTCAAAACAGCATGATTTCCGTTTAGATCCTTTTGAACACGAGATCTATGACTCGCCCGGCGCGTTGCTCGCCAGGTCGATCAACGACGAGAAGAAAGAGAAGCGGCGCAAGTCTTACACCAAGCAAGGAAAGGTCGAAGACTCGCTGTCGAAAACTCGAAAAATGATTGGAATAAACTCATCCGATTATGTGGCGCTGCATGAGAACGGAATGTTGCAGCTTTCAAACGGCGATTTCAAAGGCGCAGTCAGCTCCTTTCAAGACGTTCTGAGAATGTGTCCGAACTGTCGCGTTGATTTTATTTATTTAGCCGAAGCCTTCTCTAAGTCAGGCAACATTGAGGATGCAAAACGAAGTCTCGAGTATTACACAAAGACCTATCCACGCCAAAATCTGGCGCCTCAGTACAAAGCGATAGCCACCGCTCGTGATACCACTCCTGCTGCCAAAACACCGGCGCCGGCTGCCGATGGATTTCAAAAACTTTTGCTCCCCGGCGAGCGAGCACCGGGCGACAACAGTCCCAAGGATCGAACGCCCGGCGACGATTCCGAGTTTTAGAGCAATAGTGAATTCCAGTTTAGATGTCTGATTGAAACTCTACAACAACAAGATCTATTAACAGTAAGATCTACGTTTTGATGACAAAACATATATCTATGCGATAGTCTGTAAATCTTTAGAACGCCCCATTTACAGGCTGACAGCGCATGACCTCTGCAATATCCGTAGAAGAACAATCGACTTGGGTTTCTGACTTTGGACCCGTTCCTTACGAATCGTTGGATTTAGACAGTCAGCAGTACGAGGTCCGCAGCTTCTGGTTGGCGGATTTTCGAATCAAAGCGATTGGCGAAGCGATTGCGTTTGCAGCGAAGTTTGATTCGCCGGAAGTTTTCGCAGCCTTCCTCGACATCAAAGGCGACGAAGGTTACATCCACTTCGAAATCAAAGCAAACACCCGTCCCATGACTCTGTCACTGCGTTACGCGGCAGATCGCTGGAGCGCGGTTGATGGCAGAGGTGCCCACGTCCGATCGAAGGTCACCAACTCTGATACCGCAATAATCAGCCGCGGTGTGTTGACTGTTTTTCACGCATTCCTCGATGCCGAGCTTCTGGCGAAGATCTGCGAACAGCTTGAGATAACGCCAGAGATGCAATCAAAATTATTCACAAGAGTCAATTTCAAAGAAAAAACGTTTTCACTTGTCGCCTCGGAAGCTGAGTCAAACGAATTTCCTCCACAGAAACCATACAAGACCTCGATTATCCCTCAATCTCCAGCCAAAACCGGTGAATCAATGAACGCACAAGAAGAGACCGCGGAAACTGCTCAAAATCCAGCCGCATCAGTTGAACCGTCACAAACGGAAGCAACGGCCTCGGACGCGGGCACCACCGAGAGTGGCTCACCGCAGAACCTTGACACATCGGCAGTTGAGATTGCCCGCGCTGAAGTCGTTGCCTGGGCTGGCGGCGCTGCACCAGATGAGGCGGTTGAAGAAGAAGAGAAAACCGAATCAGCGACTGAAGCTCAAGTTGAGCCGCAGGCTCCAGTTCAAACCGCAGCCGAAATCGCAGAAACCACCGGTCAATTGAACAGCGCACCAGCTGTTGAAACGATTGAAACTGCAGCGGTTGAACACACTACAGCGCAAGTCGATGCACCAACAGAAAGTGCGGTCAGTGAAACGACACCAGCCACCAAAACTCCCGAAGCGGCTCCTGAAGCTGGTTCTGCTGAATCAAATTCAGCGCCGCAAAGCACAAGTTCAGCTGACACGTCGGCTCCGGCTCCAGGTTCTGAAGCGGGTCAAAGTTCTGAATCGAGTCACGGTTCCGAACCAACTTCAAAGGCTCCTGCCGTCGAAGCAACAACTCAATCACAAAATTCGCCAGCTCCTTCAGCCTCGCAAGAACCGGCCGTACAGACAGAAGCGCCTCGTCCACTTGCAGAACCGCTGACCGCGCAACACAATCGAACCCTTCAAAACAAGAATAAAATTCAAAATCAGGGCGATAATCAATCAGCACGCAGCGACAGACCAGCCGCTCAAAACGCAGCTAAAAATTCAGACTCCGGTGTGCTCGGAAAGCTCGCTGTGAAAGACAATGATGACCGCAATAACGACAGAAACAAGCGCGAGAAATCAAACCGCGATAACAACGCGTCGCAGAAGCCATCGAACGATTCGCAGAACTCCGCGCAAAACCGCACCACTAATTTCGCTCCGCAAAACAATCGCTCTATCGAAGCACCACGTGCAGTCGATACCACTCCGAAGTATCACACCTACTCGCAAAGCGAAGTCGATTCATTGGTCAAGCGAAGCGCTGATGCCGTGACGGCAAGCGTTTCTTCGAAGATCAACAAGCAAACCAAAACAGTTGAAGACACTTTGAAGAATCAAGAGTTTCTCTTCAAGCAAGCTCTCGAGCAAATCAACAAACAAACCGAAACTGCGAATCAAAAACTCGAAAAAGCGCTTACGGAACTTGGCTCTGCATCATCGAAACAAAAGGATGAATTCAGAGACACGCTATCCAAAGAAGTTGAAGAAATCAAATCGCAAATGAGTAAGAAGGTAAACCAGAGCGTCAAAGTTATCGATAGCAAGCTGGAGCAACTGTCAGAAGTGAAAAAGCCCAAGCCGGCACCCGCGCAAAAAGCTTCTGCAACAGCACGCAATCAGGGTCTCAATCCCAACGTACTGTTAACGATACTGGGCGTGGTTGTTCTTCTCTCGCTGGTTAACGGCATCATGAGCTTCAACGCATTCGAACGGATTGGGAATCTCGAAAACGCTTT
Source organism: Candidatus Obscuribacter sp. (assembly GCA_021772095.1). GTDB lineage: Bacteria > Cyanobacteriota > Vampirovibrionia > Obscuribacterales > Obscuribacteraceae > JADYXR01. The sequence goes on along the minus strand of JADYXR010000177.1, from coordinate 34,731 downwards.
GAAGACAACCCAGTCGACATCCACTCAAGGTGATGTTCCAATTCCGGATTTGATGAAAGATCAAATCAATAAAGAAAATTCGACCGCACCAGCACCGGTGCAACCGTAACTGATCAGGCGTCGAAAATAATTGGAACTCTCCGGGAAATTCTGCGTCTGCCAAAAGACTTTGGTCGCCAGGACAATAGGTTAGCCCGAACGAATCTGGTCAAACACGTTGAAACAAGCGGCTCAAAGTCTCCTGTGGCAATAACAGGTGATCGAAATGATCTTCCATAACAGACATGACGCCGGCAGGAAGCTATCTCAGATGCTTCTAGAGTATCGCGATGCCGACGACGTCATTGTGCTGGGATTGCCCCGTGGCGGGGTTCCAGTCGCCTTCGAAATCGCCCAGAAGCTCCAGGCACCACTCGACATATTTATCGTGCGCAAACTCGGTGTGCCGAGCCAACCAGAGTTAGCCATGGGTGCGATGGCGAGCGGCAACGTGCTCGTTTTAAACAAAGAATTGATTTCATATCTGCGCATCTCAACCAACGACATCGAAGCGGTAGCACGCAGAGAAGCATTAGAACTGGAGCGCAGAGAGAGCCTGTACAGGCAAGGTCATGCCGCCCTGGAGCGTGAGAACAAAACGATAATTCTGGTCGATGACGGCTTAGCCACCGGCGCTTCCATGCAGGCCGCGGTCAACGCGTTGAAGAAACAACAACCGCGCAAAATCGTGATCGCCGTTCCGGTTTCATCAAAAGAATCTTGCGCTACGCTGAAAAAATCCGTTGACGAAATCGTTTGTTTAACCACGCCAGCCGACTTCCAATCAGTCGGCGCATGGTACGAAGATTTCACGCAGACAACCGATCAAGAAGTTTGCAAACTACTTGAACGCTCACATTTCGAAGCGGCATAGACTCGGCTGCTCGTGCAAACCTTCTCGCTCAACGAATAAACCCTGACGGGATGCCAATGTCGGTCGATGCGTCGCGATGCTCGGTAAATGCTTTTAGCGAGTTTGTCGCGACAAAAACTCAGGTCGGCAAATTAGACTGCACCGCTTCTAGCTCAGGCTCTAGTTCTTCCTGAAGTGGAAGACCCGGCGCCAAATATTTGCAGAACCAAATCGACGCTTGCGCAGCAACTTGATCCAGCGCACCAGGTTCTTCAAAAAGATGCGAGGCGTCAGGAATAATTTTGAGTTGCTTGGGACATTTCAAAAGTTCAATCGCTAGAGTGTTGAGATTCAGCACGGGCTGGTCGTTCTGACCAACTATCAGTAGCGTCGGTGCCTCGACCATCGGTAGAAAATCAGTCGCCAGATCGACGCGACCACCACGTGACACCACTGCTTTCACTTTTGTATTTTTAGCGGCAGCAACCATTGCAGCGGCACTGCCGGTGCTGGCACCAAACAAACCAATCGGTAAATCATGCGTCGAGGCATCGATGCCAAGCCACTCGATCGCCTGTGAAACTCGGAGCGAAAGCAATTCAATGTCGAAACGCTTATGACCGTTCAACTCATCCACGGTTTCTTCCTGCGACGTCAGCAAATCAAGCATCAGCGTGCTCAAACCAACCTTCTGCAGTTGCTGCGCGACGAATTGATTGCGAGGACTGTTCCTGCTGCTGCCTGTTCCATGGGCGAACAGCACGATCGCTGGTGAATGGAACGGCACGCAAAGACTGCCGGACAGGCGTCCATTAGCCGTTTCGATAGTTATTTCACGGTCGAATGTCATTTGTACAGCTCCACGAATCTGCTTGTTGGACGGGAGGATTTTGATCCGGTTCCCTACATTCATATAGCCTAAATTACGTTCAGAGGAGCAAGTCCCTTCTGAAGAAGCTGAATATGCTGGCCACACGTCGAAATTGACGTAGCCAATTGGTTACGTAGAAAATCATCTTCGCCAATGACGCGCGACGGATTTGGAGCGACACCCGTTCTATATTCAAGCGAATGCCACACTAAGTCTCGCGATCTAAACGAGTACGCGCGTTGACTGCCACGTGAAGCCGTTGCGCACGCGCTCTAAAGAACGTTCCAGGCCGACAAACTAACGACTAACTGGCGTTAGCAATCGTTTTGCACTTCTTCCAGTGGCTGCGATAGTGCAGCTTCTTCCAGGTTCCGTCTTTCTTCACGAAGATATCGGTGCATCTCGAAGACATGGTCTCAGGCGCTTTTCCGCCAATTGTTTTGACCGCTTCGAAAGTGACAACGGCTTGATCGCCTGTGACCTGAGCATAAGGATGATTGATCGAGAGCTTAACGATTGGTGTTCCGCCTGCATGAGCAGCGTTCCAGCGCGCCTTCATGTTTTCGACGACTGCTGCTTTACCCATGATGTACTTTTTGTTTTTCTCGTCAAACGTAGTCACATCATTATCTATATATTTAGAATACTCTTCGAAATTGCCTTCAGAGTAGAGATGCGACATGAGTTTCAGAGTTTCGATAACTTTTTCCGACTCGGCGCATGCGGCATGTGGATTGTCGCAGGAGATTTTCTTGTAAGTCGCTTGTTTGATATGACAGTGGGCGCCGTCGGCTGAATCTTTGCTGCTAGCCTTCGTCTCTGTCGACTCCGAAGTTTGATTCGGAGCTTCCGTGGAAATTTGTTTTGTCGCTTCAGAAGAATCAGCCGCTGATGCGATTTGGCAGTTAAACATACCAAACGTCAGAGCCAGAGCCGCTGTAAAAGCGAGCGTCATAATTTTTCCACTTTTCAAATTCGCCATTACCAATGTCCTCAAAGCCTAAAACTACAGCAAATCGAGATTGCTACCGGTTACCGACGCACACCGCACACCGCGAGTCGGTTCGCTTACCGCCTTCTAATAATAGATGCCAATGGTCCGAATGTCACGGATTTTTCCTCTGTTTTTTGAAAAATATCGAAAATTAGGGGATCGCAAAATCAGTCCCTGCCTCTATCTCACACGCCTGAGCGCATCCTCGACATCGCTGAGATTTCGATCCGTATCACGCAGGTACGAGTTGACGACGTCGAGCTGCCGGCTGTACTCGGCGATTTTTTGCGAAATCAAGTCGGCACGCTCCTTCAAGTGAGTGCGCTGGTCGAGAAGGGCGTCGCGAGTTTTATTCAAGCTGTTAGTCACTTCCAGGCTGCTATAAGCCTGAACGTAGCCCACCGACCAGGACAATGCGACTATCAATGTCAAAACGGCGAGCCTGAGGGCTTTTCTGGCATTCACAACAAAAAACTCCTGAAACGCTTGTCAATACATGATAGGTCCATGCAAGCCTCAGAATCAAGTACAGTTGAGCTGCCTTCCTCAAGTGTTTACATCGGTGTCAGGATGAATCTGACCATTGTTCTCTCCGATATAATCCAGAGCAGTCTGTAGGCTCATCTAAATGGAATACGCTCATGCCATCGACCGACAAAACCACAAGCTCTCGTGAAGCAACGAATGAATCCAATAATCGCTTCGAACAACTGCTTGCCGAGCCAAACGCAAGAACTCTGATCGACCGGGCAATTGACTTAGCGATTGCCGAAGACCTTGGTTTAGACGGTCCGATCGATCTGACATCTGACGCCATTATCGGCAAAGATTCGTTGGCGTCTGCCGCGGTTTTATTGAAAGAACCGGGAGTGGTTGCCGGTCTCGATATCTTCGTTCTGGTCATGAAACGTTTTTCCGAAGCCATCAATGTCGAAATTTTGATCGCCGAAGGTTCCTACATACCGGATGAGAGCCTGCCCCACAAACCAAAGGAAATCATCAAGCTGTCCGGTCCTTCAGGAAAAATCCTGGCGGCCGAAAGACTCGGTTTAAACCTTATACAAAGGATGTCCGGCATCGCCACTTTTACCAGGCAGTTTGTCGACAAGGCAAAACCTTTTGGCATCAAAATTCTAGACACGCGCAAAACCACACCCTGCCTGCGTGTCTTCGAAAAATACGCGGTCATGTGCGCCGGTGGCACCAACCATCGCATGGGGTTGTACGACAACGTTTTGATCAAAGAGAATCACATTCGGGTCGCTGGTGGCATCACTGAAGCGATAGACGCCGTGCGGAAAAAACATGGTGCCAAACAACCTATAGAAGTGGAAGTCACCAATATCACTGAAGTCGAAGAGGCGCTTGCCACTGGTGTTGAAAAGATACTGCTTGACAACATGACACCAGACTTGGTGCGCGAATCAATCGCCAAAATTCAGGGCAAAAGTAAGATCGAAGTCTCAGGCGGCATCACCCTTTCCAATATCGATCAATATCTAATCGAGGGGGTGGATCACATATCCATTGGCGCCCTAACGCACTCCGTAAAAGCGGTCGATCTGAGCCTCGAAATTTTAGAAATAACGGCTGGATCGAACTAACACGAACCAGCTGTTTGAGCAACTCTTCGCGTTCCGCGCTGCGGTTGAAGCGACAGTTTTTTGCTCAAAAAAACGACTGCCCATCAGTGTTGGCAAGAAGCTAAATCTAGTTAAGAATGGCTCGTGTCAACCTGTTCAAAAGACTCAAGATGCACAAAGCATCACAATTTCACGCCTTGACGATCGCTATATTCGATCTGAGTACTACATATTCTCTTTTAGTACTTGTCGGTATACACTTATGTGGTCTTCAGTTTCTCTTCATCTTTCTGTAACTCTCAGCTGCGAAACAGTTATCGCGGTTTGGGATATCCCCTGTCCTTTAATTTTCGGAGTCCCTGAAAATGGACACAACAACCAAAGTTTTTATTGCAGAGCAGGACGAGCCAGCGTTAATCATGCTGCACTTATTCCTCGACCAGTACGACGACATCGAAATCGTAGGTAGCGCAGTCGCCCGCACCGAGCTCGAAGATCAAATTCGCAGAGCGAAGCCGGACGTTGTGATCTACAACCTGCCGACCACATCAGCTAGCCTACCGGCGCTGATCAGCCAGCTCAAATCGAGACAATCGTGTCCAGCACTGGTTTGCATCAGAGAAGGAAACTTCCTGCCGTTGGAAGGTACATTCAAGCAAACCCCTGAAGCGCTCTTGCCGTCCTATTCATCGATGGACAAGTTGCTCGAAACAATTCGTCGCTCCGGAGCGAAGTACAGAGGCACGGCAATCGAAACGCCGCTCCTGTCCAAAGCCGGCTAAACAACAACTTTATTGGATCGAATGGTGTCGTCCTGGTTCTCTGGAATCGGGACGGCGATTTTTTATAGGTTTAAAATAGGGAGAAAGGAACGGTTACGTGATTACTCCCATCGCTGCGTTATGTCTATCGCTTTTCGGATTGCTTATCGGTCTGGTCGCCGCCCGATATGCTTTGACGCGAGCGCTTTCCATTAGCGGCGCGCAGCTTTCGGAGTTGGATACCTTTTTCGAGCGCCTGCCGACTACGATGTCCGGCACTGCTGGTAGTATCGCCGAGGGAATTTCCACTCCGGCTACGGTTTCGCCAGCGCCCGCAATTTCGGTGACAGAAAACGAAGCGATGCCGTCGATGAATTCGGCGATCAGCGTGACTAGCAGTTCGCCGTCGGCGAATACCGCAATCACCGCGACTGGCAGTTCGCCGCCAGCAGTCGTCCAGAGCATCGCCGCCACTGCGTTTCCTCTATCAACATCGCTAATGGATTCTAGAAAACTTCGCCCCGCCGAAATTGCGTATCTTGTTAGAGGAGGCGATATTAATCACACATTGATAGTCGCGACGGTCGATCTGATCCAGCGTTCAGTCAAATCCAAAGACATTTCTTTTACTGAAGGACTGGCCGATTACGAACGAAACATGTGGAAAATCGTCAGCCGCTCGGTGAAGGACTGGGCTATTCAAGTCGGCAAAGATAAAGTGATGGCTGGTGCCAAATCTCCTGTTGCCGCCGCTCGGCGTCTGCTGTTTCTCTACAACTTCATTCGCACATCGCTGCGCGGCATGATTTCCGACACGGTCGCCGACCCGAGAAAATTGAAAAAATATTTTTCTCCGGGAGGAATTCTGCGCATCGTCGCCGACTTTACCAGCTCCGGTTACAAGCAAACTTTTCAAGTCGAATTGCGAAGAAGTTTATTGCGTCGAGGTTTGTTAGTTCCCGAAAAAACTCGCCATCAAATCGGCAGGTATTTTTTCGTTATCGGTGTGGTCGGAGTGATTTTCACACTGGTAACTTCACTGTTGTTTTTGCCGACATCCTGGGTTGCAATTGTAGCCTGGACATCCACTCTGGTAGCCGGTTTTCTCGGTCGAACCTTACTGGCGTTACGACATTTGATACCATTCTACGAAGAACTGGCCGTGGTGGCAGAACAAATTCGTCGAAAAAGTTTTCGCCTGACGATCATCAAGATACTTTTGCGTTCAGTCAACGCAGTTTCCTGGATCGCATTATTTCTAGGAATCGCGGTTTCACTAGCCACCGGATACGGTATCATCAAAGCGATTTATCCGGCCGCCGACATCACCGATTTTTATGCCATGCTGGCACTGGCGACGGCGAACTTCGCAATTGCCGATTTCGCTTTCAACGGCGTCCGGCTAAATATCGAAGAGTGCCCAACTAAACTCGCCGAACAACAATTGGAAGACATGCGACAGGAATTGGAGCACGTCAGTCCACTCGATACTTTCACAACGATGCTTTCATCGCCGGATTACGACCCGAAATTCTCGAAGATCCTTGCGCTCTATGGCGTGGAAACTTTGTTGATACTAATTTGAGGCGTTTTATCGGAAGCTGATAGAGAAACCTATTTAACTGGGAAGAAAGACGTTATATCTCGTGATCTTTGATCACCTATCGGTCAGTTCTGTTCTCACTATGTCCAAACCAGGGCTAAAACCCGCATTCCCCGGCATAATCACCGGTGCCTCTACTGGCATCGGTCGGGGGCTAGCGATCCACCTCGCCGCCGAGCACAAAGCTCGGTTGGTGATTAACGCCCGCAGCGCAGAGGCCTTGGAAAAAACCAAACAAGCGGTGGAAGCGAAGGGCGGTCAATGCTTTGCCGTCGTGGGCGATATTGCCGATCCGGCGGTTCGCGAACGGATGGTCGAAACCTGCCTTAGCGAATTCGGCGGCGTCGATCTGCTCGTCAATAATGCTGGTTTAGCTACTCCAGGACTGGTTTCAAATCTAACAACAGACGACTGGCGTCAGGTTTTCGAAGTCAATTTTTTCGCTTGCCTGGACAGCGTCTACAAAGTTTTGCCGCAATTTAAAAAACAGGGCTACGGCAAAATCGTCAATATTTCATCGGTGGCAGGAAAAGTCGCATTTGCAGGCAGCGTCTGCTATTCGGCCAGTAAGTTCGCACTGACTGCGATGTCGAATGGCATGGCCGCCGAGTTTGCCGGACAAAACATCGATGTCCTCACCGTCTGCCCCGGCTGGGTACGGACGGAATTCTTCGAAAAAAATTCTGTTGCCGACATTAAAAACCCGACTTTGATTGCTCAGGAAAATAATTTCCGCGGATGGATGATGAGAGAAGTTCTTTCTATTTCCACAGAGCAAGCGGTTAAGGAAATTGAGACAGCCCTCAAAAAAGGGGGCAGTCATGAATTAGTGATGACTGCACCGGGCAAATTGGCAGAACGTATTCAAGGGATCGCCCCTGGAATAATTCAGGCAATTAATCGAATGGTGCCGCTCGATGCCGTCGACAGCAGCACCGCCGCCGAGAAGACCAAGAAGGAGACGTCAACAAGCGCATGAGCTCAGAGTTATCTCCTAGACCTGATTTCGACATGGACGATTTTCTCGAGAAAGTCTCAGGCTACCGCTATGAACTTCGAAAAGAACGCCAGGTCAAACAGAAAGTAAAAGCGGCGATGTCCACACTCGGTGCTGCAGTGGTTCATCTCTGCCAGGTGGTGGGCGAACAATTTAAAGATGAAGACGGCATTCAGGGGAAGGCGCCGTTACTTTCCGCCGACTTGCTCGACGACGCAGTTTTGATTAAATCAGGCAAACGGCATCTCACTTTTATGACGCTCTACGGGGTCGGTAGCGATCGGGAGTTGCCCGGTGGGCGAGAGGATCGCTGCGGTCATATCGGTGCTTATGCACATTTGTCCGATCAGGAAAAGGCGCCCTTGGGCTCGCGTTTGATGATTTATGGAAACGGTGACATTTCTGACGGCAAACTCACGTGGAACCTCAGCGAGGGAATTCAGGGGTTTATGCCCTACCTGACCAAGGTTCTGGGGCGATACATTTTTCAGATGGATCTTTACTGGCAGAGAACTGAGGATATGCCGGCGCCTTTTTCGCGCGCGCATGTGATTGAAGGGACTCTATATATCGATGAGCTGCGAAGAATTGCGGTTTCGTTTACGCTCGAGAATCCGGACGATCTGGATGAGGAAGAGCCGCTTCTCGGGCAGAGTTTGGGTTCAGGCTCAGCTAGTATTGGAACGACTTCTGGTGCTGTGAGCGGCGCTGCCAGTGGAGTTCCGTCACCGCCGGCGCCTGGTGGCTCAGGTGCCGCAGGAGCTGGTGCTGGTTCTACTTCAGGTTCGGCGTCAACTTCCGGTGCCACTTCATCAGCTTCAGGTTCTGCATCATCTTCAGGTTCTGCATCGACTCCAGGTTCTGCGTCGACCACAGGCTCCGGTTCAACCTCACCGTCAGGTCCCGGTGCGACATCTGCTTCTTCAGGGCCTGGTTCCGGCTCACCCTCAGGTCCCGGCAGCGGTCCTTCCACGCCAGGTCCCAACCCGAGTCCCGGCTTGAAATAGTTTCGTATTGAAATAGTCCTGTCGCATTGAATTAGTTCTTTCGACCTTACGATACAGTGCAAACCCCACATTGGTTTTTCGGTCTGCCCTGTAGCTGACTTCTGATTCGTTATTTATAATGCGAATAGACTCTCGAATTTTGCGTTCGGCGAGATGGTCATCACTCCCTCAAGTGCGGTTATTGTGGCAGAATTAGAACTTACCATCCCTTTGAAGAGTGCCACCTGTAAAGTCGGCATGAGCGTCATGGCGCTCCTGATGCCGCTTTGGGCGATTGCAATTCCGTTTTGTCTTGGGCTTTCCACCAGCATGGTACTGAGCGACGCCAGTCGCATGACGCCTCTGGTTGCCATTATCGTATTCAGCGTTCTGATTCTGATCCCCGCTGTGGCTGTGGTTCTAGCCGCGGTTTTCGAAGACGATGTTCTTCTGGTCAGCAAAGAAGGTCTGGCATTTCCTTTGCGCATGATGAATCGATTGGGCTATCGGCGCGCCCGGCACTGGCAGGATTTGCAGGCGGCGACCATTCAATTGGCTGACGATTCCGGAAAAACGCCTAAGGGCAACATCAATTTATTTTTTAAATCTGGCGGCGCCACCTCAATCAAAATCGACAAAATGACGCAGAGCGATCTGGAGCAATTCCTTTTAGCGATTGAAATTTGGGGTTCGAATTGTCAGCGCGCACCAGAACTAATTCAATTCCAGGATCAGTATCAAAACGATAATCGTGGTGTGGAATCGCTGAGCTACACTCAGATGTGGGAAGAAGAATTGAGCCGGCGTTTTTCCAGCACGTGTTTCGTGCCGCTGGAACCCGATCATGTTCTCAAAGGTGGCGCGCTAAAAATTGTTAGACAATTAGCTTTCGGTGGTTTGTCTGCGATCTATCTGGCCCAAGAAGATAAGAAAGGAATTGTCGTCGTCAAGGAAGCAGTGATCCCCGCTAACGCTGATGAACAGTCACGCGCCAAGGCACTGGAGATGTTCGAACGCGAGGCGCGTTTTCTGATCAAATTGGATCATCCGCAGATCGCTAAGGTTTACGATCATTTCCAGGAAGACGGACGAAATTATTTGGTGCTCGATTATATTCGCGGTCAGGATTTGCGACAGTTGGTCAAACAAAACGGTGCTCAAGATGAAGCGAAAGTTGTTGGCTGGGGCGCTCAGATCGCTGATATCATGCACTACTTGCACGAGCAGTCACCGCCCATGGTGCACCGCGATCTGACTCCGGACAACCTGGTTTTGGACAATGATAACAATGTGGTGCTGATTGATTTCGGCGCAGCCAATGAATTCGTCGGCACGGCAACCGGAACGCTCGTGGGCAAACAAGCTTACATCTCACCGGAACAACTGCGCGGACATGCTTCAACAAAAAGCGATATTTATGCATTTGGTGGGACATTGCATTTCCTTCTGACCGGTGCGGATCCTGAAGCGTTGAGTGCTTCGCGTCCGAAGAAACAAGTTGAACATCTTTCTTCAGCGATCGACGATCTAGTGTCGCAATGCACCGAGATGGAAGAGAAAGACAGAATGCCGACCGCCCGCGAAATCAAAAATGTGTTGGCGAAGTTGCGCGAGCAACATCAAGCTGAAGTTGAAGCGGCAGCGACAGCGCAAACGGAAGAAACTGCAGCTAAGGCGATAATGGGATAGAGGAACTATGGGCAGCGAGCTCGTTCAATACCGCGTCAATTCAAGTGAAATCGCGTTGCCTCTAGAAGAGGAATTTTTGATTGCCTATCGGCCTTTTCACAACACCGAGAAGTGGATTGAGTATCGCTTTAGTGAGTGGAACACATGGAAAGCCTGGGTCGCACTAGTTTTTGTCATTCTATTTTTTGTGCTTGGCGGTCCCGGACAAGTGTTGGATTTGCTGAATAATTTCACGTCCGGAGTTTCTGCGGTTCCTGAAATATCGGCAATTGAGACTACCGGTGCTGTCGCCAGCGGCGGCTTTGCCGGAGTAGCTGCTACCGCGAAAGCATTCGGTGCGGCTCCGGCAGCGTCAGCCTTTACCAGTGCCAAAGTGGTCGAGTGGTTTGCCATCGCAGCCGGTATCAGCATTCTGGGCAGCCTCAGCCTGGTGCAAAGAAAACCGACACATCTTCTTCTCAATGATCGTGGTATTGCCTGGGAATGGCGACGCTCGCTGATGAACTTCGGTCGGATGATTCCATGGCATGCAGTCACCCACATCGGGCTGACGTACCCTGAGAATCGGACCTCGCCACAAGACTGTTTACTTACTTTTGCAACCGCTAAAAATCCGCGAGCGATGGAAATCAAACTTGGTGGTATCGCTACAACTAACGAGCGCGAGAACTTCCTGAAATGCCTTGAACGCTGGGCTCCCGATATTCCAAAGGACGCCGAGATTTATGACGTTTTAACGCCGCCTCCCGATCATAGTTATACGGAACTCTGGTTACAAGCGTTATCTGCTCCACCGAAACGAGAGCGTTTAACACCTCTCAATGATGGCGCCGTTCTTGCAACCGGTGCATACACCATCGTGGAACAACTGGGCGTGGGCGGTCAGGGCACCGCTTATCTGACTAAGACAACCGATGGCTCCTCGGTCGTTCTGAAAGAATTTATCCTCCCTGTTTTTGTCGATATAAATGTTCGACGCCAAGCTCTTGAGCGCATGCAAAACGAAGTGCAGATGCTCAAGAAACTCGATCACGATCGTATCGTCAAACTAAAAGACTTCTTCATCGAAGATCATCGCGGTTACTTAGTCCTGGAATTGATTGACGGAGATTCTCTGCGCACGCTCGTTAATCGCAATGGCGCCATGAGTGAGGCCGAGGTCGTATCGTTAATGGAACAAATGTGCGATATGCTCGAATATTTGCACAGCTTGTCACCGCCTGTAGTGCACCGAGATTTCACTCCGGATAATTTGATCCTGGGTATTGATGGTGTTTTGAAACTCGTAGACTTCAACGTCGCGCAGCAGAAAGAGGCGACTTCAACGGGAACAGTTGTAGGCAAACACGCATACATTCCGCCAGAACAATTTCGCGGCAAGCCTTGCTCGCAGAGCGATATTTACGCAATGGGAGCATCGGTGTTTTTCCTGCTGACGGGAGAAGATCCAGAACCGATTACGTCTTCGCATCCCAAAGAAACCGTTCCGGCATTGAGTAATGGTCTCGATATCATCATCGCACGAGCCACCGCGCTTGATACCAACTACAGATATCAATCGGCCGAGCAGATTAGACAAGAACTGATTGACATGGTTGCCGCCGCGACGTGAAGTCAAGGTATCTGGGCAATTTGTCCGAAGTCCGTGAAAACTGTTTTCGCCATGCCCTGAACTTATTTCGCAGCGCACTTTGCCATGCTTCCACTACGCATATCAGCTGGACATGCGCCTCGCATCGACTACATGACCGCGCTCGCCAGGTAGTTTTGGCAAGCAGTGATTTAATTTCGCCAAACTAACTTTTTGTTTTCAGCCAGCGCGACTTGCTAGAATGGTTAGACCAGTTGTCCTCATGGCTGGCTCGTTAATCCCTGGAGCGAATTAAAAACCCCATGCGCCGAAAGTACCCTGTTGTTTCGTCCGACTCAGGCAATTGTTCACGGTATATCGTTGCCCTTGAGAGATTCGCGATTTTGGGCGTTCTGCTCGTAGGCGCAAATATGATTTTGCCCGAGGTTTCTGAAGCGAAGCCGAAAGCGAAACCGGCTCAGGCAGCCAACGCCAATTGGTATCCGGCGTCGGTGGCAGCGCCCAACGGATTGAGCTATCCGTGCAATCTGCATCCTTTGCCGCGTTCAATGGACGGAATTCCAGCCCGCGATCGCGTTTACATCAACCACACTTTTGCCATGATTCTTCGGGCACTGCAAGCGAAAACCGTGATGCTGTCCAAGCTGACGAAAGGCAATGCACGCCCCGCTTATGCCACCTATTACGCCACTACAATCTCCGCGTTGAAAACAATTCAGAAGGAACCAACTCCACGCGGCTTGGAGACGTTTCGCAATGAAGTGATGAACGGTATTATCTTGCAGATGACGTTTTTCAAAAAAGCGACGACCGCCGCCGAAGCCGGAAGCGATTTTAAAACCATCATGAAAATCCCGGAAGGCAAGCAAGCCTCCGCACAGTTACAGGCAGCCTGGTCACAACTGAAATCGCACTACACCAATATTGGTCCGATGACTGAGAACAGCTTGTACCACCACTTGTGCGCGCTGGATTTATTCTAATCAGCCCCTCAAAGTTCACGACCGCTTTGCTCGGCTTTGGTAGCGTATTTTTTGCTAATCACTCGGCTTCGCATATATGAAACCGCAACACGATCAGTTCTAGACAATCATTCAATACGTTTCGACAGTCACTGTTCAGGTGAATATACTTTGCAATGAACGAAGAAATAGTCGAAAAACAAGATGTGGTAGACCTGGTCGAAACACCCGATAGGGACGCCGACGCGGTTCAAATTCTAGTCGCCAAAGATAAAACGAGAGAAGTCAACTCTGCCACTATGATTGGTGACGATATAGACGCGACTGTGATCCAATTCAGACTGCGAAAGCCGAATCATATGCTTGAGGCAGCGTTTGCCATCCTGGCGGTGGGGTCGATCATTAACGTTATTTGGTGGGCGTTGAACGCAAAGGTCCCTCATCCCGAGGTGCTTCCCGCGGCAGTAGGCGCAATTACTTTAGTATTCGGATTTATCATCGCACTATTCCACTGGGTGGAGACGAGAGTCTCAGGTTTAATGACACTAAAACTTGCAGAAGGCGGAATTCAATTTTCAAATCATTGGAAATTGGAACTGCTCAATAGAGTTGTAAGATCCTGGAACGATGTTCAATCGGTAGAGATTGTTAGTTTGGCGGTTCCGCAGAAGAAGCCCTTCCTGACTTCTCAATACCTGTTTGACGCCCAATTCGGGACGAAGCTCTATATCGATTTCGAATCAGGTGGCGATGCCAGCGTCGGACTGAATTTACTCAACGACCAACAAAAAACCGAACTGTTTCGAGCGCTGAGTAAGCATGTACCGCTGACTAGATTCAGTGGCGCCGCCGTGAGGTTTAAAGAACAATTGCTGTCTGATGTTAGCAATACAAGTTATACCGATCTTTGGATCGACGACATTTCAATGCGCCACGCCAGCACAAACTTCGAACCGCTTCCTTGCGGTCATCTACTGCGCTCAGGAAATCTAAGAGTGGCAGCAGAACTGGCAAGCGGCGGACTATCTGCCGTTTATTTAGTTGAATCCGAAGATCGAAAAACAAAACTTGTATTGAAAGAATCTGTTCTTCCGCTGGATATGAGCGAAGAATCAAAAGCCAAAGCCCGCGAGCTTTTTCACCGAGAAGCAAAACTTCTTTCCACACTCAATCATCCCAACATCGTTAAAGTGCATGATTTTTTCGTCGAGCGTGGCAGAGACTATCTTCTGCTCCAACACATACCGGGCCGCACTCTTCGCCAAGTTGTCTCAGAAGGTCGTCTTTCCGAAAGTCGAGCTGTCGACCTGGCGACGCGTGTTGCAGACATAATCAAATACCTGCACGAACAGACACCACCGGTAGTGCACCGCGATTTAACCCCGGACAATATTCTAGTGCGCAATGACGGCGAAGTTGTTCTCATTGATTTCGGCGCAGCCAATCAATTCGTCGGGCAAGCAACAGGAACAATGGTCGGTAAAAAGTCGTACATTCCGCCAGAACAGTTCCGTGGAAAAGCGCAGCCGGCAAGCGATATCTACGCATTCGGTGCGACTCTGTTTTTCATGCTGACCGGAAAAGATCCAATTGCTCTTTCCACGTCGACAATTAGTTCCGATTTAAAAATATCAGAGAAAGTTTGTTTTATCGTCGAGAAGTGCACCGATTTAGAACCAGACCAGAGATTCGAAAATATCGATGCGGTCGTTCAGGCTCTTTTGGAGAACTCAGAAGAGGCACGTCGATGAAACGACCAGATATAAAGTTACCAAAACTGAATTTGATGGACGAAGCCCGGCTGCCCGAGAGTGTTGACGGAACCATTTTTGTTCCCTATGGAACTCGTCGACTGGCCCATTCCGCTCTGGATTCCTATGGTGCCATGCCAAAAAAACAGCGAGTACGAAATCAACTAATCGCATTGTTGCCGCTCGTCGCATATCTCGCATTCATATCAATTTCGGCGTTCTCGAATCACCCATATGCGTTAGCGATTTTCAAAATGTTAGGAAACAATGTCTATGTGATTTACGGATTTGTGGGAGTCATGCTTTTTGCACGATTTATAAAAAGACCTACTCACATCGAGCTCGGACCGGAAGGCATGCGCCTGCATTGGTTATACTTCATCGGTCGCAAATCAAGTTCGACGATCCCCTGGAGTGCGATTAGTTACGCTCACATGGAAGAGAAAAAAAGCGGGTATTCAACGACGGAAAACTTGACGCTAACAATTTCCAAAAGCGATCTGTTCGGACAGAAAGTTGCACTCATAAAGATGGCATGCCTGAGCGGAATCAAAAGATTTTTTGACAATCCGCAAGAATACTCATTCTCAATCAATCGCAATCATCTATGCAGGGAAAGTGACGGCAGCAAGATTATTGATATGCTTGAGCGACACCTGCCCGTCGAAAAAATCGATCCAACGCTGGCGGACTTCTGCAAGTCGGCACAGCAAGATTTCACTTCGCTCTGGCTCGACAAACTTTCAACAACCGCACTCAGCCTGGATCCACTGCAACCAGGAACGCAGGTCGGCAATCGTTATACGGTTCTGAAAAGAATCGGTTCCGGCGGGCAGGCAGTCACATATTTAGTTGAAGACGCTCAGTGCGCAGAAGATGATCCGTACAGGCAAGTGGTGCTGAAAGAATTTGTTCTGCCCACCACAGGAGGCCGAGAAGTTACTCAAGCCGCGCTGCAACGAATTCAACATGAGAGTTCGCTGATTCAAAGTCTCGAGCACGAACACATCGTGAAGTGCTTAAACCTCTTCTGCGAGGGGCGACGCGCCTATCTGGTGCTCAATTACATTGATGGACAATCACTACAAAATGTGGTGTCACAGGGAGGAGTTTATTCGCAAGCGCGGGTGATCGAACTGGCGATTATGATGTGCGATCTGCTCGATTACCTTCACACAAGAACACCGCCAGTGGTGCATCGTGACTTTACTCCCGACAATCTGATGATTCAAAAAGATGGCAGTTTAGTTTTGATCGACTTCAACGTTGCCAAACAAATGGAAGCTGGAGACGCAACGCACACCGTCGTCGGCAAGCACAGTTACATACCGCCGGAACAATTTCGCGGCGATAGCTGCGCTCAAAGCGACATCTATGCGATGGGGTGCACCATCTTTTATCTGCTAACCGGCGAAGAGCCTGAACCAATTTCAGTGTCGCGACCGATGGAAAAGGTTCCTTCCGTAAGCACGGATTTAAACGTAGTCGTGGCTAAATGTACGCAGCAGGATTTGAAACGTCGATATGCTACGGCGTCGGAGATCAGGTTAGACTTGGAGCAATGCAAACAGCAAAGGGCGTTTATCTAAACGATCAACTCGACTACTCGTCTTGCGCTAAGATTGCCTCTATGCGCGCATCTATGCTGTCCGCTTCGGTTTCACGGTCTGTCTTTCGGAGCAAGTCAGCGTAATTTTCCAGGCAACCGATGACATGCGGATGCTCAGGTCCCAGGGCGCCTTTGAAGATTTCGATCGCTCTCAGGTAAAGTGATTCAGCACGCACGTGTGTTCCATGGACATCGTAGAGAACTGCTAAGGCGGCGAGACTCTCAGCTACTTTAGGGTGGTCGGGACTCAATAACTTTTCGCGAATTCCTAGAACGCGCCGAAGCAAAGGTTCAGCCTTGTCGTAATCTTTGTCATCGGTAAACAGATCGGCGAGGCGGCAAAGCGTCGTGGCAACTTCCGGATGCTCCCGACCATAGTAGGATTCCTGCGTTTTTAAAACCTGGCGAAACACGTGCTCGGCGTCACCCTTACGATTGTGCTCCGCATACAGCACACCGAGGTTGTACTGAATCTCGGCTACCTCGAGATGGTCGTCACCGACAAAACGCTGGCGAATCTCGAAGGCTCGCTTATAGAGCATCTCTGCCCGGTCGAAACTGCCGATGATACGGTAAAGTTCGGCGAGATTATTCATCGCGGTGGCGAGCGATGGATGTTCGAATCCCAGAGCCTTTTCTTGAATGGACAGCGCCTGGCGGAATAAGGGTTCGGCTTCTTCCAGACGGGTCTGAGCCATGAAAACCATAGCCAGATTATTCATCGCAGAACCGACATCCGGATGATCCACAGCCAGTGCCTTGTTTCGGATATCGAGCGCGCGCTTCATGAAGCTCTCGGCTTCAATCAAGCGGCTTTCGTGATAAAGCAACAGACCTATCGAAGTGAGATACTCCGCTAGTTCAGGATTTTCGGTGCCCAGCGATGATTCTAGCTGAGGCAACAGCGAAAGCAGAGCTTCGATATTTTCGTTCATTGGTTACTGTACGAGTCGTCGTCTTTTTCGAGCTTACAATGATCCTTACCTCGGGGAGCAGGGTAATGAAACCTGCCGCAGCGCGAGCTTTAACTCCCTGCAACAAATCGCCTCACCCGGTCATACGATTCTGAAAATTAACCTCAACGCTTTCCATGAAAATCGAAGGTCAGAAGTTGGTCAAAAATGGACAAAATACTTTCTCGACTAAACGTCAGTTCAATAGCGCGGTAGCAGATTCAGTATTGCATATGGTGATGGTACCGAATTCAGTGTCGCCGACGGTACCAGCTGCAGTGCCCTTTCCTGAACGAAGTTGAGTTCCAATTTACCCGAGAAATGCACTCCAAGCTAAATTTGATTATGCGCTGACGAACTCAATCGATTATGCCCCGCCAATAAGGTCAAATCGACCAACCGGATTCTCAGCAATTGAAACAATGGCTGTAATCTTGACAGGGATCAGCGCGTTGAGTATCGTCATGAGTAGTGGCTGATTTTATGGTCTACCAATTGGCATCCCGTTTTACTACCGTCACCCTTAGAAGCTCACCCCACATGCAATTTCTCCGATCGATTATCTCGACGCAACGAAAACGCTGCTGTCTTACTTTAGCGATTATGGCTGTTACCGCTCAATCTTATGCCTGCGCTGCGCCGACTACGTCTGATATGGTTGAGGCACTTGAGAAAGGCAATGTGTTCGCCGCTGGAATAAGCGTTTCAGCTCGCGTCGCAGGAACCGAGGCGCTGATTTCTACTTACAGAAACAGCAAAGCGACAAGTGACGATTGCAAAATCGAAGCGTTGCTGGCAGCAAAAACAGTTTTTGATCTCGGACCCGAGGGAATCAGCAGAGTCAAAGTTTATTTCTTCGAACTCACGCTAGACAAATATAAAGAGGTTAGCGTTTCGAAGGGTGATGTGCTCTCGTTTCAATCAGGGCAAATCAAACAACAAGATCTGCTATCTTCTTTGACCGTTCAAGAGCGCAGCGTTGCTGATGCATCGGAGAATGTCGCCAACTATTTAGATGCATCGCACCGTCGTCCGGTTCGCCGAGATTTGTTGACCCGAATTCGAGGTCAGAACATAGAAATTCTGACTAATCTAGAAAACTGGGTGGACGACAGTGAATGCAAATTCGAGGCGATCAAGTTAGCGAATCGCGCGCTGAGTGTCGCACGCGGCTACAAGCGCGTGAAGATAACGTTTGTCGATCCGGTAAATCGAAGAGAAGATCGCGTCATCGAATTCGATGCGGATCAACTGAAGACGCTGGCACAAAATGTTGACGCTTTAGTTGCATCGGTTCCATTGAGTGTTGGCAAAGATCAATGGATGCCGAGTGAACGATTTGATCCGGAGAGGGGCGACCCGGCTCGGCTTTACGCGGTGGCCGGCTTTAAACAAAAAGAGCGCGCCGAATTGCTTGATCGGATTCAAAAATTGAGCAAAAAAGGTGTGGGCGTAAAACCATTTCTTGGACCGTTTCTTCAAATGGAAGATAGTGCAGTCAAAGAAAATCAGGAAGTAGTCGACGCCGCACTCGCTAAGCTGAACACCAGTCTTGATGAACAAGAAGCTAGAGCCGCGGCAGCGAAAGAAGCGAAGCCGAGCAAAGTGGCGTCACCAACAAAACCCGCTGTCACAAATAACACTCCATCTTCTGGCGGCGGCAACGAACCTTCGTCAATGGACAACCCGTACATCAGAAAACAAATTCTTGCTGATCCCGCGGGCTCCTTCGAATACTACGTTCGACGCTGGCGCGGGAAGGACAAAAAGCCGGAAGATTTTCCAAACTACTATAGCCTGATGAAGGTGTACGTCAACGCATTAACTGAAGCTAAGCGCCCAGCTGAAGCCAAAATCTATCAATTAAAAGTAGACGAAGTGAAAAAGTTGCACCCTGATTGGTAGCATCCGGTTGGGAAGTCCGATTGGTATCACATTCGGTTCCATCGCCAATCTGAACAAACAGCAAATCAAAAAGAACTCAAAGAAAAAGATCAGGTCTCATTGAAACCTGATCTTTTTGATTGCTTTGAATTAGCGAAAGTAGATTGCTCTTACTTGGTTTCGCCAGCTTTCTCGATTGCAGCCATTGGGTTAACAGCTTCAACAACGTCTTGTGTTACGTCGATGCCCTTGTCGAGCACTTCTTTGCCACCGACGTAAACCGAGTTAGCATCAACAATAAGGTCGAGGCCTTTTTTCTTGGCGACTGAGCTTACAGCTTGAACGAGACGCTGAGTATCTTGGAGAGTTGCTTGTTGAACGAGTTGGAACAAAGCTTGTTGCTTAGCAGCGAGTTCTGTTTGAACTTGTTTGACGATGTCTTTGATTTCGGCGTCAGTCTTTTTGTCAGTTTTAGCTTTTTCGATTGCCTTTTGACCGGTTTCGATGTCGCGACGAAGTTGACCTTCGGCTTGGTTCTTCAACTGATCGGAATCACCAGCTGGTGATTTTGCCTTAACGAGGGCGAGGTTGAAATAACCGATCTTAACGGTGGTGGCAGTAGCTGCTTTCTGGGCGAAGGCTGGCGTGCTCACAGCAGCAGATGCTACTAGTGCGAAAGCGAGAGAAAATAAAGTCGATGTGCGATTAAAGGTCATGGGGTCCTCCACCATGGAACAAAAGAAATCTGGACATCTGCGCATTATATGAATACGGAGTGATATACGCCAGTCATACTGGTTTTAAAACGTAACAATCAATGGTTGAATGGGCCTTTCGGACTCTAATGAAACAAAACTGTCAGACGGCATTACGATATCGCGCAAAACGGCTCAGTGACTCGTTTTAGTCCAAGCACCACAGGTAGTATCGGAACATTTTTGCTGTTATTTCATGGCAGCGTTTTTTGAATCAGACTAGCCAAGCGGGCTCGTTGGTTATATATTTATAAGAAATTTCAAAGCCTGAGAACCTAGTCGCCGTGTATGTTTAGCGGATTGAAAGATTCTTTAGTTCGGTTTTACTCTGGTGCCATCAAAAATCGGAAGGCAGCGCGATCGCAACGGTTACGGCGCTTTTACACGATCCAATGTCAAGATTCGATAAAAATGTGCGATGCGCTTTCGCCCGTCGATGTTTACCTTCGTCTCTTGTGACGCCAGCAGGGGCGCGACGACGCGGCTGCCACTTTGTTCCCCCGACTTAGTCCGAATTCACTAGACGAGACCGAGTTTATTAGACGAGACGGCTTTTATTTTAGACGAGACCATTTTGAATGCGGCCTCTTTTCACCGCGCCGACTACACTTTTTGGGTCGCCATCGCTTCTTTCATTCGCAGGTGCGAAGCCTTGATCAGCCCCTCGAGCGCCGGTCCATCATCGTATGAATCGGAGACACCGGAGCTGAAGCTGGATGTAAATCGGAACGCTCCGCCACCGAATTGAATCAGTTCAAAATCCTCTTGCAAAATACGGAGTGCCTTTTCGAGCAATTCTCGATCGCATCTTTCAGCCACCAGAACATATCCTCTGTCACTCCAGCGACCGCGCAAGTCTTCTGCGCGGAAGCGCAATTGCAGTAATTCTCCGAGCGCTTTGGCAGCCTGTCGCGCCGAGAATTGCCCCTGCACCAATGCTAATTGATCGTAATCATTGATTGAGATGAGAGCCACCGCCATTGGTGCCATATATTCAGCGTGCCTATCCAATAACACATTTGCCAATTGCATTACGGAGTCTCCGTTGAGAACTCCCGTCTCCGGATCACGCGTCCGCACCTGGCGTTTCAAAGCAGACTCGTGCAGCTGCGAATTGATTCTGTTAATCAGTTCAGTGGCAAGCACTGGTTTTGTGACAAAATCATTGGCACCAACTGCGAAGGCAGCACTCCTCGCTTCGGCGCTTGTTTTTGAAGTTAAAAACACAATCGGAATGTTTTCCCAATCTCTGTTTTCTCTGATGCGACGACAAACTTCAAAACCCGTCAAAGCTGGCATCATCACGTCGAGCAGAATTAAATCCGGTTTGAAGTCATCGATCATCGCAAGCCCTTCGAGCGGATTTGTCGAAGTCCTGGTTTCCATTCGCTCGCTGTGCAGAACGCTTGCGACGAAGCGACACAATACCTCATCGTCATCGATCGCGAGCACGCGAGGTTGGTCCGGATTTGCCACGGAGAGGAGCTGCGAGATTGCCTCCTGGAGAGGTTCTTCTTCAATCGGATGCACCAGGTTGACAGATGCACCGAGATACAATTGTTCCACCGCCGATAGTGGCGCTTCAAATGTGCTGAAAAATCCCAGTGGCAAGGCACTCGCTCCTGGTAGCTTTCGAACCTCGGTAACGCGCTGCATGCTGGTGCGTCGATCCGATGTCATTTCGATAAACACCGCATCGACGCGTTGCTGAGCAAAAATACCGGCTACACCAGCTGGATTGTTGGCAAATTCGATGCTGGCAATCTGCTTAACAGATTTTCCGCCCGCAGCCGCCACCACATCATCGTGTCCCGAGACGACCATTACACTCGGTTTGTCACTTGTCTCGAAGGCAGCACCAGCTTCTGACTTCGCCACCGAAACAGCTTGATGGCCAACCGCGAGAAAACGAATCACTTCAGACCAAATTACTTCTTGCTGCGTGTCCTCCTGCCCGTCCAAACCTGCCAAAAAATCTTCCAACTTAGCTGCGATTTCACTGACATTCGGCAGCCCGACAGAACCAGCGGTTCCTCGAATTCTATGACTGATGTGCCTGGCTTCTACCAACACATCAAGTCTGGATTTATCGTTGTTGTGAATATCAATTAGCTCTGTCAGCGTTCGCCACTGGCCATCGAGTTCTCCGATATATTCCAGCTTGGCTTTTTGGACCGCCCGTTCCATTTCCAGACGACGTTTGATTTTCGACATCTCGGCGACCATTTCTTCACTAGCCGAATTTTCAGAATATGCATCGTAATTTGTGCCCGAACCCAAACTCTCCTGCGGAAAAACTTTTTCGTATCCCGGCAGCAGCGATTCAACCTGCTCTACAAAAGACGATGGAATGATCGGTTTTTGCAAAATCAGAGAAACTTTCAAAACATTTCGCAGCCAGTTAAACGTTTTCATATCGCATGGAATCGCCGAACAAAAAATAACCGGCGTATTTTTTCCGGACTCACGCAAACTAGTAATCCATGTCATTCCATCAATCTGCGGCAAGCGATAGTCGACGATCGCTAAAACCGTACCTCGATCCGAAAAGAGCGACGACGCTTCAGCAGGCGAGCTAGCTTCAATGACGCGAAACCCACGAGTCTCCAAAATGTTCTTAACAAGCGAACGAAAGGTGGCATCGTCGTCAAGGACTAGAATGTTTCCCCTGATAGTTTCGGGCATATTGCAACTCCGCGCCGGACCGTTAGATATAGCTTACAGAAAATCCACCTATTCAGGGATAGTCGCGCTTAAATCCGCCAGGTTATTTATCGCGTTCTTCCATGTTGATATTCGCTTGCGCTGCAGCCAATCGAGCGACAGGCACTCTGAAAGGTGAGCAGCTCACATAATTCAGTCCAAGCTGGTGAGCAAAGCCTATGGAACTCGGCTCGCCACCGTGCTCTCCGCAAATGCCTAGCTTCAAGTCAGGTCTGGCTTGCAAACCTAATTCAACGGCCATCTTCATCAACTTGCCGACACCTTTGAAATCCAGAACTTCAAATGGATTCGATTTCAGGATCTGATGTTTCTCGCCACCAAGGGTGATGCCTTCCAAATACTTGTGCAGAAATTTGCCTTCTGCATCATCACGACTGTAGCCGAACGTCATTTGAGTCAAATCATTAGTTCCGAAACTAAAGAACTCTGCGTACTCGGCGATTTCATCGGCGGTTACGCAAGCGCGCGGGATCTCGATCATGGTGCCGAATTTGTACTCGACGTTGACACCAGCTTTTTTCATCACCGACTTGGCAATGCCTTCGAGCTGTTCTCGCACCACTTTCAATTCGTTGGCGTGACCGACAAGCGGAATCATAATTTCGGGCAAAACGGTTAGTCCTTTTTTCTGCACATAAATTGCCGCTTCGAAGATCGCTTGAACTTGCATCTCATTGATTTCGGGATACATCAAACCGAGACGACAACCGCGCAATCCCATCATCG
Organism: Candidatus Obscuribacter sp.; assembly: GCA_021772095.1. Lineage (GTDB taxonomy): Bacteria > Cyanobacteriota > Vampirovibrionia > Obscuribacterales > Obscuribacteraceae > JADYXR01. The sequence continues at coordinate 11,400 of JADYXR010000177.1, read as the reverse complement.
GATTGGATTCGTGGAGATCATTTACCGTTTTCAAAACGGCTTCTTTGCGACGCAGTTCAATTCCAGTTTCGCCTTTTGCACGCATGGTGGCAATCTCTTCAATCAAGCCTTCCGGTCTGGGGAGAAACTCATGCAGTGGCGGATCTAACAGCCGAACAGTGACCGGCAAACCATCCATGGCGGTGAAGATGCCGATGAAGTCCTCTCTCTGCATGGGTAGCAGCTTCTCGAGAGCTTCTTTACGATCATCAAGGGAGTTGGCCATAATCATCTGCTGGACGATCGGCAGTCGTTCTTGACTCATGAACATGTGCTCAGTGCGGCACAATCCGATACCTTCAGCGCCAAACTCACGAGCCAGTATTGCGTCCTGCGGAGTGTCGGCGTTGGTTCTGATTTTTAACTTTCTGGTTTGATCTGCCCATTGCAAAAGAACCTTGAATTCTTCGGAAAAATCAGGGTCTTGTGTCTGAATTTCACCCGAAAAAATTTCGCCGGTAGATCCATCGATAGAAAGGATATCGAATTTTTTGAACGTCTTGCCACCAACTACGATGATTTCTTTTGTCAAATCGATTTTGAGTGCTTCGCAACCTGCGACACATGGCTTGCCCATGCCTCGTGCAACTACCGCAGCGTGGCTGGTCATGCCACCACGACTGGTGATAACACCTTGCGACGGAACAATGCCGTGGATATCATCCGGACAAGTTTCGATTCTAACCAGAATTACCTTTTGTCCTTTACCGGTCAGACTTTCCGCCTCTGAAGGATCGAATACGATTCTACCGATTGCGGCTCCAGGCGAGGCGTTAAGACCGGTTGCAATCAGACGACTCTCTTTCTTCGCTTTGTCTTTGTCTTCGCTTTTGAAACTCGGAAGCAGAAGTTGATTCAACTGCAGAGGCTCAATTCGTCCAAGCGCTTCGTGCTTGGTGAGAATTCCTTCTTTGCTCAAATCGACCGCGATTTTGACTGCTGCTGCGGCTGTGCGTTTGCCGGTACGGGTTTGCAGCAGGTACAATTTTCCTTGCTCGATTGTGAATTCGATGTCCTGCATATCGCGATAATGTTTTTCCAGACGATTCACTGTGGTGAGAAGCTCTTCGTAAACTTCAGGCATCTCGGTTTTCATGTCCGAGATTTTCTTCGGTGTTCTAACACCGGCGACGACGTCCTCACCTTGTGCGTTTACAAGATATTCTCCGTAAAGAAGCTTCTCGCCGGTGCTGGGGTTTCGCGTGAAACAAACTCCCGTTCCCGACTTATCATCGAAGTTTCCGAAAACCATTGATTGAATATTGACTGCGGTGCCAAGGTTGTTATCGATCTTGTGAAGACGACGATAATAGATGGCGCGAGTGTTATTCCAAGATTTAAATACGGCTTCCACAGCGCCCTTCAATTGTTCTTGCACATCTTGTGGAAAAGGCTTTTTGGTTTCGGATTCGACTAATTTTTTATATTCGCCAATCAATTCTTTCAGATGATCGACTGTAAGATCGGAATCAACTTTGATACCAACTTTTTTCTTGGCGGCATCGAGAATTTCCTCGAACTTATCTTTAAGGACATCGAGGACAACGTTGCTATACATCTGGATGAAACGTCTATAGCTGTCCCAGGCGAAGCGCGGATTGCCGGTTTGCCTGGCGAGAGCTTCAACCGTTTTGTCATTCAAACCAAGATTCAAAATGGTGTCCATCATTCCCGGCATCGAGAATTTCGCGCCAGAACGAACGGAAAGCAACAGTGGTGTTTCCAGATCACCCAATTTTTTACCGAGCGATTTTTCCACGTTTTCCAGATGTTTCGCGACTTCATCAAACAAACCATCAGGCATGATTCCGGTCTTGCTGTAATCGCGGCAGCAAGTCGTCAGCAGTGTCAGCCCTGGTGGCACATTGACACCACTCGATGTCATCTCGGCAAGACCGGCACCTTTGCCGCCAAGCAACTCGCGCATCTCATCGCGATCTCCATCGAACGCTTTGTAAGCTTCGTCGAAAAGAAACACACGATTGGTTCCAATTTTGCTTTGACTTTTGCTTGGTTCCGTGGTGCTCAGCATTGCTAAATCTCCATCAGGTGTGTGTTGTAATCGGTTGGCGCTAATCGTTTAATCAGCTTTTCTCAGGCGCTGTTACTTTCTCATGTGCAAATAAATTTCGGATGATGTTTCTTCAACTGCCTTTGCCGACACATCCATGACGTGGCAGCCCAGTTCTCTGAAGATTTTTTTGGCGTACTTGAGCTCTTGCTGAATGCGCTCTTCATCAGCATAGTCATTGTCTCCCGGCATGCCGAGCACTTGTGCGCGCGTCGCACGAATCTCTTGCAATAAATACTGATCGAGATGCAGACCAATGATTTTTTTAGCAGAGACTTGAAACAAACTGAGCGGCAAATCAACACCGTATACGATTGGAACGTTCGCTGCTTTCAATCCGTAGTGGTGCGCGAGATACATGCAATTCGGCGTCTTACTGGTTCGCGACACGCCTATTAAAATTACGTCGGCTTGCAACAATCCATCAGGATTTTTACCGTCGTCAAAACGAATCGCAAATTCAACTGCCTCGATTCGTTGGAAGTAGCTCTCGTCCAGTAAGTGCAAACGACCGGGCTGAGAAAGTGGCGACTGACTGGTCAACTTGGCGATGCGATTGATGAGCGGACCCAAAAGGTCAACAGTCGGAACTTCATGCCGAGCGGCTTCCGCTTCGATCGCTTCGCGATACTCCGGCAACACAAGTGTATAAACAATCAAAGCTTTGTCGGATGCAATTTCTCGCACAAGCGCCTGAATTTGCTCGACGTTTTTCACCTGCGGCAAACGAAAAATCGAAGCGCGACCTGGTTGGAATTGGACTAATGCGGCTCTGGCAACGGACTCAGCAGTTTCGCCACTGGAGTCAGAAACCGTAAAAATGATCAAGTCTCTGCCATCGTCAGGCAGCCTTGCGAGCAGCTCTTCTCTTATCGTTTCGTTCAACGAGACCACCCGCTAGCGCTTCATCGCAATCCTATCGTCACCCATGGCACGATCAGTCACCGATTGTCCCATCCTTGTATATAAAATCCAAAAACCGTCCACATATTTTTAGGAATTCGCCCGAGCAGGTCGCTGCAACTAGTTTTCGCTGTTCATGCGCCTCTACCGTCGTAGTCAAACACTCGGCGACGACTCGAACTAAACTGATTGGGCTCCGCTCTGCGCAGGCGCCACGACGAGCTCCAGGGATATCCATCAAACATATCCCCACACAAAAATGAACCCGAGCTAATTCACAATCGCAATTATTTGTTAACAATTCAATATCATGGTTTTCGGTTCATTGCATAGACAAATTAGACAATCACCACCTATTCATGCGACCGAGAAGCGCATGAAGTAAGGGTTTCAATCATTGAGCAGCCAAACCATCAGATCGGCTTAGCTACTTAAGCACTCGTACTATCGCTGTGTATCGGGCTTCGTCCGTTTACAAACTATTGCCGTATTCTCCAATCGCGCTAATAATCGAATATCGACTTGGCGTCAAAGCCCGCGCTCAGATACCAGGTCGGCGGCTGCATTGAAACGAATTCACCAGTACCACCAGGGTGGTGTGATTTTTTCATTGCATGGCGGGGATCCCGGGAGATTGGAGAAATCAGTGTCGGATTTGAAGAACAAAGCTTTCGAAGCAGAACATGACGCTTGCGGTGTGGGGTTTATATATAGACCGGAACGCACCCGCAGCACCATTGATGATGCGTTAACTGCCCTTGCCCAAATGGAGCACCGCGGTGCCACCGGCTGGGATGGTATTACTGGCGATGGCGCCGGCATTTTAGCTGCCATACCAAAGGAAATTTTTCGAAAAGAAGGCATTTCGATTGATAGCAGAGACGCTGTTGCGGTTCTGTTCGTCCCCGATCAACTGGCAAGAAAGAGAAGCACCCAACTGATAGCACTTCATCGCGACCTGATCGAGAGGTTCGTCAAGTCGCAGGGCTTCACCGCCCGGATCTGGCGCATAGTGCCTGTCGCCAGAAACACACTCGGACCGGTAGCGCTGCAGGCGTGCCCGGTGATCGAGCATCTAGTCGTCTCCCATGACGGCAATCTGCCTGAGAAAGAACTCGATATTGCTTACGCCAATCTCCGAATTGCTATCAGTCAGTTTATGCGCTTTCAAATCGGCGAACCCGATTTTTATATCGCCTCACTTTGTAGAAAAACAATCGTCTACAAAGCGATGACGACAAGTGAAGGTCTGACGCGCTTTTACGCAGACTTACAAGATGCGAATTTCAAGTCGAATTGGGCTGTTTTCCATAGAAGATTCAGCACCAATACAGTATCGCGCTGGCCGCTGGCTCAGCCTTTTCGTTTGCTCGCCCACAACGGTGAAATCAATACTCTTAAAGGCAATCTGAACTGGCTGCACGCACGTCTGAGTCAGTCAGCTCTGGAGGTGAAAGCAACATGGGATGACACCACTAATGAATTGTGTCCAGGCAGCCAGGTCGATTATGCCGGATCGGACTCCAGCGTATTAGATTTCTGTGTGGAAACACTGTTGAAAGACGGCGACAGCATTGAATCGGCATTCATGAAGCTGGTTCCGGAAGCTCACGAGCACCACTCACATTTGACTGAAGATCCTGAGATCGAGCACTTCTACGAATTCTACGCACCACATCAAGAACCGTGGGATGGTCCTGCGATGGTGGCTTTTTGCGATGCCACTACTCTTGGTGCAATACTCGATCGAAACGGTCTGCGCCCGGCTCGCTATACCATTTATAAAGATGGCAGCGTGATCTTAGCGTCAGAGGCCGGTATCGCCATTAGTACCGACGCGGCAGTAGCAAAGAAAGGGCGACTTGGTCCCGGTCAAATGATCGCAGTCGATCTGGCATCGGGTTCGATTCGTCACGATATCGAGCTCAAGAAAAGCGTTGCCCAAAAACATCCTTATGGACAGTGGCTGCTAAAAGAACGTCGCGTACTGAAAGACTGCGGTTTCAGCAAAGAATGGACATATAACGAAGAAGAGATGGTGGCGCGTCAGGTCGCAGCCGGCTACACACTCGAAGACGTGGATGCGGTCGTCACATTCATGGCAATCAACGACAGCGAGCCGGTCTTTTCCATGGGCGATGATACACCTCTGGCGGTGCTGTCAGAACGTCCGAAAAAACTCTCTGATTATTTCCGTCAACGTTTCGCCCAGGTAACAAATCCACCAATCGATCCGATCAGAGAACGGCTGGTAATGTCACTGACGTCATATCTGGGCAAGCGGTCGTTAAGTTTAAATCCCGATCCGATTCTGGCTCAAACCATCCTTTTGCCAAGTCCGATTTTGAATGACGACGAATTGCATTTTTTAGAGAGCCTCTCTCACGAATACAAGTGGGCGAGAGTGGCGACGCTGTTTAACGACGACGAAACTCTGGAAAACGCGATTGCCCGCGTTTGCGATGAGGTCGCAGAGCACGTACGCAATGGCAGTTTGATCATTTTCCTGAGCGACCGCGACACCAATGCGGGCAGGACAGCGATTCCAATGCTTGCCGCCGTCGGAGCTGTGCACCACCATTTGATCAAGGCTGGTTTGCGCCTCAAGAGTTCTCTGGTTGTTGAAACCTCTCAGTGCTGGACCAGCCACCATCTTGCCGCATTAATCGCATATGGTGCGCAATCTGTGGTGCCATATCTCGCCTTCGAGGTAATCAGGCACTGGTACTGGGGCGACAAAGTTCAAAAATTGGTGCACGGTCACGGTAATTCCAGCAGTGATACCAAAAGCGATTCAGGCGCGTCCGCTATTGCAAACGAGAAGTTTCGCGGCTTGACCGTTTATCAATGTCAAACGAACTACAAGGCCGTTCTCGAATCAGGTCTATTGAAGATTATCTCGAAGATGGGCGTGTCGAAATTAACCAGCTATGTAGGCGCACAGATTTTCGAATGCCTCGGGCTTGGTGACGACATAGTTGAACGCTGCTTCGCAGGCACCAACAGTCCGATTGGCGGACTGACCTTCGCGGATTTGGAACGAGAAGTGCGAGCTTTCCATAACAAAGCTTATTCAACCGAACCTCGTTTAATCGACGAGGGAATTTTGAAACACAAACGCACAGGCGAATACCATCGTAATAACAATGAACTTGTAAAAGCGCTCCACAACGCAGTCGCACTGAAAGAGTCAGACGCTGACGATAAAACGCGCGCCGAACAATATAAATCGTACAGCTCACTTGTGGCGAAACAGCCGCCGTCGTCTCTGCGAGAGTTGTTCGAGATCAAGTCGGATCGTCGTTCCATCGATGTCTCGGAAGTCGAGTCCGTCGAGGAGATTGTCACCAAGTTTTGCAGTGGTGGCATGTCGCTCGGTGCCCTGTCGAAAGAATCTCATGAAGCCCTTGCAATTGCGATGAACAGACTGGGAGCACGTTCCAATTCCGGCGAGGGTGGTGAAGATCCAAAACGATATCATCCGATTAACGTCGACGGCGATGGCACCAGTTCTGATTTCCCTGGTTTGACCGGCTTGCGAAAAGGTGACTCGGCAGCTTCGAAAATTCGCCAGGTGGCGTCCGCGCGATTTGGAGTGACACCGGAATATTTAGCGACTGCCGAACAACTGGAAATCAAAGTCGCCCAGGGCGCAAAGCCCGGCGAAGGCGGTCAGCTGCCCTCGCACAAAGTATCCGATTACATCGCCAGGTTGCGCAGAACCGAAAGGGGGATCACCTTAATCTCTCCGCCACCTCACCACGATATCTACTCAATTGAAGATCTTGCTCAGCTGATTTTCGACCTGCGCCAGATCAATCAAACAGCCAAGATTTCCGTCAAACTTGTTTCCGAACAAGGCATCGGTCCAATCGCATTGGGATGCGCTAAAGCCGGAGCCGACATCGTCCACGTTGCCGGTCACGACGGTGGCACAGGCGCCGCTCCAGTAGGTTCGATCAAACATGCCGGGCTGCCGTGGGAACTTGGTCTTGCTGAAACAAATCGATTTCTCACCGAACATAGATTGCGTGATTTGATTACCGTCAGAGTTGACGGCGGATTGCGTTCTGGAACTGATGTCGTGAAAGCTGCCATCATCGGCGGTGATGAATTCGCTTTCGGCACTATTGCCCTGATAGCGCAAGGCTGCATTATGGCGCGAGTTTGCCACACAAACAACTGTCCGACTGGCGTGGCGTCACAGAAAGAATCGTTGAGAGAACGCTTTCCGGGAAACCCCGGTACCGTAGTCGAGTTCTTCAAATTTATCGCGGAAGAAGTTCGATATTTGCTAGCCAGTCTCGGGTACAAATCGCTTGCAGAAATTCGTGGTCGCACAGAGCTGCTCTCACGCAGGGAAGATGTAAAACTATCAAAATGCGCTTCACTCGACCTGAGCGAAATCGTTGCGAAACCTGCATTGCTCAGTCTTGGTATCGACACAAGCGTTATACACGGTGGTATTGTGCGCAGTACTAAATACGGTGGGCTTATCAACAGCACCGTATATGAACGACTCTCAGGCAACATTGCCGGAGCAACCAGCTGCGGTATCAATGAATTGATTATCAACGATCCGTCGATTCGCAATGCGGTCGAAAATCAAAGCAGTGTGATCAAAAGCTATCACTTGCGAAACATGGATAGAACCGTTGGTGCCAGCTTGAGTGGACTGATTGCCACCAAACACGGTGACAGTGGTTTTACCGGACAAATCGTTTTGAATTTCGAAGGAACTGCGGGTCAAAGTTTTGCCGCTTTCAACGCCAAGAATGTCCTCATGTATCTCAAAGGTGAAGCAAATGACTATGTGGCGAAAAGCATGTTCGGCGGCGAAGTCGTGGTCAGACCTGACAACAACTTGATTGACATCAACGCAGCAGAGCCCCCAGTGCTGGTCGGCAACACTTGCCTCTATGGTGCCGTCGGTGGAAAGCTTCTGGTCGCCGGCTCAGCAGGCGAACGATTTGCCGTGCGAAATTCCGGAGCACAGGCTGTTGTGGAAGGCGTCGGCGATCACGGCTGCGAATACATGACGGGCGGCACCGTCGTGGTGCTTGGAACGACCGGTCGCAACTTTGGTGCCGGCATGTCCGGCGGCATCGCGTACATTCTCGATGAAGACAACACTTTTGTCGAGAGGGTCAATCGCGATTGCGACAAAGAACTCTACCGATTGTCCCAACAGAACGAATGTAAGTTGATGGCACTAATAGAAGATCACTTCCGTTTGACGTCCAGTCCGAAAGCACGCAGAATTCTCGACCACTGGGATCAGTACCGCGATAAATTTATTCAAGTGGTGCCACCAGCAGAACGCGAACGTGCCTGCGGCGGTTCGAAAGATGCTTATCGAGATCTTCTTATCCAGGTCGAAGATAACAACTGGGTTCGCGATAGCGCCAGCGCTTAGATTGGCTCTCGCTCAAATCCCTCACACTGCTGGTTGCAATCAAGCGCTCAAGAGCTTCGATTCATTGTTTGTTGATTGATCACTACTGAGCTGATCAATGCTTCCTGTATCCGTAATGTTCTCGTCAGCGCGATGATCGAAACTTACTCGCGGCTGGTGGAGCCATTAGCGCGAGGTTCCAGCAATAGGGGATCGCAAGCGCTTCGGGACCTCCTGGTGCACCCTGGCCAGTTCATCGTACTGCGCTTTCAACTTAGGTAATTGATTTGAACGTTTTGCTCGAGTCAATATTGTGATTCTCTGCATGATTATTATTCCGCGCAACGACGGAGGGAAGCTCGGATCTTCGAGCAACTTATAAGCTTTATCCGAATTCGCAATAGCACGGTCGAAACGCTCGTTCTCATTTTCAATCTGCGCGATACCGCCATAGGCATAACACTTGGCCATCAAGGAATCATGTTTCTTTAGAGGTTTGCGTTCCAGGATTGTCAGAGATTTTTTGTAGGAATTGTACGCTTGAAGAGATTGACCGATTCCTCGCTGGCAGTCCCCGATGGAAGTGAGTACGCGCCCTACTTCTTCGCTCTCGGCACCAAATAATTTTTTCCGAAGTTCCAAGCACTGTTGTAGATAAGATAGAGCCCGCCCATAATGTTTCATATTTTTGAGAGCTTCTCCAAAGGCAAAGCACCTCTGTTCGAAATTATTGACCGGAAGAACTTCTTCAGCCAACTTATGCGCCTTCAGGAGCATTGGCTCCGCTGCTTTAAAATCTCCAGACCGTAACGCAATGCCGCTTTGCTGATCGAATGCTTCGATCAGAAGCCGATTGTTTGACAGTCGCCGTGCAAGGCTAACCGCTTTGTCCAAAGCGTCCATTGCCGATTTCCGATCACCAGCAAATTCGGCGGAGTCCGCATACGCAAAGTAAGTCGGCGCCAACCCGTCATAATCTTTACCACGATGCTTTCGCAGAAGGTCAATACAAGTGCCATACAGATTTTTTGCGTCCCGGTACCGTCCTTGCTCATGAGCTATTTTCGCATTTTTAGCCAGTGTCGCCAACTCGCCACCATGCTTACCAAATGATACGCATGGAAATTGTTTTTTCAGCTGCATGATCTCAGCCAGACTCAAACTCTTAGACGGCTCAATGTCGATACTGCCTGCCCTGGTTTGACTGGCGAGTTCACTGATACCATCCATGGTGACATCGCAACCATCGAGGCGAACCCAATGAAGATTTTTCAGTGTACTTAGACTTGAGGAACCGGCACAAGTAACCCTGGTATCAGTCAGGTTTACGCTCATTAAACCGGACAGTTTTGCGAGCTTAGGAAAAACCGCATCTGTAACGCGTGTATGCGCCAAACTCAACTCGGTCAATTTTTGCATTCCAGCCATATTATCAATCGAAGAATCCGTTACTTCGGTGTCTTGCAAATCCACCAAATTCACCTGCGGTAAAAGACTGATTCCTTTCAAGGTGGTCACCGCGGTGCCTTTGAGCCGCAGCTTTTGAAGGTTCGTCGCCTTTTGTAGATACTCAAAAACCTTGTCCGTAACAGGACTGTCGGAAAAGTTGATTGACTCGATTGGACCAAGGTCATTTCGGGCCTTCACTTTTTTGTCGGTACAGTTCATTACAAGCTGCAGATCCTTTTCACCTTGTTCTTTTTGCTGTCCGTGGGCAAATTCATTCTCAACAATCGTATTTTTGGGCAGAGCTAAAGTGGATTCATATCCGGAAATCGGCTCGATTTCGGCAGATGTATCCAGGGTTTTGAAGTTTGGAAGACTGAGAAACAAGACAATTCCGAGTACCATGACGGCAACAGGTACAATGACTAAAAGCTTCCGTTTATCATTCTGACCGGTATCGCCTGTGGTGAGGCCTATTTCGACCGCGGCCTTAGGTGCAGCGTATATACTATCTTGAAGAATGAGTAGATTAGCCAGCACCACATCATTTAAAGATGGACGCTCAGCAGGATCTTTGTTAATTAAACGGTCAACGCAATCAGTTAGTTTGATTGGCAAATTCAGGTCAGCGAAGGCGACACCTAATGGTGGTGGCGTAATCTGCTGGTGCATAATTATGGTATCTATGGCGGTATCACCACGAAGTGGTGCTTGTCCCGTCAGACAAAACCACATCGTGCAACCTAGCGAATACAAATCCGATTCGCGTGTTGGTTCGGCGCCTCGTCCTTGCTCAGGGCTCATGAATAGCGGAGATCCAACGATGTTTCCAGTTGGTGTCTGCCGGGATTCTTCATCGACTAAAAGATCCACGCGTTTCGCTAAACCGAAATCTAAAATCTTAGCGCTAATAGTGCCGTCCGTATTTGTTCGCACAACGATGTTATCGGGTTTCAAATCACGATGCACGACACCCTGATTATGCGCATGCAGCAAACCTTGGCACACCTGAATAAATATCTCGAGAAAATACTGAAGCGTAATTTTCTCCTCTCGTGCACACAAAGTATCCAGTGTCTCACCGTCGACAAATTCCATTGAGATATATGGTGTTCCGTCGACGAAACCGAAATCATAAATTGTCGCGATGTTCGGATGATTCAATCGTGATGAAGTTTTCGCCTCGCTCTGAAAGCGCACGAGCGCTTTATCGCTCTTCGAATCGACGATAAGAACCTTGAGGGCAACGACGTTGTTCAAATCGACGTCGCGCACCTTATAAACGCGCCCCTTACCACCTGATGCGATAAACTCGAGCACTTCAAATTTGCCAAAAACAATCGAACCGACCGTAAAATCCTTGGCAGATTTGGAGATGGAATAATTATCGGATTCGTCCAACAAGCAATCTCTTAGACAAGTGCATAGCTCATTATTCCCAGCCGAGCATGTGTTTGGCAAATTAAAAGTTGACCACCGCGGCAATCGAAAAGTTTACCACTTGACGTTCTGATATCTGTTTAGGAGGCTGTAGCGGCCTCCTACT
>JADYXR010000176.1 GCA_021772095.1 Candidatus Obscuribacter sp. | reverse complement strand
CCACCACTTGCAATACTAAAGCAGCCTGATATCATAATAAGAAGATGAGCACCCAGAGCCATGATCATCAAATTTCAACTACGCTAGAGACATCCCCGGTTTGGCGCTATGAAACCGGACTGAGAATCCGACTCACGCACCGTATTTGGTGTTGTCCATTTTCAGCGGCACATTTCCCAAAATTAGGACACCGCTTCCCGGTCATCACTTTCGTCTTCGTCTGGATATATAAGCTACTTGCTAGTCAGTTTTGCATCAGGCTTTTAATACAAACCTACACGCCTCGTTGCCTGAGTCTCATGTCGATTGAAAAATCATCGGCGCCGAAAGAAGCGCAGCCATCGCAGCGGACGACTAACTCAAACATCGGTAGAAGTGCAGATTATTGAAATACTGCAAAATCAATCTTTGCGCAAATATTGGCATCACATGAGACAATTGGAGTTTCAACAGTTCAGTTAATCGCAAATTTAAAAGGTCAGAATGCGCAATCATAGAAATACACCGTTCCCGAATTCGCTAAGCCTGATGCTCAATCTCGCAGGCTTACTACTGATATCTTGTTTTTTGATCCAACCAGTTTATGGACAGGACGAACTGAAGTTCGCATGGCCTGTGCCGTCGCGTGTGACAGTTTTGGAGACTGTTCTGAAGAAGGGCAAAACAGCGAAGATGCAGTATGACATTGTTCTGACTGCGCAGACCACAGGCAAAAACCGCGAAGTTTGTTTTGACAAGTTTCAATTTCTTGAGATCGACGGAACTGATTTATCCGTGCCGGAAAATCGCGAAAAATTAGGACCTGTTTTAAGCCAAGTTACTGCGTTAGGAAGCATAATTCCGACGCTCGTCATCAACCCGGAGGGCAAGGTGGAAGACATCATCGGCGTGGAGGATTGCGTTGAATACGCGTTAAAACTTCTTCCTTCGGCAGACCCAAATTTATCTGCGATGTTGCGATCGCCGGCCATGATCGTGCAAATGAAACAGAAGAGCGTAGACTTTTGGCGAGTTTGGGTGGAGATGTGGCTCATGTGTCAAGCCGCTCCAGGTAAGAACGCGACCATAGAAATTGAAATTCCCATTATCGGTGGACAGACAATCACCGCACCACTGACGGTGCGCAATGAAGGACCTTCCGGCGACACCGGAGGTGACATTCGTCTTTCTGCGGAAACTGTATTGCAAGGAGAGCCGGCAAAGAAGGCAATGCAGCACATGATGCAGGCCCTGGTTTCTAAAATTCCAGTCAAAGAAGGAGTCAAACCGTTTTCTCCCGACATGATAAAGAGTATGAAACGTTCGTCAAAATTTTTGGTGATTACAAATCCAAAAACGCTCCAGCCCAGACGAGCCGAATCCGAGAGCATAATTGAGTTGACGATTGAGGAGCAGTCGAAAACAGAAACGGAGAAGCACGAATACGTTTTTGATTGGATGGCCAAGGCGGGCAATTGAGCGCTCGCTCAAAGAGCTGGTTGTTCAAAATATGCCGACTGTTATCGTCGCCCTGAAACTGTGTCGCATTCCATTTTTTGATCTAGCTCTTCGACGGAGACGCTAAAGGCATCAGCTAATGAGCGGTCTCTATTCAAATTTTTGCCAGGCTACGCGACTGTTGTATTGGATCGAAACGGCGGTCATTGCGACCTCGACTGCGTCAGGCCCAGTGCCATAGTCGAAATCGTTCTCGGTTTCCCACTTCGCATTACAGGAAAATCGATATACTTCGCCAGATTCTACATATCGACAAACTGCCAAGCCGAAGATCGGTATAGAGAGACTCCCATCTGTACTTGATATGCAGAAGAATGGTTCTTGGGACCAGGCCCAGAGCAACACGTTTGCTCCATCAATCTTTTCCGGCGGTTTCTTCATCTCTCTAGCTCCAGGCAACGGGTGTGTCTAGTTTATGAGCTGGGGGTCTACGCATAGTGGGCTCCCTGCTTTTATATTTCCATATCCGGATCGTAACCGCAAGACAAAAGTAGTATCATGCTGACCTGTCAGGCGTCCTACATCATCACTCGGGAAAAGCGGATAGTCAACGTTCGCTTTTTGCACAAGAGCAATAACATCGTTTTTAATTCGATGCTCTTGATGGTGCTGAAGTCGATGAACGGCAATTCGGCCCTGGAATATCCGACTGGATCAAAACGCCAAAACGTTGAAGTGAGCGGAACATTCTCGAGGAATTCTGATATTAGAATAGACGGAAGTCCACTTAGTGATGATCTTAAATGACCGTGCCAATCTTGAATAGATGGAGAACTGCTAGCTTCAAGGTAGAGGGCTTTCTGATGGGCACCATCTTGACCGTTCAATGGATTACGTGGAGGAAGTGCAACCCAGGAGTAAGCTGACGAACTGACTAGGTACACATCCGTTTAAAAGTGGTTGAATTGACAGAGAACACATTCCTTTTACCATCCGGCTTTAACTGGAAAAAAATTCCAGCGAACGGTTTTGTATTTGAAACTTTAACCGCAGGTCCCGCTGACGGACCGGTAGTTATACTTTTGCATGGATTTCCAGAATTCGCTGATGCATGGGTTCAAGTCATGAAGCCATTTGTTGCTGCTGGTTACCGGTGCATTGCGATACAACAACGTGGCTATTCTGACGATGCGCGTCCGGAGCGAGTCGAAGATTATCAAATTGATTTGTTGGTTGGTGATGTGTTGGCAATTGCTGATGCTGTCAGTGCGAAGCGATTCCACTTGGTCGGTCACGATTGGGGTGGAGTGGTGGCATGGGTGCTTGCCGCGAGGCACTCGGCGCGACTGCTCACTGTAACCGTGTTGTCGACGCCGCACGTCGATGCGTTTCTTGAAGCAATTAAAGTAGATCCGGAGCAACGGAAAAAATCCTGGTACGTCGGCTTGTTCCGATTCCCATTTCACGTCGCAGAATTTCTGATACTTCGAGATAACGGAAAGCTGCTGAAATCCTCTTATCGTGGGCAGCTCACGGAGGAGCAATTAGAATGCAATGTTCTTCGTTTCTCAAAACCAGGTGTACTGACTGCTGCATTAAACTGGTATCGCGCACTTCAAAATACGTTGAGAGTCGGAATTATTCACGACGTTCCAGTTCTCTTTATCTGGGGCACTGCAGACCAGGCGCTTGGTCGCACAGCTGCGGTTAAGACGGCGGACTTCGTTTCATCCAAATATAAATTCGTACCATTGGAAGATTTTTCGCATTGGCTGCTCGAGCAGGCTCCAGCGGAATGCGCATCGCTCTGCTTGGAACATTTCTCAAACGAAACACTGTGATTATTTATTGAGGACCGGCACCAGCAGTCGCCGAGCATACATAGACTTCGGCTTTTCTGCCGGTCAATTTCTCGTATTCCGGAATCAAAACTTCTTTGAAGTTATCGACTTGATCGTTTGCGACAATTGCGACTGTGCAGCCACCAAATCCGGCACCGGTAAGACGAGCACCTGCGACACCCTTGAACTTCTGAGAGAGTTCAACCAGAGTGTTGATCTCAGAACAGCTAATTTCGAAATCGTCACGCATAGATTCGTGCGATTCATTCATGAGTTCGCCGAACCGGACGATATCACCTGATTCCAGCGCTTTAACGGCATCCAGCACTCGCTGGTTTTCAGAGACGACATGTCTGCTTCTGCGTAAAACTTTGTCGGGCAAAGACGCTCCGTGTTTATCGAGATCTTCCACCGAGGCATCGCGCAAACTGTTCATTGGTCGCCCCGTCAGTTCACTCAAACCTTTGGTGCCTTCAACACACTCTTGTCGCCGTGCGTTGTATTCGCTGTCCACAAGACCGCGACGTACTCCGGAGTTTGTGATGACAATTGAATATCCACTGGTCGAGAGTTTAAGCGGCACCACTTTGTAATCGAGAGTTTTGCAGTCGATCATCAGCGCGGAATCTTCTTCACCAAGTGCGGAAATAAATTGATCCATGATGCCGCACTGAACACCGATGAATTGATTTTCCGCTTTTTGAGAAAGAAGCGCGATATCTTTTCCGGAAATGCCGAGGTCAAAGAAGGCATTGCATACGGTGGCAACTGCGACTTCGAAAGCGGCTGACGAACTCAGTCCCGCGCCTTGAGGCACGTTACCGGAAAGCACGGCGTTAAAGCCGCCAATCTTGTAACCAGCTTTTTGAAGTGTGTCCACAACTCCACGCAAATAATTCGACCAGGAGGAGTGGTCGTCATTATGTTTAATGTCGTTCAGATCAAATGAATCCACCTCTGCGTAATCGAGAGAGAAGGCTTGCACTTTATCGCTGCCATTCACGCTTGCTGCCACCAACATCTCGCGATCGATTGCGACAGGGAAAACGAAACCTTCGTTATAATCGGTATGTTCGCCGATTAGATTAACACGCCCTGGAGCGCGAACCACCATCTGCGGTGCATCACCATATTGTTCAGAAAAAGCATCTTGCACTGTTTTCAAACGTGTCGACTGCATCGTTTATCTCCTGACTAAACTTTTACGGCACGCAGTTCTGCTGCTTTGTCTTCCGGTAGCGTGTCATTAACGAACGTGCCCGCACCGGATTCGCAACCGGCGAGATACTTCAACTTCTCAGGCGTACGTAACGGTGGATAAAACTCGATGTGAAAATGGCAGCCAGGCCAATCGGCACCGTCTGTGGGTTTCTGATGCATCACCATCATGTACGGCATGGAGAATCCCCACAAGCCGTCGTATTTTTTCAGCAGCACGCTGAGAACATAAGCTAAATCGTTTTGTTCTTCCTCAGAAAATTCACTCATAGAACCGCGATGTTCTTTGGCGTACAAATGCACTTCGTATGGATAGCGCGCATAAAATGGAATGATCGCCATAAAGTGATCGGACTCAACCACGATGCGGCTCTGGTCAGCGACTTCTCGTTTCAAGATATCGCAGTGCAAACAACGTCCGGTCTTCCTGTGGTGCTCGGCTTCATTAGTCAGCTCGCGCTCCACCCGTGGTGGCAGATACGAAAAAGCGTAAATTTGACCATGCGGATGCGAGATCGTCACACCGATCGCTTCGCCTTTATTTTCGAAAATGAAAACGTAATCGATCTCAGGTCTGCTGCCAAGATCCTCATATCGATCTTTCCAAACCCGCACCAGCTGCTGCATCTTAGGCAGTGGCACATCAGCCAGAGTACTCGTATGCGACGAAGAATACAAAACAACTTCGCAGATCCCGAGCGATGGTTTCACTGGAAAAAGATCATCGCCTTCAACCGCAGGCTCGCCAGGCTCTCGTTTCAGACTCGGAAATTTATTTTCAAAAACTACAAAATCATAATCCGGCTCAGGAATCTCCGTGGGAAATCCGCCTTCCGCTGTGGGACACAACGGGCAGTAACCCGCCGGCGGCAAGAATGTTCGATCCTGCCTGTGAGTGGCAGTCACCACCCACTCGCCCATCACCGGATTCCATCGCATCTCCGACATTTAGTCTCCAAGCCCTTTCGGCTGCGCGCCTTTATCGGTTTCTTTTCTCAGCGATTCTTTATGCTCGATGTCATCTGAACTTTCGAACGTATAGTAAATCAAAACACGCCCATCATCTTTGGCTTCAACCCGCTTGATCATATTGTGCCGAACGTTTTTATCGTTGTTGTTCATGGTGACCACGTAGCTCAGACTGTTCTTTCAAAGCTAATTATAAACAGTTGGACAGTGTTTGTTGGTGCTTTCCAACATTGTCGCCGCTTGACACAAAGTAAGTACGAGAACTGAACGGGCAAGCGTCGGTTACCTTTCTTCCCGAAACTGAATTATGCGAATAAGTCGATAATCATTCAACAAATCTTCCTGCAAAATCCCTGTCCCATATGTGGGACAAAAGTTGCTCATCGTGTTGCCTCAAATAAGAATCGTACCCGCCTGAACCGTTGCCTCAAATAAAATCGAACCCCTTAGCAACGAAAAGGGGGAAGGAATGAGGTGAGGTT
>JADYXR010000175.1 GCA_021772095.1 Candidatus Obscuribacter sp. | reverse complement strand
CTTTCTTCATTGGCGTATCTCCTTTCTTTGTCGTTATTGAAAGAATACGCCACCTTATTCAATTACTCAAAACACAACATCTGGCAAAAACTCGAGAAAACAGATCAGTCAGTATTATTATGGTTCCATTATTGGTACTGTCGGGACGAGCATGGCTGTTGTCGGCAACGCCGCCTGGTTGCTCTCAAGCTTTAGTTATGAACAACGTTTGGCGAAGAAGAAACAGCTTCCAGTTCAGCTGATCAACGCACGTCTTGGACATCTTGAGGAAACAGAGAAAATTGTTCGAGCTCTTTAGTCGTCGGCTTTCTGTTCGAGATCAGGATTTGTAGTTTTCGGATCTTCTGTTTCAATATCGCGAACTTTTGAATCTCTCGGCTTGTCCGTTTTGAACTTATTAGTTTTCGATTCTTTCTCTTTTTTGACTGAAGGGTCTACTCCTGCGTCGGCAGTTGTCACCACATGCCACACATCTCCGGTAAGAGAAGTTCCTCCAGATGGTTTCATTTTAGTCAATTTGCTGAAGAAATTACTGAGCCCACTTCTCATGCCTGACCGCTCTGAAATCAGCTCCAGTCCCGGGGTTGGAGTGTCAGTGAAGGACATGTCGCAAACCAATTTCGCCGGAACATTGTGCCCGATAAAACCTTTATCGATGTTTGTGAAATCGATCGTTTGCATGCGTTTACTATTCTCGGCCAATTTTCCAGACAACACAGTGTCTTCTGTTTTCGTCACGATCTTGTCGGTGTTGGCGTTTTGTGATGTCAGCGTTTTGGTAATCCACGCACCGAGAGCATCGGCTTGCTCTCCAAGCCTCGTGTAACCGCCGTGGACCAGTTGGGAAAACGCTAATGCTTTGTCATGCCGAGAAAGATAAACACGCATCTTCGCGGTACCGCTAGCACTTATATAACGACGAATGTAGTGTTGGACTAAGCCATGATCCACGTCTGGACAAATGACCACGGCTTCAAGCACATATGGCTTTTCTCGCAAAACCGGAATTGCTCTAACTAAAAGTCTCGTGCCCATACTGTGTGCAAGCAGTCTGACTTTGACGGACGGATCCTCCTTGCAGAGCTGCTCCAGATGCGCGAGTACATCGTTGTAATGATCCTGACTCCATTCCACATTTGTTTCATCGGTATTGTACGAACGCAGTTTGCCGACTGACGGCCAGGAGTACAAAATTAATGGTCTTTCGGCATTGTAAGCCAGCTTCGCTGCAGTGTGTAACCCGGCGACAAAACTATTGTTATACCCATGCGCGAACATAAGCACATTTTTGTCGGGGCATAAAAGCGCCTTGGCATGCACATCTTCGTAAAATTCCGTTTGTGCTCTTTGAAAATTGTCTTCGGTCAATGGCGTAGCTTTGAACGCTCCAAGTTTGTCCTTTGCTTCAGTTTCCGCCCAACCCAAATCTTTCAGATGCGCGTTAATAGTCTTGTTATCAGTGTTTTCGACTACACAGTATGCCTTTCCCATAAAAGGATCGTGCTGACAGTCGCCGATATATTTTCGGTGCGGTCCGAAGTCGACTTTGCCCAACTTGCTCGGCTGGAGATTTCTGTCAGTAATGAAAAACACTGGGACCCTGATTAGTCCATTTGTGTGTGGCGCTTTTTCGGCTGCACTTGCGCTGGAATGGAAACAAAATAAAAGGGTCAATAATAGTGAAAAATGGAAATGCAATCGGAGCTTCGACTGTTTCATTGTTTGCGATTTCTCATTGCAAAGGGTGGAAGGTGCATCCAAAGGGTGGAAGTGCATCGTACTCGATTTCTGGTGAGTACAGCTAACTTCGTGTGACTACACTAACTTCGATTGCAATAACTAGTCAGGCAGCACTTGACTGGTGAATCTACGAACACGCAGAGATATGTAATTTTGGCATGACACTTTGTCCGTTCTGGCTGGAGGTCCGAGCAGAATTCAATCGACTTTTTCTTTAATATTCATTTTGAGACGCGAGATGACAGTTTTCCATTTATCCGCTTGAAATGCTTCGTCCAGGACTGCGCGGCACTCCATTTTCTCTAGTCGTTTTCGCACTTCACCATCTAAGCCCAGGCTGATCACCAGCTTGTCGCTCTTCCTCAAGTTATCGACCAGATCCTCCAGGTAATAGCAGCAGCTCTGATCGATAAAGTGAGCGTGTTCGAAATTGAGGATCAAAGTTTTGGCATTTTGAGCGTCTTTTATTACCGAAGCGACATTTTTTGTTTCGCCAAAGAATATTGGTCCGTCGAATGTGTAAACGCAAGTCTCAGACATGACATCGGGCGGCAGTTCTTCGGCGAGATGTCCCAGTTCAGATATGGAGTCGAGGCTGCCAAATTCAGAAAGCTGCGCATCTGTGATTTTCTTGACGAATAGTACGGATGCAAGCGCCATGCCAAGAAGCACTGCCGATATGAGATCAATGAAGATAGTCATGAACAGGACGACCATCATCACCAAAACATCTGCACGAGGCGCTTTGGGGATATCCTTGAGCGACCGCCAATCAACAATTCCTATTCCGAGAAAAATGAGAATGGCTGCAAGCGAGCTCATCGGAATGACTGAAGCGACTTTGCCCAGTCCGACGATTACCATAAAGATTATGGCTGCATAAACTACACCAGAGAGTGGTGTCCGTCCGCCTGCGTCGATGTTGGCCAGAGTTCGTGTAGTTGAACCAGCACCGGCAAGACCGCTCATCAGACCGGCAGCAATCATACCGATACCTTGCCCGACTAGCTCTTTGTTGCTGTCGTGATGACTTCGGAGGAGCTTGTCAGCGATGAGCGAGGTCAGTAGTGAATCAATCGCGCCTAACAGGGCGATTGTGGCAGCACCGTCAATTATCGCGGAGAGCATCGAGAGAGTTATTGGCGGCAGGGATGGGATCGGTAGTTGGCTGGGAATTTCGCCTATGCGCGGAATATCCAGATTCATCATGACACTGACGGTGCTGGCAACAAGAAGAGCGATGAGAGAGGCTGGCAACTTCTTGGAAATCAGCTTCATTGCATAAATAATAATGAAAGTCAGAACTCCAATCGCAAGCGCAGCCACGTTTAACTCCGATGCGATGTTCGGAAAATGACTTATGTTCTCCAGGACTTGTTTGCTACCCTTGATACCAAAGAGCGGGTTGACATGAAGAAGAATGATGATTAAGGCGATTCCGGTCATGAAGCCTGATACGACGGGATAAGGCAGGTAACGGACCAGCTCTCCCCAGCCAAACTTTCCCGCTGCTATTTGGATGAAGCCACCGAGGATAGTGGCGGCAAAAATAATGACTAGATTGCCATCATTCGCAACTAGCATGGTCGCTACGATGACGGCAATCGGCCCGGTCGGACCAGACTGTTGTCCTTTGGTGCCGCCAAAAAGTGCAGCGAACAGACCGCTGCACATTGCGCCGTAGAGCCCAGCGGCAGCCCCGAGACCGGATGCGACGCCAAAAGCCATCGCTACAGGCAGCGCTACCACAGCCGTCATGATTCCGCCTAAGAGATCGCCGGACCAGTTTTTAAATACGTTATTGAGCATTGTTTTATTCGAACGGCTTGTCTTTGTTATGTCGTCGCTGCGGTAACTTTTCCCCTTGACGTATCGGCAGCAAATATGGAGGTCGTCGCCGAATCATCCGTTTCAGGGGTGATGAATGCTCGTTTAATCTCCCGTGTCAACTTGGAAACGATTCCAATCGACTGCCATCGTGCTCTATGAATACCAGCTCGAATCGCCCATAGCAAGCTGTATCTAGACAATACGCCATACCTATTAAAGGACCTGCCGTTCTGTTTTTCCAGGCACAATCGCAACCATAGAAAATTCAGCAGCAGACTCACTTTCAGGATGATTTTTCTGATGAGTCTATCGGTCGATCAAATGCATCACAATTCGTAACGCTTCGTTTGTTTCTCATATTTAAAGTCAATCTGGCGTCTGCACCATATTCGGTGTCGCAATTGCATGTCATAAAGCAGGAAAAGTGACTCCATCCCAGGATTTGATTCCGTCACGAAGCCTTCTATGCCGATAAAAACCATACGTTTTCGATTCTCCGAAAAGATTTTGAAAGAGACATTTGAGAAGATAGAATGAGGTGTAGAGGTAATCGAATGTCCAGAAATTTGGAAGCAGTGCGCCTTCGAGAGCTAGCATTAATTGCGCATGTGCACGCTAATGAAGGAAGGCTAGATGAAGCTCAAGTCGTGATTAGTTGGTCGCCGGCGTTGCAATCGCTGGAAGACGTTTTGACTGCAACCTGTCCTAGACATTACATTTCCGAAAACGAAACCGACGTCGAAAAGTGTCGCGCCTTCCTCAACGAATCGGAGGAAATTTGTTCGATCAGCAATTATAAGTTTGTTCGCCGATTCGAAAGCAATATGGATTCCCATGGTAAGAATACTGATAATCCAAGACCAAGATTCAGAGAATGAGCCTCTCTTACTCTGCTTGAGAGAGATTCACGATTTGACGATTACTGTTGGAATTGATGCTGCGAAGGCTGCTCTACGACACGAAGACTTCGACGTCATTATTTCAAATGTTTTTCACACCGGCTGGAATGTCTTTGATTTTCTACGTGAGATGAAATGCAATCCGATGTTGCGAGGGATTCCAATCATATATTTTTGCAGCCGCCGAGGACGTTTTGCGAACATTGCAAATAATGCATTGAAAAGTGTTTTTCGCGAATTGGGTGCGATCGGTTTTGTCGCGGTCGAGGAATTCTATGTCGGCGATAACTTCGCTCAAACTGAGATGGAGAGGCGATTCGAGTCATTGATTTGCGCCGGTCACCAAAGCGGTCTGACAGTGCCTTGTCGCACCGACTAATTTGTGTTTCTTTCCACTCGTGGCGAAGTCGCTCGATATCGGTAGATCGCTCAATTAGTTCGTTAAAGTTCGTTTCTGATATTTCTGGCATCACGCTTCCGACGTAGGCAACTCGTTTGACGGCGATTTTTGATTTGCTTCAAGATGAAATTTATTGTAAATGGCTGATTGGATTCATTTATCGATTGTCTGCTCAACAGGAACCAACTTAAATCTTACTTTTC
The DNA here is from genome assembly GCA_021772095.1 of Candidatus Obscuribacter sp. Lineage (GTDB taxonomy): Bacteria > Cyanobacteriota > Vampirovibrionia > Obscuribacterales > Obscuribacteraceae > JADYXR01. The sequence goes on along the minus strand of JADYXR010000175.1, from coordinate 12,543 downwards.
CATCTTCATTCTTGTATTCGATAAGTTGTCGATCTGTTGGTCTAGGCTGGGTCGCACGATTCTAAAAAGGAAGACGCGACCTGAAAATATCGGTGGACGTTCTCCTTGATGTTCTACGCCACCACATTTGGTTACTGTGACGCGGCTACAATGTATTCACCGAGCACCTGGTATTTCGGCTCTGCATCTTCCTCTACCGGTGTCGAAGATGGTGTGATGAACGGAAATATGTTATCGCTGCTGTCATTATTCGCGGTCGATGTTTCAAGAAGAATAGCGTCCCGACTTTTTGAAGGGACCTCAATAATGTGCGAGAGTTCGCCGGGAAGAGTGACCGTTTCCCCGGCGTTCAGAATGATCGATCCATATGCAGGGAGACTGTGCCAAATGCCATCGACTTGAACATCAACGGGGCGGCTAGACAGTTTTGTATTCGATTCTGCCCATGCCAGTTCAAATCTGACGGGACCGCCGGCAAGGATTGTTACGTCTTTGCGTTCTTTCTGGCGATGAAAATGGTGAGGCTCAGTCTGACCGGGCTGGACAAAAAGAAATTTGCGGGAGAACGACGAGGCAGGGTAAGTACGATTGCCGATTTGCTGAGACCGGACGATTGGTTCACCAGTTTCATCTAAAAGCGCATTGCACACCACCAGTAACACCAAACCGCAGTTGTCGAAATCGCCAAGTCCAAAATCCACGACTTTCCAACCCAGACCCTGTCTGCGCACTCCATCGGCATCGGCAGCAAATTGGCTGGGCGACCAAGAAGCCCATTTAGGCAGTGCGATACCAAGCCTTTCCGCGTTGATAATTGACCGCGCAATAGTCGCATCAATCTGGCTACGTTTCATGTTCTGTTCCTCTGACTGCCTCTGTAGTCTGACATACAACCAGGCACCCTGAGATGCTGCGAACCCCAGCCAATCGTCACTATTTTCCAGCTTAGTTCCGAGTCCTTTAGCAGAGCATCGGCAAAAATCTTGGATATAAAAGTGCAATTCGGGTCACTTACTCTCAGCAAGGTGAACTTCTTAATACTAGTTGGTCTTGGTTGTCATATCTGAAGCGTTGTCTGTCGCATAAGCGTGTTGACTTTATTGCGAAGTCTTACGAGCTGCTAGAGGCCGCAATTGGGCTAGAAGTCTGTCAGTTGCTGGAACATTAAGCCAGTTTTATTGGACGGCGGATGACCCGCCTAGTAACTTTACTCTGACGAGTTGAGAAACGTTCGCAATAGTGTTCTCGCTTTTTGCGGAGTGTTCGCAAGCTGGCGGATCTAAATAGTAATTATTATTAAAAGAGGAAAGCTAATGAAGAGAAATCGTAAAAAAGGCCAAAGTATGGTCGAATACGCACTCGGTCTTGGTTGCGTTGCTGCACTAGTGATGGTGGCACTCGGATCAGTGGGCCACATCTGTGGCGACATGGTGGCCGGAGTTCAAAATGCAATCAACTATGGTGGGACGATGGCTCCCGATCCAGGTCGCACAATCAAGCCGACCGCAACGCCTTGGGTGTTGAACTAGTTATGGAACCGAAGCTGGGGAGGTGGAATCACCACCCCTCAGCTTGGTTTATTAGAGATAGGAAGGCATGATCAGATATTCACCTCGTAGTAGACGCCAGTCCGGCCAATCAATGGTCGAGTTTGCCCTGTCGTTGCCTCTGCTTTTGTTATTTCTCGTTTCTATTCTTTATTTTGGCAGAGCCTTTTATGTCAAACAAATCGTCACCATGGCGGCTCAAGAAGGAACTCGAATGATCGCTCGGGTTCCTGGTCTTAGCGACAACAGCACTCGTGATTATATGCGCGGGTTTACTACCGACGGCCAAACGATCAACGCAGCCTCTCCTGTTTATCTGGCTCTCGCTGCGGGACATCTGTTAGATGGTCCCAACGGTGCAAGTGGAAATTTACCGGCTGGTTCGCGGGTTGAAATTTTGCCATGGGATGACGCTTCTACGTCTCTTCCTGCCGGCACGGTGAGTGTGAGAATACAGTATCCCTTCAAGTTTTTAAGCAGCCCGAAATTCGGTACAGTCCGCGTCTGGAGCGGACCTGACGGTGCTGCAATTCCTTTTGCGAACACGCTCATTTCAGAGCAAGCGGTCGCGGCGCAGGAAGTTTACTAAGGAGTCTTTTATGCCAACTGTCGTCACATCAGAAGTATCTTCGATTTTTCGAGAACGGTCTAATGCAAATTTGGGTCAGCCCAAGAGGAAGACCAATCCCGGTTCAATTGTCATCGTTGTGGCGGTGATTCTTCTTGTTGTAATCGGCGCAGTCAGAATGTTCACGACCAAGCCGGATGTGAAAACTACTGCCACTGTGGTTGGTGCTGGAACGGATTTAGCGCCCGGTTCGCGAATTCATTACAGCAGTTTGCATTATGTTGAAGTGCCGCAAAAATATTTGACGTCAAAGATGATCGTAAGCAACGAACAAATAGTTGGTTCAGTTCTAAAACACTTTGTTCCGCAAGGAGAGCCGATCACTGCAGACGACATTTTTCCAGGGAAGAACGCACTTTCAAATAACATCGAAACGCACGAGCGGGCAATAACTTTGAGACTTGAACCCGAGGCGCTCGTGGACAATCTGCTTGCCCCCGACGACATGGTCGATGTGATTGCCACCACAACAAAGGACGGCAAGCATTTCTCTAAAACAATTTGCCAGAATGCACGAGTCTTATTGACGGTGCCTCGTGAGGCGCTGGAAAGTCGCACACTTCGTGTGGCAGACGGACACCGGGTCACTGTTGCAGCTGGACCGAAGGAAGCAGAGCTAATATCGCATGCCGCAGAGACAGGCAAAATACGGTTAGTGCTTCGCAGCCGATTGAGCCGAAAGGTCGCCTCGCTGACTGGAGTTGGTGACGATGACTTGTTGCCTGCCAAGGCACTGCTGCCGGTGCCGACGGCCCCGATGCAAATCATTGCTGCACCGCCGGCACCACTGACGGTACCAAACATTGACTTGCCACCGGATCCCCAGTCGGTGTCAGAGCAACGGACTGGTCTGCCAAGCATCATGCCTGAGCCTGTCAAATGGGTTGTGGAAATGTTCTCTGGAAGCCGCAAAGAACTTTATGCATTACCAATACAAAATTAATTCTCGACGACTCTCGAGTGAGCATGCGCAAAAACGCCGAAATCAATTCGGCGCTATCAGTCCGGTCGTTATTTTCTCGCTCACTACGATTGCGGCGTTTCTTGCCTTTTCGGTTGACGTGATGCGGACAGTGCATGCCAACGAAGCAATTCAATTCGCCTCACAGGCCTCCGGAATTCATGCGTATCAGAATATTTTCTACGGCGATGGTCAGCGTAGATCAGGATCGATTGAAGAGCTGGCGATGAATTCGCTTCAACAATCAGGTGGTGCAACGAGTGTGCCATGGAACCTCGCTCCTGCCGGACCTAAAAATGAAGTAGCACAGACACCGGTGACCTTCGAAACTTCTGACGTCACGGTCGTGTCAAATTCTAATGCTGGAGATCCGAACGATTTTTTCCTTCAAATTAGGGCGCGCCGCGAAGGCAACGACGCATTGACTATGATGTTTATGCCGGTAATCTTTGCCTTCAATTCCTGGTCTGGTTCTGCAACTCCGCCCAACACTGATAAGGCCACTCCGTTTCGTGTCAGTGAAGTGATTACTCAACCTGCCACCAGATTAGGTGCCGGTCCGCAAAGAGGCGGAGCAATCAACGAACCTGCATCTGGATTCGCTGGATTTGCGTCGTTTCCACTGGCTATCAGCAACAAACAATTTCTATCAATTTCTCAGAATGCGAGCGCCGGAGCGGTCGTAACCATCGACATCGTCAACTCAGCGCAGGCGCCTTCCACGACGGCCGCAGGGACGGCTCATGTGAGAGGTTCATTTGTAAACGTCTATCACACCGGCGGACTAAACTACTACGGTGATGCGGTTGGCAGTCTCGCCATTTCACAGCTTAACAGCACTATGCAGTACTTCGCAGGCGCGCCCTCGGGCACGATTCTCTCCCCGGCGGTTGTCGAACGTGGCAGTATGTTGGCAGCATTTGACGCTGGCGACAGCACGTTTAAAACGAACGCATCCAATATAACGAGCGCCGTCACTCGAGGGATCACGCCGGCGCGTTTCCACTCAATACCGGTTCTCGCTGATGATCCAAAGTTCAACCAGCGCAACCAGGTGATCGGTTTTGCTCGATTGCAACTAACTCAGGTTCTACGCAATGCCACCACGGGCGCAATCACCGTCACCGCTGTTGTTGGGGAGTCTGTCCCTATGTATAACGCGACGATTGGAACTGGTCTGGCGAGTGTTCCATCGTTTAACGGAACTGCGATACCGCCAGCGGTGGCGCCATTTTTGCCGCGCCAATTCAATGCTATCAATAATACGGTCGGTTCCAGACCGGTTGGAATAGTCATGTCGCCGGCGTTGTCCCCGCGACGAATTCAGGGAGGTCCACTATGAACTTTCCGGGTCTAGCGAAGAGCAAGGATAAGCAAATCATGGAACAACCGATGAATTGCACTATTGGTGTCCTGGGTGCCAAAGGCGGAGTAGGTGCGACAACGATCGCAGTCAATTTGACTTTTCTGCTTTCCAAGTCCGCTCCTTCAAGTCAGAAAGTCACCTTGATCGACTGCAATTTGCAGCAACCCGACGCCGCTCTGATGCTGTCTTGCCAACCCGAGCATTCGATAGTGGAACTTCTAAGGCGCTTAGATCATCTCGACGAGCAGAACATTGAAGCGTGTTGTCTGCCTTTGAATTTTTCAAGCGAGATGCGTTTGTTGACACCACCTCTGGACGGCAGCGCCGCCGCGAGTTACACACTAACTGAGATTCGAGATTGCCTTCCTGCGATATCGAAACTCAGCAGCATAAACGTTTTAGATATCCCAAATAATTTGGATAAACACCTGGTTTCCTTGCTTGATGCCTGTGATCTGATTGTGCTTGTAATCGAACCGAATATGACTTCGATAGCTGCAGGAAAACGCTGGATCAAGAATTTCGCAGAACTCGGGTATCATGCCGACGACTTGCGAATTGTCATAAATCGAGTCGGTGGCAAACTAAAATACATCGAAAATCAGGCCAACAATTCTTTTCCTGGTATAGAACTTTTGAGGGTGCCGAGCGCTTATGCACAGGCGGAAAACAGCGCGATTGAAGGAATTCCGATGGTTCTTAAGTCTCCCAAAGACGCCTACGCAAAGGCGATTCAATCTATCGCTTCATCCATAAGTGCGCGGGTCGTGCATACTCGACCCGAACCTAATGCGCTTTTACAATTACAAACTGTTTAATCGTTAAGCACTAAACACGGTATCATCAAATGAGCAATTTACGACAACTTTTATTTCAAGAGAAACCTGATGTCCTCAAGGTTCAGGGCACTGCCGACAGTGGCGCCGCGAAAGACCAGGCGAAGACCGCGTCTCTTTCACTTGGAAGTGGGATTCTACAATCGAAAAACAGCAGCACGACTACAAAGGCCAATCAGTCTTTGAAGAGTAAGATTCATCATCGTTTGATTGAAAGTCTGGATATAAACGCGTTGATGCAGATCAACGATAGCGAAGCGCTCGAGGCGGCGATCGATCGAACCGTTCGAATTCTGATTGATGAAGAACGCGTGCCGCTCTCGAAGGGTGAGCGTGATTCAATTGTTCTGGATGTGTTGTATGAAACGTTAGGTCTGGGACCGTTGGAACCATTGCTTTCAGATCCTGACGTTAATGACATTCTCGTCAACGGCGCCAATAGTGTGTGGATCGATCGCAACGGCAAACTGATGGAGACGAACGTAAAATTCAAAGATGACAATCACTTGTTGCATGTCATCAATAGAATCGTTTCGCGTGTAGGCAGGCGGGTAGACGAGTCTTCTCCCATCGTCGATGCGCGACTGCCAGATGGCTCCCGGGTCAATGCGATCATTGCACCACTCTCTATAGACGGACCGGTGCTTTCTATTCGGCGTTTCCGACCGACCCCGTTTACGCTCGATGATCTGATGTCCAAACACACGCTGACCGGACCAATTGCTGAGTTTCTCCAGAAAGCAGTTCAAGCGCGCCTTAATGTTTTGATTTCAGGCGGAACATCGGCAGGGAAAACGACGTTACTCAATGTTCTTTCCGGATACATCTCCGACCATGAGCGCATTGTCACCATCGAAGATACAGCTGAACTGCGGCTGCAACAGCGACACGTTATAAGACTGGAGTCACGTCCGGCCAACATTGAAGGTCAGGGAGTTGTTACGCAAAGAGAGCTGGTCAAAAATGCTCTTCGGATGCGTCCTGATCGTATTGTGGTGGGCGAGGTTCGCGGAGCTGAGGCGCTAGACATGCTGCAAGCCATGAATACCGGACACGACGGTTCTCTGACGACAGTGCATGCAAACTCCTCTAGAGATGCATTCAGTAGAATTGAAACATTGGTTCTCCTTGGTGGTGTCGAACTTTCGCAACGCAGTATTCGAGAGCAAATCGCGTCGGCCTTTGACCTGGTAGTGCAAGTAAAACGATTGAGCGACGGTACTCGCCGAGTCGTGAGCGTAACTGAAGTCACAGGCATTCAAGAAGGCGTCATCAGCCTGCAAGATTTGTTCGTATTTCGGCAAAGCGGAACTGACACCGCCGGTAATGCCGCAGGAGAGCACCATGCTTGCGGGATTCGTCCACAATGTGAGAACAAGTTCAAAGAAGCAGGCATAGAGCTTGCCAACGAACTATTCGTCAAAGCGGAGAAACAATGATGATTCAATACGAAATTATCTTGTTTGCGGTTGTCACTATCATTGGTGGCATCTTGATCGCTCGGCGCTTGCACATTCGCAGGCAGGCTCTTAACTTGTCCGAGCGTCTAAAGTTATGGGACGAGCAGCTTTCTGGCTTTGAACCTGCCACTGTTCACAAGTCCAAGGCGGTTCTGGATCAAACGATGTTTCCAGCCAGCAATGCTGTTGGCAGCAGGATTGAACTTTTAATCAATCAGTCCGGAGTAGATATGACTGTTTCGACGTTCGTAGCTACTGCAACATTGCTATTAATTGCGCCGTTAATATTAGGTCTTTTGTTCGACTGGCATATGCTTGCTTGTCTGGTCGCTGGCTTAGTGTTAGCAATCGCTCCGGTTTTCCTGCTTCTAGCAAAACGTTCTGCGAGACGTACGAAATTTGTCAATCAACTTCCCGACGCAATCGATTTGATGATTTCGATTTTGCGCAGCGGACATAGCATTCCACAAGCTGTTAAGACGGTCGGCGATGAATCCCCAAGTCCTTGTGGCGACGAGTTCAAGGAAGTGATTCAGCGAATGAACCTTGGGCAGCCCCTGGCGAAGGCACTCTTCTATTCGTGCGAAAAATACCAATCAGTCGAACTGGATTTACTGAGACGTGCTGTAAGTATTCAATCGGAAGTTGGAGGCAGTCTGGCAGAACTTCTAGATAAAACCAACTCAACGCTCAGACAACGATTGAAGTTGGTTCGTCATGTTGGAGTCTTAACGACGCAAAGCAAAATGACTGCAGTAGTCGTTGGTCTGCTGCCGGTATTCATGGCTATTGGTTTGCAGTTTCTGAGCCCGAATTACTTGACTCCATTACTCGATACGCAACTTGGAAATATACTTCTTCTGGTGGCAGTGGTGCTTCAAATTTTCGGAATTGTTTTAATGCGAAAAATGGCAACGGTGAAGGTGTAAAATGTCTGCCGCAATATTGTTTAATTACCCCGAATTCCTCGTAGCCTTGCTTTTATCAGTTTGCTACTTTTTACTTGGTGCCAAGAAAAATGCAAAAGCGGCGATGCTGCCAAGCTGGTTGACTGAGCCCGCCACCGCGGCGATATCCTGTTTGCCGCCCTCTTATGTCGGCTGGCTCGGTCGACTGCAAACTTATAGTGGATGGCGAACGAACACCGCATTCGGTGCCTTAAGCTCAGCCAAATTTTATCCTCCGTGTCTCGTGCTTTTTAGTGCTGTAATTTTGCCGGTTCCTGCTGCTATTGCTCTTTCGTTGCTATCGTTCTTTGTTCCAGACGTTATTATGATTGTTCTGTCCAAACGAAGGCAGCAACAAATTCGCGATGCCTTACCTAACGCACTTGATCTAATGATCCTATGCGTGGACGCCGGACTAGGCCTGGACGCGACGCTTCAGCGCACCGCGCAGGAAAGAACTCCCACTGGACAGGCTTTAAATGATGAACTGATGACGCTTAGCAGGGACGTGGTTTTAGGCATGGATAGAGAACGCGCGTATCAGGAACTCTATAACCGTTCTGGCGTCGAGGAGCTCAAATCTTTTGCTTCGTCACTAAATCAATCGGCAAAACTGGGTTTGAGTATTGCCAAAAACTTGAGAAACCAGGCCGAGTTTCAACGAACGAAACTTAGTCAAAAAGCGGAAGAGCGTTCCGCGAGGCTGCCGATTTACATGGCATTTCCTCTCTGGTTTTGTATTATGCCGGCACTAATGGTGATACTACTGGCGCCGTCATTGATTGTCTTTTTTGAAAACGCTCCGCACTAAGGGTCAAGTCCTACGTCCTTCCTCAGCGCTGCACGCGACCTCTAGCAGCGTTGGCTGGTGTCGGGCTTTATTGCAAGACAATAGACAGTTGTGGCCATGTACATGATAAAGGCGATATGAACATCTCCGGTTTGTAGCCGATGTGCTATGGGGCAATCACCGGCCAGCTTGAGCATTTTGTTTTGACCTGAAACAGAAAGTATTGAGCGCCAAAACATATGCAAAGGGGCATTGTCATGGCAAAAAAAACAATTGGTATTTGTAAAATAGCAGCGGGTCTGAGCGCGCTGTTGTTCCTATCATCTATGGCACCGGCGTCTGCATTTCCTGATGTGGATTCTGGACGTTGGTTTGCCAAGTATGTTAACTATCTTCAGACAAATAATATGGTCAGTGGTTATCCGGACAGTTCTTTTCGTCCGAACAATGACGTGACGCGCGCAGAGTTTGCTGCAATGCTTGCGAAGAGCAAAGGCGTTACTGTAAGCCCCGGGGTTCAAACGCAGTTCAATGATGTTCCGTCATCGCACTGGGCCTCAGGCGCTGTGAGCCTAGCTTCTTCAAAAGGATGGATTACCGGGTATCCCGATGGAACTTTCGGTCCTGGCAAGCCGATCACTCACGCCGAGATGTACACGATTGTCTCTAAGCTTTTGGAAGGCGGACCGCCTGCCAATACATCAAGTGTGCTGGCCGACTTCACCGATGCAGGGTCAGTGCCGACCTGGGCGGAGCAGCCTGTGGCAATGGTACTGGCCAGTGGGGTATATATAAATGAAGTAACACCGAATCAGATCGATCCTTTCGATCGCGCCACCCGCGCGGATGTTGCAACTACACTAGCAAAACTTGTCAATCAGCCATTCCGTACACCGATCTCGATTGCCAGCACACAAGTTCCTGTAGTACAGCCTGAACCAGAGCCCGAACCTTCTGCTGAAACAATCTCAAACACCGGGACAATTCGCAGATCAGCCGATGGCTGGTTGCTGCATACACTTGCTGGTATTTATCAGATTGCAAACGACAGCACGAACTATGGACAGTTTAATGAAGGGCAGGAAGTAGATTTCTCAGGAGCGTTGCTACCTCCGCGATCAGGGGGCGGAAGACGCTTCGTGCGATTGTCGAATTTTCACCCAATAGCGAATGGAAGCAATCGTCCTAATCGTCCTAATCGTCCCAATCGAGATGTCACCGTATCTGGTGTGCTTCAACCGGCACTACGAGGAACTGGCTGGTCACTTAATGACGCTGTGACTCACCAAAAATATGTGCTGCACGACATTGGAACCTTCCAAAGCAAACCTTGGTTCAAAGCAGGACGATCGGTTCAAGTACAGGGAACCTTGCGTCCAGGAGCAGGACCGGGTCCAGGGGCGAATTCATCAGGAATATTTGTCTCCATGGTTCGACCTGACAATCTACCAGGTCAACCAGGCGGGCGACCTGTAGTGAACGTGGTCGGACGTCTCAGTCGCACGGTTGAAGCAGGTGGCTGGACAGTAACCGATCGACAGACGCGTCAAAAATATCTTTTAATGCAAGCCGAAGCGTTTCAGAATCGCCGATGGTTCCAAGATGGACAAACAGTCCGGGTGGAAGGAACAACTCGACCGAACAGACCCAACCTCCACATGGAAGGGACACCACTGGCGGTGACCGACATGCAAGCAATGCCTATGTAGCCGCGAAACTAGAGGCCTCGAGTTGCATCACGATGAGGTGCCACCACATTCAGTTGCGAACCAACCACACACATCTAAAAGATCACGAATTTTATTTCGTTGCGGCCGGAGAGTTTTCTGATTGTTATCACCACAAGTTTTGTTGAGCATTTCATACGTTTGATCATGTCGGGCGAAAAGGTTTCACTCTTAGGGATGAAGGATTCGTCTGGACAATGTCATGACAATTTGCTATTGTCGTAGTATCGAATGAGGTAACCGGCATGGGCGTTAAAGGAAAAAACGCAAAAACCGAGAAATTTGATATCAGGCTCAGCCAGCAAGAAGAAGCGGTTATTAAGCTAGCTGCTGCATTGCAGTGCACCAGTCCGACCAATTTCATCAGGCAGCAGGCCGTTGTGGCCGCTGAGGCGGTTGTCCACGAGCAAACACGATTTGTCGTAACAGGCAAGCAATGGCAGACAATCGAAGAGGCTATGAGCGAGCCGGCGAAGGTTCTGCCGAATCTTCAAAAGAAACTGTTGCAGCCCGATGATTGGGATAAATAAATGGTCTCCAGACCAGAGCCGCTGACAAAAGACCACGTTCTTGATCAATTTGATTGCGGCAAAGAACCGCTCACAGGCTGGCTTAAGAAGCATGCCCTTCAGAGCCAGGCTGCACAACACTCAAAAACCATGGTGATAGCCGAGGACCAAGTGGTCATCGGCTATTACTCTTACAATGTGATCTCCGTTGAACATGAAGAAACGACGCCAGGCAGAGTGAAGAAGGGGCTCGCAAAACATCCGATTCCTGTTTTCCTAATCGCCCGTCTAGCTCTCGATACCAAACATCAGGGAAAAGGGCTCGGAGCCCGCCTTCTGTGCCATGCACTCAAAGGCGCGGCAGCGATCGCGGCTGCGGATGAAGGCGTGCCGATACGGGCCGTGATAGTCGATGCAATCGACGATGAAGCCAAGAAATTCTACACAGGCTTTGATTTTGTTCCATTCCCGGCAGATACGCTCAGGATGTGGCTTCTCATGAAAGACCTGATGGCGACCCTGAAAGTAAACGCCCAGAAGCGGAATCAGTAGAATTGTTTATAGTACCGAATATGGTGCCTAATTCTCTCGAAACGCTTAGTCTCTTGAAGTAACGGCAACGCGTTTCCAACCCAGATTCAACAATTGGATTGGAACCTTTGAAAGCAAACTTTGGTTCAAAGCAGGACGATCGGTTCAAGTACAGGGAACCTTGCGTCCAGGAGCAGGACCGGTTCCAGGGCGAATTCATCAGGAATATTTGTCTCCATGGTTCGTGGACTAAAACATGACACTGATCTTATTAGTTCAACTTCGACTAGGACGCCTTTTACCGCAAACTTGAATTCCGACCTTATGGAATTAAAAAACTTTGGAAATAAGAAACCACGCGGGATTCGTGCTGATGCTTATCCTCCGTTATTGATCGATGAGGTTAGACTAATTCAAATTCATGCGTCCGAGTAGCACCGTATATGTTTTTCAGCACCATCCTCGATCTTCGCATCTTTCAGCAGCTTGTACCAGATTTTTTCAGCTCGACCAAATGCGGATGGCTTCGTAACCGACTCATCTTCTTAGGTCAGGCCATCTGCCTCAAATGCTAGTTGTTCTTTAGGGCAGAGTTTAGACGAACGACCCATTGATCGGCCGAACCTGATTTACCTGACCGCACAACCAGTTCGGCGCCGTTCTTCACAGCGAGGACCGGGAGTTCAAAGATAGCGAGAAAAGCCTTTGCTGTACCAGGTTCGAGCGTGCTTTCAAATAAGTCTGTAGTGCCGCCATTAATGATGACGGCTTCCTTACCTTTGCTGCTGGGAGAATAGGACTTGCCATCAGCGGTTGCTACTTTGAAGTTGTCGGTCACGACCGAGGCTGATTCTTTGCCGCTATTTCTTGCGTGAAAACGCACGATACAGAAAAGCGCACCCTCGCCTGCGGTTCTGCCTTTAGACAGTTGCCCAAGAGACTTAGTCTTCTCAACAGAATCGATGGCATATTCAACATTGTCATCAAGAACGTAGGTTTGGTGAAGTTTGCTGGTCAGTGGGCCCGCCATTACTTTTGCCGGCGTGGCCTTGACTGTGGCGCTTGAGCTTATCTCCTTCTGTTGCACACTTGGAGAACACGAGCTCAACACGATCAGGCAACTAATGAAACTTCCTGCCACTACGGGGATGTCTCTAGCGTAGTTGAAATTTGATGATCATGGCTCTGGGTGCTCATCTTCTTATTATGATATCAGGCTGCTTTAGTATTGCAAGTGGTGG
>JADYXR010000174.1 GCA_021772095.1 Candidatus Obscuribacter sp. | reverse complement strand
TCAAAAGCGAATTTGCTTAGCCACCCTTGCAATCAGCAAATTGCTCAACCAATGACCATGAAACGCCGTTGGCAAGAAGTATCTTGCGGAATCGCTGCGCAACCAGCGCAAGAAACCGCTCCCCATCTCGTGTAAAAGCTGGTAGTTTTGCGTCAATGCTTTTGTAGTTCGTCAAAATCGGATCGAGATTTGAATTAGTGTTGTTCCAATTACGCGCTGCGTTTGGACCACTATAAAATCCTTGACCATCTTGCGAACCCGTTTTGCCAAGCTGCGTGGCGTACTCATGAGTGAAACGGCAGATGTTAGTTCGTCGATCGCTTCCAACTCGAGACATGATGTCGTACCACGGATCGAGCGGCAAGCACAGCGATTGATGATAAAGCTGGTAGGCGAGCGTACAAAGATCTAAATTGTTGACTGACTGCGGAACGGCATTTGTTTCGCTGGCGCTCGCCGACCAGGGAACCAGCATCATCCCGATCGAAATCCCGATGAGAACCACGAACTTTTGACATTTGGTGACTGTCCGAAATCGATTGGTTAAGAGCATTATGTACTTCCCTTGATTAAGCAGCAATTATACTATGCCGAAAAAAACGCCCGACCAAGAAACCGACGACGATCCAGCCGATACAAGCCCGGGCTTGACGTTCGACCGTACGATGGAGAACGCACTCGGTCAGACCACGTCGCCGCTAAAGCAAATCGTTCTATCAAACCATACTGTGAGTCGTTAGAATAATGAGCGTAACCAGTTGCATGAGACGCTGTCGCATGCAACCCAAAACCCGTTGCAAGAATGCGAGAAACCTTGTCAGAAGAAATTGAACTGACCAAGTTACGGACGGATACACAGGCATCAATCGAATGCCGTCTTGCCTGTTGTCCGCTGCCATCGCGACCGACAGAGACTTGCCTGATCGCCGCTTTTGACGGCACCATTGACGATACCATCAATTATTCCGGCGGTTACAGCTATATGCATGCAATGATTGGCGCTGGTTTTGCCGCGTGCAATCCGGCTACGCTGATTCTCGATCTGCGCGGGTTGGAATACGAATCAGGCGAATCAATGACGCGAATACTCGATCAAAGAATCATTGCGAAAGTAATTGTTTCGGATCGCAATCGAAACGGATTGACTCAACTGGTTAGCAGTGTGCTCTTCTTAAATCCCGAAACAGAACTTTTCGATTCGTTGAAAGATGCCTTGACTGCTTGCGATTCTGCATATCGACAGTTTCTACGAGATGGTCGAAAGAAAATCATCGCTGCGGATTTTTAGAATCGAATACAGATCGACTGAAAAAGAACAGTCATGACGTAGAGCGAATTTAGTTCGACGACAAGACTCACTTTGGTCTGTTTCATTTCTCTCGCCGTTTCGATTCAAACCTTTTGAAATTGAATGTTTTGACTTCGAGAATCCTCATCTGTGCTCGCTGAAGTGTCAACACAATCGGATTGCGTTGATCGAATGTCATCATGCAAGATCACGTCGGCACGCGCGACAATGCCTGCGTTTACTTCTGCGGTGGCTTTTTGAAGCTGTAATCTAACAGTGAGGACTCCGATTCCATCGGTCCAGATTTCGCGGCGGACTTCACCAGACCGATATAATTCGCGTACCAGTAAGACATGTTGATCGGCTGGCCGCCTTGTGTTCCTGTGACTACAATTTTCATCGCCTGAAACTTTCCAGCGGGCGTAATCACTTCCTCCGGTCCGGAAACCGTGGAGACATTATCGATCTCAATGCCAAAATTACCTTTGCCTTTCCATGGCCAGGTCTCGTCTTTCTTCAGCGGGTTAGTCAACAACACTCGCTCTGGAGTATACGTAACCTGCATCTTGTCGTCATCACCAAACTTCTCTTTTTCCCACACCACTTTTCCTTTCTGCTTTGAATACCACTCGTGAATTGTTTTCATCGCAGGTCCAGTGGTATCAAGTTGCCAGAACGTGATGTCGTCTGGTTGTTTCTCAGCGCTAATCACTTGCACTTTGAAATCATCAGGTTTTTTCTCCATCGGCTTACCGTTCATCTCAGATTTTGTGAATGTATACTTCCACCACCACTCAATCGGCTTGCCTTCGGAATCCTTGATGCGGACGGGGAAATAATCAGGCGGTGGTGGCACTTTTTTGACGGCGGGCTTGTTAGCCGCATCTGCGCTTAAAGTTGTAATAGCGGTCAACGCTAAAACGGAAACAAGAATTTTTTTGATCATGAACTTCCTACTTTTTCGTTTTGGATTCATCAAATGTGTCACCGCAGACGGTGCTAACAGACGAGGCTCGCCGAACGCACTGCACGGAACCTGCTTCTGCCGGTTCATATTACCACTTGCACTAGGGAAACTCTGCTCCTTCCCCGACGGCGGTTAGAGCTGTGATTGGAACACTTGATGCTTGCTTGACTTTACAAACTTTGGATTCGTTTAATCAATAAAGAAAAGAAATGATAGAGACAGAAACCGACCTCGCGCCAAAGAATTATTCGCGACAAAACTACCAATTGCGTTTGTTACCAGGAAGCCTTAATTGCGTTCCTGCAGCCTGGGTTTGCACAGGCGCAGCTGTTTTCTTATGAGTGAGCTTGAACCAACGCGCAGTGGTGATTCTGCCATCCTTGGCGCGCCCCATTCGAAGCAGCCAGGTATCAAAAGTGTCCACATCGACCGCGCAAATTTTTTCCCTGTTGGTGACAAGCAGAATCTTTCTAGTTCCCTCGCCCATCTCAGGAAGAATGACATCGAATAGATAAGAACGACCGTTTACGTTTGCTCTGAAAGTAGGATTGGCGTGACCATCGAGAGCAAAGGCAGCCGAGTGCCCCTGCACCATCACCGGCATCCAGCGGGCGTCTGCGTTTGTGGAATTAGAGCCAATCTCGGCAGTCTCTAAACAAGACATCTCCGAAAAGCACTCTTTGACGATTTTTGGCAGAACAGTTTTGTCGTTGACGCTGAGAATCGGGATGTCGCGATTATTTTCTCTGACCGCTAACATCGCGTTCGGATCAATGGCGATCAGTGCCTTCTGAGGCAGGAGGGTTACATTCCGTTGGTCGACCATGCCTTCCAGTTTCTGCTGTTCCACTCCACCTTCGAGTTTTTGTTGGTCTAATGAACCTTTCTGATGTTTCAAACTGAAATACTGATTCCAAGCCTTTCCTTTCAGCGGATTGGTCGTGTCGAATTTCTCGAACAATTCGAAAGCCTTCCGGTACGTGTCCGTCGCCGCGTTCATTCTCTTCAACATTAGATGGCAACCGGCTTCGTTGTACAAGCACTCAGCTCGATATGGCTCATAGCCTTCGCCAAGCTTAGGGATTAACTCCTGGAGATATCCTATCGCCCGGTTATAATCTTCTTTCTCAATCGAAGCCTTAGCCTCCTTGTAGAGCGGCTGTTCCTCGATAATTAACTCCATCACTTCAGTTGAGCCCTGCAGTGGCGGCATTGAAGATGCAGTCGCCGGGCTGCTGTCTGAAGAATCAACCGGCTCATCGGATGGCACCGCGGACTGCTCCACTAGCGGTACCACCGGCTTTTTATCCGCCTTAGCGAACGCTACAGGTACGCTCAAAACCAGTGCACAAAACGCTAACAGCGCTACTTTGCGACATTTTAGAGATGAGTAGTGTCCAGAATCCCGCATAATCGATTCAACTAAACTGAGCAGTTCCAGTAGTAAGCGCGCCTTCTCATTGATTAAAACATGCTTTTTCCGGATTAAACCATGGTTTGTCGGCAATCCCGCAGATTGAAAGGCTCCTGCCGCCGACTGCCACGGTTTTGACTTTGCTAAAAAGCGCTTTGTGCGCTCGTCTCCACGTTTTTTTCATGTTAAGAAGGACAGCCAGCCCGAGTATCTAATCAGTTATACCCGTTATGTCCGACCATTATTCCACCCCGGACAACTGGCGCGCTGATACGCCCATCGGCGCTATCCAAGCCTACATAGCGACGCCTGGGTTTGTCATTCCATTTTTAAATCATCCGATCGCGCGCTGGGTTCTTTTATTCGCGTTCTTTTGGCTCGTCATCGGCTTCTTGGTGATGAAACGATATAACCGCAACTGGCAAATCTTAATCGCGCAATGCCTCTTCACTTTGCCCGTAGCTCTGCTACCAATGCTGGGTCCGGCATTAGTGACCATCATCGCAGCAATAGATTCAGTGCACTGAACAGCTCAGTATGGCAACGCAGACTCCGCCCCTATTCCAGCACTTATGACGGCAAGGAAACGACTAAAACAAGGACTGAGCAACAAATACGGCAAAAAGGATGCCCCTGGTTAAAAGTGCCGAACACGGGGCGATTTGACTCGCACAATGCGAACGACTCCAGGGACATAAGAGAAGTATAGCGCACAGCTTCAGGCGGAGAAAGAGCCTAATGTTGCGCCGTCACTTTCAATCCAACAAGGCCTGCGGTGATTAGTAGAACACTGGCGATGCGACCAATGGAGGCGGACTCTTCGAAGAACAAAATCCCGACAATGAACGCGCCGATCACACCAATTCCCGTCCAAACCGCGTAAGCAGTGCCGAGCGGCAAATGCTTCATCGCCAGTGCCAATAGACCAATGCTGAGACCGATAGACAACACTGTGAATAGAAGTAGAACTGGGCGCTGAAAACCGACATTGAGCTTTAAACCGACCGCCCAAAGAATCTCGAACACACCAGCTAGAACAATGATGAGCCACGACATGGTTACCTGCACTTTCGGGCCGTCCCGAGCGATTTCGCAGAGTCAAGTCGTCCTGACTACCCACATTATGCCTTTTTTTTCAGCGTTTTAGATTATAAATTTGAATTTTGTTTCAAAACAATTGATATGCCTGAGCAGACCCGAGGGTCTTCAATCGAGACAGGCTCGCAACACGGATTCAACTACAATCGGTTGCCACCAATCACAACACCAAAGTTAACGCAATGAGCTGAGAGTACAGGCACCATATGTGGTTCCCTCCTACTTGAAGCCAAAACAAAAAAATCGCGTAGCGACCTTCCGGACTCCCGGGACGAATTGTCTGGTGTCATGTCAACAAATCGGCACCCCGAATCCCGCATTTATCGACAGCTTCACGACTGATTGTAGTTTCCTTTGCGTTTAAGACTATATTTGTAGTATCTTATTTTCCAATTGTTGTGAAACGCCCCTGTTGACGGCGGGTTACCCCAAGGTAAGCACAACGTGGCAACCTGACTAAACGTGTTGACTGATCGGAAATTCGAACAAAATCTGAACGTGAATTGATTACGAGCGGGAAATTATTCTGTGCGAAAAGCCTTACGCACAAAGGTTCTAACAGGTAGACTCAAGCATGGTTAATTTTGGCGGCGCCAACAGAATAGAGCTCGAGAGCCAAATTCTCTGCGCCGCTTTACGTCAGAGCTGGGCGGATACTGATGCTATTGGCATGGTCAAGGCTTGTCAGGAGCTCAGTAATGTTTTCCCCGACCTCCTTCCCGCGCCCAGCGCACAACTCAGTAATCCAAGCAACTGTTACGACGTTCTTGGAATTGATTGCGATGTAAATACACCGAGAATTTTGGCGGCATACTTCAGAGCGATCAAAAAATTCTTACGTGAGAATCCAAAACCAAGAACAGTCAGGGACGAATACTACGAACTGCTAAACGCTGGTTTTATTCTCAGAAAACCAAGATCTCGACTAAGTCATGATCTCATCGTGGTACGAGGCGCACTGCTGGACGGGCAAGTCATCCCGCAAGATGGAACGCTGCGAATCATTGAAGCACCAGCTGTGGTTCAACCGGCAACAGCACAAGAGATTAAAGAACTCGAAGCCACAGCAACACCGCATCCAAAATTCGACATCGCGGCCGCCCTGGAACAGGGCGTATACGAAGAACCAGTGCAAGAGTCGGTTGAAGAAGAGTCGCTGAAAGAAACTTACGAGCAACAAGAGGATGATCTGCTTTCAGCAGAATTCGGTCAAGAGATGGTGGCACCACGCGCGGTAGAAAAGCCGAGCGCAGAACAACCGGAGCAAGAAGCACTTCCAATTCTGATCGACCTGCTACAACAAGCTCAGTTTATTGGTCCAGCTGAAATTCAAGCATTGATGAACCAAACCAGACTGTATCCAGATATTCAGCTCGCAGACCTGATCTTGCACTCCGGCTATGCGTCCAGATTGGAACTAAAGTCGTTTCAACTCGCTGAGTTTCTGATTACTTCAGGGAAGATCACAATGGACCAATTCCAAATAATTTTGGATGAAAAACGAACGTGGACAAATTTGTATTACCCACGTGAAGATTAGCTGCGCACCACATGCGATATCGCGCCAAATCGGTAACCTGTTTCTGAAACGTGGACACTCCACATAGAAACGGAACCACACATCGCGCCAGTGAAGCCGTACCATTCAAGCCGTGCCAGTGAAGCCGGTGCCAGCGATACGACAAACTATCACCCAACCAATGTCTTCACGTCGGTCGCATGACCTTCGCTGCGAAGCAACTCCGCAAATTCTTCAATCTGAGTTTTTGCTACCTGCGACAAATCTCCTGTTGCCGGAGCATAAATTATC
The DNA here is from genome assembly GCA_021772095.1 of Candidatus Obscuribacter sp. Classification (GTDB taxonomy): domain Bacteria; phylum Cyanobacteriota; class Vampirovibrionia; order Obscuribacterales; family Obscuribacteraceae; genus JADYXR01. The sequence goes on along the minus strand of JADYXR010000174.1, from coordinate 119,606 downwards.
GCTACAACACTCTTCGTCATCTCTTTGATCTTCCCGTCCATGGAATCTTTGACGGCGTTACCCAATGGTTTGTCAGTGTCGCCACAACAGGCGCAAATCAACCCGTTCAGATCTATTTCCTGCCCGGCACTGTTGAACACATATCGCTCGCCCTCGTTGCCAAATCGCAGAAGAACGCTGCTGCCAAATTGGTCAGCATCGAGCAAACTGATCGGAAGACCACTTCCCAATGACAAGAAGTTATTGATGTCGACCAGATTGTTTATAAACGGAAAACGCCCTTCACGAGCCGCTTGAGCCAGATACTCGCTAGCAGGTTTATTGCGACCGCTCGGCTTGAAGCCACCAGTCTTTAGCAAGTTTCTCACAGCATCTTTTATCGCCGCCGGAAACTCCTGGTCTTTACGCTGCTCAACCAGTTCTGCAACTTGTGCCTGAAAGGAAGCGCTTGATTGCTCGACGGAAACCCCGTGCGCAATCGCTACCGCGGCGAGTACGCCTCGATCTTGAAGAGTATTATTCAGCTCCATAATCGCCATGCCCCCGAGATCGAATGCCCCTCATGTTAGCACCAAAATACTATTTTGCTGCCCTCGTTTTCGCGATCGCCGAATTAAACGGATCGCAACACGAGCTGCTAGTATAGATATCAGGAAATTTCTTAAGCGATCAGTTTCAACGTTTGCTACTAGAAGCGAGGCTCGCAGAGCAGTATGTTCGAAAGAGTGAAAATGGTCTTTCGTGCGATGATAAACGCGCTTCTCGGCAAAGTAGAGAATCCTCAATCAATGCTGGAACATGTGTATCAAGAGCTCCAGTCTAAACTTATCGCCACCCGGAAAGAATACGCGCAAGCGATCGCCACAGAAATGCAACTGAAACACCAGCTAGAAAGTTTAGAAAAAAAAGAAACTGCCGACGCGCAGGCAGTGCTCGATCTCAAAGAGCAGCTCACACAGCTTCAGGCGCGAGTTCTTCAACTCTGGATAAAGCTGGACAACCTCGAGACCGAAGTTCAAAAAGCTTATACGAAAAAGCAACTACTTATAGTGAGAAACATGGCGATGGGTCCGCTCACTGTCCATGACGAGGTCAAAAGGGACAGAATGTTTGCGACGATTCTATTTATCGCAGGCATCTTCTTTGTCTTCAATCTATGGGCGTCACTCATCTAGATCCGGTGAGCACTATCCCACAATTGGGCATATCAGAAGCAATTGAAACCGGATATCGTTCAGCCCCTGGTGCCACCACTCCCACTTCTATATACTCGATTTTGAAAAAATGGAGTACTATAGGGCAATGGTGGAGAAAATAAACTCAGAGGAATGCCAGACTTGTTTCCGTTCAAAGTCGGAAACGGCAACGCCGACTACTCAATGGAAGTCTGTTTGTCGTTGCGACAAACCATACTCGCCGAACGCTCAATTCTCAATTGATGCTTGCATGACCTGCAAAAAACGAGTGGTGGCAAATTCCACTAGTCCTGTGCGTCTGCCGGACCTTTGCGCATGCGAGAATCCACGACCTCAGAGCGTTCCGTCCTTCACCAAACAGAAAGACGAGAAAGAGCCTGTTGAACTGGATATAGAATCCATCCACATGTCTCCGGAAATTTTTCCAATCGAGAGATACACACCGATTGCTATTCTAGGTGAAGGTTCGCGGGCCACCGTCCTCCTCGCACGGGATAAACAAACAGGAAAAAAAGTCGCCGTAAAATGCTTTAAGAACTGCAATCCCGAAGTGCTGAAGTCATTCGACCAAGAAGTAAAAAAACTCGCAAAACTCAGTCATACGAACATAGCTCGATTAATAGGCTCTGGAATTCACAACCAGGCTACACCATATCTGGTGACCGACTATAAAGATGGTTTCAATCTTGAACAGTACCTGGCGATTCATGGAACGCCAAGTCATGACGTCGCAGTCAAGATTCTATGCGGCATTTGCGAGGCGCTGATTTATGCGCAAAAGGAAAGCTTGTTACACGGAAACATCAGAGCCGGTAACGTCATTTTTATCGATGACATGAACGCAGAGCCTTCGATTTCGCTTTTGGATTTCAATGTTCCACGTCTAAAAATGAGTAATCAGCTCGACTCGAAAGACACTTATTACATGTCTGCAGATCAAGCACGCGGCATGGAATACAACGAAAAATCGGAAGTGTATTCGATTGGATGTATCGGGTTCGCGCTGTTGACAGGGCGTCCGCCATTCATGGAAGGCACCACGCAGGAAATCAAAAATTTGCACGCGCTAAAACTTCCTCCTAAAATTTCCGATCTCAAATTCGACAGCGAAAGACCATCCGATTTAGTTGAAGTGATAGAGCGGTGCTTGGAAAAAGATCCAAGTTATCGATTCGAATCAGTGGCAAAATTGTTGGAACGCTTGGAAGTATTTCCGCGACGAGAGCAGACGCGGATCGCCGCTGTCCTTGCCGAGCGAAAGAAGAAAAAGCTAGTCACGATCGCGGGCATCGTTATTGCGGTGACCACAATTTTAAGCACCATCGGATTTTTTGTTTTAGCCAGGCACTGACGTTCCAAGCAAACACTAACAACACGCGATTCGTTTCGCCGCTCAGTCCGATGACTACCCGACGTTTCCGTCGCGGTTTTCCCAGAGTAACAAATTTTGTCGCAACTTAGCGATCTTGTCTTCGATATTTTTAAGTTTTTCCGATCGATGAGCAAAACCGTAAAGGTCGACAGAAGGCGCAATCACAGGATTTGAAACGGCTTGAATAACAGGTCTCACAATCGGTTGCGTATTGAGAATCCACTTATCGATTATGCCTTGCAATTCTTCCAGAATCACTGGCTTTTGAAGAAAATCATCCATGCCTGCAGCCAAACACTTTTCACGTTCTGCAAAAGCAGTCAAACCGACAATCAATGATCGAGCCGATTTTGCACTCTCGGAAATTCGAATATGGCTGGTCGCCGTGATACCATCCATGTTTGGCAGACGCACATCCATCAAGATCAGATCGAATGGTTTTTCAGCACTCATAACTTTTTCAACAGCGATGACGCCATCGTCTGCAATTTCCGTAATCTCATAGCCAAGCTTACGGATCTGTTTGTCCAAAACATATTGAATCATTTCATCATCTTCAACTAGAAGGATTCGTTTTGCTTTGTTAGTCATGATTGCTTTCCTCCTCTGCCAGAGGAAGAGTAAACCAAACAGTCGTGCCCTTATCGGGTTGGCTCGCCATGCCGATTTTTCCACCTAAAAGTGTAACAATCTGCTGCGCAATCGATAGTCCAAGACCACTGCCACCATACAATCTTGTAGTAGACTGCTGGGCCTGTACAAAAGGCTGGAACAAATTCTTCTGGAGTTCTGCCTCGATACCAATGCCGGTGTCAGTTACCGAATACAAAATCTCATTGTCCGATCTTTCGACGGCAATTTCGACGCCACCAGATTCGGTGAACTTAATCGCGTTATCTACAAGATTAAGCAATACCTGCCTGATCTTCGTTGGATCTCCAATAATCGTTTTCGGAATGGTGTCTGCGATGTCCACCCGTATGTTCAGTGACTTTGCAGTCGCCTTCGCCCTGCATAAACCGCGGACTTTATCAACTACATCACGCACATCAAACGGCACATTTTCCGAAGACATTTTCCCGCTTCTAATTTGGAGAAGTCGAGAAGGTCATTCAAAATAGACAGCAACTGTTTGGCTGCTTCAAAAATTCGCCCCCCAGTCTGGCGAATGTCGGCACTGCATTCGTCGTCTCGAGAAATCAGTTCGCTCAATCCAACGATACCCGAGAGCGGTGTGCGGATCTCATGCGAAATACTGGCGACAAATTTCGATTTTAATTGGTTGGCGAGAATTGCTTCATCCCTGGCAGCTTCAAGATCCGATTCATAATTTTTACGCTCGGTCAAATCACGAGTCACTTTTACAAAACCCGCTACCCTGTCGCCATCAAGAATTGTTGTAATCGTGATGCTTGCCCAGAATTCCGTTCCGTCTTTTCGAATACGAATTCCTTCTTCTTCGTACGAGCCATTGGCTATGGCTTCCCGTAATTCGAAATCCGGATGTTTTACGGCATTAGCTTCTTCAGTGTAGAACTGCGAAAAATGCTTGCCGATTATCTCTTTCGGTAAGTATCCTTTGATCCGCTGAGCACCGGCGTTCCAGGTTCGGATATGTCCTGTCGGATCCATAATGAAGATGGCGTAGTCCTTCACTGCAGAAACGAGCAGATTGAACACCTCTTCAGTCTGCCGCAAATTCTCCACTGACTGGGCAGTCAACAGCTCGGATTTCTTTCGCTCTGTCAGATCTCGCGTTATTTTTGCAAAGCCGATATGAGTTCCCGCTTCATTATATAGGGCAGTGATAACCACATTCGCCCAAAAGCGCTCACCGCTTTTTCGGAGACGCCAACCTTCTTCCTCATATGAGCCGTCGCGAAGGGCGGCTAATAATTCGTTTTGCGGATGATCGGCGGCTATTGAATCGGGCGTGTAGAAAATTGAAAAATGCTTCCCGATCACTTCGGATTCGGTGTACCCTTTTGCTCGCTGCGCGCCGGGATTCCAAGACACGATGTAGCCGGCTGGATCCAGCGCAAAGATCGCATAATCCTTTACGCCCTGAACCAAATATTTGAAAAGGCTGACGTCGATATCAGTGCTCACGCAAGGACCCCGTAAGTATTCGTCGAAGCGGCGAATCGCGCGCTCGCTTCACTCTTGCAAATTATAGATCTAAAATTAACTACTTGGTTGGTTCTGAATCAAAGATTGGCATAGAATTTCAGAACTAAACGCTGAATGTTCAATAGAACAGAATGGACTGCATCGAATGACACCGCTGAACGCAAAGAAAGTATTCCACGCCCCGGGACATACAGAAACATGACACCACGATTACCGCTACCACCATTCACACTCGAAACAGCGATTGAGAAAGTTCGCCTCGCCGAGGACGGTTGGAATTCTCGCAATCCGAATCTTGTCGCGCAAGCCTATTCATCAGATTCTCGGTGGCGAAATCGCGCCGAATTCATAACAGGAACTGATGAAATAGTCGCGTTTCTCACTCGCAAGTGGAGCCGAGAACTAGAGTACAGGCTGATCAAAGAACTTTGGGCGTACGATGGCAGACGCATCGCCGTTCGCTTTGCTTACGAATGTCATGACGACTCCGGAAACTGGATGCGTTCTTACGGCAATGAGAATTGGGAATTTAATGACGATGGATTAATGATCTGGCGATTCGCGAGCATCAACGATTTGCCAATCGAAGAATCAGAACGGAAATATCGCTGGCCTCTTGGTCGTCGTCCTGACGACCATCTTGGATTGACGGAACTCGGCTTGTGACCTTCAAAACCGAAGTCGCGCCTCGACAAACAAGTTAGAAATTGAAGAGCCGCTCGCTTTGTCCTGCCACTTGTATGGACCGTTGCCGAATTCACTCACTGAAAAACGAATCCAGGCGTCCTTTCCGGAACTGATCGAAAGGCTTGCAGACGCCGTTCTCTGGTGGAATTACGAATGTTGTACCGCCGCGGTTCAGGTTTTGTTCAACCGCCCAGAATTAGTTTGGTAATGCGGACTCGAACCGAGCCTGCTGAAAAAAAATACATTTTAGTGCCTTCATTAAATCGATGGACGTCTTTGGCATCCCACGAAGATTCGCATCGCACCTCTGTTTAAAGGATTCGTAAATGTTCAACACTGCTCAAGTCCTGGTCAGAGAACCGGTCCTGCTTTCCACCACACTCGAACAGGCGAAGCGAATGCAAGCCGAAATCATCAACATTCGCCGTCACGTACATGCGCATCCCGAGCTGAATTTCAAAGAATTTGAAACTTCGAAATTTGCGGCGCATCGACTACAGAGTTTAGGTTTTTCCGTCAAAACTTTTTCAAATCACACAGGTATAGTCGCTGACTATGGAACGGGCAACCTCATGGTCGCTATCCGTTCAGACATGGATGCAACAGCACTCCCCGAGTTGAACCGAGTCGGCTACGCTTCGCAAAACGCAGGAATAATGCATGCGTGCGGACATGATGCGCACCTGGCGTGCGCACTCGGTGCAGCTGAAATTTTGACCAAAATGAACGTGAGGGGCCGAATTAGAATTATCATCCAACCCGGCGACGACCCGGATGGCAAGCTCGGCATCACGACCATGATGGAATCCGGTTGCCTTGATGGTGTTGATGCGGTTCTTGGACTGCACGTCGACGCTACCATGCCGAGCCGAAAAGTTGGCGTCGTGTGCGGCGCGACTGTTATGTCGGAACAGATCTTCAAGATAGGCGTGGAGCAGAACGATCAGAAGCCAACAGTCATGCTGGACATCGCCAGAATGATTTGTGCTCTGAACGAGTTATCACTCTTCTCATCGTCAGATGTGCCCATTGGAGAAGTGATACTAGATTCGGTGCGCGGGCACAAAATCGCGGTACCGGATTCTTCAGACTCATTGATGCAAGGTGTGATATCCGGAACGTTGAAAACCTTCAACGACGATATTCGCAATCAAGCGCACGAAGAAATTGAGAAGTCCATTCGAAACCTCAATCCGGCAGCGACTATTGAATTTGGAGACAACCACGTTTCGGCGATAGAGAGCGCAAAAATTGTCGACGCCTTGAGAGGATCTGCCCTCGATCTTCTCGGCAGTAGCGAAGTCATGGATCTCAAACGACGTTCATGGAATTCGCAATTCTCACTTATGACCGAGCACGCTCCCGGAGCGATGATGTACCTGGGAGCGGAGATCACAAGCAGCAGGCGCAGTCACCAGAGCCAGACGTTCGACATCGACGAAAGCTGCTTGCACGTCGGCGCCGCAGTTTTAGCTGAAACTGCAATGCGAATTATCAACGAGCTTTAAACGGCTGAATCGAGCCAACGTGGAGATGATCGACTTTTGCGCGGAACACAACATCGCAGCAGACATCGACAAAGTAAATGAAGCGTACGAAAGATTGCTCAAGAGCGACGTTCGCTATCGATTCGTCATCGACGTCGATTCACTTCACTAGGATTAAACTGGTCGCGTGAGTGAGTGGTTGTTCAAATCACTGCGCCCTCGCGCGTCATCCGTTCCTCTCTAAACGAGAATAGTTGGGTCAGCCTCGACTATTCTCGTTTTGCACAACCGGACTGTGCAAATGCACAGCAAAATCTTTCCGTTTTGCACCAAAACGATTTCAGTGCATGCCTCCCGGGTACATAAAACGTGTCGCTTTCACGTACGGAAGAATTCAAATGGGCACAAACTCAGACAATTCCAAAGCCTTGCGTTTAGGCCGCGCCAAAGTCGCAGCGACTTTAAAAACAATCCGCCTGCTGCTCTTCTTTCATTGGAACAATTGCGCCATTCCAATGCGCAAGCAAGTGCTGCCGGAACACAGTCCGCGGATTCGCGAGGCTGAAGAAATGCTGGCGCAGCTTCCATCGCCAAAAACGACAACGGTATAGACGGAGACGTGAATGAAACGGAAAGTTTGGCAACACCTCATATTCTCTCTTTTCCTCACTTTGTCCTGCGCAACAGCGGCGTCTTCGCATTCGGAAGTTTTCTCCGAATATTCGTTTGAACAAGCAAAACAGCAAGCGCAAAAAGACAGCAAGTATTTACTTGTGGATTTCACCGCGTCATGGTGCCCGCCATGCAAGAAAATGGAATCAACAACATGGACAGATGAATCAGTTCAAGCATGGATAAAAGAAAACGCGATCGCTGTTCAAGTCGATGTTGATAAAGACAAAAAATCAACTGAAGCGCTCAACGTCGAAGCCATGCCGACTATAGTTCTGTTCACTCCTCAAAGTGGTGCAAAAGAATTTGGTAGACAGGTCGGCTTTATGGGAGCATCTGAACTCTTGCAATGGCTCGAAGGAGCCAAGAGCGGAAAGACCTCAGTGGAACTCGAGAAGCAGGCTGAATCGGGAGGTGCCGATGTGTGGGAGCACCTCAGCAAGGCTCGCGATATGCAATCGTCCGGTAAAAATGCAGAAGCGCTGGAAGAGTATCTCTGGCTGTGGAATAACATCAAGGCTGGAGACCAGAACGTCGGTGATCTGCGACGCTCAATGGTACCATTTGAATTGAAAAAACTTACGGCAACTTACGCGCCGGCAAAATCAAAAATATCAGAGATGCGGGATGCCGCTGAAAAGGCTGAGAATAGACATGATTGGCTCCTATTGAATGGGGTTCTCGAGGATAATGCGCGCTCTCTGGCGTGGTTCGACAAAACGAAAAACAATCCAGAGCAACGTGAAATTTTCAAAAAGCATATTGGATTGCTTGAACCTGTTCTTTTCTCGAACACCAGATATGGTGACGTTGCAAACTTCCTGTATCCTGACCCGATGGCGCAATTACAGGAACTCTACAAGCGCGCCCAAGACATGAAAAAACCGCGTCCCGACACAGAAGTTGCAAAAGATTTCGATGCATTTCCGAGTATGGTGCTTTTACTTTATGGTGCATACGTCGGCGCAAATCGAGACGCCGAAGCTCAAAAAATTGCCGACGAATGTTTGCGCCTCGATGATACTCCGGCGATGCGCGAAGGTTTGAAGAATATGGCAACAGGCATGCGAAAAGCCCGTGAGGCTCTCGCTAAACCAGCTCCTAATCAAGCCGCGAAGTGAGTGATTTGATCATCCGACCGTGTGATCGTGCGCCTGATCGAAACAGTGCATTCAGTTAGCACCGCTTACAGTATCGTCATTTATTAATGACAGGCTGTTGAACGGGCTTCGCTTGTCCATCTTCGCCTGCACCAGGCTTCGCGTCCGCGGGCTGCATCGCGCTAGCGCGCTCGAGTATTTTGGCTGCCTCGTCGCCCTTCTTAAGCTCCTTCAATACGGTTGCATAGTCTTGCAATGTAGTTTGAAGCCGTTCACGATCGATTAGCTTTTCATTTTTCTGCTGACGATCGAGCGCCTCGGCATACAGCGTGGCCGCCGGCTCGAACTGCAACGAGCCCTTGTGTGAAGCCGCCAATTGAAGGCGCAGATTCATGCATTCAGGCGAATTGACACCACTGTTTCGCTGCGAAATTGCGTACGCTTGCAGGAAGTTGTTCAGTGCCTTCGGATAATTTGCCCGGGCCAAAAAAATGTTGCCTGCCATCGTTAAAGGCGCAATCGACTGTGTACATCCTGGTCCGTACCATCGAGCAAATTCCCCGGTCGCTTCAGCGAAGACCTGGAGTGCTTCATCATTTTTTCCAGCAGCGACAAGCAGCTCTCCAAGTTTCTGCTTCAACGCAGGAATTTCTTTATCTGTCGCGACGAAGTAGTGCCTGATTGCCAAACACTTCCTCATATACTTGGAAGCTTCAAAAAACTTGCCCTGACTCTTCAACGCCTGGCTCTCACTGTATGCCTTGGCGGCTTCGAGCTTAACGGAAGTGTAGTACTCCTGGGGCGTCATATCTTTTCGCTCTTTGCCGCTCAAATTCGTCGAAATCAACAGACCATCGAGTGCAGACACAGAAGGAATCGACACCAATACAGCCGTTGATGCCGCGATCACCACATACAGAATCCGATTGAACATGCATTTACTCGCTAAAACCAGTCACCTTGTTCACCGCGCGGCAATGTTCGCTAGCGCACGTGCTTGGACTTAACTATATCATTATGAAATCAAGCGTGGTTGCCAGGGTTCTGACAGGTGCCGCATGTCCTTTGGAGTTGCAACTCTGGAAAGGATAAAATGCGACTTTTGAACGAAGAACGATAAAAAAACGCTTTGCTGCACTCGAACACGCTCTCAAAACTCAAAGCCTTCCTTGAGGAAGATTAGCATTGCACTGTATAAGACGTGTATGATGAAACCTTTTCGAAACGCGACATCCCGGAACATGACAAGTTTTTATATCGGTTTGAAATATGAATGTATGGTTTGAGTTTATCGTTTGTGCCGGCGTGATTTTATATGCCGGAAGTCGGCTCAGCATTTACGGTGACGCAATCGCTGAGAAAACCGGTCTTGGCAAAAATTGGATCGGACTGGTTCTATTGGCTACCGTGACGTCACTGCCGGAGCTAATCACTGGAGTCAGTGCGGTAACACTCCATGACTTGCCAGACATGGCTGTGAGCGGCACCATTGGTAGTTGCATGTTCAACATGATGGTAATCGCATTCCTTGATTTGCTCTCGAAGAATCGCCCCGTTTCTCGCATGGTTCAACAGGGGCACATGCTTTCTTGTGGTTTCGGAATTATTCTGCTTGCTACTGTTGCCATAGATATCGTTTTTAGCAAGTATATGCCGGTAATCGGCGTTCTTAATTCGATCGATCCTATGAGTCTGGTTTACATCTTGATTTACTTTTTTGCCATGCGGCTTATATACGACTACGAAAAAGGACGCCTCTCGGAATTTGTAGGTGAGGTTGTTGAAGCAACTGCAAATTCACAGAAGAGTCTCAAATTCATATCACTCATGTTCTTCCTAAACTCGCTACTTATAGTTGTCGCAGCATGCTATCTTCCGGGCATTGGTGAAGAAATTGCGCGCCAGACTGGGATGGGCGAAAGCTTCATCGGCTCTTCTTTTATTGCAATTACAACGTCACTTCCGGAAATCACGGTATCGGTTGCGGCTGCGCGCATGGGCGCCTTCGATATGGCCGTGGGCAATTTGCTGGGAAGCAACCTGTTCAACGTAGCCATCTTGTCAATAACGGACTTTTGTTATCTGAAAGGGCCTCTTTTACGTTCGGTTTCAATGACCAATGCAGCCACCGCACTCTGCGCGATCATGGCATTAGCTATTGTAGTGATCGGACTTACTTATAGATCAGAGAAAAAATTCTGGTTCCTTGCCGGAGACGCTATTGCCATATGCCTGGTCTATATTGCTTCTTGTGCGCTTCTATTTTGGGCTCATTAAGTACCGAAACAGGAAGTCCGGCTTCAGCAGCCTCGCTCCCATCTTGCGCCACCACATTAGGTGCCAGGTTGAATCCATGAGCACGCTTTCGCGAAATCCGCTGATTCCGGAAATTGAAGGATTGAGAAAACGGTTTGAAATGTTCTTTTGACCCGAATGAAACCAGACGAAGTCAGCATCTGGCATAATGCAGTTTGTCCAAACTAAAAGCGGCGATATCGATGCCACCATTTCTAAAACAGGTCCAAGAATCAGATTTAGAATCGCTGCAGAGACGTCTGGAGGATATAAGCCAGCTTTCTATACAGTTTCTGGTTTTGCTATCTGGTTCAACTTTGATAGCCACTTTTGGGCTGTTTCAGGACAGCCCCGGAGTTGTCATCGGAGCGATGATCATAGCGCCACTGATGCGTCCTCTGGTCGGCCTTTCGTTGGGCACATTGACGGGCGAGAGCGGCTTAATCGGGCGCGCGACATTGACACTGGCTGTTGGCACAATCGTTGGAATTGTTATTTCATCAGGTCTCGGACTGATGATGCGGTCGCTGGAACTGACTCCTGAAATTTTGGCGCGCACTCACCCAACGCTTCTAGACCTGGGCGTTGCTGTCTGTGCCGGAGCGATTGGAGCGTACTGTCAGTCCAATGAAAAATTGAATGACACATTGGCCGGCGTGGCTATCGCTGTAGCCCTGGTGCCACCCCTCAGTGTCGTGGGGATTGGTATTGCCTTTGGGTCTGTGCCTGTTGCCACCGGCGCAATGCTGCTTTACGCAACAAACCTCATCGGCATTACCGTGTCTGGAGCTTTAGTATTTCTCTTCTTGGGCTTCATACCGCTGCATCAAGCAAAGAGGGGATTGCTACTAACGGCCGCGTTCAGTATTTTGCTGATCGTGCCACTGGCATTCAGTATGCGAGAACTTGTGCTAGAGAATCAGATTAGCGCAAACATCAAGAACCTTCTTAAGGAAAAAACCGTGACTTTTCGCGGTTTGCAATTGAGTTCAGTAAAAGTCGAGCGCTTCAAAGAACCGATGATTGTAGTCGCGACAGTTCTTTCTCCCGATCAACCAATTACATCTCGACAAGTTGCTCTTGTACAAAAGTTCTTGAGCAAAGAACTGAATATTCCCGTGAAGTTTAAATTGCAGATTATTCCTATCACTCTGATAACAGAAGACACCACAGACGGAGCAGCTGCACCCGAAGCTACACCTGCAGTCACTCCTGCAATCACTCCTGCAGTCACTCCTGCAATCACACCTGCAGTCACTCCTGCAGTCACTCCTGCAGTCACTCCTGCAATCACACCTGCAGTCACTCCTGCAGTCACTCCTGCAGTCCCGGAACAACAACAACAACAACAACAACAACAACAACAACAAGGCAAAACGCCAGATAACTTGCCCGCAACCGTCGATGCTCAGCAAAACTCTCCGCCACAAGAACTTGATACCGAACAAAGAACTATCATCGATCAACGACCGGCAAGCTCGAAAGAATCGCCGAGTTCGCAAGAGCCATCCAACGCAGACCAGTCCAACGTTCCCGCGCCGCCACCCGCCAACCCATAGTTTGGACCTGATTCCGAATTGAATTCTGCGAGTGGAATCACACGCCCACAACAAACAGCACCACATGTAGTACTGGCGCAACCGTGCGGTTCCTTCGAGCCGAGTAAAAATCGTTTAGCCGCAATACAAAAAAATCAATAAATCCCAGGCAGCAAGCGGTATTTCACCTTTTGACAGTACTCGGTGTAACCGTTAAGATGCGCGCGCAAAAATTTCTCTTCATCCACAATTCGCCAAATCAGAACGCCAATGGTCACAAGTATGACCGGTGCAGAACACGCCGATCCAAGCGCGAGCGGAATCCCGAGCATCAGCAAAAGAGCCCCGGCGTACATGGGATGTCGCACAATTCCATACATTCCCGTATCCACAACATGCTGTCCTTCTGCAAGTTGAATCGTGGCTGCGGCATAGTGGTTTTCCAAACACACTTTCGTGAATAGGACGAAACTAAACACTATCAACAAATTGCCGAACAGCACCGCCGGTATCGGAACATTCGACCAGCCGAATTTGTGATCGAGTCCGCACAAAACCAGAAGAACAAAAAATGACGCAGTGACGAAGGTCATAACAATTCGCTGAACCGGTCGCGTCTCAGCCGTGGGACCAGCCTTCATTCTGCGCACCAACACTTCTGGTGCACGAATCGCCAAGATCACTCCGTGCGCAATCGTGGCGCCACAGAAAACAACTAGAAAAACCCAGGCTTGCCAAAAATCCCACGTTTGTGCCGGCAGAAAAAGCGGTGCTCCCAAAACGACTGGCATAGTGAGAAAACTAACGATAGCTTTGATTTTGGAAGTTTTGTCCATGCTCTTAAAGTAGCATTTTCGCAGCCTGCGTTCACAGCGCTTGAAACGCTCGAAAAGTTCAGTTATGGCGCCAATCTGATCCGCCCGAGTTGTCAGATTCATTTGCTTTTACAAAGCCGACTGGGTATAAAGACCATGTGTTTTTCGCTACCGGAAGGACAAATGCCCAATTCTACGCACATCCTTGGCTTTCGCAGATTGTTCGATGCCGTCGTCAACAACGTGATCCAGGCTCTTCAGGAACGTCTTTTGCAAACTTGGCGTGCCGATGAGGACAAGCCCGACGCGTCCCGCCAGATAGCACTTGATATGACCCAGATCGCCACATCTCTTCATGTAATGAAAGGTGGAATTTCGTGGCGCCAACATGCATTTATGGGCGATCTGTACGACCACGCGCTGCAGAATTATCACGCCTCCGGCACGGTCGACGAGCACAAAACCAGGTTTACAAGCCTGGCGCAGACAGAAGCCTATTGGGAACCACCGACGACTTCGCTCAATCTATTGCGCGGCTATGACGCCATCGAAAAGACCAATACTGCGCGCATGTACAAAGACCTTTTGCAAAAAATCGTCACCGTCACGCTCAACAATGTAGAGAAGCCGGGAGCTAAAGACCCGCAAATCATCGAGTTCTTCGATTCGATGTGGAATGAAGTTGTTACCGCGTCCAGGTTGCCGCAGAAATGTTTTCATCCTGAAAGTACCGCTCTGGCAGCTGATTTAAACAAAGCCGTTTTGGAATTTGCGGTTCCCGCTCGCGATGTAATTAAGACCGTGGATCAATTGACACAGATGGACGCGTTAAAAGACACCGAAGGTTTCATCCGAAAAACTTTTACTAACTACTGTGCTCAAGCCGTTCTTGTCGATTCAGTCGTTGACAGAAAAGAACTTGAACTATTTCACGATCTTGCACCAACGCTTATGTTTTTCGGCAAACAAGGCAGCGTCGAAAATCTGCAGGAAATTTTCCGAGGTGCATCGAAAAATATTAGTCCCACTGAAGTGCCACTGCTGGTAAGTATTCTCGACATCTACGATAACTCGATGAAAACAGAACTCGGTGATCGAGCACGCTCCTTATATTTTAGATTGGCGAACTCCGCTTTCAAATCAGACAACACTGTCGATGAAGAGGAAATGGCTTGGTTGGAGCAATTCAAAAACACACTCTATCCGCACGGCATTGCAGAAGTCGAACAAAAACCATCAAATAACAGCCTCGATAAACAAAGCGGCGAAACGCAAGTGATAGGCAATGTGACAGTTGATCAAAGTCTTGAAGAACTAAACGCTCTGGTCGGCCTCGATACCGTCAAACAAGATTTGGCTCAACTGCTCAACTTTATAAAAGTGCAGAAGATGCGTGAAGCGAAAGGCATGCCGGGCTCAGCGATAGCAAAACAGTTTGTGTTCAACGGCAATCCCGGAACCGGAAAAACATCCGTCGCCAGAATTCTCGCCAATATCTATCGAACTCTCGGCGTAATTGAGAAAGGTCACGTCGTCGAGGTAGACCGCGCTGATCTGGTGGCAGGTCTGTCCGGACAAACAGAAGCAAAGATCAAAGAAGTGGTTGAGTCCGCACTTGGTGGTGTTCTTTTCATCGACGAACCATACGAACTAATTCAAGATTCCAATGGACAAGAAGCAGTCGACGCCCTGGTCAAAGCGATGGAAGACAACAGTGAAACCTTAGTGGTAATCGTTGCCGGATATCCGGAAAAAATGGATCGCTTTCTAAACGCGAACTCTGCATTAAAATCTCTGTTCAATAAGTTCTTCCACTTCGATGATTATTCACCAGAGCAGATGTTGCAGATCTATGAATTGTTCTGTTCTCGTGCCGCGTTCATAACCAGCCCACCGGCACTGCTTCTCGTTAAAGCGATGTTCGAGAAACTTTACTCCGAGCGCCGCGAAGGATACGGAAACGCACGAGATGTTCGTCGTGTGTTTCACTCAATCATTGGAAATCAAGCGAATCGGATTATCAGTTTGCCTCACGTCAACGAAGAAATCCTGTCCACCATCAATGAAGAGGACGTCCGTCTCACTGTGGCAGCGTTAGAAAAACCTGATGCGAAGCCATCCTTGCAGAAGCAAGCGTAA
Source organism: Candidatus Obscuribacter sp. (assembly GCA_021772095.1). GTDB lineage: Bacteria > Cyanobacteriota > Vampirovibrionia > Obscuribacterales > Obscuribacteraceae > JADYXR01. The sequence goes on along the minus strand of JADYXR010000174.1, from coordinate 104,175 downwards.
TTTCGTTTTCAGCTTGCCGTTTTCACAAAAGTGAAATCGTAAGATCGGACCTGTAGCTGTCGTTAGCGTAATTTCAGAACGCCAGCGTAATTTCAAAATCGCCACTGGTTTAAAATGCCGCAACCTAGAATCACACGCACCATATTTGGTACCACATCAGCGCGAACTACTCTGCCGCCGCAGATTCCAGATCGATAATATATTTTTGCTTGGATCCAAAACGGCTCAATCTGTTCAAATCTCTTGTGTCTTTCTTAGCGCTCTCCGCCAAGTCACCATCAGCATTATAATGCGGTGGTCCAAGCGTACTCAGTAACATTTCGTACTGGCGGCGTCTTTTTTTGTCAGGAATGTCTTCAATATTCATCCGCACTAATTTAAACTTGATCACTTCGCCATCGCGCAAAACTGACATTTCAACAGGTGTTCCAGCACGACCAGCCACTGTTTGCCAGAGGACTCGCTGCCCTTCGCCTGGTTTGAAAACATGATCTTGCGCTTTCACAATTAAATCGCCTTCGCGAATTCCAGCGACTTCTGCCGGCGCTCCAGGATGCACATGTTCAACCACAGGTCCGGTGCTGCCTATATGAATAACCGCATCAAGACCGATTATGCCGTACTCCATTTTTCTGTACTCCTCTGATGAGAGGAGAGGCTTGCGGCTGCCTAATTGAATTACGGGACTGAAGGTTGATTTCCCGAAAAACATTTTGAACAACCCTGCCGATGAATTGATTACTTTCCCGAGATCTTCTTGAGTCTTAGCGTCTAGAACGACAGGTTCGTGACCATCTGACTCGGCACTTTCGGTGAGTGACGGCTTTGTTGTATTTGAATCATCCGCAGTCGCATCATTATGCTCGGCTTTCGATTTTAAACCAGGCTCACCTGCTCCAGCACCATCAATAACTTCAGTCCGCTCTATGTTTCCATTTAACGTTTTCGGTTCTGGCTTAGTATCGTCCATGGTGCCTTGCTGCGCATGCAGCCGAGGCGTAGATTCGTCGCCTGCGTGAGCAGGCATTTGACAAGATAAAAACGCAAGGGAAATCGCGAGACACTTGCCAGAAATACTGTTCCTAAAACTGGATTTTAGGGATGCGTTAAACGGTTTCATGAGAACACCAAGATTGCGTGCCATGGGCTTTCCTACCTGACGTATAAGCCGATTACACGATTTAATCACGAATTAGGAGGGAATGGACGAAATTGTCAACGGATGGTCGATCAGGTCAAAAGACCGCATAGCGTCAGCAGTATTACAGATGGTGGCTTGCTTTCTAGAGATGGGTCGAATATTCTAGAGCCACGCTTTTACCGAGTAACTGGAGTTGAGAACGAGAGATGCGGGGATTCCGAACTTACTTGGTCGTTTCGATCTGTTTGCTGTCATTTATGAACATGCCTGACATCGCGTTCGCGGAGGCCGATTCGACTTCCTCCAAGGTAAGCGAGGAGACCCCAAAACCAATCGCAGAATGGTTCGCCGCATACGATCAAATCCGTCGGGATGCCGAGATGCCGCTGAGTGAAAAACTCAAATACGGTGGTGCCGTCAAGAGAGCACTCAAGACTGGCGGTAAACTCTCTGCCAGTACGCAGAAATTTGCCGAAAAAATGATCGCAAAATTTGCGGCTGCGACTGCTGCAATGAAGGCATTAACGCCCGTTCCGGAAACCAAAGAATTGCATGACGGCTACATTCAATACTTCACCGAAATGGAAAAGAACTTTTCCGATTGCGTGAACAAACAGGAAATCGATGCCTCGCTTGCCGAATCGAAATCAGCGGCCAAACGAAGTATCGAAACGTTGAACAACAAGAACAAAAAACTGGATGATGATTTACGAACAAAGTACGACGTTCCAAAACACAAGCACAGTTAAGCTGAAGGCCCAGGCTGCTCTGGTCTTAATTTTCTCTGAATCCAACAGTTCAGTCACAAGAGAAATCAAAAACTTAGAACTCGACTGGGCCTGCTCGATCACCGTTTCTGCGGTGTCCGTAATCGGACCGCATGTGCCGCGTTGCTACTTGCCGCAGCATCTTTTATACTTCTTGCCACTTCCACATGGACAAGGTTCCTTCCGCCCGACGGTGTCACTGGGGGCGGTGGCAGAATTTTCTTCCGCATCTACTTTGACAATTGCGTCTTTCAACATCGTCATGGTCGGAGAATCAAACAAATTTTTCTTGCTCGATGACAACGACTCTGACGGAGGCGCACTGGATGCGCCTTTGGCTTCTTCTTTCTCAAATTCTGACCAGGCGGCGTCCGCTTCTTCTTTGCGTCCTTGAGCGTCCAAAAACTCTGCCATCTTTTCCAAAACATCTAAACGATTTCGAACTGATTTGACGGCAAGTCCCTCTTCAAGTAGCTTTTGAACTTTTTCCGGATTCTCAGGACCGGAACTACCACCCAGGTAACAATAGGACCAGCTTATCCATCCCCAACCCCAGTGCGGATCTTTGGCGAGCCACTCTTCGTAGAGTTTGTCCACTTCCTCGACTTTGCCCATGTCGAATAACGCTTCTGCCAAATTCATTCGCATGTTTTGCACGAACAAATCGAGATGATTTGCTTTGGTTCTTTTCAAAACGTCGCGATAAAACTGTACTTCCACCGGCAACGTTTCAGGCGCATCCGAACTGGCATTGCGCAAGGACACACTGATGTCCTGCACCCACTCGCACAGGCTGTTTTCCAGTCTGAATTCATAATGAAATTGCTCAACTGGAACATCTTCTGCATCCATCATCCGGCGTGCGATATTCCAACCAGCGAGCCACCGCTGCAACGAACCAACCTCATCACGTTGCTTGCGCAATCGAAAACCATCGGAGATGCATTCATGCAAAATTTCAAAACACGGTTTGTCCGGAAACCACCTTTTCCACAGCTCACTGAAGCAGAGCCAGATCCAATCACCCTGCCGTTCTCGCTCGAATCCTTTGTCTTCGTTTTCGTCGTCAAATTGTTCTTCGAATGGCTCGGCAAGATCCTCAGCAGAAAGAACTTTATCGCAAAGTTTTTCCATTTTCTTTTGATCCATTTCAATTCCGAGCGATTTCAACTTCGCGAGAAGTTGCGCATCGGTCATCTCGGCCGCATCTTCAGGCGTCGGAAACTGAGGCTCTCGGGTATTCTTGTTTTTACCGACTTTCATATTTTGACCTTAGGTACAAGATGTAATTTGAGTGAGATTATCTGGTGATGTTGCCACCGAGGTCGCCGACGTTTTGTTCGAGCTGTTGCAACTTCGCCATCTGTTCGCTGCTGTGATCCAGCAGCCAGTCAGCGATCGCATCAATCGACTGAGCGCGCATATATATCGTCTCCAATTGCAAATGTCCGAAGCTCCCGCGCCATGCTAAATTCTGGTCAGTGGACGGCATGTTATTCATCAACTTAGTGACATGCTCTGGTGACACGCAACCATCAGCACTGCCTTGCAGAATCAGCACCGCCAGAGTAGGCGATGTAAGCTTTCCGAACGCGTCGGTCTTCGCGCAGAATTCATCGGTGGAAATCAACTCTCCCAAAGAAAGTTTTTTCAGGATCATCGGATCCTCGGTCATTTCTTTTTGGATCTCTACCCTTGACGAACAAAGGTCAGCAAAAAAACCGGTCAAACTGAGCTCATGGTGAGGCGTCACAACGGCTTTAATTCCCTGTCTAACTTGCCCGTGACCAGCGTACATATCTTTGTTCAACTTGGTCGCCGGAGCAGATAGAACGATCGCAGGAATCAGATCTTGATATTCCCCCGCCAATTTTACGCAAAAGGTGCAGCCTAAACTTTCGCCAAGAGCAATCAACCGAGCCTGCGGATACTTAGCTTTGATAGCTTTTGCCAACGCCACGATGTCTTCGTAGCTTTTCGCGTGATTGATTTTGGTTTTGTCATCCTGAGGCGTGCTGAATCGTTTTTCCGGATCAAAATGACAGCGACCAAAACCTCGCATGTCCAACGCAACAAAACCGACTCCATTGACTGCTAAGCTGCGAGCCAAAACCCTGAAGCGGCGCCCGTGGAGAGTGAGCCCGTGGATTCCCAGAAATATCGTTTTCGGCGGTCCCTCTGCCGGCATCCACTCATAGGTTGGAATATTCAACGCTTTTGTGTAGTCACCATCCTCGGTGTACACGTATCTAGCAGCGAGTTCTGGTTTTATGTTTTCGACATACTGCGAAGGCATCGTGCTCTCCGCGCCGAAAGCGGCGCCGAATGAGCCGAAGCAAATTAGTGTGGATAACAAAGCGCAACGCAGACCTGCCCAAAAAATTTCGGTTCGCATAAATACCTGCACGGAAGAGATTACATTGAGTGAATCTCGGGATTCTGGAAATGACACCATATATAGTGCTGCGCAAGAAGGCGATAACGGCATAGCAAGCTAGTCGTTGAAAACACACTGGCAACAACTATCAATTATATACTGTTTGTGTCTCAGTCGCCGCCTTACTCCGCTTTGAAGCCGGGCCACGACTTCCGGGGTGGCGGAACATTAAATAACTTAAGAATCTACGGACAGAGGTTTTTTACCAAGACCGGGGAAGTGGTAGCATCTTCATGTTACCCGCCACTTGGATCAAAAATGATAAGAGAATATCACTCATGGCATAGTCCCATTCTCAACCGCGAAATGGAGCTGCTGACATTCGGTGACTCCGGTGCCAGAGTCATCGTCTTCCCCACATCATGCGGAAGATTCTATGATTGGGAAAATCGGGAGATGATAAAGGCCCTGAGCCATCACATAGATCAGGGATGGATTCAAGTGTTCTGCGTCGACAGTGTCGATCGGGAAAGTTGGTGGAACCTGTCGGCGCATCCGAAAGACAAAGCGAGTCGACATCTCACGTATCAAAAATACGTAGTAGAAGAAGTGCTTCCTTTCACGGAAAAGAAGAACGACAACAACTTTGTAATCGCACTCGGGGCCAGCATGGGCGCCTATCACGCCATGAGCATAGCGCTCAGATATCCTTTGAGTTTCCACCGCACAATCGGCATGAGCGGTCCTTATGATTTCGAACAAATGAGCGGACCTTACAGCGTTTTCAATTGGATTCACGATCACAGTGACGATGTCGTCGATCAATGCAATCCGTCGTCATTCATAAGAAACGCTCCTGAAGAGCATCTAGCCAAGATTCGAAAGATGGACATCATCTTTGCGATTGGTGAAACCGACCCGCTTTTTGAAAGCAACAGAATCCTGTCTGAAGTGATGGCTGAGAAAAAGATTCCTCATGCCTACCGAGTGTGGGATGGCTTTGCGCATGATTGGCCGTTCTGGCACGAGATGGTGCTGCACTATATCGGCGGCGACGGCACCAGATAAGGCGCAACGAATTCCGAGCAACATTGCTATACCAGGTCTACTACCGTGGTCAATCAGACGTGCCTTTCGACTCATGGAATGGAATCGAATCAGGCATCGGTGCCGGGTGGGTTTAATCAAACTATGTAGGTTGAGTTGACCCCTACTTCTCCGAAAGTTCTTTGACTATTCGTTGCGCAATCGCTTTATCGGAATAAGGGATACTAGAATCGCCAATCACCTGGAAGTTCTCATGACCCATGCCTGCAATCAGTAAGGTGTCACCGTCCTCGAGTGCCTTGATACCATATTCGATGGCACTTGTCCGGTTGCCGATTTCGCGCGCGCCAGGTGCTCCTGATAGAACTTGCTTTCGAATCGACGCGGCCACTTCCGTGCGTGGATGGCCATCGGTCACGATTACGCAGTCCGCATGCTGCGCGGCCATCTCACCCATCAGCTCGCGTTTACCTGGATCACGCCCACCATTGGCGCCGAAAACGATCGACAACTTGCCATGCGTGAACGTGCGACACGCTTTCAGCGCAGCTTGTATTGCATCCGGAGAGTGCGCGTAATCGACAATCACGTTGCCGCCGGTTGGAGTGGTGGCAACTTTGTTTAATCGCCCCTCTACTTCATCAAGCACACTTACCAGTCTCACGGCTGTTTCCGCCGACATGCCGGACGCGATCATTATGCCAATTGCGCACAATATATTGCTGATTTGAAAATCCCCGAACAACTTGGTGCTCGTTTTATACTTGGCATCACCAATTGCGATCTCGAGATCTTGCCCGCCCGGGAGCAACTTCTGGCTCACTAAACGAATTTGCGCACTGTCCGTCCAACCAAAGCTGATGATTTCATGATTGCGTTTTTTGCAACGTTCCACGATCCGTGCGTAATAATCCGAATCTGCATTCAACACTGCAAAACTGCCTGGTGCCAGGACCTCGGTAAACAGTTTCATTTTCACATCGAAGTATTCTTCCATATTTTTATGGAAGTCTAAGTGATCGCGAGTAAGGTTAGTAAACGCTCCGACTCTCGCCTCAATGCCATGAAGGCGATAGTCGAAAAGCGCATGACTGGTTGCTTCCATTGCGATATTGAAAATTCCGCGACCAGCCAATTCTTGAAAAGTCTTGTGCAAAAATACTGTTTCCGGCACGGACAAAATCGGGTCACGCCCCCAAACCGTAGTCCCGTCGCTGCAAACACCACCCAAGTTTCCAATCGAACAACTCTCAATACCGGCTGCCGACCACAGCATTCGGCAAAAGTTCACGGTCGAGGTTTTTCCATTGGTGCCTGTTACAATGGCGACGTGCTTGGGTCGTGGTTCTCCGAACAACCGCGATGCGATCGCACCAAGCACCGATAGTGGTGCCTCACATAAAAGCAGTGCGACACTTTCTGCAGTTTCCGCAGGCAAGTTCACACCGGGCGTGGTGAGAATTGCGACTGCACCGTTTTTGATAGCTACCGAAATAAACTCGCGGCCGTCCAACCGAACGCCTAAACGAGTGCTATCAACCGTTTCGGATTCATCAGCCAAATACAAAAAACCAGGATGACACAGATTTGGATCGGCAGTGACACCGGAAATCTCAAAATGAGACAGTGACTCAATTAGTCCACTGACACCCGGCAAGTTTTCGAGAAGAATATGAAGACGCATAAGCAAGGCTGGCAATGAAGTGTGGAGAACCTTCTCACCAGCAGAGGAGGCATTTTGGAGATGCGAGAGCTGGGTTCTACTAGCGAGATTCGAACATTATATGCCCGCAGAATCTCAATATGCTGTCCCTTTGGGAGTTTTATTAATCAATAGCGTCAATTTGAAACAAATGGAGAGTCGCGCCAAACTCACAGCTCACTCGTGAGAAGTGGAACCAGGCGCAGTGCGGACTTTTACACCACTATCATGCCGATTAGAACGCCACTGTCGCGCGTCATGCAGACTGGACCCAGCTGGCATGCAAGCCCCGAAGATTAAAACGCCGCCGTTTCGAACTAATACTCCGGGTCGAACTCCTGACGCCCGTCGCCACGCCCTTCCTGCCGCATTTTCGCCTTACCGGCTTCCACAACATGCTCCAACTTTGCTCGCCCAATTTCCTCTACCGAAGTCGCGCCATCAATCGGCGCAAATATCTCACGATACCACTTCTCATCATTGCTCAATTCAGTCCAATTCTCGAGCTTATCCCATTCTCCGTCGTTTAGACCGAGCAAAAACCGGGCTCGATACGGATCAATTCCTTCAAGCTCATAAATCGGCACGCGCATATCGCGCCCCAGGTTGGAGTCAAAATGCACTTCTCCGGAAGAATCGATATCAACATCGGTGAAAATATCGTAGCGCTTGATCAGATCCTGCGCCTCTTCCATGTAACTGGCGTGACGTCGTTTCCCTTTCTCCGTGAGCTTATACGCAGCTTTATCGACATCGATTTCGATCAAAGTTTCTCGTTCTGCCCACGCGATTATGTCAGACAGTTCAGCCAGCTCACGAGTAACGTCAATCAATGCGCCGCGACCGATCTGATGCAAGAACATCAGCCGCCCTAGCTCTTCAACCGATCCCTGCTGTTCGTTGCTGGCATCGACCTTCTGTCCATCAACGCCACCAATGACTAAATTGCAGCGTTTATAATCCACTCCATCTTTTTTCGCAGGCAAAAACGCGCTCACCATCGGCGCATCCGGATTTAACTCCGAACCATTGGCGAACATGTTTATGCCATCGCGAATAAATAATCCTTGATCGTCACGATCGAAGATCACCTTCTGAAGTGACTTAAACTCGTCGACCTGACCTTCCGGCAAAATTCCGCCAGCAGTCAATTCCTCCGGATTTTCAGTTCCAAGAAGGTCAAAAACCACATCAATAGCCGGTCTCTTTACCGCATTCTGGTCTAGCGAAAGCACCATCATATGACCAGAGCCCTGGTCAGCGACTTGAAGCAAGTATTCCATTTATTAGCGTCTCCGTCCGCCCCAACGCATTTTGCCACCGCCGAATGAAGGCGAGGATGAGCGTCGTCCGCCCCATACAGAGCCAGAACTGGAGGAAGAAGGACTGCTGCTGCTGCCGAAACCGCCCCACGATCTTTTGGCGGTACCACCGGTGGTGCTGCTATAAGAACTGGTGCCGAAGCCTTTTTTGCTGGCAAATCCGCTGCCGGCAGAATTGGCTTTGTATCTGGTATTGAACGTCGAGTTAGCGGCTTTCTGTGCGCCGAACCCTGGAGATGTGCGGAAAGTGTCGCGATGATTTCTCAAATCAGCCGTTCTGCCGTATGGAGTGTTATAACGTCCACCCCAACCACCCATGCCGCCCATTACATGCGACAAAACCATCATTTGCACGAATGGATTATCGAGAATGCTGTGGCTGCCGGAATAATATGGCTGCCCGTTATGTCCTGCAACCGTGTACGGCAACTCTTTGTTAGTGGTTACATCACCGGTCTGCTCTATAGTGAAGAGTTTTTCCTCGCCACTTTGATACCCCTGTTCTTTCTCATCATCTATATAGCCGGTGACTTCCAATTTCCCGGTCTTCCGGTTGGCGTCGATCGAAACGACTCCTTTACCCTCATAGATTTCGTTGACCTTCTTCTCGAAAGCCCCCATCCATTCATTGAAGTCCTTGCCCTTGGTGTCCCAGAATGCCGTCTTTACTTCATCCAGGTTGATCTTGGCCGATTCGCCCTTCACCTGGGACGAAACATAATGCTCCGACGGAGCGGAAGACGGCGCTACTCCGCAGCCCGCGACGGTGAGTTCTACAAGCAACGACATGGCTAACATCGATATAAGTGTTTTTTTCATTAGGCTCCCTCAGGAGGTAAGGTCCACGACTGGACGGAGACGAAGTTGGCGACAATATAGCACGGGTCAGGGTTAGCGACTCTGTATAAACTGCCTGCTTCTCCCCTTATTGTGCGCGTATCGGCGCCCAGGATGTGATGTCTTGATGAAATCTTAACTACCGAGGAAAGATTCCCGGAAAGTTCCAGGAACCAACCCGAAAAATCCCCGTCCCGGAAGAACCACGGAGGATAAGCGATGAAGATATTGATAGTCACAACTAGCTGCGACAGGCTCGCCAACGACCACCCCACGGGGCTCTGGTTGGAGGAGTTTGCCGTTCCTTATAATGACTTCGTCCGGGCAGGCGCCCACATTATCGTCGCGTCTCCATTGGGTGGTCCTGTTCCGATTGACCCTAAGACAGAACCAAATGATAAGCAAAAGAAGGAATGGGCGGCACAATTGAGCCTTCTCCACTCGACAAGGAGGATTGCCGACGTTGATCCTGGTGACCTTGATGCCGTTTTCATCCCTGGCGGCCATGGTCCCATGATCGATCTCGTAAAGGATGGGGACCTGCAATCGATTATCGAATTGCTCCACGCCAAGGTCAAAATTATCGCGGCGCTGTGTCATGGTCCTGCTGCGCTAATTAATCCGCTCAATGATCAAAGAGAACCAATCATTGCCGGTCGCAAAATAACCGGTTTCAGCAACCTGGAAGAGAAGTTGGTTTTTCTCAAAGATGTGGTGCCATTTTTGCTCGAAGATAAACTGAAGGAAAAATGCGCAATTTATGAGTCCGCAAAACTGCCGATGTTGCCACACGTTGTAAGAGACGGCAACATTGTCACCGGGCAGAATCCGGCATCCAGCAAGAAGCTAGCCGAGGAAGTGATCGAGGCTTTGAAGATCAATCCTGCCAGACTAAACCTTGGGAAGATCAGATAGGCGCCACTACATGCGGTGCCATGATTAACCACGTTAATCTCGCAGAATTAAAACCTGCGAAATTTCGAAACCAACACTTTTCTTCAGTGCCGAACGGACGAAGCTATTCGTGCGTCTGCTAAGATGTAGCTCACTTGTTTCAAAAACAGTGCGCTTAATTCTGTGTTTATTCATCGAAATAAATTCTCAAAGTTGTTCAACTTACCAATGACATCCAGACGCATCACGCATATCTCGATCGAGCTGTGCTTGTTGGTATTGGTTTCGTTCTGGTCAGAAGCGGCATGTGCGCAGCCGGTATTGGGAACTCCGGAGCAAGAACTCACCTCCGATACGCACACGATGTCTCCGGGCGTCAAAGAGATCGTCGAAGAATTAGAAATCGAATCGCTTCTGAATCAACTTTTAGCTATGCCGGACAAGAACAGTTTGAATGACCGAGAAAAACTGGAACGAGTAACGCTGAAACAAGACATCGTCAATGAAATTCTGCAAACCGTTTTTGAAATTCATGGAACGGACGCGCGGATCAATTACGAGATCGCGCAGATGTCCGAGATTCGCGCGTATTTTGAAGAGCGCAGGGATCGCGCGGTGAAGTTGAACTCGATTGCTAATATCGTCAGTGGTGCCCTGGTTGCCGGCATCGGTAACTCGCTCGATCTGATTCCAAAAGATGACGCGTCGAACGCCGGCGATATTGTCGAGATGGGTGGTGGCGCTTTTCAAACTGGATTAGCGGGTCTTGCGTTGAAACAACAAAGCGGCGAAGCGAAAATGGTCAACTCAACACCTAATATGTTGGCTAAAGTTTTAAATCGAGACCCCGATGAGAAGACGGATTTGTCTCCAGCAATCTGGAAATATTTGAACACCGCGCCTCCGGATTCGAAAACCGGTGAAACCCGCCGACAAAAATTAATCGCACGGTGGCAGCAGCTCGGCTTACTCAACGGCAAAACAAAACAAGACGTCGCACATCGCGTAGATCACCTTGCCAGCACTGTGAGCGGTAACAAACACAAAATCAGCATCGACTTGCTCATGGACCGTTCGCGAATGCTGACGGACTTATGCGCGTTGGTGCTGCAGATGGAACGCGGCTTGATGGAACTGCTTAAAGTGGTCCGCACTCATTAGTTGAAAACGAAATCGTTTCGGTCGACAAACGCCAAAACGTTGGTTTCTACACGCGTTTGTTTCCACACACCCTGATTCTACAGACGTTGTTTTCAAAAATACGATTGGTCTAATTCGTTCTAAGACACGAACATCGGCATCTCTGGGCATTCTTCAGAACCATGCGAAGCGTGCGATGTGGCATCCGGATTCAAACGAATCGATTGATCCAGGTCCTTTTTTGCACCATCAACATTTCCGAGTTTAGATTTCACCATTGCTCGGTCATGGAACGTTCCGAAGTTCGACGCGTTCAATTCGATGGATTTATCCAGATCCTGCAATGCGCCTTTCAGATCACCGATTTCGTAGAGCGCGTTTGCTCTGGCGTGTTACGCCTGGGCGCAAGTCGGGTCTATTTTGATGACTTCGGTCAAATCGTCGATCGCGTCTTTGGTTTCGCCAACCGCGGCTTCCAGCAGACCGCGCTGGGTGAGAGCGGTGAACGCGACTGGGTTCATCCTCAAATCGACCGATTTGATCGCTCGATTGAAAACGAGAGCGGAATTGTAGTCTGCAATCGCACCGCGCTTATCATCAAGATCCTCTTTAAGGGAGCCCTGGATCGTGTATGTCATCAACAAAAATTCTGGAGAACCGCCACACTCAATCGCTTTAGTGCAATCCATCAAAGCCGCCTCGGTGTCACCAAGAGCACGCTTCGCCTGAGCGCGATTGACATAGGCAGGTGCCAGGCTCGGATTCAGCATAATCGCTCTGTCGTAGCAGACCAGCGCGCCTTGCGAATCATCAGCCATTGAGAGTTCAAAGCCGCGAACCTGCATATTGTCGGCAATTGCGTTGCACATCCACATGCCGGTTACCGCGCCCAGAATGGCGGTGAAGATGACAGCAATCGGCGAGAAGTGGTTCATGCGATAACCATACAATTTCGAGTTCTATGAGTAAATTCGTGATTACCACATCACAAGGCGTTGACACCCTGATTTAATCTACGGCTCCATGTGAAAAAATCGTTCCAAAGCCCAAGGGGCTAGCCTCTCAAGCATTTACGGTCGTTCAGCCCCTCACTGCCAGATCGGGCAAACATATACGCGTGATAGCTTAGAAGAATGAGGAAGGTCAAAACAGCCAACGTCGGACTGCTTTGTGGAGTGCTCTGCTTTGGCGCGGGCATCGTTTTTACGTCATTTGGGCTGCAGGCAACGCTCTCAGCCGGACTGGTGCTGCTGGTCGCGTACTACCCGATTCGAGACTATCATCAGCGATCGCGAACGCAAATGGCTGAGCAAACCCAAAAGGTTCCTGGTCTAGCAGAGTACGGGACCATTTTAATTGTGGTCGCAGTGCTCATGTCCATCGTTTTTGCAATCACCAAACAATCCTTGGACAGCGCTGTGTCTTCATATTTATCGTATCCAGCTAAGTTCAACTGAGGTTCAACAACTGAGCCTGGAGTTGTTCAATCTCATAGTTATTCATCGTCCACGGACAACATTTCAATCCAGGCCAATTTGAACGTTCTCCACTTTTGGTTGGGTACTAATTGAAACGCTCTCAATGTCATCAGCCCCTCACTATCGAGTAGTATCACCGACGGTACCACCTTGGTGAGCCGCCTCAGAACTTAAACGGATGTAATGTTCATTCCGATCTGCGAAACCGATATAATCATCACGTTGAAACGCTCCTCGTGCCCAGTTAGCTTAAGGTGTTGGAATGTCCCAAGAATTTGAACAGATCCCGTTCGAAGGTGTAGAGTTCGCGGAGAATCCGGAGCCGCGCTGCCCGTGCCTTCTTTTGCTGGACACTTCGGCATCGATGTCAGGACAAAAGATTGAAGAATTAAACGCTGGGTTGACATCGTTCCGCGAAGAACTCAACTCCGACGGCCTCGCCGCAAAACGAGTTGAAGTGGCAATCGTCGCATTCGGTCCGGTGCGCACCGAAATTGAATTTACATCGGTCACCGGATTTCATCCACCGATTCTCAAAGCAGACGGCATGACTCCGATGGGTCAGGCGATTGAAACTGGAATTCACTTACTGCGCGATCGAAAAAATCAGTACAAGGCCAACGGTGTTGCATATTATCGTCCCTGGATTTTCTTGATCTCGGATGGCTCGCCTACCGACAATTGGGAAAACGCTGCCGCGCTCGTCAAGAAGGGCGAAGAGAGCAAAGAGTTTATGTTTTACGCCGTCGGCGTTGAATCAGCCGACATGGATACGCTCGCGAAAATATCAGTGCGCACACCACTGAAGATCAAAGGTCTGGCATTTCGCGAATTGTTCGCGTGGCTCTCGAGTTCCCTGGGATCGGTTTCCAGATCGAATCCCGGCGAAGCGGTGCCGCTCGAAAACCCAGCAGCGCCGGACGGATGGGCAGTGGCTAATTAGTGAAGACAAGCTGGACATGGGCCGCCGCAACATGTCGTGGCACCTCCCACGTTCGCAGTAACACACGCCGACAGGACGCGTTCACCTGCACCTCTATTGGTGCGGAACGTGACACTTTCATAGCAGTGGTATCAGATGGCGCCGGCAGTGCCTCAATGGGTGGCGAAGGCGCGTCGGTTGCATGCCGGACAATCGCTTCGCATGCAAAAGCATTTTTTGCGAAGACGCAAGAGTTTTCTCCTGAATGGGATGCGCAACAGGTTCCCGATCCCCACCAGTTGCCTGACATTCGAGAGCTGCCTGGGACGCGCGAGTCGCCCGATGATGACGAGTCACTTGTTGCCAACGACTATCCGCAAACGGCGTCTTATGCAGAAGAGTTACCGGATGCACAACAATCACCTGATGCTCAACGGATGACTGTCGCGCGAGAACTGCCTACTGATGAGCTTGTTCGCGAATGGATGCTCGATGCACGACGGCGCATTTTTCTGGCGGCGGCGAAACGAGAAATCAAACCGCGAGAGTTTGCATCGACTATCGTTTTTGTTATTTCCACAGGAAGCGAAACTCTGGTCGCACACATTGGTGACGGCGCAATCGTTTTCAAACCGACAGATGCTGATGAATGGCTCGTCGCCAGCTGGCCTTCACACGGTGAGTACGCATCGACTACGTTCTTTTTGACTGACGAACCAGAACCGCTGATCAAGTTTTCGCGTTTCACAGATCCAATTTCTGCACTCGCGCTTTTCTCGGACGGCATGGAAACACTCGCTCTCGAGTTAAACGATCACCTGCCTCATCAACGTTTCTTCGAAACGATAATTCGCCCACTGCAAGCCAGTTCTGCCGAAGGCAGGGACGTGAGTCTCAGCAGCGGATTGGCAAAGTTTTTAGACAGCGAAAAAGTAAACGAACGCACCGACGATGACAAAACGTTAATCCTCGCAATAAGAAGATGAAACTTCCGCAACTGGTCGTCAACGGCAAACCGATTCCCCTGGGCAAACGCATAGGGAGAGGCGGCGAGGGCGACGTCTACACGATTGCCGACGGATCGAACCGCGCGGTCAAGTTCTACACCATATCCGATCCCGCTACTCGGCAGGGCAAAGTCAACGCGATGGTCGCCAATCGACTATCGAGCAAATCCAGCCTGGTGGCATTTCCACTTGCTGTGGCACAATCGCACGACGGCAAATTTGCCGGTTTTGTGATGAATCTGGTGGTCGGTCACAAACCACTTTTCGAAATCTATTCGCCTGGTGCCCGCAAGAAAAACTTTCCACGCGCAGACTATCGATTTCTGGTGCGCGCCGCCGCCAACATAGCTCGTGCTGTCGGCTCCGTACATAACGCCAATTGCGTAATCGGAGATATTAACCACTCCGGAATACTGATTTCCAACAAGGCAACCGCCGCATTGATCGACGCTGATAGTTTTCAATTCAGCGATAGTGGACAGCAATTTTATTGCAAAGTCGGCGTGCCTGAATACACTCCGCCGGAACTTCAAGGAAAAAAACTCAGTTCAACTCTGCGCACAAAAGATCATGACGCGTTCGGTTTAGCAATCGTTATATTCCAGATGTTATGCATGGGGCGGCATCCCTTTGTCGGCACATATTCACAAGGCGAGATGCCGATAGAACGTGCGATTCGCGAATATCGTTTCGCATACTCGAATCGGCGAGCGGTCGGAATGGTTCCGCCACCAGGTGCGGTGCTGCTCTCAGACTTTCCTGACACCATAGCCAACGCGTTTGAATCTGCTTTTTCACAAAACAAGACTCGCCCATCTGCGGAAAAATGGGTGGATCTGCTAACAGAATTGGAGCAATGCCTTCGCAAATGTGATACCAATCAGCTGCACCACTATCCATCAACGGCAAGCGAATGCATCTGGTGCCGAATGGAAAACAAGCTCGGCATAACGCTCTTCCTTCCTGACTTTTCGCATATTAAGTTCGATTCTTCGCATCACAAAGAGTCGTTCAATTTGATCGCACTCTGGACTGCAATCGAAACGATTAATGTGGTGGCCAACACTTCGCCTGTACTTCCGAACTTCGATTTAGAACCAAGCGCAGAAACCGTAGCGTATAAAAACGCGCAACAAAACGCAAAAGTATTCGGCATAATTGTTTCGGTTGTAGCGTTAGGTCTTCTGGTTTATTCTCCAAATTTCACTTTGATCTGGATAGCAATGGCGATTGTCGGCGTCTACAAAATCCTCGCAGGATCAGGGCAAACACTGAATCTTGAGAGCAAACTCGACAGTTACAACGATAGTTGGAACCAGGCGATCAGCAACTGGCAAACAAAATGCGGATTGATTGAATTGCATGCGCTGAAGAAAAAATTGATCAACGCCAAACACTCCTACGAACAACTCGCACAGGAGCGAGCGCACAAATTATCCGTTTATCAACTCAAGCGCAGAGAAGATCAACTGCAGCAGTACCTGGAAAATTTTCCAGTCCGTAGCGCAAAAGTGAAAGGCATAGGACCAGCTAGACAAGCGGCGTTAGCATCGTTTGGTATCGACACGGCGGCCGAATGCACATGGGAAAATTTACTTCGCGTTCCCGGATTCGGACCGAAGAACTCCGTTCCGTTAAACACGTGGCGAGAGAAATTGAAGAGCAAATTTATATATACCGATCAACTGACCGACGCAGATAATTACCAGGTTCAGTTAATCGACTCGGACATCGAAACCAAGGCAGCGGCGCTCAAAACGTTTCTCATCTCAGGACCGGCGAACTTATCGATGCTCTCCAAAAAAGTCCGCACTCTTTCGGCGATGGTGGATCCCGAAATCATCAAGCTCTATAAAATGCGCTGTCAGCTGGAAGTCGATCTCAAATTTCTGGGAAGAGACGTTGGTCCTCTCCAGCTCACCGCCAACACCTCGCAGCATGTCCACGCCCAGGCGCGAGCGCAAGTTTTTCCATCGGTTTCCGAACGAGACGTGTTCAACTTTTTCGGCACCACTTATCACCGTGACGGCGACACATATCAACGCAACCGACAAGTTGTTTCTTGCAGACTAGACAATCAAACTATGTCAGTGACTGGAATAGTCAAAGGTGTGGATCCACGACCGTACCAAGTTTCAGTAGAACTCGACGATACTCGTTCGAGCAAAATAAAAGCGGCTCGTTGCGCGTGCCCCACTGGCGGTTCATGCGAACATTCTGCAGCTCTATTATTGGAAGCGATTAGAAGCGGCATCCTGATTTGATCATCAGCCTCGCGTTTGATCATCAGCCTCGCGTTTGATCATCGGCCTCGCGAAAGAGAATATACGCACCAGATATCCAAACTAGTATCAAAGAAGTGGGAAATAATGACCTCACGTGTTACTCTCAGTCCTCGATATTCAGCCGTTCTTGCTGAAAAATATTTGAGACTATTGTCAGGAGTATGCAAATGGTCACCCTTGAAGACGCACGAAGAGTTATCGCCGCCGCTGAAAAGAAAGCTGCCGAAATCGGACAACCAATGAACATCGCAGTTGCCGATGCCGGAGCAAACCTGGTGGCACACGTTCGGATGGATAACGCCTGGTTAGGCAGCATCGACATCTCCATCAAGAAAGCGTTTACCGCTCGCGCGTTTGATATCGCAACCAAAGATCTGGCAACGCATAGCCAACCTGAAGGTCAGTTCTACGGAATTCACGCCTCCAACGACGGCAAAATCATGATCTTCGCGGGCGGCATTCCGCTCAAGAAAGACGGCAAGGTTGTTGGCAGCATCGGCGTTAGCGGCGGATCGGGCGAACAAGACCAAACCGTTGCTGAAGCAGGCGCCAAAGCGTTTTAGTCAAGACACTGCAGCGGTTTAGCGGCACCCCGTCAGCCTTCGTATCAAATATATCCAATATATTCGCCGAGTGATCGGCGTTAGGGAAGGACGTGCGATAATGGGTATATAGAAACATACAGTTCGGCCGTCTTGCTCTCCTTTTGAGTTTTTTGGTCAAAAGCGTGAGGCTATAAGACGTTTCAATTACACCGAAGATTTCAACCGTTTCTCTTTCTGCCGTGCATGAAGAGCCGCCAAGACTTTTCGCTCGCAACAGGAAGTTAACAAGCATATATGACAAAAGAGGTTAAACAACCGACCGGACGAATTAAACGACCAGATGCCGACGCCATGGAAACGGCTCAGCAAGAGCAAAAGGGTGTCGATTATCGCTGGCACTATGGTCGCGTAACTCGGATGGGTGCATATGTGGTATTTCCGGATTCGGAGAATCGCAGAACGGTCACGATTAACTGGGAAGAAGGCGGGCTAAGCTGCCAACACGGTGACATCAGCGACGATCAATGGGATATTTTAAAACTTGCCTTTCAGTCCACCGGAATGATCACCATTCTCAGCGACAGCCCAGGTGAGGAGTGGATGTACGACCTCCGATTCCTGGAGGCCGTCAGATGATAACCAGCAAAATTTTGATTGGTAATCTTTCAACGGAAGCGTTGGAGGACCATATACGCGAGGTCTTCACAGGTACCGCAGGACAGGTGAGTGCAGTAAACATTCCCACTGATCCAAGAACAGGTAAATGTCGTGGGTACGCGTTTGTAGAGATGAACACTGATGCGGAAGCACAGAAAGCAGTGGACGATTTAAACGGCCACAGTATCAATGGCAGAAAAATTGCCATGAGTCTTGTAGAGGGTAAACCAACTAAGCGGAAGTGGTATCAGTTTAATGCAGGCTAAATCAACAAATAAAAAACGGGCTTCAGGCGCGCAGGAACAAGGATCGACGACTCAGGAGAGCTTCACGACCAAGTATGGTCCCGTGACGATTCACCAGAGCGGTGTCATCGCTAAGGAACTCGCAGCAACTCCAGTCAAAGACAAAGAGACTTCTTTTGCTTTGGCAAACGTGAGAATTTCCATGCACCTCGAGCGCTTCGATTCGACAGAAAAATTGTCAGTCGAGATGCTGTGCGTAACTCGTTTTCCAGAGTTCAGCCTTGAGCTCAAGCACAAGGCACCATGCGAAATGAGAGCCGGACAAACACACGGAGCTGCGGTTGTTCAAGCAACCGCCATCAGTGTTGATTTCGAAAAAGGGCATGACACGACGATGGAAGTCGAGTATTTCCTGGGCGAAGAGTCACTATGCGCGACATCGATTCCGATCAAGTTTCCGGAAGGTTCTGAACAAGCCGAGCGTTCTGCTCAGCTTCAGAGTACCGCTCAGTAGCACGCGCTACTAATTGCCGCGCAGCAGAATAAACGCTTACCGAGTTCCGCTCAGTTGTAAGCGCTATGTTTTGCCGCGCGGCTGTACGTTTTAGCAGGGCCGCTCAATAATAAGTTCTGCTGTTTTCTGCTGGGTAATATGCGCTTACAGCGCCACTCTCAAGGGCGCGCTGCAGATGCCGCCCAGCGGGTTGAGCACTGAAAGCCCTGATGCAGTCAAGAAACCACGCACTCAATATTTCCTTATGAAGACAAAAGCCAAAGAATCCCGTGGGTTTCTTTGGCTTTAGAATTTTGTGAGCTTCAGGCTAAAGCCTGAACCGCGTTAGGGCAAGATTTAGTACTTGCTGCCGTACGCGGTGCCTGAGCGGCGTGGTTCAGACATCGCGACGTGCATGACGCGACCGTTGAATTCTCTTTGATCGAGAGCGCGGATAGCATCTTGTGCAGCTTCTTCCGAACCCATTTCGATGAAAGCGAAACCGCGTGGTCTGCCGGTATCGCGATCAGTAGCCATTTTCGCGGAAACGACATTGCCATGTTCTGCGAATAATCCGCTCAAATCGCTATCTGAAGTGTTGAACGAAAGATTTCTGACAAATAGTTTGCTGTTTTGCATTTAAAAATACCTTAGTGAATGTAGAGTCACTCGCACCACGACAGCGGTTGCGAGGAATGAGCAGAGAACGAAAGTCACAGACGCAGAATTTCGCACTTATCGTGCATTCGCAAAGAGGTCGTAGACGGTATTACGCGTTAAAACTTGAAAGCGATTGAATTCGGATCCGAAAAGTGGCTTTACCACTTAAACCTTTGGATGATTCTCAAAGGTTGAGCATGATTGCTCGACTGATTCAATTGCATTATGTCATGCCGGCGGACAAACTCGATATTGCCGCGAAAAGACTTTACTATTCGCAATAAGCCCTTGGCCCTCCCAGCCTTCGTGATTAAGCGTGAGTAAACGCTCACCATATTCAGTACCAGGGTTTTCGCATCCGTATCTATAGATGGCGAAAACGGCACACTGGAGCTGGCTTTACGCCTGCTTTCAAGAGGACGAGCAACTCGGGTGCTTTCAGGCAAGCGACACGGCAACTCAATTGGGTCCAGAATCAAACCCATGTTTCGATACTACCGGTGGTGCTAAAAATGGTCGAAACCCGCCGGTTGACAACATATTCAATAGCCTTACGCAGTGTCGATAACCTTGAAACAATGGGCATCAAAATGCTTGCGTCCGGTAATTCCTTAATAGACTGCGAAAACGTTACGATCTCCATAACGAGGTATGGCCCGGTTTCGCGCCATAAAAAACCATACCTGGGCGGGAGTGCAGCCGGTTTTTTCACCTACTACCGGGTTATACTTAGGATCTTCGATTCTGCGCGTCAGCATCGTCTTGTTGAACTTTAGTTCAGCATTGTTTGGTTGTCCTGAGGTCCTGCGTAAATGAGTCACGATGTTCTGGTTTTCTGCACGGTGTTCGCCATATCCTACGTATGGCATGGGCTGGGCGTTACGGTGGGTTATCACCGTTTACTGACTCACCGTTCGTTTGCATGTCCTAAGTGGCTGGAATATCAATTCGCTCTGGCTGGTTACCTGGCTTTGCAGGGCTCGCCACTGTGGTGGGTGACCATGCACCGGGCACACCATCGATATCAGGATACTCCGCTTGATCCGCACACCCCGACCCGCGGACTCTGGTACGCGTACGGTGGCTGGATTACGCAGAAGCAGTACCCAAGCCATATTAATCCGGCTCTTCAAACAAAAGATATGATTGATGATCCGTTGTACTCCTTCCTCGATCGAGGCGGAGACTGGCATCAAGCGTACTTATTGTTGTTGGTCAATTTTATCGCCTTCCGCCTGGTAATCTGGGCTCTGCTCGGTCCAGTGGCAGCTCTAGCGAGTTTGGCTGCTGGAATCATCATCTTGCAGATTCCGCTGATTCTCAACGTTGCTTGCCACATGCCATCGCTTGGCTACAAGACATACAACACCAGAGACAACAGCGTTAACGTGTGGTGGGTGAGCTTGCTGGGCTTCGGCGAAGGCTGGCACAACAACCACCACGCCAGTCCTGGGTCAGCCAGAACCGGCATGAAGCCTTTCGAATTCGATGTGTCTTGGGGCACCATCCTCCTGCTCAAGCGGCTCGGACTGGTCTCGAAGATCAACGAAGTCACACCTGCTCAACTTATGATGATGGAAAACGCGCGCAAGAAGCAAGACATTCCACATGTGGAGTTTGCGACTGAATTCGCGACCCGCAAGGCGAAAAGCACACGCGTTGCCGCTCATACCGCTCGTGTTGCCCGGAAAGTTTCGTCTAGAGTTTCATCCAGATAAGAAACCGATAGCACCGTATTTAACACCAGGACATTGTGGCTTACTTGCTGCTTAATTGTTCTGGTGTTTCTGATTTGGGCGCTTTCAAACTCCCGCGGCCAATCTACGCTTGCCATCACCGGCGGTATCAACCATTCAAACGAGACATAAAGCATATACTTTCGCCTCCAGGAATCACAGTTCCGCGAATGGCTCCAATCGGCTATCATCAAGATAGTTTAGATCGAGGCCGTACGCGATGGTCCACTCTGGAACCTCACCTTCTGTAGGCATACAAACAATCTATCGCTCCCCCTTGCGATATCCGGGCGGGAAGCAAAAAGCTATTGCACAGATAGAAAAGATGCTCCCGAAAACGGCTGTCGAGTATCGAGAACCGATGGTCGGCGGTGGCAGTGTATTCTTCCAGGCGCGAAGTCTAGGTTTTGCTCAAAAATATTGGATTAACGATGAGTTCGCAGAGCTGGTCACGTTCTGGCAAACTGTTCAATCTCCGCGGAAGTGTCGGAAGCTGCAAGAGGAACTGGAAAGTTTGAGAACCGGTTTTCGCTCCCCCGACGAAATCAAAAAATATTTTTTGGATGCTCGGCGTGAAGAAACAACAAATGCTCATCGGATTGCCTTGCTGTTTTTCTTCTTTAATCGAGTAACGTTTTCCGGCACTACGAGAGCCGGTGGATTTTCCAGCCAGGCCAGTCTCAATCGGTTCACCGCATCGGCGATAGAACGGCTGAGCATGCTGCCGGAGGCGTTGCAAGGCACGACGATTACGCGTGGAGATTTTGAAAAGGTGATTGTCGCGCCTGGCGATGACGTTTTCATCTTTCTCGATCCGCCGTATTTCACTGCGAAGAAACTGTACGGGCGAAACGGAAGTTTGCATAGTTTCGATCACGAACGTCTTGCCCACGTTTTGAAAAACACCGACCACAAATTCTTGATCACATACGATGATTGCCAGGACATTCGCAAACTGTATGGCTGGGCAAACATACAAGAATGGCAGCTGCAGTACGGTATGAATAACTGCAATGAAAACAACACGAGCAAATTGGGCTCTGAACTTTTTATATCGAACTACAAACGATAGGTTCGAATCATCGCTACCATCTCTTGCACCAGCAATCGTGAGTGATACCGCAGATAGTAAGCAAGCGGTCGACTGCCCTTCCAGGAAGAACAGTGCCTTGCGGTTCTACAAGCTTCCCGGGTATCGTCCCAACAAGTCCAAGATTAGCGCTATACAGGCAAGGTCGGTGAGCAAGCCATGTGCCAGCGCTGTGAAGATTATCGAGCCAGTCTTTCGATACAACACTGCCAAAATTGCTCCGTAAATTGCGAGCATAATCGTGCCTAATTCGGCCCAACCAGGGAACAGCACCATTCGAAAGATAAAGTAGTGAAACAGGGCGTATGCCAGAGAAGACCAGATCAGCGCGAAGTGTTTTATCTTTGTCGGATGTTTCTCCAACTCGTTTAGAACAACACCACGCCAGTAGATCTCTTCGAAAATCGGATTGATAACGATGGCGTAAATGCTCAAAGGCCAGAACGCCTGCTTGTTGAAACCCTGACGCTTAAGCAAATCCAACGCACCGTCGTTCGACAATAAATACTTGCCGATCACTTCATAGGTAAGAATAGTAATTACAGTGAAGACCAGGGCTGCCACTACCAGTAGTGCACAGTGTTTGATCTTGGGGGCGATCAAAGTTGGTACCCACAACTTCCGTCCCCACCAAATCGCTGGCGTCAACACGAGTCCGTGATACAAGAGGAACGTCCACGCAGCGCTTTTGATTTCATACAAGCCAATCCAGATGGCAATGCATGGAAGCAGCGACCACACCAGAATTAAGACTAATTTGAGTCGACTCGGCGGTTCCATCTAACTCCAGCGCAACACAATTGAGAATCGTCGAAACAATGAGATCGGCGAGAGGCAGTAAGCATATCTCATCGATACAGCGATGTTCAAACCAGCCAACAGTTTGACAGCTGTTTTTCTTTGCCGACTATCGCCAGTTTCGTTTCCATGTAGTCCTTAATGGACTCTTAGAGTTGGAAGTCGGTTGTGACAATTGCTTGCAGGACCAGGTTATGGCACCTATACGAAGTTCCACATGAACCGGCAAGTCTTTATCTTTTCCACAGGATGCGCAAGAATACAGGCTAAAGGTCGCACGTTGGATCAATGACATGAAAGTCGTTCTCGCTGAAAAGCCGTCTGTTGCGCGCGATATTGCCGCCGTTGTCGGAGCCACCAATAAAAAAGATGGCTACTTCGAGGGCAATGACTACGCTGTCACATATGCGTTCGGACATCTGGTCACGTTGGCAGAACCGGAGGATATGAATCCGGTTTGGGGCGGACCATGGCGAATTGCGCAGCTGCCGATGATTCCCACTGAGTGGAAATATAAAATCGTCGACAAGACTCTAAAGCAATTCAACGTAATCAAAAAACTTTTTTCCGATCCAAAAGCTGATTCGATCATTTGCGCAACAGACGCCGGGCGCGAAGGCGAACACATCTTTCGACTGATCTATAAATTGAGCGGTAGTAACAAGCCCGTCGAACGCCTCTGGATTAGTTCACTGACCGCAGACGCTATTAAGGAAGGTCTAAAAAAACTGAGATCGTCAACCGAATATGACAATCTAGCCAATGCAGCTTCTGCCAGAGCGCAAGCGGATTGGATCGTCGGTTTGAATTTCACTCGCGCATATACTTCAATCAATCGACAGTTGTGCACGATTGGTCGCGTTCAAACTCCAACACTAAATTTGATCACCAATCGTCAAAAAGCGATTGATGAGTTTAAACCGAACAACTTTTTCGAAATCATCGCGACGTTCGAACCGGGATTCCAAGCCAGATATATAACACCAGGAGAAGAGCCGCAAACTCGAATTCAAGTTGAGGCAGACGCAAAAGCGATATTCGCTGCGATCAAACCTGAGAAAAAAGGCAAGATCGTTTCAGTCAACACGGTCGAGAAAAGAACCAACGCGCCACCGTTGTACGACTTGCTGAATTTGCAGAAAGAAGCCAACAAACGCTTCGGCTACACCGCTCAAGAAGCGTTGGACATAGCGCAAACCCTATACGAAGAATACAAACTGATTTCTTACCCAAGAACTGAGTCGCGGCATTTGGCATCAGATATGGTGCAAGAACTTCCGCGCGTTCTGTCTTCTGTTTTAAAACAATCGACTACGACTCAAGCCGCGCGCGATGCTTTTGCAGAAGAAGGAATTGTTCCGGGCAAAATCACCGCTGCACTTTTGAAACCTCGGCTCAACAAGGCGTATGTGGACGATGCCAAACTAACCGACCACCACGCCATTATTCCAACCTACAATGACGTTCCGTCCTCACTTCCAGAGCGACAAAAGAACATTTATAAACTGGTGGCAACCAGATTCATGACCATCTTTTTGCCTCCTGAAATTCGCGACGAAACAACCGCATTTATCAAGATTCTCGAATATAGTTTCCGCGCCAAAGGCTTCGTAATCAAGGATGCCGGTTGGACAAAAGCCGACCCGCAGAAGAAAGAGAAAGAGCCCGAGAAAAAAGAAAAAGGAAAAGCCGGAGCTAAAGCGAAAGATAAAGGTGATGCTGAAGAAAGTCAGCAGCTGCCTCCGTTGAATAAAGGACAAGACGTCGACAAACGCGCCGAAGAATTGAAGAGCGGAAAGACCACACCGCCAAAGCCTTATGACGACGGTTCCTTGCTCACCGCTATGAAAAACATCGGCAAGGAAATGGACGATGAAGACTTAGCCGCGTACATGAAGCAGCGCGGTTTAGGAACGCCTGCCACCAGAGCTGCCATCATCGAGCGTCTGATCAAGTCGGGATATATCGAACGCCAAAAGAAGGCGATTGTGCCGACTGAAAAAGGCAAAGCCTTAATCAGTCAGGTGCATGGTGACTTGAAAGACGTCGCTTTGACTGCGACCTGGGAACAGAGTCTTGCCGACATGCAAGACGGAAAGTTGTTGCTTAACAAATTCGAAAATGACATCGGTGAATTTGTAAGACGCATTTTGCCCGAAGTGACAAAACGCACGGCAGCGCTTCCGCGTGATGGGGAAGAAAGCTGGGGGCAATGCCCGCAATGCAAAGTCGGTTTCGTGAAGCCGACACCGAAGGGCGCAGGCTGCAGTCAATGGCGCGAAGGTTGCAACTTCAGCATCTGGCGCGAGTGCTTCGGCGCAACACTTAGCGACGAACATATGAAGGACCTGATCAAAGATAAGCGAACAAAACTGATCAAAGGCTTCAAGAAAAAATCCGGCGAGGGAACTTACGACGCTCGCCTTAAGGTCAACGAAGAATTCAAAGTAAGATTAGACTTCGATCCGTAGCCGTACCTAACGTGGAGAACGGCGCTGCCACTTAATCGGTAGCTGGATGCGATGTTCAACATTGCCGTTCCAGGCCGGTGACAATCCTTCTGCTTCCAACACGTCCACAACTTCTTTGGCGACACCCAGTGTTTCTAAGAAATTTCCGGACGCAGCGCTGTATGCGATCTGCAAACCATTTCCCGCAACGGCTCGTTCCAAATCTTGTTCGTGATAGAAGCAACCACCGCGTACGGAATCAAGCAATCCTTTTAATTCCCACTGCGCATGCACAGCTTCGCGATACTCATCCCAACCATCACCAATCGAGTAGCCGGCACTTTCGAGCGCAACGATACCATTGGCATTTAATTTTCCAAACGCGCGAGTTAAACGATCGCAATCAGTCATTGCCGGCCACTGTTTCTCGTCTTCCAGTTTTTCTTTGACTTCATGATTCACAATTTGATTGATCAGTTTCTCGTCGAAAATTTCTTCGAGCTCCGGATACATTCCATCGGCGATTGCTTCAGTCGCGCTCTCTAAAATTTCTTCGTCATAATGAAATCCCGACCAGACGCGAAACCTCAAAAACTGCACAAAGTCGTCAAATTCTTCGCGCGCGTCATCATCGAGCTCAGCGCGGAAGCGCTCTGCATCGGCTGTTAGTTTTTGTTCTGAATGCAACATCGTTTAGTTCTGAATTTATCTCGCGATCAGAAAAATTGGACGACCGGAATCAGTCTCAATATGTGGATACTATTTTGATCTACATAATATAGAATGTTCGGCGCGCGTTTTGGTGGATGATTTTGGGATGATTTTGAGCACCACTTTTTAGTCAGCGATGCCAGCGTCGTGAAAGTTCCACATACTTACTTTGAACACCTGTACTAAATCGACAGGTAAATTCCGTTACAAAAGTTTTGCCAATTAAATACAAGAAAATCGATTTACTCCGCTATGGCTTGCAATACACGTGGATGAAATATTTTTTCCAATCCAGATCTCTTGGCCACTTCTGCGCTATGAGGGTGGTACATTGAAACGACGTTAACTTATCAAACAAAAGGAATGAACTTATGCGAACAACCGCTCTAGGAGCCGCTGGATTAATGGTTTTGCTCGGTATCACATGCCCTGCGTTTGCTGAGAAGGCAACTGACGCAGATAACACGGCGCAAAATAAAGGCGCTACTCAAAAGGAAGCTGTTACCGCGGACAAACAAGGCAACAGCAAACTCGAAGTCACAGTGCTTGCTGACGTACGTAAAGCGATCCTGGCAGAATCAGGTCTCTCTACCAACGCTCAGAACGCAAAAATTCTCTACGGCAAAGATGGCACGCTCAAATTGAGAGGGCCAGTTGATACCGACGCTGAGAAAACCCGATTGGAAGAAATTGCCAAAGGTGTCTCAGGCGTCAAAGCGGTCAAAAACATGTTGACCGTAACTGCGAAAAAAGAAAAGACCAAATAAGAAACCCGATAACTATTTCAAACAAATTTGGAGATACAAATGACAAAGTCAGTAGTAGGACTCGTACATACAAGAGTCGAAGCAGAAAACCTAATTACCTCTCTCAAATCGATTAATTTTCTCGATAACGAGATCTCGGTTTTGTTTCCGGATAAGGGTGAATCACAAGATTTCGCTCACGACAATTCAACCAAGTCCCCTGAAGGCGCAGTAGCTGGCGCCAGCACTGGTGGCGTCATTGGTGGCGTTCTCGGCTTGTTGGCCGGAATCGGCGCTCTGGCAATCCCAGGCGTTGGTCCACTAATCGCTGCAGGACCAATCATGGCAACCTTGAGCGGTGCAGCCGTCGGCGCAACCGTCGGTGGTATCGCCGGTGCTTTGATCGGACTTGGAATTCCTGAGTTCGAAGCAAAAATGTACGAAGGCAAAATCAAAGATGGCAACATCCTGGTCGCCGCCCATTGCGAAAGTGGCGATCAATTGAAGAAAGCTGAAGAGATCTTCAAGGCTAATCACGCAACAGACATTCACCGCGTCGGTGAAAAGGCTGTCAAAAACTAGATCTTACTGAGAAATCAGTTCGAGATTAATGGGAAGAGCAATGGCATCAGCCATTGCTCTTTTCTTTGGGCGAAACTAATATGGATGGAGTTTGGGAGGTAACCATTCAAGGTCATGACGGAAGAAAACGACGATAGCGATGACTATATTCAGTTAGATCAGTTTTTAAAACTAAACGGTTTAACTCAATCCGGAGGAGAGGCAAAATTTCTCATTCAGGATGGTCAAGTGAAAGTCAACGGCGTCGTGGAAACGCGACGGAAGAAAAAACTTCGCGATGGCGACAAAATCGAGGCGTTCGGAAAGGTGCTTGTCGTCCGGCGCTCGAATGAGGAAGCGTAGTTTAGACGTGTAGTTTTAGATGCCGCAGTTTTTCACATGGTTAAAGTGCCGGTAGCTTATGCGTAGTTTCACACGCCATAAATTCAAAAATGCTATGCAGCTCCGCCCACTTAAAATTAAGCCAGGCGAACGCGCATCCATCTGATTTCTTGATACCAAGAACTAAGCTTTGGCCCCCTGAAGTTCGAGCGATTCCAAATGTTTTGCTATTTCCTTGAGTTCGTCGCTGGATAATTTGATGTCAGCAGCCTTGATATTCTCGGTGCATTGCACCGCGTCGCGTGCGCCGACTAGTGCCGATGTGATGCCAGGTTGCGCGATCGTCCAGGCGATTACCAACTGACCGAGCGTCGCCTTGTGGTTATCGGCGATTGGTTTTATTTTTTCAAGAAATGCATTTGTGCGTTTTATATTTTCTGGTTGGAAGTGCGCTTCATTGCCGCGATGATCGCCCTCTTTAAATTTCACATCAGGGCTAAACTTTCCAGTAAGCAAGCCGCGTTGAAGCGGGCTGTAAACAATAACGCCGATGTTGTTCTCGCGACAAAACGGCAAAACATCTTTTTCGATTTTGCGAACAATCATGCTGTACGGAGGCTGGTCTGAAGCGATCGGGCACACCTTCAATGCAGCCTGCATATCCTCTACTGTGTAATTGCTCACTCCAGCGGCTTTGATTTTGCCTTCCTTAATCAGTTGATTCAGCGCTTCCATTGTTTCTTCAACCGGCGTCGAGGGGTCACGCCAATGACACTGGTAGAGATCGATATAGTCAGTGCCGAGTCGTTTCAAACTTTGTTCGCACTCATGAATAATGCTTTTCTTCCGAGCATTGCGATAGATGTTCTTTTCGCCGTTCTCGTCAGTCCATGCGAAGAAATGATCACCCTCGGTGTCGTCCCATCGCAAGCCAAACTTGGTGAGAAGCTGAACTTGATCGCGCTTTCCTTTGATCGCTTTGCCGACGATTTCTTCACTTCGTCCGTATCCATACACTGCTGCGGTGTCAATTGATGTGGCACCACCGGCAATACTAGCGTCGATGGCGGCGATCGCATCTTTCTCTTCGGCACCGCCCCACATCCAACCGCCAATCGCCCAGGCTCCGAAAGTAATTGAGGAGACTTTTAGGTCACTAGTACCAAGCTTACGAAATTCCATGATGTTGTTTCCTCAATTTGCACGAACGAAATACACAGCAGGCAATCGCGCAGACTCCTGACCTTAGGAATCTGGGGATTCAGGGCATTATATGCCCTTCGCTCCTTCGGGTGAACCTCGATCACAACTTGGTCATGATTAAATCGCCAAAGCCACGCTTGCATGGGCATTTGAAACATAACAGAGAGCTATTGGGAACCTTTTCAACGTTTTGTCGCTCTTACAAGAGCCCGTTAAGGAGACATTGATATGAAAAAGCGTATAACACTCTCAATATTAGGGGTATTTCTTCTTCAATCCTTCGTGACAGGAGCGCCTGCGTACGCAGACAGAGAAGATGCCATCGAAAACCGAGCCGAGGCCAGGGAAGACGCACGCGATGCGGCCAAAGACCGAGCAGAAGCACGGCGACTAGCACGCAACGGTCACTCAGTCCGCGCTAAGCTGAAACGAATGTCCGCTAAGCATAATGAAAAGCGCGCTGCGCACAATCGCAGAGAAGCGAGAAAAGAGCTTTACGACGATTAATCGTACTGCGGCAACTCAACGAACATGAAACTAGCGAATAAGCGCGAGTCTATAAAACTCGCGCCTTACTTCTTATTTTAATCGGCAGAAATCGATCAAAGCAAAATGAACCCTTAAGATCTATCCGATGGCACTACGGGCGGTGGTGGGGGTGGTAGTGTCTGAGGAAAAGTTTCATCATCAAGATCATTACTAGCGGCAACACCACTGTCGTGCACATCTGTAGTCGTTTCGGTGACATTCCCTGCCGGTGTTGTTTTCGCTATTCGAACCCGCTCGACCGGAGTCTTGCGACCGCGACTGAACATTGTAGTGATCGAATCCTTCAAGACGTAAACGACAGGCACCACATACAAGCTCATCACGGATGATACCACCATGCCACCGCAGACGGCGGTTCCGAGCGAGTGACGACTGTTGGCGCCGGCGCCTTCGGCAAAGACTAGCGGCAAAATACCCATGACAAAAGCGAATGTAGTCATCAAGATAGGGCGCAGACGAATAGTGGCTCCTTGCACGACTGCTTCGTGCGCAGGCACACCTTCTTTCTTCAACTGATTGGCGAATTCCACAATCAAGATCGCGTTTTTACACACCAATCCAATCAACATAACTAGACCGATCTGGCAGAACACGTCGTTCTGCAATCCACGTGCCCACTGCGCAAGAATAGCGCCAAACAAAGCTGTTGGCACAGTGACAAGGATAATCACGGGGTCGGAAAAGCTCTCGTACTGCGCCGACAAAACCAGAAACACGAATGTGATACCAAGTGCAAACAGAATGATGCCTTGCGAACCCGCTTCCATTTGTTCTAGCGAAATGCCCGCCCAACGATATGTCATTGTCGACGGCAACACTTTTTCTGCCAGCTCTTGCATTGCCACCATCGCCTGCCCTGAGCTGAACCCGGGCGCGGCCGAACCATTGATTTCCGTGGCGCGGAATAGATCGTAGTGGTTGATGGATTGAGGTGCGGTGGTTTCCGACAATTTGACCAGGTTGGAAAGTGGTATCATCTCGCCCGACGCACTAGTGACATAGTACTTTGTTATGTCATTCGGATTCGATCGAAACTTCGAGTCGGCCTGCACGTAGACTCGATAAACGCGAGTCCCGATGTCTATGTCATTGACGTAAAACGATCCTATATACGTTTGCAAAGTGTCGAAAATTTCGCTTAGCGGAACGTTTAACGTCTTCGCTTTATCGCGATCCACCTCGACTTGTATCTGTGGACTGTTAGCTGCAAAACCAGAGAACACCCCAGCCAAGCCAGGCGTAGCATTGGCTTTGGCGCAAATTGCCGTCGTCGCTTTTTCCAGATCGGTGATATTGGTACCACTCAAATCGAGAACCTGGAAAACAAATCCGCCGAAGTTTCCCAGACCTTCAATTGCTGGAGGATTGAATGGAATCACACGGGCATTCGTGACACCGCCGAGCGGTCCTCGCACTCTATTGATGATGGCGTCGAGGGTCTGGTCCTTGCCCCGGCGCTCGTCCCATGGGTGCAAGTTGGAAAAGAGAATTCCGTTACTCGGTTTGTTTCCTGCAAAACTAAATCCGGCGACACCAAAAGTCGAGTGAATTTCCGGTATGCCATCGAAGATTTTTTCAATCTTTTTCAACGCCTCAACTGTGTAGTTGAGCGAAACACCTTCCGGTCCTTGCACAATCGTGATGAAGTAACCTTTGTCTTCATCAGGAATAAATGAACTGGGCACCACCTGGAACAGCCACCAGGTGGCAACCATCGCGGCGGCAAATAAGATCAACGCCACGGCTTTGAGCTTCAGCGTCCATTCCAGAGTTATTCGATAGCCTTCTTTTAACAGGTCGAGAAGTTTGTTGAACGGTCTGAAGATAAGCGGACTTTCCTTGCCATGATCTCCCGGTTTCAGCCATAAAGCAGAGAGAGCCGGAGTGAGCGTCAGCGCAGTAAATGCCGAGATCGAAACGGAACACGCGATCGTCAACGCGAATTGTTTATAGAGTTGGCCGGTTGTTCCAGGTATAAACGCAACTGGAATGAACACTGCCACCAGAACAAGTGAGATCGCAATTACCGCACTTGCCACTTCGCGCATCGCTTCTTTAGCTGCATCAAACGCGGACATGGCGCGCTCAGCCATCAAGCGGCTGATGTTTTCAATGACTACAATCGCATCGTCTACAACAAGACCGGTGGCGAGCACGAGTCCGAATAAAGTCAGCGTGTTGATCGAAAAGCCCAGCATTTTCATGCAGGCGAATGTTCCGATTAAAGAAACCGGAATTGTGAAAACAGGAATCAGTGTGCTTCGCCAATTTTGCAGAAAAACGAATATGGTCAAAACGACAAGACCAATAGCCTGAGCCAGTGTCAGCAGAACTTCGCGAATCGATTCGTTAACGGCCAGAGTGGTATCAAACGCATACTCATAGGTGATACCGGGTGGTAATTTCTTCGCCAGTCGAGTCATCTCGGAGCGAACACCTTTCACTACCTCGAGAGCGTTTGAGCCCGGTCGTTGCAGAATGCCGATACCAACAGTTTCTTTTCCTCTGTAGCGCACGATAGTTTGATAATCTTCAGCGCCCAGCTCAGCTCGACCGACATCACTCAATCGGATGATGGTGCCATCTTTGCCGGTGCGCACGATGATTTTTTCAAACTCAGCCGCCGACTTCAGACGTCCGAGAACTCGAACACTCATTTGATACATCTGACTGGTTTCATTTGGTGGTTGACCAATTTGACCAGCGGCGACTTGAACGTTTTGCTCGCGCACAGCATTAATAACTTCGCGAGAGGAAACCTTATTCTGAGCCATTCTCCGAGGGTCCAGCCAGATGCGCATGCAATATTTTCGTTCGCCGAAAATCAGCACATCACCAACGCCGTTAACTCGTTTCAAAGCGTCTTTGATGTACACATCCGTGTAGTTCGAAAGAAATTGCGAAGTATATTTGTCGGCAGGAGCCGTCATTCCGATCGCCAACAAAAATGATGACGAAACTTTTTCCACTGAAACGCCGGTTCTTCTAACCTCGTCAGGAAGCCGCCCCTCAGCTTTCGCGATACGACTCTGCACATCGACTGCAGCCAGATCCGGATCGCGTTCCAGATCAAACGTGATGCTAATGCTGGCAGTGCCGTCGTTGCCGCTGGCTGACGTAATATATTTGCCGCCCTGGATCCCGTTGACTTGTTGTTCGAGAATTGTGGTGACAGCCGATTCAACAACCTGGGCGTTGGCGCCGATGTAATTGGAAGTTACGTTGACGCGCGGCGGTGCCACTTCCGGGTACTGAGAAAGCGGAAGTATCGGGATGCTGACAGCACCTGCCAATACAATAATCAACGCGCAAACAGTTGCGAAGATCGGTCGCTTGATGAAAAAATCCAGAGACATTAATGTTCCTCGGCGCGCATTAAGACGATGGTTGGATCGGCACGCCATCCGCCAGGTTTTGGATTCCTGAGGTGACGATCTGCTCGCCTGGTTTTACACCCGAAATTACTCTGTACTCATTGCCCTTGATCGGCCCAAGTTTTACAGCGCGTTGCGATGCCACCATTTTTCCATCGGTGCCTTTTTTCGCGACATAAACAAAATCTTGTCCGCTAAACCGACTGACTGAGGTTACCGGAATCGTCACTGCGGTCGTTCGTCCCCATACCACTCGACAGTTAACTGTTTGACCAGAACGTAGTCGAGCAGCGACGTTAGGAAGATCGGCTTTGGTGAGAACCGTTTGCTGAGTGGGATCTACCTGACTCGATATGAATGAAATCTTGCCGGCTTCGATCGACTTGCCAGTATCATCGACGATATCAGCCACCAGACCAATTGTTAGTTTCTGCGATTCAGAAGTAGGAATGTTCAGATAAACTTCCAGCGGTCTGGTTTGATCGACAGTAGTCAACGTCGTCTCGGTGGTTACGAAATCTCCGATTCTCACAGGAACATCACCAATCAATCCAGCAAAGGGAGCCTTGACGGTAAAATATTTTAGTTGCTCGACCTGCTCTTGCTTCTCCGCGCGTGCAACTTTGATCTGCTTTTGCGCTCTGGAGATCTGCGCTTCCTGTGCGGAGATCTGAGCATCCACCGCGCCGAGTTCTGCCTGCGTGATCGTCAAGTTGTTTCGTTTTTCATCAGCACTTTCTGAAGAAACAGCACCATCGGCGTTGAGTGTTTTATATCTTTTAAATTGCATCGAAGCAAAGTCGAGATTGCCGACCTTCGAAAGTCGCGTCGCTTTCAGAGACTTCAACATGGCATGGGCATTGGTTTCATCAGCAATTGCAGATTCGATTTCTGCTTCTGAATTGTTGACCAACGCTTCTTGCTTACTCTTATCGAGAACCATCAGCGCTTGTCCATTTGAAACGGCATCACCGCTCTTTACGCGAATTTCAAGCACGCGACCTTCGATCTGCGGCTTGAGATTTACAGATTTTCGCGACTTCAATGTCGCGACAAATGTTGATGCGTCATCGAGAATTTGTTCTCTGGCGGTGCCGAGTTCCACCGGCATTGCCGGCGCAGCAGGAGGCGCCATCGGTTGCGCGGAAGGCGCACAACCTTGAAGTGTGGAGACACTGAGCAGCACCCAGATCGATAAAAATAAATTTTGGAGTTTTTTTAAGGATGCCATAATCGGCGCCTCTTCTAGAAGCCCGCATCTAAAAGTATACCTTCGATCTATGCGTACTGATCGCCGTGTAAACAGTTCAGGCTGCGATTTTAGATGTAGTCGATTCAACACAAAAACCTGAACAGACAGTCGATCGTTGGAAGCGTGCGCTCGTCGATGCCTGGACGGCGGCGACGGAGCGGATCAAACCAATTTAAATCTTTGAATCATGAGTACGTTTAATTGGGATTATTTCTTTCCCATGAAGTCCATGAATCTCAGGTTGAAGCACATTCAATTCTGTTCAATTTGCTGAAACTGCTTGGCTTATTGTTATAAACAATTGTTTTTAGCCTGAACGAAAAGGCATAATTGAACCAGACGGCAGTTGGAAACACGTCGGCAAAGGACGCAAGACCCAGGTCGCGTCGAGCAATAAGGAGAAACTCGCATCATGCGCGAGGGCGACATACTCGATCAGCGCTATCGCATCGAAAAGAAGCTCGGACAGGGCGGCATGGGTCAAGTTTTTCGCGGGCATGATTTGAAACTTGATAAAGCAGTCGCTATCAAAGTTCTATTTCCAAACACTCCCGATCTTGTAATTAAACGCTTTCATACAGAGGCAAAAGCGCTCGGCGCGCTTAGTCATCCGAATATCATGACCGCATTTGATTTCGGTCAAGCTGACAACGGTCAATTATTTCTGGTGATGGATTATCTCAAAGGTGACAGCCTGGCTAGCTTGATCGAAAAACGCGGTGTGCAAACATTTTTTGATATGCTGCCGATTTTTGAAAAAATTTGTCGTGGTCTGCGATTTGCGCACATGAACAATGTTTTGCATCGAGACATCAAACCCAGCAATGTCATGCTTGCGGAAG
Source organism: Candidatus Obscuribacter sp. (assembly GCA_021772095.1). GTDB lineage: Bacteria > Cyanobacteriota > Vampirovibrionia > Obscuribacterales > Obscuribacteraceae > JADYXR01. The sequence goes on along the minus strand of JADYXR010000174.1, from coordinate 69,002 downwards.
TTCGTACAAAAGAAGATTCGGTAAAACTCGTTGACTTCGGTCTGGCAAAAATGGCAGAACAAGATCACCACCTCACGACGATCGGCTCTTCAATGGGTTCGCCGGCATACATGAGTCCTGAGGCTGTGTACGGAAAAGAGTCCGATGTGCGTTCTGATATCTATAGCTTGGGATGCACCTTCTTTGAAATGATGGTTGCTCAACCACCATTCGTCGGCGACACTCCATTTCACACGATGATGGCTCAAATCAACAGATTAGCGCCGACGTTAAGTCAGGTGAGCGGAAAAGAATACGAAGAAGAGGTCGAAGAATTTATACGCAAATGCATCAAGAAAAATCCTGATGATCGATTCCAAAACATGGATCAATTAATCGCCGAGTTGAATCGTGTCAAGGATGCCTTGACGGAGAAGAAAATGTCATCCCTTGGACTTCTGGCGTCAGGAGTTTATTCATCCGGCTCCTTTTTGCTCGGGAAGGTGAAAAAATTCGAATGGCTTTTTCAAGGCGGTTCACGAGTGCTTTTAGCAACTGGTGCTGTAACTATCGTGATACTACTGGCAGTGGCTTTTATCCGATTGGGTCCGGCACCAGAAATCAAGCAAGAGCTCGATACTAAGGAATTGTCTGTAATGGCTACCGAGGTCGCAAAACCGGAGGTAAACGATCGGTTGGAGATTGCCGCTGCAGGTGAAACAGACTATCCCAAAGGGGCAACGGAAATAGAAGTGCAGGGTATTCCATTTCCCATCTGTCTACTATCTGGTGAACTCACTGATGAAGAGGTGGAGAAGGAAATACAACCTCATGCGGGCAAGAAAGCGTTTCAGCTTGAACGCTTAAAACTAAGCGATAAAGCTGCGGCATCATTACTTGCGCATCCGATCGAAATGCTGATCTTAAGACATACGGAATTGACCAACGGGCTTCAGGACTCAATCTTGAACATGAAGACGCTAAGGCATTTACGAATTATCAATGATAAACTTGAGCCCGGTTTTCTCGAGCGAATGCCACCATTGCAATTACAATCGTTGGATCTGGACGTTGGCAATGAATATAAAAATCTGGGGCAGCCACTTTCAAAACTAGTCACCGTGCGGGGTCTCAAGATTGCCCTCGGCAGCTTTACGCGCGAAGATATTCGACTTATTGCGACTATCCCTTACTTGGGTGCGCTGCAATTCAATACATGCAATTTCACAGCTGATTGCTTCGCCGATTTAAAATCCGCCAAGCGTTGTGGTGTCTTCGGTATCGAAGCGTCGAAAGTTACGGTGGAACAAGTACAGCGCATTGCCGAGCTGCCCAGTTTGATTTCACTGGACCTGCACAAAACCAATGTGAATGACGAAGGTCTCGAAAAATTGCATGGGTGCAAACATCTGATCGAGATGAATTTGTTGAAAACAAAAGTGACCCCGGACGGTGTGGAAGCGCTGAAGAAGAGCGTTCCCACTCTTCGCAAAGTCACTTATGGCAACCCGGTGTCGGACGAAGAACGGTTGATTGAGACTTTGCCGGATTTGTAGAGAAACCTTAGCTATATCGCTTTATAGACCGCTTCCGAGTTCACTTGCAAAAGTCGACGTGATTACTTCAATTACGCGCATGCAACCGAAGCTCAGAGATGTTCTTAATAACAACCAGTGCGATGAACCAATACGTTCAATCGCAGTGATAGCATTGTCATTTGTGTAAGGGTTCGCTATGCGGTGGGTTCAAGAATATGGCTACTACAGGGAAATTAATCGTTATTAAGGCGAAGAGCGTGCAGGTCGAATTCACGAATGCAAAGGGCAAAGTCGTCAAGATGCAGATTCCAGACAACCAGTTGTCGAGTCGACTGGCTCATACAAAAGAAACGAGTATCGAAGACCTCGATGGTGTCGATGTCGTATTCGATGAAGTTCAAGGTCAACCTAAAAACGTTAGAGACAAAGGCGACAAGTTTTCAAACTTGATGTAACGGCTGAGGCAAACGTAAATAGTTGGGCGCATAGTTGCCCTGAAACAATTGTGTTCAGCACGATTATGCTTTAAGAAGTTCCTTTCGCAGAAAAAAGTTGGCCGAGCCGCCATGCGCAACTCGACCAACGTCCCAGTTCGGCAACTATTGCTTACTTTCCGACCTTCGACGGATGGCTGTATTTGTGAACAGTCGGCATGATTGGCTGACCTAAGCCAGGCCCCTGATCGCTCGTTTTGATAGTCTTATGCAACTCATCTAGAGTGATCCAACCATCGCCGTCGCCTTCGCCGCTCTTCCGCTTACTGCCTTTCACTTCCGGCTCACCATGCTGATTGTCGAGCAGAACCCAAACTTTTCCGGATGCCGGATCTTCCCATGCATCGTGAATAGTCTGAGAATGAGCGCCTCCCATCGTCGGCGTGAGAACCGGCATTCGTCCATTGTTTTTCCATTCCATCAATTTATCTTTGGTCGGCAAATCGTTTTTGAATTCTTTTCGGCCAGTTTGCGGATTATCGAACCATCCAGTCGACTCGATGTACGCGGGTTTTTCACCAAAGAAAAGTTCGGCTGACTTGATTACGTGATTTTGTACAAAGTCGGGACCTCCTCTTGTTGGTTTTCCATCTTTACCGAGAACTGGCTTTCCATCCTTCATCAACAAGTCTTCGCCAATGTCTGTGGTTGAAATTGTTTGCCCATTTGGTGAGCGCTCAACTTCCAAACGATTTGGACCCATGACATATCTTGCTGCCGACTGATCGTTGAGCACTTTGCCTTTGTCATCAACTTTATTCATGTGGCCGAGTTCGTACATCGCGTTGATGAGGGTCATCTGAACGACTTGACTGGCGATGTTTCGATCTCCGGAATCCGGCTTGGAGACATCGTATTTCTGCTCATCCTTTCCAGGTTTCAGAGAGTTATAAATTTGAGCTTTGCCATCAGGGTCGGTGCCTTTGTAGCCGGTTGGCGGAGTAGCTTTCTTGCCATCAAAAGTTGTCCAACTACCGGTCAGTGCCACTTCTTTCAACAATCGAGTGTATTCATCAGGGTATTGCCGACCTGCCACCACTTCGACTGAAGTAACGTTGCAGGTCGGGTGGCTGCCCTGGTCGATCTCGAGGTATTTGGTGATATTGTGCATTCCGGTTTCGGCAATTGATTTTAACTGCTCTTTATCGAAGTGCGGGCTTTTCTCTTTCGTCGTCAAAATGTCGCTCAAGTTATTCATTGTCTTAACGACTCGTTCGGGCGAGACTTTGTTTTTGGTGGCATTCTCTTCGAATTCTTTGACCCATTTGTTGAACCTTTCTGGATTTAGTCCGGAGGTCTTAACTGCGTCAACAAGCCGATCTCGGGCTTCTACTATTGATTCAGAACTGAGAATGAACTCACCGCGAGCGATGCGATCAATGTCACGAACTTTTGCTTCGTGAGGTTTTCTATCTTCGGTGCTGACATATTTGACATCAGCGTCGTCAGTGACAGAAACACTTTCGCGGCGATAAGTTTTGTCGTTCTCGCGCTTGGAGACGAAAGATCCATCTTTATCGCGCTCCCAGGTCAGATCGTGCTTGCCACCATCTTTGGTAGGAATATGATCTACGAATTTGTTCAGACCCTGCGCGTCATAGGTAAACTTGCGCTGCGCTCCACTCGGGAATGTCACCAATTCAGGAAGATCCTTAGCGTTGTAGTTAATCAGTTCCAGACTGGTGGTTTCTTTGACACGCTTGCCATCTTTGCCGTGAAACTGCAAAGAACCGTCAGCGAGTACCTTCAGATCTTTTCTGGTTTCGCTCTTATCGCCCGACGTCCATTCATCGGTGTTTCCTTTTCTGGTCCAAACTGTTTTAGTATCACCAGTCTTTGTGGTGATTTCTGAAAGCGTCGCCGCGCCTTTAGCGTCTTTGGTGTATTTCAGATCTCGAACACCATCCTCGGTGTCGACCTTAACCCGCTCTCCATATCGATCGAAACTATTTTTGACGCCATTTTTGGTGACAATTAACTCACTGTTTTTCGACTCGAGTTTTTGCGTGCCATCACTTTCGGTGTATGAAAGTTCTCCGTTTGCCTTAAGCGCCAGAGCAGTTCTCTTGCGGGCGGGGCTCTCATCGGAAGTCCAGTTGTCGCCCGTTTTGTTCCAGGTGATCGACTTTTCTTTGCCGTCTTCTGTGCGTTTCTCCTTAAGAGACTCGACCACGTTGCCTTTGAGATCGGCTTCGACGGTGCTGCCATCAGGACGACTGATGTTCACTTTGGACGGCCAAATTCCATCTTTGTTGCGGCTATCGGCCTGCTCCCTGGTGAGTTCATTGCCGGCACCATCTTCGAATTTGAGTTTAGTTTTGCGATCATCATATTCGGTATAAACGCCTTCTGGCGAAACACCGCGACTGCCATACCAGTTGCCTGCTAAATTTTTATTGGAATCGTAGATGGTCCAGCTGGCCATCTCGAGTCCGTCCTTCTTAACGGTTTCGCCGCTCTGGGAGAACGTTACCGGACTCAGATATTTGTAAGTGGTGCCATTTTCAACAACAGTGGTGGTTTTGTTCGGGTCTTTGGCGTCTCCATATTCAAAGGAACGCTTAACCTTTCCATCGGGCGACTCGGATGAGACCACGCGATTTTTTTCGTCGCGAACAAAAGTTCCGTCTTTGGTGACTACAGTTTTAAGATGCCGTTCTGCCGCGGTGCTATCAGCGGCCACGCCATTGACGAGTACCTTTCCGTCGCCTTCGCTAACCTTCGGTCTGACCTTATCCGCGACCGTCGGCAAATCAACTTTCTTGCCTCCTGGTGGAACGTCAGCAACTTTGACGGCACCAGGAGCGGTATCACGACCTTTGGCAGCACCAGCACGTTCTGGATGGTTTGTTCCTTTGGCGCCATCAAATAAATGATTGACGGGAATTTTGGCAGCTTTCGGATTCTTATTTGTAGCTCGGTCAATCGCGTTATCTATTTCAAGATAAATGTCGGGCAGTTCTAAGTTCTGTCCGCCTTTTTTCGGTTCGATCTTCTTGGAGCCGCCGTCACCGCCAGGCTTTTCACCTGCCACTCGCTTAGTGTCCGGTTCAAAAGATTTCTGACCGGCTGGTGGCATCTCAGTGGTGACCGGTCGCGTGATGTTATTAGCATCAATCGTTTTGTTTTCGATTGGCAGCCGAGTGCTATCAGGCGAAGTCGGCTGCTGATCAGTGTTTGCTGCTGATGGGTGGCTATTGGCCTCTCTACTAAGACGAACGGAAAAATCATCATCGTCAACGGGATTAAAGTTGAACGTGAAGTCATGAGCGGCTTTCGCCAAACCTTTTTCAGTCATAGAAGTGGACTCCTGGTAATTCGGGAGCGGACTTCTATCAGGTTTATGAATCTAACGGCTAGGTTAGGGGGACCGCGCGACCGATGCTCCGAGAGCTCGTTGGCGATCGAGACAATTATTGCGTTTGGTTGTGGCTAAAGTGTACCTATTTCCGAATTCCAGAGCTGTTCGAGCGCTATGGTTTTACCCGGGTAAAACTGTGATATGATATTTTTACCCGGGTAAAACAAAAACGTTTATAGGGTACAAGGATACAGAACCATGATAATGCTTCGAAACAGACACTGCGTGAGCTTTGTTGGACCAAAGTTGATCGCAGAAGGCGAGCTGCTGGATGTAGCGTTAGCGTCTAAAACGGCTGCCGATAGTGGTCCTACAGAACCACTTCTTATTTTCGACGAGGACAGCCAACTGGTCGAAATTGACTTTCGCGGAACGGCTGATGCGGTTGCCGATAGAATTCGGCACGGTCAAAAAGAATATACAGATTCGATTGAACAAACTGCAGATGCCGATGGTTCCGACCAGAAGCAAAAGCCGGGTCGGCCGAAACTTGGAGTGGTGGCACGAGAGGTCACTTTGTTGCCTCGACATTGGGACTGGTTGAACGTGCAGCCAGGCGGTGCCTCGGTAACTCTTAGAAAATTGATCGATAGCGCCCGAAAAGAAAATGCCGACGGCAACTCGCTCAAGAAGAAACAAGAAATCGCTTATCGATTTATGTCTGCGATGGCAGGCAATGAACCAGGTTTTGAACCAGCAACCAGAGCATTGTTCGCACTCGATGCGAAAAACTTCGAATCGGCGATGGCAACTTGGCCCACGGATGTGAAATCACATACACAAAAGCTGGCTAAGGATTTGTTTGGAAACTAAAGCGAGCAAAAAAAACACCACCAATGGTGATTCCACTCGTGGTGTTTTTTTCTATTGAACGCGAAACCCATTCGAGAGTTTAACTTTTTTAGACTCAATACTCTGCTTCAGCTGACTTGAACCCACGTTATTTAGGAAAAACGCGATCCGGTGTTTGCCCGACAAGAATCGGAACTTCCTTAACGCCGGTATCAGTTTTCGATGGCTTAACGCCGACGCCGTCCCATGCTTTTTGCAGCATCGGTACTTGTTCGGTGTAGCCTAAACGTTTGGCTGCTTCAACAGTCTCGAAGGCAAATTGAGCGAAGCTAGGAGTGGCACCGGCTTTGGCGCGTGCTTCGTACCAGATTTTTCCAGGGATATCGTATGCGTTTCCACCCACGGCTTGTGCGAAATCGGCGAAGGCTTTATTCGGAATTCCGGAGTTGAGGTGAACGCCACCATTGTCGCTTCTGGTTTTGATGAACTCATTCATGTGAGCCGGCTGCGGATCTTTGCCGACAATTTTGTCATTGTATGCGGTGCCTGGATTTTTCATGTCACGCAGCGCGCGACCGTTGACGCCTTCCTTCCAGATACCGTCGCCGACCAGCCAGCTTGCTTCTTTTGCACTATGGCCCAGCGCTCTTTGATCGACCAGCGCGCCGAACACATCGGAGTAGTGTTCGTTTAGTGCTCCAGGTTGGTTGCGATAAACAGTTTTTGCTTCGAATTCAGTGACACCATGGGCGATTTCATGCCCTGTGATATCTCGAAGGACGAATGTCTTGAAGGGGCTCTTCGCATTTGGTTTTCCGTAGGTCATGGCGGAACCATCCCAGTAAGCATTTTCCATGTCGCCGAAATTGACTGTGGACTTATGCTTCATGCCCATGCCGTCGATCGAGTTTCGACCGTGAACGTCGCGATAATACGAACGCACATCACCGGTGTAATCGAAGACGTTATCGACTTCCGCGATTCCTGTTTTGCCTTGATTTTCCGAACGCGCTAACTCGCCTGCGACTTCCTTACCCTTCGCATCGTAAACTTCACGAGCGCCTTTGTGATCGACTCTTGCAACGGACGATGAGCCAATGTTGCCTCTTTGACCGGTTAATGCCAGTGCTTCCGTTTTGCGAATCGTCTCGAGATAAATTGGATCTTTAGTGTTTTTAGCCAGAGTTTCGAGCAGATACGGAGGCACCACTCCGGAATAATGACCTTCGGGCATCCGCATGACCGGACCGCCGATGCCCATCTGCCGGAACGCAACGTTGCGGAGCGCAGCGTTGGCACCATCGAGATGCGCATCTAATTTTCCATACTGTCTAGCCTTGAAATTGACTAGCGGTTCTGCAACAGAGAGTCTCATCGCGCGACCAACAGCGGCGGTGCCGATCTTGGCGCCAACTGCGCCTTCGACCATTGCCACCGGCATTCCACCGACAGCATCTCCGAGGTGAGTTGAGGCGTGATACATATCGATCTGAGTGTTTGCAGTTGCTGCCATGTAATAGGATTCGAGCAGAGGCTTACCAACAAAGTAAAGTCCGAGCGCGCCGCCAGCCGCTTTGGCTACGGGGCCGCCTTCAGGTAGAACTGCTTTCATACCGGCGCCGATGCCAAAACCAATTGCAACGTTCGGCAGAATATTTTGGGGATCCAGAGAGTTTTTGAATCCCTCGGGAATTTGTTTTGCGCCTTCTTTTGTGACGGTCCAGAGGCGCTCACCGAGCGAATCCGGAGAGGGGGCCATGGCGTCTGCCATAAACTTCTCGCGCAAATCGATCCTGACGAACTGGTTGGCCTCCAGGATTTGATTCAACTTTTCAACGTTGTTTACCGCTGGCTTAGCGCCGGCATCGCCTTGTTCATTTCCCATGTTCCAATTCTCCGCAAAATTCGAACAGCGACCACACCAGCACCAAGTAACCTGCCGGTAGTAAATGTTTTGTGTGGTAGCCGCAAAATGCGTGGACTTCGAACTTGTTTGAGATTAACCGCTCAACGTTGCAACAACGTGGCAGTATTTTTCTGGAAGAGGGAGTGCACCGGTTACGGTGGCACGAGGCGATTGCCTTTCTTCGGGAAGAAAGATCGTGAGTGTTGCAAGATAAAACGAACGCCTCTTTCTACTAGAAAGAGTCAACGTCTAATGGCTGTTGGTGCGCCTTTCCGAAGAAAGAGCTGGAGTGTTTTGCGTGGCACAAAAACTTCTTTCTGAGAAAGAAGATGTTTTGAATGTGATAGAGCTGCTTGTGTGCGTAGTTGTAATCGAGACTAATAATCGAGAAGGATTTTGGAGAGAAGGAGTAGATGACTTAGCGATTGGAAATCCGATTTACTTCAACAGAATAGTGTACAAATCGTTACTTGTCGAGGGGTAAAATACGCCACGGAGAAACTGAGCCTGTGGACTTCTACAATATCGCAAACGATGCCCCAAAATCGTTTTAGAAGTCCCACAATATCAAAAGCCAATCAGAGTAGGCGTTTCGGGATAAACCCGTCAGGGATCACTCTTGGGAGCAATTTCGTACATTGCCCACACCTTTTTAGCGAACAAATTCGCTCTAGCCATATAAAAGTCTGAGACAAAACGAAGACCGCCTGCGTTTAGACAGGCGGTCTTCGCATCAACATCAAAACGGAACGCCGCTACAACGCGCAGCCGTTAGCAATTACGGTCCACCCAGTGGAGGCAGGCGATGGACTGGTCCATAAGCTGGAACAATGTCCGTCACCAGCGTAATCGACGAGCCCTTTCCGTTCGCCGGCGAGGCGGTGTTTAACGCGTAGCTCTGTGTGGTCCAAACCCGAGGAGAGATAGTCGTTGGAGTTATCGGCGCCCACAATTGAGCTTCGGCGGTGAATTGCGGATCAACCAATCCTGCCGCTAACGCAGTGGTGTTGCCGGTTACGTGATATTGAAAGTTTCCGCCGCCATTGATCACTTGAGTTGCCGGCACATGAACGACGCCACCATATACGATGCTGTCGCGCACTTTCAACACTCCGTTTCCGTTCGTCGAGATATTGTACAAAAGCATCCCGTATGGGGTTTGCCCGGAGAAATTTGGCTCATAAAAGGTGCAGTTGTCAACGACCGCTTTCGCTATCGCTCCGACCGCTGGTTCAAACGACAGATTGGCATAGTTTGCTCCGAGGAAAAGTGTGTCACCGACATTGAGCCGACCTTGCACCACATCGATGCCTTTGTTCAGCATCGGGCCAAATACACACTTTCGTGCGTGTATCGTGGAATCCACTGTCGTAGCTCCCGGGCGCAGACCGTAAATTCCCGTGCCCCAGACTCCCCAAAATCCATAACCATCGTTTCCAAAAGTACAATCACGAAAAACCGTGAGGTTCGCTCCGCCAGCGTTGGGACTTTCGACAGCGCATTTGAAGACGTCACGAAAATCACAACTAATGAATTGATTGTTGACGCCGCCGAATAGCAGACCGCCGACTTTACCGCCGGCATACGGAGGAAACCCGGTCACTGGACCGATTAGAACATTCTTGAAAGTATTACCATTAGTGAGTACTCTGACGCATTCACCGCCAAAGGATTTAATCGTGATACCTGATCTGGTATTACCGACGATTCTTACATTGGAACCAGATATGGTGACACCAGATTGCACCGGAGGACTAGAACCGGTGATGGTGACTTTACCTCTCCGGTTGATGCCACCAGCTTGCTGAATCACGATCCCACTGACGGGCACGGTAAATTGACCAGTGTAGGTGATGCCCGCAGTGCCACCATCCACGATGATTCGATCTCCTACAACTACTTGTGTCCAATCGATTGCTTGAAATGATTTCCACGCCGTTTTCCAGGTGATGGCAGTGGTGCCATCACCATTGGGCGACACATATAAATCGCGTGCCTCAGCCTGTAAGGCAAAACAGGCTGTCCATGCGAGCGCGCATAAGAAACTGGTCATTAGAAATGACCTGTATTTTTTTGAACGTATCATCTGATTTCTCCCGTAAATCCAGACCATTAGTCGAGCACAACCACGCAGCACACCGCTGGACGCTGCCGCCGTCCTTAATCACACACTTTCTGCGTTTTGGTTATCGTTGGCTCAACTGTAATCAGCAAACGTGAACTCTACGTGAGGCCTGCGTGAACTGAACGTGAAGTCGAATTTCCGCCGATCGATCCACTATATGCGTTTCACAACAACTTCACGCACACTCAATTAGACTCAAATCGAATCTGTAGTGAGAGCACCGATGAAAGCCCAACGGAAGCGCAATTCGAGAAGCGAGCGAGGCAATTTATACGTTCTCTATATCGCGCTGGCAGCGATGCTTATTGTGGGCTGGAATTTATTTGCAGGCGTCGGCGTTTCCTTATTAGTGAATTACAGAAACAAATGTGCGCTTGAAGCTGCAGGCCTTGCCGCAGCACGTGACCTTTCACGCATCGTGATCGACGACGCGAAGTGGGGCTATGTCTCGCTGACAGATCAGCCGCCCATCGGTAATGAGACTGTGGCCAAAGATGGATATCCGCTGCCGGTCACCGGAATCAACACTGTTATTGCAACGACGCGATTAGAACTGATCGTCGCGCATTCGATTGGAACCGCCGACGCAATCGATTGCGCAATGGCGGATCTGGCGTCAGCGCGAGCGGCTTCACGCCGCCTTTCACGCGTGCTACGCAACTCGTTGAAAGAAACGAAAAATATAGCGAGTGAAGATTTACCTTGTGATATTTTTGGTAAACCGGTTTTTCCGATGAAGAGCGCTCGTGAGTTGTACACAACCAACGCGAATTCTTTGCTCGATTGTTTAGGTTGGGATGCTGAAAAAGTTTCGGCAGAATTAGGTTATCTCGAGGGTGATGGTTTAACTAACACGCCACTTCCCGCCCAGGGTGCGCAGGCGTGCCTAGACGCCACTCTTCAGGGCAATTCGGTTTATCCGGCGTTTGTTGATGTTCCTGCTTATGATGAACAATTTTATTTTGCTGGGCTCGGCAAACAAGCAAGTTTAGTCGAGCCGAATATGTTTCAATCTTTCAGCTCGCAAAACAATTGCTCGATCATCAGACTCACTTCTCAACTGAAAAAGAGAGGCGAGGAAGTCTACATGAAGTCCGTCGCTTGTGCGCAACCGGCTTACATGGAGGACAAAACACCCACGTCTTACATGGTCCTGAGATTTCCCAATGGCATTCCGTCTAAAGCGAATACGCTGAAAGAACTTTTGACCTCGGAAGGCATGAATCAACAAATTCCGTTGTGCACTGCCCGCGGTGGCGATTATCCAACCGATCGTGGTGCGCTTCTGCAAGCCAACCCGGACAAACCGGCATCAACTGTTCGGCACGCTTTTACTAGAGCGTACTTTGATTGGCTCCGAACAGCCCATGCCAAGCCGAAGTTAGATTCGTTGTTGAGTTCGTTGGATTATCAATTCAGCAAGCAACGCGCGTCCAACACTTACCTTTTTACGATTGATAATCATGGCACCGTCTTTGTGGATGCGCCACAAAATTATCCGTTTCCTTCGCAGACGGCATATGAAAATCAATTGTATGCAGTGGCGTTTAATGCCATCATAGACAGTGGCTTGACCTGGACCATCCGCATTCGAGATCAGGTTCATCGACTGGGCAACCAGGAAGGCGGCAAACATGCGGGACAACCAATGCCTTCAGTGTTGGCGGTTGACCTGACGCAGGATGAAAACAAACGATTTTTGGAAAAAGCCGGTAGTCGTTACGACCGTTCGAGACTAGCGACGGAAATAGAGATTTCTAGCCCACTTGCGTTAGCTTCGAGTGAGACGAGCCAATAATGTTTGTATATAAAACCCCTCGAAGACAAAACCACCGTGCTAACAACGGCGCATCAATAGCAGAATTCGGCGCTGCGTTCTACGCGTTTTGTATCGTGATTATGCTGCCCACGATCAACTTTCTCAGTTTTGCACTGGCGTATTCGTACAGCTACTTGTGTGCTAACGGCACAGCGGATCACGTTGCGCAAGCAATCAGTCCAAAGCGCGCGTTCCAAATTCTTGGTGAGAGTTCCGCCAACGTCGACAAGGATTCAATTGCGCAATTGCTAAAAATCAGCGCGAGGAAAGATCCGTTTCAGCTGGCGCTTGTGAAAACGAACGCTAAAGGCGATGAGCAAGCAGTGGCACACAGCGTTCGCGACATCAATAAAATGTTGACCGAAGAGGATAGCAAAAATTTGATCCAGTACGAAATCACGACTGGTTATTCGCATCAACCACTGCTGGAACTTGGATCCATACCGTTGATCAACCAGATTCCGGTGATTGGTAAGGAAACGACATTGACGTTCAAGATGCTGAGACATCCGGAGCATTTATCTGAAAACCTGCTGTGATTGGTTCAAAAACCCGCAGTCAGTGGGCTGAAACAGATGCGTACCGGGGATAACTTTCGTGCCCCCGGCAACCTCGATATGCAATTTCTGCAAACATCGGCCAGCAACGTTATACTTAGTGTTTGTCGTTGCGGATATCATGTTTACTATGAAGCCACCAGTCCTGCCCGTCCTTCTGATGCTTATCGGCACCACGCTGTTTCCGACCTCAGCGTCGGCGAAGGGCTTATCAGTCGTTTCAATGAAGGGTGCAAGCGGTACGCCGTATCACATTTATGAAAAGAACGATTTGAGAATCGGCTGGGAACTCAAACGACCGGATAAGCAAAATACAAAGATCAAACTCTGCATTCCTGCGGCGTTCACAACTACAACTGGCACCGTAGTTGGTATCTATGCATACAAGGGAAAGGTCAATAACGAAAGCCGTGTTTCGAAACCAATTGGTGGCGCGATTCAGATCACCAGAGGAAATTTCAAAATATTTCCATCTTCGAGCGGCGCGATTTTTACAAAAGATTTTATTGCGTCGTTGGAGAAGAGCGGTTCATCGCTATTTCAACAGTTTCAACTTGTTAGCAACGGACAGCCTGCGAAATTCAAAGACAAGAAAATTTTTCAGATGCGCGCAATTGCAAAATTTAAAGACAATCGCGAAGGCGTCGTAGAAAGTGTTGACGCAATCGACTTCAAACAGTTCAACAGTGACCTCGCTGCGATGGGCGTAGCCGACGCAATATACACCGACATGGGCGGATGGGACGAGGGCTGGTACAAAGACCCCGCGACATCAGCGCTAGTACCAATCGGCAACGACAGATCCAAAACTAATAAGCAAACAAACTGGGTTGTGTTCACAACGAAATAGCGATTCAGTTTCACTCCATCGATTCTTTCAGATTCGTGGAATAATGTTTCTGTCAGGAGAACTTCGAATGCACGAATTTCTTAAGAAGGTCACTAAAAACATAGAAAAGCCGGCTCAAGAAATGATTGACGTGGCAGTCAATCATGAGGAGCCGGTTGAACTGACCATTCCCGAGAATCAGGCGGCATCGGATCTGCTGGCCGAGTGTCGCAAGTTCTATCGCACTCCGATGCTCGATTCTGAACGCCCGGCTTGCAAACTGTCGCTGTCCAAAGAACTGCACGACTTATACGAACGAAGCAACGATGCGCCGCTGCGAATTCTCAAAGAGCAAGATAATCTTCTTGAGCGCGGACAGATCTATTGGGGCTATCTGGTCGAGGCAAACAGACTACTTTTGGATCGCGCTAACGAACATACGCTGCCGGCTGCGATTATTTACAGCACTGATGCATTTTTTGATAGCCAGATCAATTTGCTTGAATCGATCGGAGCAACTGTTTCGGGCATGGGCGAACAGATAAGTAGCGATCCTGAAATACGGAATTTTCAGCGCGAAATCTCTGAAAATTTTGAACAGATTCTTCGTCGTGAACTGCCTTTGAGCATGTGTCACGGACGTTCCGTTTACTACGCGACTTGTTTGGTCCAACCGCAACATCTGCCGCACGGGCATTTGACCAATGCCTGGTTTCCAATCATCGCGGACTTCCAACAAACCGAAGCAGTGATGATTCTGCCATCACATTTGTGGCCGGAGAAACTGGCGGCGCACTGGCGTTAGTTAGCAGTTAGTTGGCAACGAGTTGGCATCGACGCGATCAAGTTGCGAACAACTTGATTCAATTGGCGGCGATAAGTCTAACAACGAAGCCGGAAAAAATCACTTCACCAACCGGCAAGACTCGACCGATTTCACCAACAATCCTTGCGATTCAGTGAAACCATCCTGGGTGTCCATGCCTGACAAAACGCAGAATCCATCAGCGATCTTACCGATGTATACAAAACCTTTGATCGCCTTGGCGCCGGCGGTTCCAGAGTAAAATGTGTTATCGAATTTGAAACCGTTGATTTCCGACGGCTCTTTAACGTCTTCTTTGTAGTTCGACAGATGGTTTCGAAACGGGTCTAACATACCGTTTCTAATCACATCTACCGGATGCAATTTCGATTCCTCTTCAGCGGAGACGATCATGTTGATCATCAAAACCGCCGACGATCCATCATCGCGTTTCGGTCCAATCAGAGCAAACGATTTCTTGTCCTCGCGCGTTAATACATCAAGCATGTAACCTTCTGGTGGCGTGACTTCCAGAGTGTGTTTGCCGAATTCGAGAAGTTGAGGTTTGTGATCGATCGGTCGAGGCTTCGAATGTTTAGCGAGTCGAGAACCAGCTTCGATTTGTTCCGCCTCGCGAGTCTGCGTTTGTAGCGGATCCGGGGGTACGACCGGAATAGCTTCGGCAGGCAAAGGTGAAATCGAAGAGCCAAGGGCAGCACACGCCACAATCAGCGCCGCTCTAAAACTCGCCTGACGGACCGACAGCAAATGCGTTGACATGATTAGATTCCATTCCGGAAATAGGGCGCAGAAAATATGCCCATTCTCATCATACTATGGCTCAGAAATTTTGATCAAAAGTTTTCCTACATTTCCGCCATCAAACAGCTTGTTGAGCGTCATTGGAGCATTCTCCAAACCTTCAACTATTGTCTCGCGATGCTTGATCTTACCCTCGGCAATCCAGGTGGCAAGCTGTTTGGTCGCTTCCACATTTTTTTTATGATAATCCAAAACGATGAAACCCTGGATGGTGATTCGCTGCATAAGCGCCCGCGTCAAGCTAATCCGCGACTTCGAATCGTCTTGCTCGTTGTATCCGGAAATCATTCCGCACAAAACCATCCGGCTGTACAAATTCATGCGATTGAAAACTGCTTCCATAATTTTGCCGCCGACGTTTTCGAAATTGACGTCGACACCATTCGGAGTTGCCTCGATAAGCCGTTCTTTCCAATCCGGACGTTTGTAATCGACAGCGGCGTCAAACCCCAGATCGTCGAGCAACCACTTACATTTCTCTTCACCACCGGCGATACCAACTACGCGCATGCCGATGAGCTTGCCGAGTTGACCGACGATGCTACCAACCGCTCCAGCGGCAGCGGAAACGACAAGCGTTTCTTTTTCCTTAGCCTTGCCGACTTCGAACAATCCATAAAATGCAGTCAAGCCCGTCATCCCAGCGGCGCCGCTAAAAACTTCTACAGGAACACCTGGAATTTGGGGAAGAACCATCAGCCCGGCGGCGGCTTCTTCGTTAGCCACAAAATAATCCTGCCAGCCGAGCAAGCCGGAAACGAAATCACCCTTGGTGAATCGTTCGTTGTTCGATTCTTCAACTCGTCCGATCCCGAGCCCGCGCATGACTTCGCCAATTTGTACAGGCGGCATGTACTGCTCCATGTCGCTCATCCAGATGCGATTGGTGGGATCCAGTGACAGAAAAATGTTGCGGATCAACACTTCGTCCTTTCCGAGTTTCGGCAGGGGCTCGTCGACAAACTCAAAGTTGTCAGATGAAACACGCTCCACAGGGCGGGTTTTTAGCCGAAATTGACGATTGCTGGTTTGAGTTTTGATTGTCATTAGAAGCCCACCAAAGAAGAAGGACGCGGGAATTACCCGTAAATCAGTGCGACAAATGCGGCCGCCAAGACATTATAGAGGGTTGCTTCTAGTAGAATATGAAACCTGAAATTTCCTGAGGACGGAACTGCTATGACAAGCTCAACCCAAGCCACAGACACGAAAACCGGTCGCGTGGCTCAAATTCGCAAACCGGAAGCGGCACTGGAATTTTTGTCAAAGACTTATAGCGAACTGCCTGTGCGCAGTGTGCGAATCAACGTGCAAGCCTGCGGCATTTGTCATAGTGACAGCTTTGCGTTTCACGGTGGATTTCCAGGAATGAAACATCCAATGGTGCCCGGTCACGAGATTGTCGGACTGGTCGATGAAGTCGGAAGTGAGGTCGGACGTCTCAAAGTCGGAGATCGCGTCGGAATCGGCTGGCACGGCGGTCATTGTCACGAATGCCAATCTTGCCGCAGCGGTGATTTCATCGCTTGTTCAAAACTGGAAACACCAGGTATCACCGTGGATGGTGGCTACGCAGATTATGCGGTTTTTCCTGAAGAGGTTTGTGCACTTGTTCCTGAAAAACTCTCATGGTCTGAAGCTGCGCCCCTGGTCTGCGCCGGAGTGACCACCTACAACTCATTGCGGCACACGGGCACCATGCCTGGTGAAACCGTGGCTATTCTCGGCATCGGCGGATTGGGACATCTTGGTGTTCAGTTCGCAAACAAAATGGGCTTTCGCACAATTGCAATCGCACGCGGTAAGGACAAAGAAGCATTTGCTAAAGAACTCGGTGCCCACGAATACATCGACTCCCAAGCGCCTGATGCCGTCGAGACCTTGAAGAAACTCGGCGGAGCAAAAGTGATCCTTTCCACCGTCACGAACTCTGATGCGATGACACCATGGATAGAGGCATTGTCTATCGGCGGAAAAATGCTTATTGTCGGAGCCGATTTCAAACCGATGCAAATTAGTCCAGTCGCATTGATTGGTGGACGACGTTCTCTTGTCGGCTGGCCAAGCGGCACCGCGCGAGATTCAGAAGAGTGCATGAATTTTTGCGCTCTCACTGGAATTCGACCAATGGTTGAAACCTTTGCGTTCGATAAAGCGTACGAAGCGTATCAACACATGATGAGCGGTAAGGCGCGCTTCCGCGTAGTTATCGAATTGAATGACAAATAACTCGGAGCGCTGAATCTTTTCGTGGCTTCGTGTCCCTTCAAAAGAAACTGACACTTACCGGCACCAGAGTTCGCGACAAGAAATAAGAAAACAACATCGCGAAGATGACTGCCATGCCGAGCGGCACAAAGAGCGTTTTGGAATCAGTCGCACGGTCAAAAACGCAAGTTCCGAATCAGTTGGAACTGTCGTATAGGACTTGAGCGTTAAAACAGAACTTCGACTTAGAACTTGAGCGTATTCATCAAGTCCATCGCCTCAGCTGTCTTGCCGGCATCTTTGAGTTCCTTGACTCGCTTCATCACAGCAAAACGGTATTCAATTGATTTTTGTCCAAACTTTTTCGAAATGTCATCAAGCGAATCTTGCGATACGCTCGGGGCGGGGCTTGAAGGTCTCGCCTTTCCGGAACTCAAAGCGGTCAGCATGTTCAAATCATTTTGAAATCTGCTCACCGAATTTGGATCGATTGTCGCTGCAGATTTGAATTTGTCGATTCGATATTGCAACAGCGATATCGCTTTTTGATACTGCTTGCTGCCGCGATACTGCTGGACAACCCTGGTTACTGCCTTATCGATGATTCGAGGACTAAATTGATTGGCACCTTTGTTGGTGCTTTCTTCAATTTCGATTGCTTTACGAATCGCACTATCGGCGGTATCAGTCATATTAGCCAGTACCAAACGCGAAGAGAGCGTGGCAAAATCGGTAACCAGCCGACCTCGAGCATCCACGGGCATTGTATCGAGTGTTTTGACTGCGGCAAGATAACACTTCTCAGCGTTGGCTCGCTGCTCGGGCTGCGAGGCGATCCTTACGGCAGCTGCCGATATTGTCGAGGTGCCATCGAGATTCGGGCCCAGAGCGGTTCTAGCTAATCTCAGATTTGCCCGTACGTTGTCTTCTTTTTCTTGTGCAGTCGACAACTTTTGCGCATCCAAAGCTTGCCTTTGATTTTCAAACCCGCGTGCCGAGAATGGTGCACTGTCGCCATCCCCGCCAGAAATCGTCATCCCGCCGGTGATACGGGCACCACCGCCACCGGAAATTTTGATGCTATTGCGCTTGAACGGCGGAGAATTGATCTCAGCGAATGTGAAGGACAACGCCAAAGTGCCGTCGCCATCCAAACCGGGGAGCGTGCCATATGTTTGAGCCTCGAGCTTCTCGATTAAGCCCTTAGTGACTGACTCTCCGGCGGTCGTGTTGAGAAACACAGCAGACTTCGCTTTGCCATCCGCTCCGACCACGAGCTCAAACCGGCTATCCGGCGGTATCGGCAAACCCTTAGCAGCTGCGGCGACTGCATCAAGCACGCTACCTTCAAAGTCCTGCATGCGGCCGTCCATGCTAATCCCGTGGGCAGATTTAATCGTAACCCCGTAGGCAAGCCCTTTTCCAGGTACGAGACTGAGCAATGCAATCAGGAATACCAGAGTTTTGATTCGAAACATGACGCTCTCCGCTAAACCAACTTTCGACCAGCACAGTCATTCTAATCGATGTCGGCAAACTTAGTTAGAATTGCCGTGCCCAACTCTGCGGGGTTCTTACTCTGGGCCTCGGCTGCCTCCACGATTTGTTTGGGAAAAGGCCGTTTGGCAAAACTTGCTTAAAACGCTTGTCTCATAAGCATTTTGGAGGTTAAGTCATGTTGCCGATGGTTGCCGGTATGTTGATATAGCCGACGCCGCTTCGGATGTGCCCAGTGCCCGGGAAACGCCTCCCGAATCAAATGCTCAACCGCTACCCTTCACCGACCATTCAGCCTTCGTTTGCCGAAATCTATTTGAAATTTTCCTTTAGTACACTGAAATCAGCTTGATCGATAAACCACCTCAGGTCAGGCAGTGAGTGGGCTTCGACTGAAATGCTATCGCCAACCGTAGAAAAGTTTATTAAAGACAACATTGAATCAGTTTGGCAACTGGAACTCTTGCTCTATGCGCGCGCACGAACGGATTCGCTGGGGAGTCACGAGTTAGCAGCCGCGTTGTACACGTCGCCCGACGCCGTTGAGAACGCACTCAATCACTTCGAGCGTGTCGGGTTGCTCAAGAAATGCCCGTATGACCAAGCCGGATTCATCTATTCGCCAATCAATTCCTCGCTGAAAGATAGCGTCGATCAAACAGCAACCGCATTTGCCGCGAGAAAGGTGGCTATTATTCAGTACATCTTCTCGCATCCTGACCTGGCGAGAAAATCGACTTCTGAGCACGCGAAAGTGCACCCACAGCCAGAGAACGCGGACTGACGCCGAGTTGCTTATTTTCTTTAGCTTACTGAAACGGTTGGGATGTGACACCGCTGATGGTATCAGCTCGTGACTTCAGTTCAACTCGCTGCTCATTCTGACCCATGTAATAAGCGAGGTCGGCATTGCGCTGCAAGTACGGCAACAATGAAATTGAATTTGGTCCGTAATATTCTTCAGCAAGTCGCAGTGCTGTTTGCAGCACTGGAAGCGCCTCATCGTATTTCTTCTCAAGCACAAACAAATTTCCGAGCGCAAAGTTCGCTCTCGCCTCGCTTCCATTTCGCGAAGGCGTTTTCCAAAGTTCGAGTCCCTTACGATAGATGCCTTCTGCTTCTTCGTACTTCTTTTCTTTGACCAAAACTTTGGCTAATTTGTCCATGCGGCTAAAAACAGCGGAGCGTTCATCCGGGATAATCCGCTCGGTGTGCTCCAGGGCATAGCGGAAGAAGTTTTCAGCCTCACTATCATCGTTCTTTTGCATTGCGATGGTCGCGATGTTATCAAAACTGTTAGCGAGCGAAAGATGCTCTTTTCCCAAAACCGTTTCCTTCACATCCAGAGCGGCTTTGAATAGCTTGTCGGCCATATCGAAATTGCCATGCGCTTTAAAAGAATTGCCAATTGCATCGCAAGTGATTGCCCACTCGATTACCGGATTCAACATAGTTGGCGCCGCGCGTCCCGCCCAGCCAGTCAGGGGTTGCCCCTTCTTCAGAGTGACCGGACCTTGCGTCGCGTTTCTATAATCGTCTAATCTGCCAGTCACGAACTCAAGAAGCTTTTCAGCAAGAGGAGCAGCCTTAGCCTCGGTGCCATGGTCTAAGTAAAAACCAACCATAGATCCGAGCGCCGGAACAATTTCCCCGGTCTCGCGATTCAACGTTAGATCCTTGGCACGAAGCGCTTCTTCGAGAAGTGGTTCTGCCTCACCGAAGCGTGCTCTTATGGTGTAGAGCCGACCCAATTCATCCAAACTCTTGGCGTAGCGCAGATCTCCTTCGCCAAATACAACCGATTTGATTACAGCCTGTTTTAGAATTCGTTCTGCTTCACCGTATCGTCCGCTGTCGATGGCTTCTGTGCCAGCCTTCTGCAGTTTCGCCCATTCAGCGTCAGATACAGGAACAGCGGACTTCGAGGGCGCCGCGGGCATTGTCCTAGCACCAACTGGTCTGTTTAAACTGTTTGCGGCCGGCACAGCTCTACCTGGAGGAGCTTGTGCTGGAACGGCTTGCATTGGCGCAGTTTGTGGTGGATTAGCATAAAGTGGAACAGTGCGAGCAGAGCCAGCTTGTCCTGGAGCGGTTTGTTGTGAAGCCGCTTGCATCGGAGCGGTGCGAACAGGAACAGCTTGTGCTGGAACAATTCGTGCAGGCGCAATTTGTGGTGGCGCGTTTTGTGCTGGTGCAAATTGCGCTGGTCCAGTCGCTGTTGGAACCCCCTGAGCCGGAGTGTTCGCGATCGCAGACGCGCCAGTGCTTACAGATAGACCTGTAATCGCAATTGGAAGATAAGCTGACAGTAGTAATTTGCTGATTCTATTGGACATAGAGGTCATTTAGACACCAATCAGGGACAGCTTGATTTTAAACGATATAGAAGATTGTTGCCAATTTATATAGTTTCATGCACCACGCGCAGTACTAGCGCGGAGTTCGAAGTAAACAGACGACCTAATTCGGACTTCCAGTGCCAATCAACACTTATCCCATAGCTAGTGCCAGAAAGAAAAATGAAACACATTTGGTGCCAACGACGCCTCCACTGATGGTGGCGATAGCGCTCGTTAATTCATGATTGCTTCCCAGGTGTGAAACATATCACTCCGCTTCAAAAACGACAAATGCATGTCGATCAAAATGCCAACCTCTTCCGGAGAAAAGCTCGGGAAATCAGCGATGTGCTCGTTAAGGAACGAAGCGCGTCGTCGAAAGACGTTTCATACATACGGTCGATGAGCTCCGTTGATACTAGCGCTTGAACATGTCTAACACATCCGGAATCAGCTCACTTGGCGCCGGAGGCTGCTTGCTAAACAAAAGATGATAATCCAGACGGCTCAGATTAGGAATCATGGAGGGCTTAAGTTCGCCCGTAATTATTCCCTTCGCTTGATTCTCGCTCAGCGTCATGGTCGGCAAAACTTTACCACTGGCGTGAACCATTCTGTTGGTTCCATCGGGGTACGTTACGTAACCTTTGAAATCGTTGCGAGGAGCGCCCAACAACGTGATCTTCGCATATTCCTTCTGGTCCGCTAACCAATAAGTCGTCTCGCCTGTGTTCTTGGTTTCCAGCGTCTTGATGTTTCCATACGCAGTCGGCTGCGGGATATCGAAGTGTTCCTTGATCGAATCTTCCCTCATGATTTGCGGCGTTCCGTCCTTGGTTGTCTTGATGAGCGGATCGAGACCCTTCAGTTTCATTTCGACTTTGCCACCATCGGCGAGGACATAAGTATTTTTGTCCTTGCTGCGCTGAACTTCTACAACTTTGCCCTCTAGCGACGTGGCGAGCCCGTCTTTGTATCTTTCCGTTCGATCACCACTCGGATACCTGGTTGTTGAATCGCCATTTTTGTAGAAAACGGTTTGCGTTCCATCGGTCTTTGCTTCCGTCTTGATCCAGTCACGGTCCTTGTTTCCCAGACGGGTGTGAACGACGCTGCCATCGTTCAAATATATCTGCGAACTGGAGTCTTTCGGATCGCTAATCACACTGAGCATTTTTCGCTTACCGTCATAGTCTTGTGGTTCAAGGTAAATTGAACACTCACCGCGATTTCCGAGGTCGAGTTTAATCGCACCAGGCTCTCGAGTTCGGCTCAAAACCGGTCCGTAAAATGGATGATTATAAGGCGGATCAAAACCCTCTTTCAGGCTGTCCAGTTTAGTTTGACCAACTGCCTTGTCGCCGACCAAGTCAGTAACTAATAGCTTCCCGCCTTGTTGTTCAATCGTAAACGTTTTTGAATCCTGGGTCGTGTACTGCAATTTTCCACTCTTGTTCAATTCGATTCGCTCGATTTTCCCCTTAGGCGTGGAGAGGCTATCTGTTGCATGCTTCTCAATCATGGTACCGTCCGTGGTGCGCCATAATTGCGTGCCGTTTGGTAGCTCTTCGAAGAATTTGCTTTTCGCACCACCATTTTTATCCACATCAATCGGAGTGGCGAGATCATAAACGACATTGCCACCAACCTTGGTGAACACTTTGCTGCCGTTCGGCAGCTCAGCTAGAGCCAGTAGATTGCCATGCTGACTGCGTTTTCCCTGAGGAAAAATCGGCGTGTCAAAGAAAGTGATTTTGGTACCGGCTGGATTGACGCCATAGTCTTCGTTCAAAACAATAATGCGCGATCGATCGGCGCCGGTCTCCACCGACTTGACCTTAACCTGCTTGCCGTTGATTAACAGCGATTCGATTTTAGGTTCTTTTTGCCCGCTAATTACGTCTGCAAGCGAATCGTTTCTGGGTGGCAAAGGCGCGCGATCTTGTCCGACACGCGGCACCACAACGGGATTTCCGCCTGGCGGCGGCGGTTCCGGCGTATCAGACGATGCGTTCGCGACTTGAGCCAGTTCTGATCTTTGTGCAACTAACTTAGGTTCACCCGACTTCGCAGATGGCATTGATTGCCAGAACTCCGACAACAGTGAGCGATTTAATTCGTCGCTACTCGATTGTTGTTCATCGACTTTCGATGCGTCGCTTGGTTTAACTGTGCGCGCGTCTTCAGCGGGATCTAGTTCCCGCGATGATGGAAAAGTTTCGACCATGTTTTGCCTACCAGAGAGAAGGATCGGTAAACCGCCGCGCAATTTGAATATATAGGTGGGCGCCGGCGAGGGGAATGTGGTTTTTCCCAAACACTCTAGAGTTCAGTATCTTCGAATCTCAATATCGAAAGTTTAAATCGACGAACGCACGGACTACCGAAGAGCCGAACCGAAATTAGTCAATCGCCATTTGAGGATCCAGTCCCCAGGAACTGAGAATCTCTCTTTCTTCATCGCGCGATTTTGCTTTTTTAAATTTCGCGTTTCGTCCTTTGACCAGGCGCTCACACTCCGCCCACGTGGTGTGGCGCGTCACTACGCCATTGAAGTAACTCAAATAAGTTACCGGACCACCGCCACTTTTTCCGGAACCACCCTTCGAAGAACCGCTCGAACCCTTGGGTTTCATATCGGGCAAGGAATCTTCGGCAGGTAATTCGTTCAAATCGACAAAATATCCGTCAGTAGCTCCGACGTACAAAGGTTCAGGTTTTCCTTTAGCGTACGAAACAGCGATCTGATCACACCGCTCGTTTCCAGGATATCCGGAATGCCCTCTAACATATTTCCAATTCACCGTAGTGGGCTTCAGGCGCCCGATTTGCCGCAGCAGTTCTTCCCAAAGATCGCGATTAGCAACGTCTTTGCCTTCAGCGCTTTTCCAACCGCGGGTGCGCCAACCGAAAACCCACTGTGTGATACCACGGATCAAATACGTCGAGTCAGTGTACAAAATCACATCGCACGACAGCGGTGGCTCGAGAATTCCCAGCGCACGAATCGCCGAAACCATCTCCATCCGGTTGTTGGTCGTCTGCGGATTGTAGCCGCCGACCTCATGAATCCTTCCGTCAGGCATCGCCACGATTCCCGCCCAGCCGCCCGGACCAGGATTGCCTGTACAGGCGCCGTCAGTGAAAATAATTATGGAGGAAGTATCGACTTTCATAAATTCCACGATCGACTCGTGGCTCCGAAATCTGTGTAACGGAGCTATTATAAAATGATCAATCGACCCACATATGTTCATCGTCTAAGGTTTCGTAGAAAATCTCGCCAAAGCTCTCCACGCCCACTCTTCGCTCTCGAATAACTCGACACGGTGGCAAATTGAGCGATTGACGATAAGCGATAAACTGTCTTTCTTCCTTTTTTGTGAGAGCAGAACAGTTTCTAACGTCTAATTGCTTTAAACTTTTAAGCTTGCATAAACGCATGAGATCCGCACTATTCAAAGAAGTGAAACGCAAGGATAGATTTTTAAGCGGCATCTTAAGCAGCGCAGTAATACAGTCTGAATCGACAGGTAGTTTGGCCAAACTGATAGTATGCAGATTTTTCATTTTGGCGATTCGCAAAATTCCGGGCTTGCTAATTTTTGTCCCTGCCAAACTAATCCTCTTCAAACCGGCTAAACCTTCGATGACATCAAGGCTTTTATCGGAAACTTTCGTGCATCGATCGAGAGAGAGAATTTCAAGATTGTTCATTCCCGCCAGATGTTTGACACCATTGTCGGTGACTTGCGAGTTTCTAATCATCAGCTCCGTAAGATTTTCCATCTGACGAATATGGCGCAGACTCTCATCATCCAGAGATGGATTCTCAAACAATCGCAGCAATGTCAGTGTTTTAAGTTGTGCCAAAACATCAAGGTGGGCGTCAGAAATGGGCATGTTAATGAATGCGAAAGATACTACTTTCACAGGTTTCAATCTCATCAACGCCTCAGGAGACAAGCTTCCCTGGTCAATCCAGAGACGATTCGAATGTTTAGATCTCAGAATTTCATCAACAGATTTGTCATTGATTTCTCCCATGTTAAACAGCCACTTTTTGCCGTTGAACTCGTTGATGTTGAATTTGGTTTCCAGCAACGTATCGTACAGTTCGCCGGGAGGGGGGCTTCGGAACTGGAGTATTGGCGGACGGAGGAGCGTAAACGTCGCCTCGATGTTGATTCGGGTTTAACGTCAAATAAGCCGCGGAGGTGCCGATTAGAATCACAGCTGCGGTAATAGCAAAGATGACGATTTTACTTTTTTTCGATGACTGACCGGACAAATCTTCCGAAAGTTTGCGATAGTCGATGCGCGGACCGCGCTCTTCTTCCGCAGCAAAATTCCAATTGACTGGAACAGTTTTGTTCTCATACAGTTCTGTTTCCAGAACATGAGCCAAATCATTCTTCAGAGCATGCACACTCTGGTATCGATCTTCGGGAAGTTTCGCCAGACAACGCGCTAAAATTTTGTCTAAAGCTCCTGGGTACGCAACATCTTCCCTGACTTCGCTCAAACTCGGAATTGGAGCACTGGCGTGCAATGACATCATTTCCATTGCAGTTTCAGCACTGTAAATTTGGCGTCCCGCCAGAAGCTCGAACAAAATACAACCGAGCGAATACAATTCGGATCTCTGGTCGTAACTGATACCGCGCATTTGATCCGGCGACATGTAAGCGGGCGTGCCAATCACAGTGGTGCCTTGACAGATAGTGGGTTCCAGCGTTTCGAACTTTATCCGAGCGACGCCGAAATCTACGAGTTTCGCATTAAGCCCCAGTTCAGTTTGTTCAATCAAAATGTTACTGGGTTTTAAATCTCGATGATAAATTTCCTTGAGGTGCGAATAAGCCAGCGCGTCGCAAACCTTCAGCATGACTTCCAGGACGTTGTTTAAATCAAGACCTCCGGATTGCGAAACCAGAGTTTCCAAATCGACTCCGTCGATATATTCCAGCACCATATACGGTGTGCCCGCTTCGGTAGCACCAAAATCAAGAATTTTGACGATGTTGGGATGCGAAAGTCTGCTTATCGCGCGCGCTTCTTGCTGAAATCCGAGAAGCTGATCAGCCGCCAGATAATGCAAGGTCTTGACTGCGACATTGTTGCCCAAAAGTCTGTCGATGCACAGGTATACGGCGCCGGACGCGCCTCTGCCGATTTCGCGAATGGGCTTGAATCTGTTTGTGGGAAACGACTCGGATGAAAGTTCGATTCCTTCAATATCATCTATGGTATCAAGATACGGTCTGGTATCACCTTTCGGCGAAGTCTCCGCATCCGCCGTTCGCGCAACGGCAACATCGACGAGTTCGGGAAATTCACAGCGACAACTATCGGACCGGAAAACAAACTGCGTGAGTGAACCTTCCCGACCGGTATTGACTCTCTTCTTGCATGATCGACAAATTTGAAATTTGTAAGAGTCGGTCGCGCTGTCACTGTCATCGTTTTTCAGTGAATCGCAATGACAAATAAAAATCCATTGCGTCAGCGAACCGGACTTTCCACCGGCTTTTGGCTGTTTGCAATTGGGACAAAGATCGACCATTGGAAATCATCATCGGCGTTCTCACAATCCTACATCATTACCGACTGCGGAGGAAGATCGTTTTCTCCGATATATTTAGGTCGATGGCGACTCTTAGCCGTTAAGCAGAAAGTCGCGAACAGCCTGAAGAAAACTCATCGGTCTGTTGAACACCAGTTTAAGCAGCAACAAAAAGTTCAATTCAAAACAGAACAAGTCCGTTTGATTTCATCGATCACAAGTTCCTCACATTGAATATGCGGAGCGTGCTCGCAGTCATCCACCAGTACCAGCCGCGCTCCGGAGATTTTCGACGACAGGTTTTCGGAGTTCAAATATGGCATCAAACGATCGTCGCGACCAGCAATGATTGTCGTCGGCATTTTAAGTGCACCCAGATATGTGCTGCCATCAAAACCGCGAAACGCATTCGAGTGTCCCAGCAACGCCAGTGGTCGAGTGGGAAGGTCCTTAGACATCTCGTAAATGGATTTAAACGCAGGCTGGCAGCGCTCGAAATGTTCGGGTGAGTACATCAATTGCCAGGTGTACATATAAATATCCCAGAGCGTTTTGCCTTGAGGATTCGCCAGAGCGGTTGAAATTTCCTTCGCGGGCTTCACGTATTCAGCACCACCAGCAGTACCGCACATTAGTACTAAAGAGGACACTATATCGGAATGTTCGAAGGCGTACTGCAACGCGATGCAGCTTCCCATCGAGTATCCGAGAAGATGGTGCTTGGTTATCTTAAGCGATTTCGTGACTTCGCGGAGATCATCAGCCATCGCTTTAATCGTATAATCTTCCGCTTGCTGCGGAATGATACTAAGTCCGGTGCCGCGGTTATCGTATGTGATGACGTTGTACAGTTCGGCAAGCCGCTCGACAAAGGTGGTCGGCCATATTCGCAGGCTGCCACCATACCCCATCACCAGGACCAAAGTGTCGTGAGAGATGCTGGTAAATGTCTTTCTATAGAAGATGCCGCTATCGGTTTTGCCTTCTTCTACAGTAATGGTTGCTTTGTCTGGAATCATAAAATGAGCTCCCGAGAGACGCCTATTGCTACGAATGAGATTATAGTCGATTCGGGAAGCAGTTAAATTAGCCGCGAGTAGTCTTCCTGGATACAGCGATTCCGTCCCGCATTTGTCCGCCGTATCTACTTAATTCATCTTCTGAAAATAAACCATTAATTCGCCCGGTCAGTTCAAAGTATCCGCCATGACGGCTTGGAGTCCATATTAGAGGAGGCGACTTTTCGTGCTGAAACCTATTCAGTTTTGTTACCTTCGGCACTGGTATCACATGTGATGCGGTCTCTGAATTATCGAATGAAAAAGCTGTAAACCCTTGCAGCGCTTTCGCCACACTCGAAAGAACAAAGTATGCTTCTTCCGGTGTTTTGAAAACGCCGGTAGGAATATTGAAGAAGTTCATTCCCAGCGACCTGGCGTATTTGGCTCTGCCTTTATTGGAGTTCGTTCGAAAATTTATTATTGATTTAAACCCTGCTTTTTTTAACGCAAGGACTCCACGTTCACTGGGAATCGCGCCCCAGCTCAGCTTGTCGGATGCTTTAAACGCCGTGCAGCTCGACAATGTCACGGATAGAAAAATCACGACCAACAGCGACATCATGTTTTGGAACAACGTTTTTTTCCTGATGGAAACAGGGGTTTTCGATTGAGGGCTGTTCACGTGAATCTCCCCGCACGGCGATTCTTGAGTTGAAATTGATGAAAAATTCATAGCACCTTTTTGTGAAAGCCAGGCCGGAGCGGGGTGCAGGTGAACGATCACAAAGGTGATCGTTTGGTACATCGCCTGAATAAACCCAGTGCGGCGACAAACACACTCCAGCGAAAGAAGCATGCCGAGATGCTTTTGATAAAATCGTTTTGCCCCAAACGATCTTTCGTAATTCAATTGATCTGTAGCCGGAGGAGCTCCTGAAACTTGCGAAAATGTGCAAGAAGTGCCAAGAATGGGCGTTTCCAGATTGCCGTGTTGACAGAGAAATGACAGATATAGAAAACAAAAAGAAATATATAGCGCTCCGGAACAGTCACAGTGCCGCGGCGTCTGTTAACCTAATTGAAGTTGCTGTCATTTTTCTCGGAGGATCGCGATTGACTCTCAAACGCGCACAAGCACTGTTACTCGCTCTTTTGCTCACTGGTAGTATCTCTGCTCTACCGGCATCCGCTCAACAAGCTCCATTAGTCCCTACTTTCTCTTACGAAGAAACTCTGCGCACTAACGTGCCGAACTTCGGAGTTGTTTCGCCAACTTTGATCAGAGGCGGATTGCCCGGTGTTAACGGCATCAACGCACTGAAAACTTCCGGTATCAAAACAGTCGTCAACCTGATGAATGAAGGCAAACACACTTTTGAAGAAAAGCGGCTCGTCGAGGCAAACGACATGAAATATGTCTCGATGCCCATGAGTCATTTCAAATCCGCCACAGCGGATCAAATCGAAAAGTTTCTTGCCGTAGTGAATGAACCAGCTAATCAACCCGTTTTTGTACATTGCCATCAAGGTCAAGACAGAACCGGAACCATGGTTGCTGTCTATCGCGTCAACCAAGAAGGTTGGACCGCAAAACAAGCTTATGACGAAATGATGGGCTATGGTTTCCACCCATTTTTTGTCAACCTGACGTCGTCGGTTTACTCGGTTGCCTCGGCTGCTGGAAGACCAGAACAAGCGCCAGGCGCATCGTTTATCTATAGCGATTTGAAGAGTCGTTTTAAACGAGCACTTAGTTTCGACTAATCGGCGACCGAAGCTGACCAGCTACTGAAGAGTCTTTTGAAACAGCCATCCTGCTTAATTGACTGATCTCAAACCTCTCCACAAGAGCTACTGCCAAAAGCGGTAGCTTTTTTGGTATGATTTCGCGATGAAACCTTTACCAAAGAATTCAGCCGAAAATCAGGGCTTCGTGCAGGTTCGAGGGGCACAGCAACACAACTTGAGGAACGTCGACGTCGATATTCCTCGCGATTCGTTCGTCGTCTTCACTGGTGTCTCAGGGTCAGGCAAATCTTCTCTGGCATTTGGAACGATTTACGCCGAAGCACAAAGACGTTATTTTGAATCGGTCGCACCATATGCGAGGCGATTGATCTCACAACTACCCGCGCCGAAAGTGGCGGAAATCGGAGGTCTTCCTCCTGCGGTGGCATTGCAGCAGCGCCGTGGTGAGCCTACCGCGAGATCTTCTGTCGGCACCATAACAACGTTATCCAACTCACTGCGCATGCTTTTTTCGCGAGCGGGTGTATATCTCAAAGGCGCATCAAGACTCGATTCGGATGCGTTCTCACCAAACACTTTAGTGGGCGCGTGCGAGGCATGCCATGGAATGGGTGTCGTCCACACAGTCAGCGAGGGCTCACTTGTTCCGGATCCGACATTGACGATTCGCGAGAAAGCGATTGCGGCATGGCCTGGGGCTTGGCAGGGAAAAAATTATCGCGACATACTTTCAGTGCTCGGATACGATGTTGACAAACCCTGGAAAGATCTCGCGGAAAAGGATCGGCAGTGGATTCTTTTCACCGAAGAGAAGCCAATCGTCACCGTTCATGCCGAGCGCGAGGCGCATCGAATCCAGCGTCCTTACAAAGGCACGTACATGAGCGCGGCCAGTTATGTTCGTCACACTTTCAGCACCACCAACAGTGCCACGCTCAGAAAGCGCGCAGCCAGTTTTATGGATGTTTCGCATTGCACCATATGTAATGGCAAGCGTTTGAAACCGCAATCGCTGGCGGTTCGTTTCGCCGGATACGATATCGCTGATGTTTCACGGATGCCTTTGATCGAGCTGGCCAAGATACTTTCCGACGCGCTCGATTCCATCGTGAAGTCAGGCACAAGCGATAAGACAGCTTCGAACGCCGAGGTTGCACAACTGATTGCAGGAGATCTTCTTGCGCGGATCAAACTGTTGAGCACTTTAGGATTGGATTACTTGTCGATGGATCGTTCCACTCCCACTTTATCTGCCGGCGAATTGCAACGTTTACGACTAACAACTCAGTTGCGCTCCGGGCTGTTCGGCGTAGTTTATGTTCTCGACGAACCATCGGCAGGTTTACATCCAGCCGATGCAGAGGCGCTGTTCGCCATGCTTACTCAACTAAAAGACTCCGGCAATTCGCTATTCGTTGTCGAGCATGAAATGGATATCGTCAGACAGGCCGACTGGATTGTTGATATGGGTCCCGATGCCGGGGACGGTGGCGGCGAACTTCTATACAGCGGACCAGTAGCTGGTCTTGCCGATGTTGAACGCTCAATTACACGCCTGCATTTGTTCAAAAAACAAACAAAGAGTGAACTTAAATCGTCAGTGCGGAAACCGGTCAATTGGATGCAACTGACTGGTGTCAATCGACATAATTTAAAAAATCTCGACGTGGAATTTCCACTCGGAACTCTCACTGTAGTAACAGGAGTATCCGGCTCCGGGAAATCGACTCTTGTCAGTCAAGTCTTAGTAGATGCACTCAGCCAGCGCCTGGGCGTGAGTGATGATGAGGAAGCGGAAGAAGACGAAGAGCAAGACGAAGAAGAAGAAATCGATCTCGAAGCAGGAAACAATCTCGTTTCGCTTACCGGAGCAGAGAATATCAAACGACTTGTTTGTGTCGATCAAAAGCCGATTGGCCGGACTCCGCGATCGAACCTCGCCACATACACTGGTTTGTTCGACCACATCAGAAAGAAGTTCGCGTCGACTTCAGAAGCGAAGAAGCGCGGATTCAACGCCGGACGATTTTCATTCAACGTAACAGGCGGCAGATGCACCACCTGCGATGGCGAAGGTTTTGTTTCGGTCGAGCTTCTGTTTCTGCCAAGCGTTTACACACCATGCGCATCATGTCACGGCACCAGATATAACAATGAAACGCTCGCCGTCACCTATCGCGATTTGAATATTGCTCAAGTTTTGGACATGACAGTCGATGCAGCGAGCGAATTCTTTGATGAACTACCGGCGGTGGCGCGAGCACTGAAAACATTGAAAGAGGTCGGGCTCGGATATATTAAACTTGGTCAGCCCGCCACTGAACTATCGGGCGGAGAAGCGCAGCGAATCAAATTGGCAAACGAACTGCAACGAGTTCAGTCCGGCAGCACACTTTATTTGTTGGATGAACCAACCACCGGTCTGCACCCATCAGATGTCGACAAACTCACGACCATGCTGCACGCCCTGGTCGACGCCGGGAACACAGTGATAGTCGTGGAGCACGACATGGACGTCATCGCCCGGGCGGACTGGGTGATCGACCTGGGCCCCGGCGCCGGCAACGACGGCGGGCGCATCGTCACCTGCGGCACACCGTCGGCCGTGGCAAAAGAGCCAAAGAGCCGGACAGCCAAGTACCTTGGCAAAAGATTGGCAGTCGCCACGAAATAATCTAAATAGCAGATTTCACTACGGTCTGTGATTACGCAATAGCGACATAACTGCGCAGCGAAACGGCTGTCTATGATTCTGCACAAAGTAGCGGTCCTCTTCCGAGAACCGCTACCTGACGTTACCCCCTGAGGGCAACCATATTGCCCGACTCATAGCGTTTTAAACCGTGGTGAAAAACAAAGACAGCCACAGTCACCATAGTCAGTGCACCACCAAGACTGTATGCCGCGTGCAAGAGCGACATCTTCTGGAGTGCTTCGACCGGAAATCCGCTGACAAATGCCGCCGGAATCAGTGTGAACAACAGCAATTTTACTTTGCCATCGAACAACTCGGTCGGATAAGTACTGAACGCGATAAGCGCATTGCGCCAGCCTTCGCTCAAGCTTTCGCCGTTTCCAACATAGAAGCTGAGGCTTCCTGTGAGAACGCTGAAACCGAGAAATAACAAAGCGACGCTGAAGGTCAACGATGTGAATAACACCATATGCGGCAAGTCAGGTCGAACGATCAGAAAGTAAACGACATAGCCGAAAACTGCGTCGCCAAACGAACTGGCGTTCATTCTGCCAAGAACCACATGGGGCAATAGCGCGCGAGGGTACAACAACCAGGTGTCGAGTTCGCCGTTAGTGATTATTCGCGCCAGGGCAAGCGAATTTCCAAACAAACAGTGACCGATTCCGAAACCGGCGGCGGTCACCGCCCATAGTGTCGCCACATCAGGTGCATGCCAACCGCGAACGATTGGAAAGCGATCGAATAGCATGATGAAATAAGCGAGCCAGGCGCAGTCGTTAATGAACATGGCAACGGCTTGCGAGATGAACGCCGTGCGATATTCGAGTTGCGACTTCACGTTGAAACGCACATAAGCGGCGGCTAGAGCGAGATAGTTTTTGAGTTTATCAAACATGTTTAGCCTCCGTTTAGTGCGATGCGATTTAGTGCTTTTTTAAATACAGCTGCGGCTGCAAGTCCGAGAATGGCGATCCAAACGATTTGATTGACTAGCACCATACCCAGTGCTTCCGCATCAGGGTGGACAAACAAACGAGCCGGACCGTTAACGATATAGGCGAACGGTAAGGAGCGCAGTACGACCTGGAATTGTTCCGGAAACAGCTCCAATGGCAGGAGCATGCCGCCGGCTATCATGGTTAATCGAGAATAGATCAATGCCAGACCCGTGGTGTCTTCAAACCAAAATGCACAGAGCCCGACAAGGAGATATCCAAGAAAGTCGAGAACAAATGCAAATGGCAAGACCAGAAGCGCGAACAAAAATCCGGTTACAAAATTCTCCGGAACGCCGGCAAATAACAGGGCTATAAGAAACGCGGCGACGGCGGTAACGGCAAATTTGACTACTTGTTCGCCAAAGTTGGAGGCGAGCCGATACAACGGATACGACAGTGGTCGTACCAATTGCACGGCGATGCTTCCGGTTCTGACATCTTCATCGATGAGTGGTGTCACTCGCGGTGACGACATCATGATGCATTCCGCAAAGGCAAGGTACCAGATAATGTCACGGGGTGTGTATCCCGCGAAATTCGTGGCACCTGCGTTGGCGAATGTTGTTTTCCACAAGCACATGAAGATGTACAAAATGACTGTGAGAAAAAACATACGGCTGCCAACTTCGCCCGCATAGGCGAGGTTAGACTTTCCGGCTATCCAGGCGATTGCCCAGTATTTTTTCAAAAAGCTCATACAATCAGAGCCTCCTTTTTAACGTCATCGAGACTGTCATCATGCTCTAACCCATATATGTGAGCGAGCGCATCTTCCAGACTCATTCCTGCAAACTCTTTGCGATTGCGGAGATTATCGACGGTATCATCGAGAATGAGCCGACCGTGATTTATGATGATCACGCGCTCCGCAACACTCTCGATATCACCGGTGTCGTGACTCGTCAAAAAGACGGTCAAGCCTTCGTTGCGATTCCAATCGCGAATCAATTCACGCAATTGGTGACGCGCGTTGATGTCCAATCCGATAGTCGGTTCGTCCAGCATGAGAAGTCTTGGTTTGTGCAAAAGACTCGCAGCAACTTCGGCTCTCATTCTTTGTCCGAGCGACAATTTTCTAACCGGAACATCGAGCAATGGACCGAGTTCGAATCGCTCGACAAGCTCATTTCGGCGCTTTCTGTATTCGACAGGATTGAGATTGTAGATCTTCGCAAGCAGGTCGAACGTGTCGCCCGCCGGCAAGTGATACCACAATTGTGATCTTTGACCGAACACTGCACCGATTTGAAAAGCCATCTTAGAGCGATCCTTCCACGGCGTAAAACCGAGGACCCGTGCGTCTCCGCTTGTAGGTGTGAGGATACCGGTGAGCATACGAATGGTCGTAGATTTTCCGGCACCATTAGGTCCAACAAACGCGAGCGCTTGTCCTTCGGGTACGGTAAAACTCACCGAGTCAACCGAAACCACTTCAGTTTTTTCACGAGCAAAAAACCCGCGGCGCTTGTGCACTTCGTATACCTTACGTAAATTATTTACTTCAACTGCCAGATTCATAACCATCACCATTGTTTATTCAGACAAAAAAAATGAGCTTCCTGATTGGAAGCTCACACGATGCGCATACAAATGTCGGAAATTTATTTCCTCTTTATACGATTACGTGCGGCTTCCTTCCACGCGGGTACTGCGGGTACGGCGCGTAGAGAAGTTGCTTTTTCCATGTATTGGAACGTAATCATCGGATTGCTCTCGTGAAACTATCTTTCCATTATGAACGCAGAAGTTTTCGAGTCAACAGTTTTTTAAGCAGTCGTTTCAATTGAAATATTCAATGCATCTAAAATCAAAACTATTTGATCGGACGGCTCCTGGGTCGAAGCGAATGGAGTAGAGAATCGCGCCCACACAACAAAGTCTGACCCGGCGGTACGAGATCGCGAATTTCGCGGGATTTATTTTTTCGTGGTGACCCCGAACTCTCCGTCAGGCACCGACGCGACGTTGTATTGTCCGGTCAAACTCAAGGTGTCGTTTTTACTGACGTCCTCAATCGGCAATCGCGGACGCATGGCTTGTTCCAACGGCACAAGCACGCTTCGCAACGCTGCATAATTTCCAGTTAACACAACCATATCAGGATGCTCAGCGGGCAAATGCTTGGATTTCACCTTAACCGCTTTAAGGTAGTAGGCATCAGCGTCTTCAAGCTTTCCCCAACCGTGATACAACAATGCAACGTTATGGAAAACCGTTCCTGTATCCAGATGTTCCGCTCCCAGACACCGTTTGTACATCTCCAATAATCGCCGCATAAACGGTTCGCTCAATCCATACTGCTTCTTGCGGAACAGAATTCCGGTCAATAATTCCAGCGACATCCCCTGACGCCGATCGTCCGGCGGCAACGATTCCGACATCGCCAGAGCCTGCAACGCATTGTTCTGCGCATCATCAAGCTTTCCGCTTGCCAGTTGCTCTTGCGATTTCGCCATCAGTTGTTGCCACGACTTGTTCATTTTTCCGCCTAGAATAAACTACAGTTCTAAATCTAGATGATCATACCCAGTTCGTTGGAAAACAATTCCGCGCAGCGCACTGAAGGTTAGCAGTATAATGGAATGACCGCCTGAGGAGCTCACGATGCGAAAGATCATCAGCACGATAATAATGATTGGCTTTCCGATCTTTATGTTCGCTGTCAGTTCTTTTTACGCGCCCAAGTACTTCGAACCAATGTTCAAAGAACCACTAGGAATCGCGTTGATCGTCGGCTCGCTAGTCTGGCTAGCAATCGGAGCGGTCTTGCTGTTGATCACGAGCGGCGCTCGACGCGCGCTTGTATTTGCATTGTTTCCCGTTCCGGTGACATTGGTTGCCATGCTCGCTCCAGCGGTTTTGACAATTCAATCGGCACTCGATCCAGTAATTTAATTACGCAGTGAGATACCATATTCGGTGCCAAAATTCCCTGGCGCTCATTGCTTCTTGTGAGCTTCCACCATCTCACGCATACGAGGATGCTCGCCCTCGATTGTTTTAACCCAGCCTTCAAATTCGGGCACGGGCTCTCCGACGCGAAACAGGAAATAATATGCGTTCATTTCTCCGAGAAATGAAAAGCGTTTTTTTAAATCCTTACGGAGATCCTCATAATCAGGTTTTGAACGAAGATAATTCTCAAAGCCCTTAAACTCTTTATCCAATTCGACTATCATGCGCGCGTTCTTGATCGTTCCCGAGATTTTTTTCTTGCTGTGCATCACACCCGGATGTTCCATCAAACGTTCAATGTCCTTTTCATCGAAGGCAGCAACCTTTTCGATGTCCCAGTTTTCGAACGCTTGACCATACGATTCCCATTTATTTTCAATCTGTGCCCAGCTCACGCCCGCCTGAAAAACCGCCTTCGTCATCACCTCAAGGTAATCACCCAGCTTGGTTGGCTTGATTTGTTTAGGTATTCCCATTATTTTTCTCACTTTGCGACCACCCAAAAGATAGCATAGAATAGGGAAGTGACCGCGCGGCAGCCATGACACTTTACGACGACAAAATTCAAGAGCTCATCGAACGCAAGCAAGACTTGCTGGTAAATTATCGCGATTCATTATTCGCTGATGATAAACCCAATACTGAGCTGAACTGGCCAGCACTTGAAACCGCAATCACCAATCTTTATCACGCAAACGATCTTCCTAATCCTCGGATCATTCACGTTGAAAGCCCGTGGCAAGCGGCAGTAGCACTAGTTGTTATGCAGCTGATCAAGTGCGGTGACGAAAAGTGGCGATCGCAACTCCGAGAAATTTTTTCTGGAACTCTCTGGCAAAATGCTTTTGATTCGCTCGTCGGTCACGTCAGCAAAAACGATCATGGTATCGCCAGCGATGGCTCGAGTTCGGTGTGGATTCCTGGAAGTGCAGGTCGAAATTCACACAATAATCAAAGCTATATTCTCAGGTGCGACAAGGCTCTGCGCGATTCGATCAGTGGTGGACAATTCGCAGTCCTGCGGTCGATTCTGCATATACCACAGAATCATGTTCCGCCCGGCGCAGTTACCGTAGACATGTGGCGCAACTGGCGAATGGTGCGACCTAATCGACAGCAGATGTTGCATCTTTATTCACTATCAGAAAATTCGCGCAGACAAATTGTTGAAAGGCCCAACAGCGTTGCCGAGTTGCGCACTGAAGTGGAACGCGCTGAGGTAGCATCTTTCGACAGAACGTTGCGTGAGAATACTATGGAAGCTGAATTGATCGATCTCTTTCCAGATGAATTAATTCAGATTCTACCGAAGAAACTTTTTCTCAGCGCGCAAAACAGTCAACTAACCCATCACGAGTCGGTTGAAATTCTGGCTGCACATTTTGCCAAAGTTTTTTGCGACTGCATAATGGGCATCCAGTGGCAGTTTCCGAAAGAAGAATGGTTGGCACTAAACTCGTTTCCATTAGATTTTCTGGATGAAAATTTCTACGAAGAGCCTTTAAATAGAATTTTAAAAGCGTGGCCCGTTCTTCTTAAGAACAATGTTCCGCACCTTTTCTTAAACAACCTGTGCTTTCTGATTGGAAAACCCGTTCATATAAGAACGGATGAGGATGGGCGGCTGCACTGCGAAACCGATTCAGCGGTTGAATACACGGATGGATTCAAACTGTATTCCTGGCACAGCGTCACGGTTCCTGCCGATGTGGTTTTGTCTCCATCGACTATTACAGTAGCGTCGATTGAGGCAGAGTCGAATACTGAAGTGCGAAGAGTTATGATCGAACGCTTCGGTGAAGCGCGTTATATTGATGAGTCTGGTGCGCAGCTGCAACACGAAGATCGTTATGGACAGCTGTTTCGCAAAGTTCTGCCTGACGAGGATTTCGTCATGGTAAAGGTAAAAAACTCATCGCCGGAACCGGATGGCACTTACCGTTTTTATTACATCAGAGTGCCACCAACGATGAACACCGCGCATGAAGCCGTTGCATGGACGTTCAATTTGTCGGTCGACGAATACAATCCTGACATAGAAACATAAGACCCGGCGCGGTTGTCGTTGCCAGGGTAATCCCTGACTAAATCCTAGGGCAGGGCTCATGGCTGGGCTGAACTGTGGCGAACTATGCTGGAGCTATCAAACCCAATAAACGAAGGTATTGAGCGATGGCGCCGGAAAAACATGATTTAGCAGCTACACGCGAGCGATTGGAATTCCTTCTTGATGGAGACGGCGGCGGCGACCGTCGGACGGCGGCTTCGTCTTCGAATGAAGGTTCTACTCGTCAGGCACTTATTGCCGGTGCGGCGTTTTCCGGTTTAATTGCCGGCAGTTTATTCCTTACTAATTTTATCGATGCGAAACTGCACGATTCATCACCGACGACTGCAAAGGTTGCTGATGCCACGAGCGTGACACCAGGGGCAGTGCAAAACGAAGCATTGCCATCGGCTGGCGCTGACCGCACCAGAATACGTCGAGTGTCTATGACGACTCCACTTTCGACATTTTTTAATCCGTCGACCAACCCTAATTTGACAACGACTGTTCCGCCTGCGGTCAGTACACCTTCGGCACTGACGAGGATTCCTAGTCCAGTGACGCCGGTCAATCCGCCAGCCGATCAAGCACTTGTGCCAGTGGCTGGATTGAGCACATCGCGTTCGGTAATCACCGGCGTCGCCGATCCGACCACGATGACCGCGTCATACTACTGGACTTTCACATTGAGAAATCAGACTTCGTCGTCGAAAGAAGCGCAGATGAACATTTCATTACCACAGGGAGCAGTGGTGTCACGCGCAACACTATGGATTAACGGCAGAGCGGAAGAAGCCGCCTTCAATACAACCAGCCAGGTACAAAACGCATACGATTGGATCGTTTCACGCAACAGAGATCCTCTGCTGATCACCCAAACAGAAGATGGAAATATAAATCTCAAGGCATCGCCCGTGATGCCAAACAAAGAAATGAAAATTCGAATTGGCATCACTACCCCGATGCAAATGACTGCTGACGGTCAAAGCCAAATGGAACTTCCTCACATCATCGACGCTAATCTAAACTTTTATTGCCAGCAAAATATTCACATAACGTCTGATGCTCCGCTGGTTTCCAACGATGCACGGATGAGTTCGCCCACGCAGAAGCAAGGATTTCTGTTGCGTGGAAACTTAAACGCCGGTGATTTGAAGAAACTACAGTTAGTGGCACAGCGCGATCCGAATATGGTTCGATTCGCGACAAGAGCAACACATTCAAATCCACCAAGCTACATCGTCGCTGAGCTGCAGAAAGACAATCAAGGTTTGAGCACACTCAATTTGACTAAGTCAATCACGAAGCCGGATTGCCAAATTCTCAAAGATGAACATGCGGCATTTCGCTTATCGTACCTCTGGGTCAAAAAAGAAATTGAGCGCCTGGTCAAAACGAATGACTCCGGGCAAGCCGAACAGTTAGCCACGGTCTATCGCGTCGTTTCGCCGATTTCAGGTGCTGTGGTTTTGGAGCGACAATCCGACTACGACTACAACGGTCTCGACCGGAACATGTATAAATCGCTGGCCTACGAACCGCGTCAAGGCGACGATGAAAGTCGTGTCGGTGGTGGCGGAGGCAATCCTTTCGCCGACGCGGAATCATCACAGGCGGTGCCAATGGCCGAAAGCAAACTACAACGCCAATCACCGACACCGAGAGCAGCACCACTGATGGCATTAGCTCCGTCCTCTCCATCACCAAAGTCCAGCTTCGATACGGCGCGCGGAGCGGCAGGAATGATAGATTACGATGCGGCTCCGGCTGCTACTAAGCCGATGCCGAGCTCTCGCCGAAAAGCAGAACGCAATAGCGAGTCAGCCGGCAAATTCACAAATAAAATGGCATCGCAGTCGATACCAGTCGACATGGCGAAAACGCGAAACGTACAAACCAAGTTCAATTTGGCCGATAAGAGTTCGATCCAAAAATCTGGATTCACCAACACAAATGCAAATGCAGTCGCGACGAGCGCCCGTGAAACCAACCAGCTGGTCCCCAGTGAGAAGCAGTCCGCGTCGCCTTCCTCCGTTAACGCAAGCGACAAAGCTATGCGACTTGCTGGGCTGAATGGTACAAATGTTGAATCAATGTCGAAGGACGCAAACGTGTGGTTCTTGTCGGGCGCAATCTCGACCGTGGCACTGGTCACCTTGCTTGGATTGACATTTGCGGGCGGTTTCGTGCTCTACGCAATGGCTGCGTTGCGCCTCTATCGTCGCCAAAAGGGCGTGTTGAAACTAGCAGGTTGCGGAGCATTATGGATTACCGTCGCCGCATTTTCACCGCTGTTTAGCCAGGTGTTCAGCACGCTTCTAGCCGTTGGTTTATTAACAGCAGCAGGAACCAAAGCACTAAAATCACACTCGTAGTGGCATCGTGTCACTCGGTGATAAAACGTAGAATCTGCAGCAATGTGGACCAGCGACCAAGCAGAAGTAAAAACTGTTAATTCCGCTTGTTGTGCGCCTTGCGCATCCGATCGTAGAGTTTCGGCAGACTCCCGATGCGACGCTTGGGTGCACTGTTCGTGTTATGATTAAGTGGTGTAGAAATTGAACTTAATCTCAGGCCCGGTCAGGATTACGAGCAATGCCCGGCAGGCAATCGACTACTGAATGCACGAACGTCAAGACAGCACGCTAACTTCAGAAAGCAGTCCGGCAGAGAATAGCCCAACAGCGGCTGTTACGCCGAAGCGCGCAAAGCTATTCGGGAAGAAGGCGTCTCTGATTATGCTGCTTATCGTGCTTTCACCGGCGCTGGCAATGTTTTTGATTTATCAGGAAGTTGAAAGCCACAAAGATGGAATCTACGCCAGCGTAGCTGCCGTGCCCGAGATGCCGGCGGCAATTGTTTTCGGCGCTGGAATAAATTCTAGAGAGTTTCACGACAGAATCGAAACAGCGGTTTCGTTGTACAAAGAAGGCAAGGTCACTAAGCTTCTCATGACCGGAGACAATCGCTACCTCAACTACAATGAACCGATAGCGATGAAGAAAGCGGCTGTCGCTCTCGGTGTACCAGAAGCAGACATCACCTGCGATTTCGCAGGTTTCCGAACTTACGACAGCTTATACCGCGCTCGCGAAATTTTCGGAGTTAAACAGGCGATACTGGTATCACAACGGTATCACTTGCCGCGCGCAATTTTTCTTGCACAAAATCTTGGACTTCAAGTTGTAGGGGTTGACGCTGCAATTCGTTCGTACGGAGCCTGGCAATCCTGGTATGACATACGCGAAATTGCGGCTTCAGAAGCGGCTTGGTTCGATGTAATAACACGACGCAAGCCAAAATTCCTGGGCAAAAAAGAACCGATGTTTCCGGAAATAGCTCCGACAAATTTGCACAGGTAGTGCTTTTAAAAATCGTGATACTTATTTGTCGTGAATCAACAAGATCGATTAGTTGGGAAACAACAAGATCGATGGCGTTACGTCTTTTGCCATCTCTTTAGCTTGCTGCGCCGCTGCGACCAAAATTCCTGGATGATCGCAGGTACCAGGGATGGTGGCAATACCAATGGCGGCGACAGTGGAGTTAGCCGGCAATTGTGGTGTCAGCGGAGTCTCTGAAAGTGACTGGTGAAGGGCATTTGCAAACTTTGTTGCATCAGCCTTTTCGCCACCATCCAGCAACATTGCAAACTCGTTTCCGCTTATGTATGCAGCCATGTCTAGAGGCTTACAAACTGCGCTGATGCGTTGAGCCACGACCGGCAACAATTCCACCGGCAACGGAACGACTTGATTGTTGTGAATGAGCACGATTTCGCAGATAGCGAACGAGAGACCCGTTTTGTTTTTTTCAAAACGGCTGAATTCTCTAAACAAGAAGAACAACAAAGAATCAAACGTGATCAACCCGGTGCGTGGATCGACAAGTCTCGCGTACGCGCCTTTGACCAAGTTAGGATCGAAGTTCACTGCCGGCGGCAATGGAGTAGGCGGCGGTGGCGGCTCCGGAGGAAGACGCATTTGTTGTACGGCACTAGGGGCGGTGACGGCATTCGGATCAGGTGCGGCACCGAACAAGCCGCTCATGTCATATTGAACTTTGCGGTCATCGCCGCGTTTGTCGCTGCCTTGATACACCGGATCAACTGCAGGAAGTTCTGGCTCTGGCTGCGCGGGTTGTATTTGTTGTTGCGGATCCATTTGAGCTGACGCAGCTTCTCCCATGGAAGCATTGAACTCAGCGCTTTTAAACCCGGAGAGCTTTGGCGGCATTAGAATTTTGCCTGACCCCTGGCCGGACTCTGTTCTTGGCTGGAATGCCATTTGCCTGCCGGACTGACTCTGTTCGACAAACCCTTTCTGCGGAATTGATGACATGCCTTGCTGTGAATTTGAAGGCTGCTGCTGACCTTGCGGACTCCAAGCGGGCATGCCGCTCTGCGAGGTGGCTGGGTTTTGGTCGTCAGCTTGTTGATTAGGAGTGTTAGGAGCCCAAGCCGGCATACTCTGAGAATTTTCCATTCCGCCGAATCCCCTTTGAGGGATTGAACCGCTTGTCGGTTGCGGCGATGAGCCGAAGCCCATTGATGCCGGCGGGACGCTGTGCTGCTCGTAGTTTTGTCCGGACTGGTCAAATCCTTGTTGCTGCTCGCCGTATGCCTCTTCCGGATAAGACTCTTCTAGCGCGTACGCCGGAGCTGGCGCCTGGTATGCAACCTGATGGCCACTGACGGCGCGCGGATCAGCTTCTTGATTTATTTCATAGGCAGACTCGGTCTTAATCTTGTTCTGAATCATCAGAACTTCAACGGTATCCCGGGTCCACATTATTTTCGAATTCGGTCCATCCCCTCGCTGGAAAGTCCATCGGGGTGCGGCGTTACCCTGGTGCAGCACTCTAATTATGAAAACCACCCGGTAGTTTTCAAATGGCAGCTCAACTGCCTTCGCGTGTCGTTTCGACTCATCGAGTGCGTAGCGAAGGTCGTCTGTTGTAGGAATCGAACTCATCTTCGAGAGTCGAACCGACTTCGGCGCTCCCGAACTAAAAGAACCATGAAGCGCCATCTTAGTGAACTCCGTGTAGACGAACGATTGCCAAGCATACCAAAAGCGAACCTTGCTCCACGTCTCGACGTGCTCGGGCGAGAAAGGAGTTACTGTTGATTTTAGCACCAACGATTGGACACTACCAAAACCAGGCGGCATTTCGTGGTAACAATCCAGTCAGTCGATTAACATTCCGACCAGTTCGGCTCAATCAGAGCGTTAAAGCGCTGCGGACCGGCGAGCATCCAGCCCGGCGATTCAGTAGCTGACAATAGTCCCAACCGGGCGGAACTAGGCTAGGGAGCCCTTCCAAAGATAGAGCGTCCACAGACATGCAAGAGATGCGCTCTGCAACAGCTCTCCTGAATCTCGAGCTGTACGATTTCCTGCCCAAGGACACCTAGTTCTCGGAACGCCGCCTCCATGCAGAGCAGCTCCCTTGTGGCCGTCGATGGCTTCAGGCATAAACCCGATGTCCAAGCCCTGCGAATTTCTCAGCTCATGCCGTTCTAGGCAAAACGTCATCGTCGGCGATGGTCATGAGGTTATCGCTTTTACCGGCGCTAACAATCTGACAAAAGAAACTCATCAATTTCATTTGTTTCAACGAAGTAAATGGTGTGTTGACCAACTCCGGGCTGCCAACAACAAATGCCAGAGTCTTAGCTCGCGAAATAGCAACGTTCAACCGGCTTCGACTAAACAAAAAGTCGAGACCTCGCGGGGAGCTGCTGCCGTCACTAGCGCACATCGACAGTATCACAATTGGTGCTTCCTGCCCCTGGAATTTATCGACGGACGCGACGCATGAACCAGGGATTCGAGCCGCTATCTTTCGCACCTGCATGTTGTAGGGAGTGACTATCAAAATGTCGTTCAATGTGACTACATTTATAGCTCCTTGTTTGTCTGCAACGCAGCATTTCAGAAGAAGATTAATCAGATTTTCTATCGCCAGAACCTCCTCGTCACTGGATTGCGTGTTTCCAGAAT
The DNA here is from genome assembly GCA_021772095.1 of Candidatus Obscuribacter sp. Taxonomy (GTDB): domain Bacteria; phylum Cyanobacteriota; class Vampirovibrionia; order Obscuribacterales; family Obscuribacteraceae; genus JADYXR01. Next base: position 24,912 of record JADYXR010000174.1, on the reverse strand, counting down.
GCGAAACTGGAATCCACACAACTCCCGACCGCTTGCTAAATGTTGTCGACAACTGACCGGGAGCAATTAGCATTTGCTTGTCGTTGTCCGAGTGCGAAGTCAAACGCGATTCGTACACCGCCTGTGATATCACTTCACAAATATCGGAATGCATTCTTCTTGTAGTACCAAGAAAGATTCCCATGTTTTCCGGAATGGTGGCACGATCTTGAAGCAGGTACTCAAGACTAGACTGTCCGCATTCGCCTGGATGAGAGCCCTGTATCGGCTGTTCCAATTGCATCTGATCGCCAAGGAGAACGATGTTGGCAGTGCTTGAACTAATTGCAGTCACATTTGCAAGGCTCACCTGCCCGGCTTCGTCGATAAAGAGATAATCAAGCATACCGACGGCGTCTTCACTACTAAACAGCCAAGCCGTTCCAGCCACAAGATTGAAAGAATCAAGATTTGAATTCGTAAAGAAGCTACTGGAGTTACGAAATAGTTTTACGCCAGAACCGGCTCGCGTCGGGGCTGACGTTGGATCGTTGGGTCCAACTTTAGCTGCGCACAAAGTGACACCTTCAGCCTTGGCGAGTTCGGACACCTTAACGAGCAAATTGTCGATTGCTTTGTGCGAATTGGACGTGATACCAACTCGTTTGCCCTGCCTGAGCAGTTCGACAATAGAATGGCTTGCCGTGTACGTTTTGCCTGTACCAGGCGGTCCCTGAATCGAGAGGCAGGAATTTTGCATACGAGAAATTGCACCAGAAACATCTCGAATATCTTCGGCATTTGCAACCGGACTACCGGCAAATCGCCCTTTGATCTGGGGCTCATTTCGGAACAGTAGATCTGATAACGCCTGAGGCATGACTTTGCTCTGCGCCCATTTTTGGCAGATTCTGAAAATTGATTGTGTGATCGGCTTAGCATCAACAAACTCGTCTGCCATCAACGCGATCTCATCAGGCGGTGCCGGTTTCGAAGGTCCTACACTAATGACGACTCTACCTTTTTGGCGGTCCAGTTCGTGGATTTTTGTGGTGGAGTGATCGTGAACAAAGCGGCATGGTTTGCCAGCTTCCAATTTCGTATCTTGATTCGGATCGAAAGTGTATTCATACCCCAGCGATTTCTTAATTGGAACCGCCGGTCTTCTCGTCCACTTCAAACCAGCCAAGCAATCGAGATCATGACTGAGTTCTTCATAAGACATTTTTTGACGCTCAAACATCCGCGACCACATGGGCTTGTCTTCTCTTTTGTGAAATTCAAGCAGTCCCGCCAACAGTTCTTGTACGCGTCTCAATTCGGGATCTGCTATTGTTGCCGCCTCATCCAGCAAAGATTGGGCAAGCACAGCAGCTTCAGTAAGTTCGCGAACAACAGGCGGCGCTTCATTAATCTTGCCACTATATACGATGCCACTTTCTATTTGCCTGGCACGCAACCACTGTGCTAGTTGGATCGTAGACACGCAATCTTCTTCATTGTAATCGCGAATTTCTTTAAGCAATCTGGACTCTTGCCAAACAGCGCCGTCTGGCGATTCAAGCCAATTTTCATAGAACACTACCGAATCAGTTGCTTTGGAAACCGTACCACTTCTTTTTTCACGGAAGAGGTGTTCGACATATTTGATCGAATACGAGGGCTCACCAACACAAAGACCTTGACGAACTACTTGAAAGAGATCGACAAAAACATCAGCGCGAAGCATGTTATCGACTTCCTCAACCCGCGTGGCGTGACGACTGGCAAGTCGTTTCAACGCCGAAACTTCGTAGGCCGCATAGTGATAGACGTGCATGCCTGGATCTTGCATCCAACGAGAGTAGGTCCAGTCAATGAATTGTTCGAACGCGATTTTTTCCTCGTTGCGATTATGCGCCCACCAATCTTGAAAGACGACCTGCTGGTCAGCTTCGTAGGTGACACCAAATAAGTATTCCAATCCGCCCTCTGTGTGCGGATACCCTTCCATGTCAAAGAAGATATCTTCTGGCGACGGCGGAGGAAGCAATGCGAGACCTTTTCCTGCAGTTGATGGTAATACTTCGTAAGTAGTTTTCTTTTCTTTGCGTGAACGAATCTGCAACTTTGCTTGATGCTGCAGCGTGGCAAACGTCACCCCCGTCATTTTGGGAATTGACTTCAGAGGCGATTCAGCTAAACCGGTCATTGTATGGATGCCGGAATCTATCAAGCGATCGATTTGACTCTGCCGGATGTTAGCGACTCGTGAAAGATGATCGCAGCTTTCCAGAAGTCCTTCCGAAACAGATTTCCAACGGCTGTAGGTACCAGCGCTCCAGTCTTCAGGTGGACAATCTTTTGAAAAACGTCCTTGAAACTCGAGGAATTCCGCCTTGAGTTGACGATACCGATATAAGTATTCAAAAGTACGAAATTCTTTTTTCGTGAGATCGCCAAGCACAACTCCAACTGACCCTGGCAGTCGCCCTTGAATAGTTTCAAGCATTTCTGCATAGCAGCAGAGCTGAAGGAGGAAATAAGGCTTGGCCTTTTTGGAAAGCTTTGTATCCCAGACTTCGTAGTGAAAGTCTCCCAGCTCAGACCGACCTTCAACTTTAACGAGGAAGTCAGAGAGCCCGGCGAATTGACCGGCGTTAAGAAGTCCCTGGTAGACAATCTCCCTGCCGTTCCGCATAGCTGCAATTGTGTCCCGTTCAGCAAATTCACTCTTAGGGTCAATTTCTGCAATGTCATATCCTTCTTTCTTCAACTGTTGTAAAAATGTCAATTCATGCGTGTTGCCGTGTTTAGCGACAATATCAAGGCTTGCATCACGCTCATCCGGTTTCACTTCATTCGGATATTCGAGATAGCGCCTCTCCATCCACGAGTCGAACTTTGAATCACTGAACGTGATCAGGTCCGAAGGTGAATATAGAATCTGATTGTTTAACACCTTTCGCATGACACTTTGCTCCGGCTAACAGTTACCAGGTTACAAAATCAGGCTGCTATATATCCGCAGTCTTAAATCAGAAAGATTAAAACTGTATTGACTGCTGTAACGATGGGCTCCAATCAGTGTAGTTTTAGTTGGTTATGAGCACGAAACTAGAACGAGTCCTAGCAATTGACGCCGAAATCTGTCGCGGCGGATATCCCAGCTTGCAAGACCTCTGCCAAAAATTTGAGGTTTCGCAGCGCACCCTGCATGATGACCTGCGTTATCTAAAAGACCGCCTGTCGCGAGAAATCGTCTTCGACCACGCCAGGGGCGGCTACTACAACAACGTGCCTGAAAAGCGCCTGCCATCGTTCGAATTGTCCAGCGGCGAAGTTTTTGCACTGACGCTCGGCAAAGAGATGTTATCTATATATACAGGCACATCCTTTGAGGCCACCTTGCGGTCCGCTCTGGAGAAAATCTCGGAACGTCTGCCTGACAAAGTTCACGTTGATCCAGAAGAAATGAAATCGGTGATTCGATTTCGTGCCAGTGCCATCGTTCCATTGAGCGCAAAACTTTTCGGCGACATAAATAAGGCTTGCGATCTCCAACAGCAAATAGAAATGACCTACTTTGCAGCGAGCAAGGGCGAAACCACGTCGCGCATAATCGACCCACAATGCGTGTTGCACGATCGCGGCACCTGGTATGTGGTTGCGTACTGCAATTCCCGGAAAGGCATGCGGATGTTCGCGTTGCACCGAATTCAAGACTACAAAATACTTGATACCACATTCGAGCCTATGACAAGGGAAGAACTGACTTCCTGGATCGATGCGGCTTTTCAAATCGAGCATGGCGAGCGGACCTTCGATGTCGTAATTAATTTCGCGGCGCACTCCGCTCGATACATACGCGAAAGAAGTTGGCACCCGCAACAGGTTCTAGAAGATTTCCCCGATGGCAGTTGTAAGTTTTCATTTCCTGCGTCGAGCCTGGATGAAGTAGTGCGATGGCTTGCACCATACGGGCCAGACGCGGTGGTTCTGGAGCCCGCAGAACTGAGGAAGATGGTAATCGACGCAGCTCAACAGACTCTCAGCCATTACGCCGAAGCACAACTTAAATAGATGCGAAATTGCGCTTAGGCCAATTTCAAAACTTTGACCACATTTAATTTTTCAGACTGTAGGCTGCGGATATTTCGCAGTCCAGTTTTGTAAGCTCGTTATAGAAAGTCGAAATCACTAGTTGGTTGGTTGTTTCCTTTCCCTTGCCACCGCCCCCCGTACCCACACAAAGAAGATTAAGAAAGGACTTGGCCCATGTTTCTAACGCCGGAACAATTGCAAATTATTGAGACTGCGCTCGAATATTCGTGCAGCGCATTGTCTAATGAGTTCGAACAAAACAAACACAGCCGCGAAGCCGAAGAGGTGCAGAGATCCGTCGTAGTTTACGGTCGGCTCCGAAGATACAACAAACTACTGAATGATATTCGCAACAGCCTGCCCGCTGTTAAAGAAGTTCGTGAGAACAATGTGCTGGTTCTTGCTGCAAGAGGGAGGTAACAACAGTTCTTTTTTAGCCTGAAACGATCGCCTCTGATTGTTCTAACCTTTCACAAATGTATTTCACAAACCTTGGTGAAAGTCCTTCCAGTTTCAGGCTATTTAGTGAGCAAATGGCGCAGGAGTTGCGGTTTGCCGACCGCCACACACTCCCGACCGTGGCTTTTGCGCCTTTGCTCTCCAAATTTCCAGGAGTCGGATAATTGTTAGGCACCACAGACAGTGCGCTGAAACTTTTCCATCATTGCCGTGACTAATTCCTGTTTCTAGTGCCATCAAATGTGATGGCATTGAAATTTTCGGAACATTCCTCCTAAATGTTTCGACTTGCATATAGAACATGCAGGTGACGAAATTCAATTAACTAGAAATGGACGTACAAAATGACAGCACTAGCAAACTCCCTGGAGCGTCTCGCCATGGCAGACGCAGACCAAGAACGAGTATATAGTGAGACATTGATCGATGATTACGAAGACTTGTTGGATCTTGCCAACGACGTGTATGTGGCTTCTTTAGAAACACACTTAGCCAGTCTCAGTTGCTTCGGCTTAACGCATTAATCACGAAGCCAGAGAATTTTTATTTCAAATTATGCAATCTCATTGATTGACGTAGAACTCACCAGTGATGGGATCTCGCCCCAGATTTTCCCAGGCTGACGATTCATGAAATTGAATAGGTATCGGACCAGTCAAGCCAGGAATACTTCCCTGCTGCCATGCTACCGTTATCAGCGGAGAAATTTCCACATCTACTTTCAAGTCGAGTAAATAAACACACGGACTTTCGCTACCATCAGGAAGGAAGCTGGGCGGTATTCTTCGCGGGGCCGTGGAAATCATAGATCGTTTAGTTTTTGTGGAATCGATCGTCAAGCAGAGTGCCGAATCTTTGACGGTTATTCCACCAATCGCCTGTAGCGTTTTCCATCGATCAGCAACATCCCTATTGCGTTTAATCGCTTCACTAAAAGTTTCGCTTTTAGCCAGACTTCGCGTTTCTGTTCCTACGATCGATTTCCCCATCGCAAACCGTACCGGAATGATCGACAAATTCAAAAGTGGTAGAACGATGCAACTGATCAGAAGAAAAAGCACGGCACCAAATTCTGAAATCTGAGCCGAACCGATTTGATTTCGAATCAACCCGATCTCAGCGTGATTTCTTTTAATAGGGACACCAATCATAATTGTATTTCTACTTCGGATCCGGTGAGGCACCATTTGTACAAGCAGTGCTCGTGCTTTGAGTCCCGGATTCCAGTTGTGTCGCGACTTTGCTTTTCATCTTCACAGACATCAAAACCTGCACGCACGACGGCATTATAGCGCAACTACCAATCGCATCTTTGCCATCTTCGACCAGCACCATGGACGGCTTGTAATGACTTTCCGAAACCAAACGCAGCGGCGCGGAGGTGCCGTTTACAGCGATGGGAAGCTGAGATAGCTCAAACTTCAAATCATCATCAGGTGCAGGCAGTTTAAGAGGATCGTTGGCTCGATAAAAATCAAAATCCTTTCCATGCTTTATGTATTGGTGACCGGTATCATATGCGGTGAGTTCTGGTACACCAGCCGAAGCGATTACATTTGATTCCAGATTCTCAAGTGATCCTATACTGAAGCTCACGATGCGGGGTTTCTCTACGGCCGCATCGAACAACGCGATCTCTCGCCCGAACGGCGCCGATTTTTCCTTGACTAGCGCACGCAAATTCACAATCGATGAATTGATCAACCGCTGCCGTTCGTCGGCAATTAAATTAGCGCCGTCGCGAGACTGCTCTAGAACTTGTGCAGCCAATGGTTCGTACTCTGCAAAAGCGGCTTCAGCGACGGTCTTTGAATGCATCTGTCTTGCCGAGAAAACAAGTTCACGAGCACACCCCGTCAGATTATTGATCTTCCCGGCGTTTTCATTCTCATTGAGTTTTTGGGCAGCGTTTAATGCAACTTTTTCCGATGTATCCTGAAGCAACTGATTCGAGAAAAACGTCAGCTGAAACCAAAATGCCATACCTACGAGAGCCAATATCAGCAGCCCAATGGCGACACAAAGGAAAAGCATGTTTCCCCTGGCACACCGACGTCCGTTGCTCATGGATTAGCCTGACCCGAGTCAGGGTTGACCATCATAGGAGCTTCGTTAATCACCTCGAAGTCATTACCCGTAAGTGCTTTCAACGCATTCAAATCGTCGTCGTCCCATCGCGGATCAGACGTACCTTGAACGAACCAATTCGATCCGTGGTCGCAAATAAACAAACCGTACTCTTTCATCGCAGTCAGAATCGCTCTGTTGATCGGCGAAAAGCTTGAGATGTTGAATGATGATTTCAGGCGAAAACGTTTTCCTAAAGGAGGCCAGCCATCAGTTTGAGCTCCTGCTAAGTGTCTTGCAGGCCACACATAACCCTTAGTGCGGGTACAGGTCATACGAAATGCGTGTTTGATAACACCCGAGGCAGCTTCGTCGTAATTGATTAGAGCGGGGAATATCGGAAGACCAGCAGCGTCTGCCGACGTCCACCCATCAGGACGAAGAGCGTTTGAATCCAAGTGAAAAATAGCTCCCGACCCGGCTTCTTTAGCGTTCTTCCGTACATAGAACATTTCGTAGAGCGTCTTCGTTGCCGGATGAATCATCAAAACATGACGGTCACCAGGATTTTTTTTGGCATTCCAGTTATCACCCTCGATCTTCAACTTCGAATTTACAGGATAGGGACCAACATCACTCTCGTCATCGTAGTCAAAAGAAACATTGATAAATTTGAGCGGCTTCTTACCGTCTTGCACGATGTTGTACGGAATTCCATACGCTGGATTGGATCCCCAATCCGGGTGAAAATGACGAGTGCGCCCAAGAGAGTTGACGTAAGTATCCGAGTTGGTGTCAACTGCGCGGGCATCGATTTTAGTATTCCAGACGTTGTTATCGGGAAAAACTTTTACGCCAGCAATGGTCTGTTGTGCGTTAGCGATTCCCGCTACAGCTAAAGAACAAAAAGCAACCGACACTGAGATAGTAAGTGATTTGAGACGAAAACTTTTGTCCATTAAGAACCTCCTCTGAGAGGCCGGTAGCGATCGTCCCGGCTGCCAGCAGCCAGGCGTTTCTGTAGTAAATATTTTTCGGTGCGTAGTAAAAAAGGTGGTTAAGATCACGCTATCATCGAGTTCCAGCCACTGTCAAGACAGGCACCCATAGGCAAACCCCTATAAAATGCCGACTGGAATGCGTTAGAAATTAGGAAGCCTGTTGGGACGCAGGTTTAAAATGTCTTCCACCACGCCTGCGTGTGAGGGAATGTTACAGCAGACCCAGCGATCGTACGTCGGTGCGATTGCTTCAATGATCGCCAGCAGCGATGTGATGAGGAGAGTCAGTTGGTGGGCACAACCCAGGAAGTAGTTCTGACTCGCTCAACTACAGACGATCCAAACTCCACCCAAAAACAGAAACATCGCCATCTAAAAGACATGCCCAGATTTCCGTAATGAACTATCCGTTGAACAAAACCGTGTTTAAAACTGCAATCCATCCACATCTAGCAATCATGGTCATATCAATGCTGCTTCAAGCATCGGGTTTGGAGAGTCAATCTTCTTTGCACTTGCGCGAGAAAAAACCGATGCCACCGCAGATGGTGGACTATATGAAGTACGATGACGTGTTGGAACTCGACTGCGAAGAGAAACCGAATTATATAAACTTCGCTGGAACACAGTTAAATCAAGTTGTTCGTGTCCGAGTGTTCTGCAAAAACGACACGAAGCATAATCAGTTTGCACCGGAAACAAAGTATCAAGACATGTGGTTTAAGAACGGCGCATCGATTGGATGCAAGCACTTCACTAAATTCCCCCTGGAAGAACGGCATCGCATTGGCATATTTCTAAAAAATCCCGATACTTTAAGCGATGCTGAAATTGCAGCGTTCGCCAGCGCATTGGTCAGTCTGCGCCTTGAAGCGACCCTGAATAAAAACATCATCGATACAGTGCGAATTCCCAGCTACATGTTCGAACGACTGAAACTGCAATTGCAGAAACAAAATTTTCTATCGTACAAAGAAAATAGTTTGAACGTAAAAACACTGATCGCTATTCCGCTTGAAACAGAAGTCGGAAAGCGCGAGGTTATGTGTTTCATTGCACCAAACCGTTGAGGCGGGAACAGAGTTTTTCGAATAGAATGAAACTATCTCTACGTTGGTGTTCACTTGCTTCTGGATTACCAAAAGAAACTGACGGCGGTTGCGGTAGTCGCAACCTGCGTAGCCGGAATGTTGATCGCTCCGTGCGAAGCGTCTGCAAGAGTCAATTCCCGGCAGTCGACCATCGCCGTTGACGGTTCGCAGTTTTTGATACAAATCAAAGACGGCGATCTCAACGTGAGTTCAGAAGAAGTGAAAACATACGTTCGCGATGCTGCTCGTGCCGTAGTCGCTTACTATGGCAAATTTCCAGTGCAAAAAACGATCGTCGCCATCGCTCCAACTAACGATGATGGCGTCGGATTTGCGACGTCCACGCATGAGGATGCAGGCGGTTACGGTTTGATCGAAATCGATATCGGCGCATATGCCAATCGAGGAGATCTGGAGACCAGTTGGACCCTGACTCATGAGATGATGCATCTCGCATTTCCAATTCTGACTCGGCGCCACCGCTGGTTGGCGGAAGGCATCGCAACATACATCGAGCCGATCGGAAGAATGCGGATTGGCAAAGTTTCGCGCGAGGAAGTTTGGGGCGACCTGGCTGACAATTTGCAAAAGGGTCTGCCGAGTTCCGGTGATGCAGGCGGACTGAATAGCGCTCGCGGTTACGGTCGCATTTACTGGGGTGGCGCACTCTATTGCCTGGTCGCCGACGTTCAAATTCGCAAGCGCACCAATAATCGCAGAGGCTTGGAACAGGCACTGCGAGCGATTGCCAACGAAGGTGGGACGGCAGCATCCGATTGGAGTACTCAAAAAACTCTGCGCGTCGGCGATGCCGCAATCAGGGCGCAGGTGTTAGAGAATCTATTCGACGAAATGGCCGATGCACCCAAAACGGTCGACATTCGCCAACTCTTGCGAGAGCTTGGAGTCAGACGCCAGGGCCGTGCCACCATATTTGATGACCAAGCACCACTTGCCCATATACGTAAGTCAATCGAAGGACTCGCGATTTAAACGGCAGCGCCGATACCTTCTTTTCGATAAAGCAAGCGACAGAGCGGATCGTTGGTCGGTTGTGAATCTCACATCTTGATCGACCAATGCTATTCTTTAGGTTTGCGTGTCGCCACGTGATACAAAGTGACTGCCATAAAAACAAAGAATCCCAGTCCTAGCATCTGATAGCCGCCGGAACCGAGCGCTTGAGTGAGTGCGTGTTCCATGCTAATCGACTGCAACAGTTTGAACATGTCTTCAGGTATCGATATCAGCGCGACCACCACCCCGGCGAGCGCACCGCCCGCCACCAGCCCGGTTGCGAACAAGCTTCCACTGCCGAGTTCATCTTCCTCAACTTTACCGCCGCTCAGTTGCGTTTTGACATCGACGATTTTTCGAATCAATCCACCGGCAAAAATCGGCAAGGTTGTGGAGAGAGGAAGGTAGGCTCCGACTGCGAAGTTCAACGAGTTGACTCCGCAAAGTTCCATGGTTACGGCGAGAAAAACACCGACCAACACGAAGTTCCAATCAAGGTTGAACGAGAGCATGCCTTTGATCAACGTCGCCATCAACGTCCCTTGTGGAGCAGGAAATTTATCGCTGCCGATGGCGTGGAGAATCCCTTGAGCTGCCAGATCCGGTGTCGGCAAATCGAGCTGCCTGACGGTTAATCCGATCACGACCGACGACACTACAGCACCGATGAACAAGACGATCTGCTGCGCGCGTGGAGTGGCACCAACGATGTAACCAGTCTTCAAATCCTGCGACGTCGCGCCACCATTGGCGGCGGCTATGCAGACGATACTGCCGACCACGAGCACCATCGGTTCGTACAAACTGCCGGTCAGTCCAAAGCCGATGAATACAAGTGATGTAGCCATCAACGTTGCAATTGTCATTCCGGAAATGGGGTTTGAACTGGAACCAATAATTCCAACGATCCGACTTGAAACAGTGACGAAGAAGAAACCAAAGATCACAACGAGCAATCCGATCAACAACTTTTGGAAGATCGAATCGCCGGGAATTTGCGGCAGAAATACCATTAATGCAACCAGCGCAATTGAGCCGAACAATACCGTCTTCATGGACAGGTCGTCGTCGGTTCTAATTCTCGCGACGCCACCATCTTGCCCTTTGAATGAGCCCAGACTTTCTTTAAACGACGAGATTATTGTAGGTATGGTTTTTATCAGCGTGATGAAACCGCCGGCGGCGACAGCACCCGCACCGATCTGACGAACGTAAGCTTTATAGATTGCGTCGGCTGTGTTCGCAAAAGTATGAGTGTTCGGATCCCAACTGCCGGGGCCACCACTGGCGGTGACTGCAGATAGATAACCAAGTTTGACCAGTTGTTCTGCAATCGTATCCATGGGCACAAGCCCGGCAAGCAGCGGAATCAATCCCAGCCAGGACAAAACGCCTCCAGCCACCAAACATCCGGCAATTCTGAAACCAACAATGTAACCAACACCCATATATTCCGGAGTGATTTCGCCATTCACAGTTGCCGAGGGCAAAAATCGGTTGGCTTGTTGCGTCACGTATGTCGGAGTTTCAGCAATCACATGAAGAACGTTGCGCAAGAATGCATAAACCATGGCGAAGCCCAGACCCATGTAGGCAGTCTTGGCAAAATCTCCACCCTTGTCTCCGGCAATTAGAACGGAACCACATGCGGTGCCCTCAGGATATGGCAGCTTGCCATGTTCCTTAACGATCAGCGAGCGACGCAACGGAATCATCATGAGCGTGCCGAGCAAACCGCCCAGCGCCGCCAGCGTGAATATTGTCCAGTAATTGAAGAATGGCGCTCCGACGCTATCTCCGCTGGTAGCAATCGAGAGAAACAAAAAACCGGTCAATGTGAACACCACACCCGAAGCAATCGATTCACCTGCCGATGCGCAAGTTTGAATGATGTTGTTTTCCAATATCGTAGTGTTGAAAAATTTTCGTCCGATCGAAATCGCCAGTACCGCGACGGGAATCGACGCCGACACCGTGAGACCGGCTTTGAGTGCCAGATAAACAGACGCTGCACCAAACAAAATCCCGAATAAACAACCGAGCAGAATCGCTTTCGGCGTGAGTTCCGCCATCGATTGTTCTGGCGGTATGTACGGTTTGAATTCGGCGTTATCGTCCTGCGCGTTTACAGATTCAATATGCATCTCACCCACCACTAATGATTTGGTTCACCAGTACTACAAGATTGGTTCACATGTACTAAAGGATTCCGTTGTACTAAGGGATTTGATTGTTCTAAAACGATCAGGTTGTACAAAAGATTTGGTGTACTAAAGGATTTGGTTGTACTAAATCGATTGGTTGTACTGGAGGTTTTGGTTCACAAGTACAAGTTAGCCGTCAATCGACTGACCAAGTTTACAACGAACGACGTCACAGCGTCTCTCGACTCAATTCCGAAAACACCTTTGAAACCTTCTTCAAAATGTAGTCACCGTATGTGCCACTAAACTCGTGGACACTGGCTTGATCCCAGCGCTCAAACTTGTCTTCCATTGCCGGCATATCGGGATTGATTGCTTTGACCTCAGCGTCGAAGTTCGGGTCGAAGAAAAATGGAAACGACATGCGCGAAAGACCACTTCTGTTGAGCACACGATGCGGAGTGGATCGGTAAAGTCCGCCTGTCATGCGGTCCAGCATATCGCCGATATTGCAGATGAATGTGTCGGGTACCGGCGGCGCATCGATCCACTTTGATTGGGATTTAACCTGCAATCCAGCGACGGCGTCCTGCCGAAGAATCGTCAGAATTCCATAATCGGTGTGTTCGCCTACGCTCCATTCCTGCAACTTGGCATCGTCATTCGAAAACGGAGCTGACAGAGCCGGGTAGTGAAAAATCCGAAAGAGGATGAGCGGATCGTCAGTATATCGCTCACGAAAATACTCGGCATCAAGACCGAGACTGAGAGCGATTCCCCGCATCAAGGCCTGACCGAGATTTTCCATCGCGGCGAGATACTCGAGCACAGTCTCTCGAAAACCCGGCAGCTCAGGAAACAAATTCGCACCATGCATGGGCAGCCCGCTTTTCACCTTGGGATGCGAATTCGGAAGTTCTGAGCCGAAGTAAATTCCTTCCTTCTTATCCGGCTTACCGGATGTGTATTCGACGCCGACTGGAAAGTATCCACGCCAGGCGCGGCCGCCAAGTTCCATTCGAATTTTCAGTTTTGTTTCAGCGTCAAGCAGAAAAAATTGCCGACTCAATTGCTCCAATCGCAGTTGCAGGTCCTTATCGACACCATGTCCACTGATGTAAAAGAAACCGTTGTTGCAACAAGCTTTTCTGATCTCGTCGGCGGCGTTAGTGGTATCACCAACACCTGCCACAAGATTAGACACATCAATAATTGGAATGACTTCCGAACTTGCACTGATCATCAGGGTTTAAACGACGCCAGGAAGCGCGCAATATCAGGATGGTTGGAGTCCTGAGTGGTGCACTCAACGTAATAGATTCCCATCTTGTTGATATAGAATCGATCGAGAACGAACGCTTTACCGACTTTGGCCTGATACTGCTGACCGAATCCAGCCTCAACCGGGAAGTTTCCATTGAACTTAAACTCGCATGGCATCTTCATTTGCGCGAATTGCTGTTGATTGGCTTGCAGCACGCGTTGAGCAAAATTCGTCAATACTTTTTCATCGGATACGTTTGACTTTTGGTCTTCTTCAAAATTACGTTTCAAAATTCCAACGCGAAAAGACATTTTTTGTTCAGGCTTCTGAGCAAGGTACATGACCATACCCTGATCCTCGACTTGTTTGATGGGCTCAGGCATTTCAAAACTCACCGACGCACCGTCGATTGACATTTTCTTCCAACCGTCGCCACCACATCCGGTGAGCCCGAGTGCACCCAATAAAACGATCAGACTTAATGGTGCCACCATAAAATTTTTCATGAGCTTCTCCTGTCGTTTGAAAGAATAAACGGTCGCCCCATTACTCACTTCCGAAAGCCACACTTCCTACAACTTTATTGGTTTTGACAATGGCGTATGGCTGCACATTAATCGCCGCAGAGGCAGCCGAGTTGCCGACTCTGGTCACCCGATATCCGACATTGGCACCGCTTTCCGTTCTTCTTATCGAAACAATTTGAACCTGGTAGCCGGCACGATTTTTCTGACCGTCGAACACAGCTAAGACAGTGTGGTTTTCAAAGTCGATGTCCGGCGCCGGCTGACCGGGCTTGTGGCGAGACCAGAGCAAATCGAGGTCGGGCTTGCTTTGAATAACCACGGCTTGAAACAATCGAATGCCGCTCTTTTCGCCGCTATCCAGAGCTTCCATCGGCAAGGCGGGCTGCACAACTTTGACCAGGCGCTTAACCGGTGCCTGCGTGATGTGCGGCATCGGCGGCAGCGGCTTTTGTGTAATGGTTTTGGGAGCTCCCTTGCCCTGCACATAGGTCAGATCCTTAGCCTGGACAGGTGAAGCAGCAAGGGCTGCGACCGAGGCAAGGACAGATAAACAGAGATAAGGTTTATTAAAACGATTAGGCATGATGTCAATCAACCGCAGGTAGAACACTCATTATATCGGTCTGTCAGCCCGAATCGTTCGTAGATATTTCGCCGAGCCCCGCCTGCGCTCTCACCCGAGATTTAATCCTGAGATTCTCTGGGCGCCCAAATAGCGGCCACATGAGACCTCATGTTTAAGCTCGGAAGGTTTCATATATAATACGAACGCTTTTAATGTACCGAACCGGGTATGTTAATGATGCTAAACGACCGTTCGAGTAACCGACCTTTCGAAATACAGCATAGTCACCCCATTGCGAGTTGAGCCTATGACCTCTGAAACGTGCCAAATTTGCGGCAAAACCATGAATGTCAACGCCGCCGGACATTGCCAGGGACACGACAACCCTTCAAGTAGTAAGCAACGACTCGATGCTATTCGGGGCGCCGGAGCGCAAGGACGTGCACCGGTCATGACCGAAGCTCCAGGTCTGAGCCTGAAAGAGCAGTTAGACGCTATTCCAGCGCCGGTTCCCGGTGCAGCCCCCGCACCTGCGGCAGCTCCACCACTGGGAGCGGCCGGCGCCAAGAAAGGCCCGGGTTCGATTCTCGGTCGCAAGACCGGAGCGGACACGGATATCAGTAATCTAAGAAGCGAACTCGATGCCATCCCGGCGCCAGGCGTCGGTGCGGCACCTGATGTCGCCAGCGTTCCCAAAGATCTTCTCGATTCAATTCCGACGCCCGGCGTGGCCCGACTTCCGGAAGCCTCAATCTCGAGAACTGCCCTGGATTCCATTCCAGCGCCAGGTGGCGTCGCCCCGGCCGCGGCTGCACCTCTGGCCGGCGCCAGCCTGGCCGACCAGCTCAACTCCATTCCTACACCTGCTGTGGGCGCTGGAGGACCACCTGCATCGGAAAAACCAACAGGTGAAGTTCCTCAGTGGATGAAGAATTTCGAGCAACACCAGTCGGCTATATCCGCATCGATTGCGACGCCGGGCGGACAAGCTCCGGCCGGTTATGGAGCTGGAAGCGGCGCATATGGCGCCCCGGGTGGCGGTTATGGCGCACCAAATACGGTGCCTGCGGCGTACGAGTCCAGAGCGGGCACTGAACCACCACCACAAGGAAACGCTTATACAGCAGTGATCGCCATTGTGATTATTGTCTGCTTGATCATGTTCGCGTATCTGATGATCAGCAAACCGGCGCCACCAGTTATGCCGACAACGGATTCAAGCATGACCACGCCTGCTTCATCGATGCCTTCGACGCCGATGACACCGTCGATGCCAGTTCAATCCATGCCCGTTCAATCGATGCCGGTTCAATCCACGCCAGTCCCTGGCTCACCACAAGGAATGCAACAGCCGGTTCCTGGCACACCACAACAATTCAATCAGCCCGTTCCTGGCGCTCCGCAAGGAATACCGACAATCCCTCCAGCGACGCCTGTGCCTGGCACGCCCGACATGACGGCGCCGACCGGCAACAATCCGCCAGCGCCGACGGGCAACAATCCGTAGGCTCAGTCAAAACTCAAAAGGTCCGTCTGGATATTATTCCAGGCGGATTTTTATTTGCGTTCTGTACTAATTAGCAAGAGCCAAGGCCATACACCGTTTCGCGACACCGAATCATCGCAAAACCACCTGCGGTGTCACAATATCACTAGAATAGCTGGCACTAGTCACTCGGCTTCCAGTGTGATTATTACGTGTTGCACATATCTTAACAATGATCCGATTTGATACACACTTCAGGACAAAACCCCGAAACACTTACAGAGCAACGGTTTTACGACTTCGATTCGGACCGGCGACGATCTTGACGCTTTCCGAAAGTGGAGTTAAGTTACAGTCATCGCAAAGTTTCTCCAACCAAAACCCGCACAGCCACGAAGTGTTAGTCCGTCTGCCACTGGCGAAACTCTTTGCGTGCAATAAAACATGAGGACCAGACCGCCATGTTAGACACAGAATCCAAGCAAGTTAACACCGACGCAAAGCAAATTCGCATCCCGTTCAGCAACCCGCAATTCAATTTGATATTCCTCTCTATGGACTCATCAAATCAAACGATGCTGGCGGCAGAGTCAATCATCGACAGTTATACGGAAGACAAAAAAGATGAAAGCGATTCAAAATTTTGGCGGCTCAATTCCACTGATGAGAAGCGGTTCTTCAACAACCTTCAACACTGCAATCTCAGCGAAGTGCAAACAGCGTTATGCAACAGAGCACAAACAGTTTTAAATATTTCGTCGGTACGAACTGGCTCATCCTTCTTTGCGCCGTTCTGGGCCTGCCATTCGGTAGCAGAGCAGTTGGCAGAATTAGTCGATTCGATTTGTGTTGATCTCTATCAAGGAAATGCGTTTTACGCTTCGTCCGAAATGCAAGAGCACCGAGCGGCAGACAACATCCCGCTTGCCGGCACATTCCTCACAGTCAAAGCTTATCCAAAAGGTAATTCCAATAAATTCTTTTTGTGCACCGAAGGCATGGCGCGATTTGGTTTGCCTGAACTGACATTGACTGAAGTGCCAAGCAATCTCGGCGCCGACGGTGCTTATCTGCTTCGCGCCGTCGCACAATATTTGTGGTCGAAACTTGAAAATATTCATCCGGAAGTTCCGTATTTTTCGATCAACGAAACTATTGAAATGCCGGCGGTCTATTGTGAATACGGCAACCCCGCTTTTCATGAGGCGGATCATCTGGCGATTCCTTTTGCGCTGGAAGTTTTTGAATCAAAACATGAAACACTTTTAGTTGTCAGACCACCAGCTGAATATGATGACTACTACGATTGGTTCTTAAGCGTGACTGAATCGATTGTGGAACATCGTTTGCAAATTCAAAGAGCAACTACTGCAACCTCCGAAGAAGTGCTTCCAGCGCCAATTTCCGTCGCAGCGTAATCAACACTTATCGTTCGTCAAGGAACCATCACGAAAAAATCATTAGCATCAGCGTGTGTCGGCAAGAAGTGGCCTAGAATAGAAGGCTGCGAAAGACTTGCCAACGAGAGATGCTCATGACAAACTCGTTTATTCAAACCCGCGTGCGAGCCGAGGACATAATGACTGACGAGACGCCGCCCAAGCTGCATGCGCAAATACAAGTGGACCTCGCGTTGTCGAGAACTTTGCTTGCGTCGGATCGCACGATTTTAGCTTGGATTCGAACTTCACTTGCACTATTCGGTTTTGGATTTACGTTGGCAAAATTCATCCACGGATACATTGCCACTGGTGCCATGCTGCACGGCGTCAACAAAGATTCATCGAGAAACATTGGTGTGGCAATGGTTTTGCTCGGTCTTGGTGGTTTGCTCGGTGGAGTGATCGAGCATGTGAGAACGATGAAAGAACTCAACATGCCACCACGAGTTGCAATCGCTTCACCTGCTTTGATAATGGCTCTAGCTCTGGCAGCCGTGGGAATTTATTTGATTTATGATATTTTTTCGAGCACAATTACGTGATGATTCGAAAAAATCCCATGTTCATTCGAACGTCGATTTATAGTTTTTTCCTCCCAATTTTTTTGACAGCTGGATTCTTCATGACACCGCACGAACCTTGCTCGGCACACGGTCACGACCACATGGACAAGCGTTTCAATGACGCTGAAAAGTGGGCTCTGAAATTTGACGATCCGAAAAGAGCGGAGTGGCAAAAACCAGAAGAAACAATCAAAGCGTTAAGGATTTCCGACAACGACCAGATTGCGGATATCGGCGCTGGGACTGGATATTTTTCGATTAGAATTGCGAAGAAGCATCCACAAGCAAAAGTTTTGGCAATCGATGTAGAACCGGATATGGTGGCATATATCGAAAAGCTCGCCAAGAAAGAAAATCTCAGCAATGTTCAGACATTTTTGGTTTCGCCTACAACAGTAGATCTGAAGTTACCGGTAACTGTGGACAAGATCCTCGTTGTGAATACTTACCACCACATTCCAGACCGAACCAAATACTTCAAAGACTTGTCGCCTTATCTTAAAGCTGACGGTAAGTTAGTAATTATAGATTTCAAATTAGAGTCTCCTGAGGGACCTCCGATTGAATATCGTATTGAACCGGCTCAGCTAAGAGAAGAGCTTAAACTTGCCGGTTATGAACAGGTGGAGAGTCTGGATTTCCTCCAGTACCAGTACTTTTTGGTATTTCAGAAGCTGAAAAGCGCGCCCCTGTAGAACTTTTGATATTTTTGCTTAAACTACGTAATTTCCCCACTGACGAGGAAATGGGCTCGGCTTATCATGCACTCATCGAAATCACTCCGCTCTGGAAAATGGTGTCACATGGGTCGCAACGAAATCTCCGAACTCGACAATAAAATCAAAGCTGTTCCACAAAACGAGATCTTACTGGCCGCTCTACGCGACGGTCCAATCGAAGCGCTTCTGAACAGAAATGTTGAAACAAAAACTGAAACCACGACCCTTCAACGAGCGGGCGGTGTGCTGCAAGCAGAGACGACGGATTCGGCAACCAAAGCCAAAAGCCAGCTGATGATTGAAGGCAGCGCTAAATATTCGCCACCGGCGCTTGGATGGGACGGATTCCATCTAGACACTCAATGGAAAGGCGATTTCACAATTACCCACATCAACGGAAAAGAACGACGCGTCGAAAAGAACAACTTTAGCTACGTCGGCGGTATTTTCGATGATGTAATGAATCGCCAGGATCGCTCCAATGTGACGCTCACTCGCAAAGACGCCAACGGCAAACCGTTTCAAACTTATCTTCCGGCTTTATCCGAAACTCTGATGGAAAACGGCCGCCTCGTTCTCGATTCCAATGGACAGCCCAAGCGCATCGCGTCGCCAGCCGGCACTGAACAAAATTGCGGTCTCGATATGTCGAACTCCAGAGGCGGCAACATGGATTGCAACTATCTGATAAGAGACGCCAAGTTCGGCAAAGACATCAGCTACAACGAGACCCACGAGAAGTTCCCGACCGGTTTCTACTATCGCAGCGTACTGCGTGAAACAACCGGAAAAGTTCTCGGTATCGTTGAACAGTCCTACAGCACGGACGCCCAGGGCAACATCTCGAGCGTCAGAACAAGCGCTCGCAAACCAGAGCAATTGAGAAAGAACTAGTCCCAGTTTCAATTTAGTTAAAAACATCACACGACAAGACACCACACAACAAAACGATTGAGTTTTAATTCAATCGTCTTTTGTTTTTCGCAGCTGCCAAACATCGGCATGGTTTCTGCCTTTCAACAAATCACTTCCCGATTATCCGCGGATCTCCGACAGCGGAACGCAAGTGTTCACCTCTACTGGTGGTAAGATTGATCCCTTGTGTTTGCGAAAAATTTTGGAGCTATCAACATGCGCTTTCAACGATCATTGACCATCGGTTTGATTACAACTTGCCTCTCGATCGCCGCATGGATTGCGGTTCCGGACATGGCGTTGGCGCAGGAATCCCCGACGATTTCAACAGTGACACTACAAGTCGTTCCAGGCAAGCAAGGTGGCGAGAGTGTCGTCACTCCTAAAGGCATGGTCGTTCCATTGCCAGGACCAGGCGTGAACAGCGGAACCATTCAAATCTACATGGGCTCGCAGGGCGGCTTTTGGTATGTGGACAAAAACGGTCAAAATGTCGACCTGACCAGTTACGTTGAGCAGTTGCGCAGCATGGCCGGCGGACAACAACAGCCGACGCAGCCAGTTCCTCAATACGCTCCGGCACCTGCGCCGGTTGTGGTCAATAATCAACAGACCACCGGCTCCTCCGGATATGGTGCCGCGGGAATGATGGGAACGGCAGCCGCAGCCGGTCTCGGCGCGATGGCAGGCGCCGCAATCAGCGAGCCATATTATGGTGGCAATCACGGCTACTACGGCAACGTGCCTTATGGTTCACCGGTTCATTATGGTGCCGGAGCCAAACCCTATTACGTCAACGGCAGTGGCAACACCGTCAATGTCAATCACAGTTACACGGGTGCCACTGTCAATCAAACCAACGTCAATGCTGCGAAGTTCAACGAGAACGATTTCAACAACGTACACGCCAGCAACACCGAAGCGCAAGCGAAGTGGTATCAAAATCAACAGAAGGCAAATCCCGCTCAATACCAGGCCTGGCAGCAATCTGCCGGTGGAGCAAATCCATTCGTCAACAACGATGCTCAAGCTCGATACGGTGCAGCAGCAGCCGGACAGACAGGTAGACATGGTGCGACAGCAGCCGGAGGCGAAGCACACTACGGTGCAGCTGCCGAAGGTGGAGCCGGTCGTTTCGGTGGCGCAGCTGCAGGGGGTGAAGCCGGTCGTTTCGGCGGCGCAGCTGCCGAAGGTGGCGGACGATTTGGTCGCGGTGCCGAAGGCGGAGCGGCTGGAGCCGGTGCAGCCGGTGCAGCCGGCGGCAGATTTGGTGGTCGATTCGGCGGTGGTGCCGGCGCAGAAGGCGGCGGTCGTTTTCGTCGCGGCGGCCGGTAGATAAGTCTAACGTTCGGAAGGTTCGAGCCGACTTGAGACGGCTGGCTGCGAGCTGGACGCCAGCGGAACGAACGATTCGGAATAACAATCGGGACAACTAGTCGGAAATAAACAAAAATGCGCCGGTTTTTACCGACGCATTTTTATTTTTACTCAATTATGCTGCCTGACTTACCAGGCGCCAACTTCGTATTGCACACCAGTGGTATCCGGCCGAGCCTCGCCCAGATAGCCAAGCTTGGTGTTTGTTGCAGTGTAACCACCGGACGCATTCTTAGTGAATTTCGTCTCCGTTTTGTCCGGACGATAGATCGTTATGTTTCCATCAGAGGCTTTGACCATGCGTCCTTGAAAGCCGTTTGGATAGTTAACCAGATAATCGCCTGTCTCTTTTCGTGGCAGCAAAACGGTACCATCGGCGAAACCATCTTCAATCGCGTAACTGCCATCAGGAAATCGGCGAAGGAAGCACGAAGTGCCGTCCACCATGGTGAATTTCAAAACGATTGCAGGACGATTTGCAGGCACACCTTTTTGTTCGTAAGGATCGATGTCTTGAACCGAGAACACGAAGACCATGTCTCTGGCCATGTCATGCATGCTGGTGCCAAGTTCTTTAGCGGTTCCCTTCGCGACTGATTTTACAAAGGAGCGAACAGGACCTTTATGTTTTTTCTTCTCAACATCCGAATCAGCTGGCGTCAGCCACGGTGAATTACGATTTTTTGCCCACGCTTCCGCTTGCCAGATCTGCTCCGTGGCTGGAGGCACGGGATCCGGCACGTGCGTGTGCGTGACGCCTGCACTCTGGATTGTTGTGGTCGGCGCGCTTGCCGCTGGCGCATCCGCCGCGTGTCCGGTGGGAGTTGCAGCCGCGCTTCCCGTTTGTACAACCTGCGCGTTTTCCGTTTGTGCAGGCGCGTTTTGCGCGTGCGCAGCACCGCATGAAATTGTAGTCGTCGCAAGTGCAATTAATACTGCGGGCAAAGTCGAGCGCATCGCGTCTCTCCAGAGGAAGGGATCAAAACATTAGCACCCGAACAAGCGGCAGCTCAAGGTGGCGCTGCTAATAAACCAGACATAGCCTTGCGCTGTTAGTACCAGATCCACGAGCGATTAAACAGTTTAAACCTATGGATTGGCGATGTGTCCGGCAAACAAAATCTTTCCGGTTTGCTCGTCACTCAACGCAATAAAAAACGGTCTGTCCACAATCATGACAAACGGTGGTACCGGATTAGCAGGTGCCGAAGTAACACTCATCTCGATTGCAGTGACAGCGGCTGCCTCAGTGCCTTCTTCATTCACTTCCATAAACGTCTTATGCAGCACTTTGCTGATAAAAACCCGTTGCGCGGTTTCAACCATTTCGGAAAAATCGGCGCGCCCTTCGCTGAATGCGACATCCAGACCTAAAGCGGAAAGCGGCGATGTCATCTCCATACTGTCAGCAATTTTGAAGCGCGGCAAACCGACTTCTCCTGTACGTTTTCTGAAGTGATTCATCCACTCTTGCCAAACGCTCTGGCTTAGATTCGTTTCAAACGACAACAGCGTTTGATTCTCTTTTGGCAGAAAAACGTACATACTGAGCCTTTTATCCGCATAAGGAAGCCGGACTGCTTGAAACTGATCGTTTTCCATATACCGAAAATCGGAGCGCGAATCATGCATCATCTGAACTTTTTTAGTGCCATTACCCGCGGTATTGAAATTTTGCTCGCGAGTTTCTGATTTTTCAAACTTGTTCTCCCAGGTGCCTTTGAAATAAATCGCGTTAATCAAATAAAGAATGGCATCTGGTGCGATAGCGCTGAGAATGGTGGGAATTTTTTCGTGCGTTTTCTTCGATACCCAAGAATTAATTGTGTTGACGGACTCAGGCGCTTTGAAGTCTAATGATTGAACTTCTGCATCGAAAAACTTTGTATTGGTATCAAGAAACGGTTGTTTAAAAGTGACGTTCTTATCACCGATTATGGCATTGGCGATTTCAAGCTTAGTATCTCCGCCAGGTTCTCGCAGGCTATCCAGAGTTGCTTTAGTTTGCTGATTGATCGCTTCGTCGGTGGCTCCAGGAGCGAAGTTCAAAACTTTGGCGAGGGCCGATTTCGTCTCACCGCCGGCACCTGCGTAAGTCATGCCCAATGCGGTGGAAACGCTCAGCGGTGAAATTAAAACGTTAGCTTTCTGCTTACCCTTTGCTATTTCTTGAAATAACTGGAAGGGAAACGAATCGTTTACGCCGTCGGCAGCAGGTTTCTCGTTTTGCGCATGCGCGCCACCGGTAAAGCCGAGCATCATAGCCAGCACCACAGATAGTGTCAAAGAACTTCGCATTGGTTTTTCGTCCCGTCCAGTCGATTTACTAGTTTCTTATCCTATCAAATTAACACCAGACAAGTTTCAATTTGGCAGATTGAGTCATGCGTCTCCAAAATCAACGAATGATTTGATCGATACGAAACGGAGCATTCGCAGTCGCGGTACAAAACTGAATCTGCGGCTCGTAAACCAGCTCTTGCTTGATGGATCGAACGGCAATCACACCGGATTGAGGTTGTGTTCAGATAGCGACAAAATTTCCACCTCATTTCATGAAACTGTTGATAGATCGGTGTACGATAAATCAACCATCACCTAAATTCGATGGACGCGGGGCGAACAGCCCAGGAGCTCCTTCATGACAACATCATCGGCGGTAGCCGCGGCGACTCGACTGACCACTGACGCAAAAGAAGCGGAACAAATCGCGCAAGAAGCGTTTATCTACTTCTATTCACTAATGTCTATGGAAGCAACTCGTCGCCAATGCACCAATTTAGAACTGGGTCAGAGGCCGGGCTTTGGTCCTACCAACGTTTTTTCTCACATGCGTGAGTATCCGACTGCGGATTTTAAAACAGTCGTCAGACCGAACTTCGATACGCTTTATTCAATCGCCTGGCTTGACTTAAAAGTAGAGCCGATGATTTTAAGCGTTCCTGAAACCGGCGACCGCTATTATTTGTTGCCGATGCTGGACATGTGGACTGACGTGTTCGCGGCTCCAGGGTGGAGAACATCCGGCAGTGGTGAGCGCAATTTCGCTGTGGTTGCGCCGGGCTGGGAGGGCAAATTGCCCGAGAATGTGGAACGCATCAATGCGCCGACTCCGCAGGCATGGATTGTCGGTAGAACTAAAACCGACGGACCAAAGGACTACGATGCGGTTCACGCATTGCAGGACCAATTCAAGCTCACGCCGCTTTCTCTCTGGGGCAAGAACTGTTCCGCGCAACCTACATTTCAGTTCGATCCATCAGTTGATATGAAGACGCCTCCACTAGAGCAGATCAATTCAATGAAGGCAGAGGAGTATTTCAAAACAGCGGCATCACTGATGAAAACCCACGCTCCGCATTACACTGACTGGTCTACGCTCGAGAGAATTTCAAGAATTGGATTGCAACCAGGCCAAGATTTCGACATCAAAACACTGACTCCGGAACTTCAAGCAGCGCTTCAAAAGGGCATG
This sequence comes from Candidatus Obscuribacter sp., assembly GCA_021772095.1. GTDB lineage: Bacteria > Cyanobacteriota > Vampirovibrionia > Obscuribacterales > Obscuribacteraceae > JADYXR01. The sequence goes on along the minus strand of JADYXR010000174.1, from coordinate 738 downwards.
GTCAGCGGATTGAAAGTTCTTCAAGACAACAAACAATCTGTTGGAAAATTGGTAAATGGTTGGATAGTCAACGTTGATTCAATCGGCGTATATGGCAGCAGCTATATGAAACGAGCGATAATTTCCATGATCGGCCTTGGCGCAAATCAGCCAGACGACGCAGTTTATCCGATGAATATTGTTGATGCCGATGGCAAACCACTGAATGGAACAAACAACTATGTTCTCCATTTCAGTAAAGAACAACTGCCACCAGTCAATGCATTTTGGTCGGTGACCATGTACGACAAGGACGGCTTCCAGGCTGCCAACGAACTCAATCGATTCGCTATCAGCTCGTGGATGGACTTGAAGGAAAACGCAGATGGTTCACTCGATTTATATTTGCAGAACAGCAACCCTGGCGCAGATAAAGAATCAAACTGGCTGCCTGCACCGAAGACTGAACTTGGTGTGACGCTGCGATTGTATGCTCCGCAGTTGTCCGTGCATAGCGGTCAATGGAGTCCACCTCCGATCAAACGCGTTTAAGCCAGCGCATGGTGCGACTTTCCAAACGAGAGTTCGAGAATTGTTTTTCGGAGCCTTGGCGTTTTCGCCGGCCGTTTCACGAGTGCGTTCAAACAGGACGATTTGCCAGCACCGTATTCGGTGCGACGCAAAATTCACATCCAGGTTGAAGTGTCGTAGTAATTCGGTTGCTTGCCTGGATACTGTTCTTTGAATTCGGTGTAGCGC
>JADYXR010000020.1 GCA_021772095.1 Candidatus Obscuribacter sp. | reverse complement strand
GCTACAGCTAGCGCTGTACGCCTCTGTGGCGGTATCATTCCAATCTCTAAAGGTAATTACAATGGACTACCTTTGACACAAAATTATTGACAGATCCAAATTCACAATATATAGTCGTCTCACCCGCTGTATCGCAAGTAGTACCATGCCTTCTAAGAAAAAGCCCCCGTCCGATGACCTTTCCACCCAACTAGAACTTCATAAAGTCCTGATCCACAACGATGAGAAGACTACGATGGAATTCGTCGTTTTTCTATTAATGTCCGTGTTCAACAAAGTTGAAGAAGAAGCAACAAAAATCAGGTGATCGCCGATGAGCCTAATGAAGCTAGTCGGGAAACGGCCGGACAGGTTTATTTTCGCCTGGCTTGATTGGGCCGATGTGTTGCAAAACTTCGGCATAATTTGGATGATCGGTTCTATAAGTCATCGTCCCACTGCCGATCATTCCGCGCGGGCCGACGGCGCGCATGCGCAGGATGAGTGTGCCATCTTCTTCGATGATGCACTCACCGATGTATTCTTCTTCTGCACTGTCTGTGGTGGCGTCGTCTTCTTGCATTATCTTGTCCTACATAGCTGCGAATTTACGCTGCATCAGCGCGGCAACATTCGGGAATTGTCTGAGGATATCTCGTGTCTGCGAAGGATTTGCTGACGAGCCGTTCAATGCACCAAAGACTTCGGCGAAGGTCTCGCTCTTTCCAGCATTTCCTGGTTGCAGCAAGTATTGGACGGCTCGGCGATCTGCTGGTGAGAGGGCGGCGACATCCTTGTCGTATTCTTTTTGGAACTCAGGATTTTGCGAGAAGTTGCCCATCGCGTGATCGACTGCGTGACCTATCTCATGCTTCATCACGCCTTCGGAGCGTTCATTTTTCACGTCTTTGCCATCGTCAACACGACGCTCAGTGACAACAGCAGTTTTGTCATCCGGTGAATATAAACCGTCGGCATTATCCCACGTAGAACCAGGCGGCCAGCCTCTTGGCTGAACACCGGCCAATTCCGGATAGACGCCGGAAACTTTATCGCCGACCACAATTTTTGTTTGGTTAGCGTCGAGCAATCGACGAACGCCGGCTGGAAGTTGATCTACTTCCTTCTGCATCTTTGCATGAAATTCCGGCGTGGCACCACGGTTTTCCACTTGTACCTTGGGTCCGTCCATCGGCGCGACTTGAGGCTGAATTTCCCTGATCATGTCTTTTGGAATTTTGATCGTGTCGCGATTTGGTTGAATGCGATCGGGATTTTTTATTTGTGGATTTTCTTTAGCGAGGCGTTTTACCGCGTCGAATATTTCCCGATTAGTTGGGTTGTAGCCAGGTTCTCGACCATGTCGCAGAGTCTCCCTTGCGATACCCCATACGGTATCGCCCCTTTTGACAGGCACACTGGCAGACCCATCCGGATTCAACTGCAATCGTTCTGAGCGATAAGGTGGTGGCAGCGGTTCGCCAGGCTTGGGAACTACATCTCCAGGTTTCGGCGCTTCGCCCGGCACCGTTGCTCCGTCCGTCTCCGGCTGTCCTGGTGCGCGGTCCGGAGGCTTGCCGTCACGCGGTACTTGTTGGCGCGGCAATGCGTCCGTTGGACGAGCATCACCAGTGCCTGAAGTTTTAAATAACTCGGATGCATTTTGGAAAATCGAAGTGCCATCGACTTCGCCACTTTGAATTTTATAGAAGATCGAGTTCTCACGATCGGCTTCACTTAAGCCATCTGGCTGACCTTTGGCAGTTTTTGGTTGGTAAGTGAAATTGGTTGTATCGCCTCCGGATTTTCTGTGTTGGCGGATCAATTGCAGATCAACGGATGGCAGAATGTCCGGATAGTGCTCGTGTGCATGAGACTCGGTTGTTGCGCCGGCTTGCTTTTGAGCAGCGTCACCTGATGCCAGCATATCGACATGGACGTCGGGAATATCGCCCTTATTTACAAGAGTGGTTGTATCAGTGGCGTTGGCGCTCTTTAATTGATCGGGAGGAATTCGATCAGCATTAGTGACCACATCGGTCGCACGCAAGCCCGGAGCCGTTGCGGGACTTCGATCGTCCTCTCCTCCTTCTAAATGACCCATGTTCAGCCGCCTCCCTTTTTAACAGGAGTAACGTTCTTATTCGGCTTCTCTGGAAATGGCGCAACAAGTTTGATATCACCGGGTTTCAAACCGCCGATGTGATTTAAAACTTCGTCGTAGTACTGGCTGCCTTTCTTGTACTCGAACATTCCATCGGCGTTCATTCCGCCCATCGTGCGCCGCATGCGCAGATTAATGGTTCCGCTTTTGTCCATGCTGGCGTCGCCAATCGGGACTACGCCGCGATGCTTCTTGTTGAATTCGTCTTCGATTGCTTTCTGTTTGCTCTCCGGCAGCTGGTCGAAGCCAACATTGGAATCGTTTTGTACTTTTTGATTTGCTGCAGTGGCAGACTGATCGGCAACAGAATCGTTAGACGCATTGCCCTTCTTCGTCGGCATCTGCGCAAGATAAATATCAACCGAATTCAATCCGGAAGACAACGATTCGTTAGAGCAGACCTCGGCGGTCTGCGGAATTTTATCCGGAGGCAGGCAGTCCATTCAGAATTCCTCGATTTCACAATAATATTCCCGAATTTCTATCGGGAGCAACCAGTGTGCCGGCAGACGCCGACGACCTGATGGCGGGTTGGGGTTGGGGGTGAGCGAGAGTGGGTGCGAGACTATATCGCTAAGCAGACTTCATCGTCTCACTCGCTTGTGACATATCCGTGAAACTTGATTAAATCAGTTCGAAACCGAACGACCATTGACCAGCGCAGTCATTTTTGGTTTGAAATGATATTTGAATTCTTCCGAGTTGCCACCGAGCTGCATTAAAACAGCCGAGGTTTTAATCATTTGATTGGCAAGCTTGCGAGCTTCGGTGTGCTTCAAGGTCAAAACCTTCTTGAGTGGCTCTAATGCTTCGAGTGCAGACAACGTCGAGAATTCAGAGCTAAACACCGTAACACCATCGGTGGTGGCATTGGTGACAAGACGTCTGTGCGAGATGCGGTCGAGTAAATTGATCGAAGCAAAGTCAGATGTTTTTTCTGCCGTGGCATGCAAATGCCGCCCTGGAGAAATCGCTAATGAGCGGCTGCCGATCTGAAGCGCAACCGAATGTTTGCCAGGATCATGGAAGTTGTAGACGGCTGTGCTGGTTGGAGTGACCGAAACCAAAATCACGGAGCCTTCGGCAACTTTCAATTTGCCGACATTGACGTCGACTTCCATATCGCGGTCGGCAACGATGACGGCAGCGCCTTCGGTAAGTTTGATGTGGTCTGAAGCGTCGATTGGTTTTACACTGCAGCCGGTGTCCGGTAGTGAGACAAAGGCGCTGTTGAGTGCCGGAGCTGCGCAGATAGAAAGCGAATCGATCATTTTACTGCCGGTCGTGGAAATCACATAAGAGTCATCCATCACGCCGCCCCAGCCTCCGAACAGACTGCTGGTGATGATTCCATGCGAATAAGGGTCTTCGACCTGGTAGTTTTCGTAGAGCAGTGAATCTCGATCAGAGGCAGCCAAAACTTTCGTGGTGGCGGCGGTCAGGTCTTCGCTGTCAGATGTGAGCGTTGAGATTTTTGCATTGCTTGAAATTTTGCGAGTAGCCGAAACCGCAAGGGGGCTGTCTTCGATTGATTCGGCCGCCATTGTGGCCAGCTGCGCATCCATGTAATTGGGCGACAGCAGGTCGAACAGCTCCTGGGCAATTTCAATATACAGAACGATGTCTCGCGAATCGGCTTTTGTACCAACTGCCATCCCGTTTTCACCGGGGACTGCAACTGCTGCCGTTGCGTCATCAGCCGCGCCAGCCGGGCTCAAACCGCAGGCGACTACAGCGCCAGCTAAAAGAAACGATTTAAGTTGGACAGTGCCGGCAGTGGAGGATTTCGCCATGTGATTGTTTTTCCCGCGCTCTCCGGGGAGCGCAAAACTAAAAAAGGTCCGAAACGAGGAATAAGCTTATCATCTCAGAGCTTGACTTGCACGTAAAACGCAAGTCACAATCAAGTCACAGAAAAGAGTTACAGTTTTATTCTGAAGCCCAAAACGCTCGCTGCGCTGGAAAAACAACTATCTGGAGTATTTTCACCATTGTTGAGCGGTGAAGGATTTCATACCATCTGGTAACAAATTAATTCGAAGGTTTCACTTGCAGAAAGAAAACCATCGAAAAAATTGCGGAAGGGATCATGGAAAAACTTGTGCGAGGCGGCGCAAACGACATGATTGAAACAAGCTCAGTAACTAGCAAACCTCGGTTAACTGAGGCGAATTTATCAAATCCGCGCTTCGTCGAAGGCATCGCTCAGCTTCGCAGTGCAATCGGCAGCCGCAGCTTAACCAAAGGCGAAGCGGGCATTCACGTGATCGGCTCCATGGTTCTGCAGTCATTCAAAAGCACCCGAAACAATTTTGTCCATGAATTAGCGACGGTTTTAAACGAATCCGTCTGCGACACTCCCAACGCGAAATTCCGCGCAGCCCTATCACTAGGGCCGTCGGCACACAAAGTATTGAACAAATTCGCCCACGATCGCGACGTCGAACTGCTCTCGGCCGGCTGGCTCGAACTGATCGACGCCGACAACTGGGTCACCGACCGGAGACTGCTCGGAGTATTCGTTCTTCCGAACGGACGCAAGGGCGTCGGCATCTTTCAAGTTTCAGACTAGACCAACTTCTACCTGACGCCTGGCACCGGCTGTGGTGCAGGTACTACAGGTTCTACGGTAGTGGCTGGTGGAACGACTGTCGTTTCTGTCGTGGTCGTGCGCTCGACAGTGACGTCTTGATCGCGTTTCATTTTGAAGTTTACTTTTGGAACATCAACTTCTATAGAGACTTTCTCGTCCGGATTCTTTTTGATATCCAGCAGTGTTTTTTCACCAGACTGAACCTTGAACACACTACCGTCGCCTTGCTGAGTACACCCGCAAAGAACGAAGACCGCGCCAACCAAAAGTGATGTTGTCGTTAACAGTCTGACCGCACTGGTGGTATCAGTTCTTCTAGTACTTATCTCTTGGACTTGGCTATTCATCATAATGTTTTGCTACTCCTCGGTCGCTGCTCGATTAGTCTCAGCAGCCCTGTGTTTCTTCCTTTTATATAGCTTGTTTTGGCGAAAACACTGCCAAACGTGGATATCCGCATTGCAATTCGACATGCGTGCTAAAGAATTGGGGTAACCAAAATGCATTATGCGGAGGAAATTATGAGCATTCTCGGATTTTTACTTTTCTGTCTGGTAGCCGCAGTTTGCGCTGGTATCGCTGAATACATAGTGCCGGGCAGAATCCCTGGTGGCATTCTGACCTCTGTAGTCTTCGGTATCATCGGAGCCTGGATCGGTTCATCACTTATGGGCGCAATGGGTCCTGCACTCGCAGGCGTCGCCATTCTTCCTGCTATCGTCGGCTCTTCAATCCTGATCTTCGGATTGTCACTGCTCGCTAGCATCGCGCATGGTCGAAAACCTTAACTACCTCAAAAGGCGCGCGAGAGATGCTAACGCTCACGCGATCTTTCCCTGACTAAGCTGTTTGAACTACCGCAATTGACGATATGGCGAGAGCCTAAGAAAAAGACAAGCGACGAAACTCGCTTGTCTTTTCTTTCGTATGGCAAAAAAAATCACGCCGCATGTTTCGTCGGCGTGAAAATTTTGATTGGATGAATTGCTGATTTCTACTTGAGCAAGTTGGCGAGGTCGTCAGCGTGCTCTTCTTCAACAGCAAGAATTTCTTCAAGCATTCTGCGAGTGGTTGGATCCGAATCGCCGATAAAGTGAATCATCTCGAGATAGGATTCGATCGCAATTCTTTCTGCAACCAGATTCTCGCGAATCATGTCTTCAAGCTTGTCGCACTCAACGTATTGAGCGTGACTGCGACCGGTAATATTGGCCGGATTCATATCCGGATTGCCATCCAATTGCGAAATTCGCGCTGCAATTCGGTCAGCGTGTCCTTGTTCTTCTTGCGAGTGAATCATGAATTCAGCTGCAACTTCTTCAGAGTTCATGCCCTTCGCGGTGAAGTGATGCTGTCTGTATCGCAGCACACAGAGCAACTCCGTAGCGAGCGCTTCATTCAGAATTGAAATGATTTTCTCTCTGTTACCTTTGTAGTTTTCAATAACAGGCCCGTCTTGCACATTTTTGCGAGCCCGCTCACGAAGAGCTTTGACGTCGCTTAGAAAATTCGATGTTGCCATCAGATAACTCCTCATCGTACTGTCGAAATAATGGTCTGGTTGCCGCCGGCGCGAAATTGAGATCCCCCGCAGCCTGCGCGGGTAATCTTTCTCGATTCGTTCAACCACATAGAGGCTGTAGCATGGCCGAGACGACCGGTGTTGTAATAGTACTAGCAGGAAGCCCTTGAAATCTTGAATTCGCAGAATTTTTTTTGCAATTGGAGGTTGTCATATTTAAAAAACGTTGCGCTATAAAGGAAATAGGCGCCGGGAGTGGGGATCCGCGCTATGCGATTACTAATTACTGGCATGGTCCTGAATTGAAGTGCATACAAACCAATTTAAAATTACTACTCTAAGCGCCTCTCTGCTGCTTGGAGCGGCATTGATCGCGGTATCGCCGGCGGCGGCAGTTGAAACCGTAGAAAAATCGATGACAATTAAGGCTACGCGTCAGCAGGTTGTGAATGCAATAATCAAGCACAGAACGGCAGATCCCGAAAAACGCAAAGTTGTTTCAACCAAGAATGACGGCAGTTCAGTCACGATTAAAGAGCGGCTAGATAGCCCGCTGCCCGTAGCTCGAGACAACATTGTCTACGAAGAACATATTGACGACAATCGCGTCGATTTCAAGTTAGTCGACGCTGAAAAACTGACCACGTTTCAAGGCAGCTGGGTACTCACTGAGAGCAAACCCGGCTACACTCACGTCTCACTCAAAACGAGTGTTGACAGCTCGCTAAATATTCCTTTTAAGGATCGAATCATGAGATACGAAACAGCTAAAGGAATCGACAAACGCCTGAGCTTTGTCAAGCAGCAATCAGAGAAACTCTAAGCTTCAATACCCGGCGCCGTGGCGCATTAACGACATTAAAAAATCCAAGGCATCACGACCTTAGAGCGATGCTACACGAGTAAAAGATGGCCGCAATAGAGTAGACAGTTTGACGAAGCTAACGCTTCCACAATTATCGAATTGCAACCCGAAATGGATCGCTGCGGACATCAGAGTGGCTAGTCACCTGATTGTTGAACAAGCGCTCACCTGTAAAAGAAGGGAAGTGAGATGAAAACAAATATTTTAGTCGCTCTCACACTTTTGATGCTCAGCAGTTCGGTACCCGCGGTTGACGCCGACGAGGCCAGCGTTGAGCAAAAATTGAGTGAAGCAACCACGAAGGTTGATACCTCGCACCAGAGCGGAAAACTCAGTGCGAAGACAGCCAATAACTTGAAAGCAGAAGGCGACAAACTCGCCAAGGCTGTTGAAGTTTCGAAGTCGAACAACAAAGGCGCTCTCTCAGATGGCGACAAAACAAAGTATTGCAACAAGGTAAAAGCGTTCGATGAAAAAGTTTCACGAGCAGCCTTTCCTGACCGAACTTCTGATGAGAAATCGCTTGCCACAGTTCGCAAAGCGATCATGAAAGCGAAGGGTTTGTCCTCAGATGCACAGAACGTGAAGTTGAGCTTTGAAGACGGAATTCTGGTGCTCGACGGACCGGTTAAATCAGAAGCGGAAAAAGAAAAACTCGTAAACATCGCCAAGTCGGCGGGAGCCTCGCAAGTATCTTGCAAATTAAGCGTTACTCAATAGTGTTTAGTCTAAACATGGATTACAAAGGAGAGATAGAATGTCAAAAGCAATTATCGGAATAGCATCAACGCTAACGCAAGCAGAAACCATAGTAGACAGACTCAAGCTGTCAGGTTTCTTCAGCGATCAAGTCTCCATCCTGATGCCTGATGTGACCTCAACTACAGAGTTCGGTCACGAAAACGAAAGCAAAGCGCCAGAAGGCACCGCAGTTGGTGCCGGCACGGGCTTCCTCGTCGGTGGTGTTTTAGGTTGGCTTGCCGGCATCGGCTCATTGGCGATTCCCGGAATGGGAGCTCTAATCGCAGCTGGTCCTATTATGGCAGCCCTTAGTGGCGCCGCAGCTGGCACCGCCCTCGGTGGCGTCACCGGTGGTTTGATCGGTCTCGGAATTCCCGAGTATGAAGCAAAACTGTACGAAGGCCGACTGAAAGAAGGTCATATCCTGATCGCTGCTCACACTGAAGATCCAGAACTGCGCAAACGCGCCGAAGAGATCATGAAAGAGTGCAAAGCAGAAGATGTGCACGTCGTAGAAGCTACAAAAACCAAATAACTTCGGTTATTTGTCCTGAATGATGGAAAAGGGATGACTTCGGTCATCCCTTTTTCTTTGTCCTTTTTGCCTTATCGAACGGCGCGAGTTCTACATTGTTATCCGCTTCCGAACGTTGCTGTGTGTTTCTAATCGGCAGGTTGAACGAATAAAACGCCAGCCAGCGGTTTCGCCGCCGCCGCGATCAACGCGACAACGAGGTGCTCGTTTTAACACACGAGCGAAACGCACACAAGCTCGCTCGATCAATTATTGATCGACTACGGTAATGTCATGCGCAGCTGAACGCGCGTGGACTTTATCTGTGTACATCGCTTCCATATTGACCGGATTGATATTGAATTTGCCGGGCATTTCCATACGAACAAATGTTCTGAATACCGATTTGCCTCCAGGCATCGAAGTTGCAAAATAGGCAACTTTATCGTCAAGTACATCCTGATGTGTCCACCAGTTCCATGAACTTTCGTCGATCTGATCTATCTTCTGGTCTGGTGTCAGGGGCGGTGGCATCTGCATAACTTCCCCGCCGCTCGGGAGCGCGGATTCCAAAAGCACGTACGGCACGACAAACGGGCAATCGACAGTCACACGGATCATAATCACGTCCCCGCTTTTCACCGGTTGATTACCTAAAGGTTCCAGTCTATTTGTTATCTCAATACTGTCCTTTTTCTTTTCTGGTATCAGCCGGAAAAGTTCTCTATTGATTTTCAGATCCGCAGGCAATGACTTCAAAATAGGTTGCTCACCCACTTTCAGTGGTCGATCGTATTGGAGCAAGGTGTTGTAATACAGCCAACCCGGTCCATTCTTTTTCAATTTGATGGAAACGGGAGCGGAGACGAGCGGAACAGAAGCGGATTGTTCGCCGCGCTCGTAGGTCTTCTTAAACGTCAATTCCTTGATCAACTTGTTCAAGGTTTCCACTCGCGCTGTGAAATTAGTCGTTCGATTCGGGCTCTGCGACAGCTCCTTCTCGAGTAGCGAGAGGAAGACGGCGCTTGTAGTTTTAGTATTGTCCCAGCCATTTTCATCGTGCTCGAGCACAAGCCAGCGTGTTACATTCTCGAGCAGCTCTTCGTTTTTCGGCTCCATCATAACGGTCGCGCGAAGTGCAAGCGCTGTGGTTTCAACTCCGGTAAATCTATAGGTATAGTCCCAGCGAGGGTCTACACCGAGCTTCCCGAGCATTTCTTTAGTGTGATCCCAATTGGAATACTCAACTGAGTCATTGCGCAATTCTTTAAGACGCTCATAAGTCTTCATCGCGGCGGCTTCGTCTTTGACGTTTTTGAACGCCATCGTCATGTAAGCCAAAGATTCAGGCGTCATCTTCGAAAGATTGAGCAATTGCCAGGTTCGATTAACCGGATCGAGGGCGTCGCCATAGAGACTCATTACATATACGCTTTTGGCATGATCCTCCGAGCTGAAGCGGTCCCACGGCGCAATGGAAAGTTCCGAAATTCTCGATGAGAGGTAATTGCGTCCTCTAGTTATTTGATTCTCGTCGACACGCATGCCCGCCTTCTGGAGCAAATGGTATCCTTCGAGAACGTGCGCTGTCATGTAGGCGTCGCTATGATCGTCAATCCACCAGCCCCAGCCGCCGTCTTCGTGTTGATGTTTCCACAACTTCGGCATGGCGAGTGCATAAGCCTTTTGAAATTTCTTGTTCATCTCATCGGAAATTTCCACACCGAGATTCTTGTGCAATCGCATAGCCACTACCGAAGGTATCAACTTACTGAGCGTTTGCTCAGTGCATCCATAAGGATATCCGATTAAGTTTTCAAAACTGCCAAGCACAGGTCCAATGCTTGATGCGGAAGTGGTGATGTCAAAACGTCCAGTCTCCAGGAGGGCATCAGGAGGTATGACGACGGGAAAACTTTTCTCGCCGCTGGCATCTTTGAGCAATCCGTTTTTGGCAAAGAAGACTCGATAACCAAATTTATCAATTGGAATTTTGCGCTCCTCAGCGTCAGCCAACGTGCTGCCGATTGCCTTAAGCGTGACTTTCGCCTCACCCGCCTTAAGTATTTTAACGCTCCAGGACTGGCGCTGCACGCCATCCTTTGCAATTTTCAACGTTGCGGTCGCGGGGTCTAAAAGCTGGATATTAGGAGTTACCGTCAGCGAAACATTTACCGATTGTTGCACTGGCGAAAGATTGTGAACGAGACTGGTGATCGTCGTCTCGTCAAATTCAGTGTAAAACCGCGGGAGCGTCAAACGCGCAAGAAAGTCCTGCGACGCGAGAACCGAGTGCGAAGCGCTTCCCATTTCAATTTTCGAAGTGACACCATTTACGGTGGCACGCCAGGTGGTCAGATCATCCGGCAATTTCACGTCAAAGGTGGCGGTTCCAGCCGGTCCGGTAACAAGCGAAGGGTACCAGGCCGCAGCGTCAAGAAAATTGCTTCTGGTTCTAGGAGCCGGCACAGCAGGAGGAGCAGGTCGAGCTCCACCACCGCCAGGTGCGCCTCCGGCGACGGCTCCATCCGATTCGGCTGTCGCCATCGATTGATTGGCACTGCCTCCGCGTCCAGGAGCTCCGTACATTCGCGCACTCGACCGCGATGACATTTCCTCCATCTCCGAATACACATGCGGATTGAGATTAAATAGAATGATTATCGGAGCATGGACAATCGCCAGCCCTACTCCGTCGAACATATTTTTACCACGCATGGATTCAGCCTGATTGGCCTCCATGAATGTGAATTTTGTCACCACATCATTTCCAATTTGTTTAAAAATTGCAGTGACGATATCGGGTGATTCTCCGTAAAAGCGCCCTTCTCGCTTCATAGTTTCCCGCACAGCGAAGATGCCTTCATCCACTACTGAGGCACACAGTTGCATGTTCGGAACAGGCGTTCCTTGCTTGTTTTTAGCAGAAACGGTGTACTTGATGGTGTCCCCAGGACGGTACTGTGGTTTGTCTGATGATATCGACACGTTGACTAAATTATTGACTGGCGAAACTTTTACAAGCTGCTCCATCGAATAAGGAGCATGGTTGTCCATGATCAAAGAAGCGCCTATATAGGCATTCGGCGCGTATGAATTGTCCATGGGAAATTCAACAACGGACACTGGTCCGGTTACCTTCAATTGTTTATGCTGCCTCAACGAGGCACCTTCTACGGTGGCAAGCAAATATGCATCTTTCCCACGCGTAACCGGCGCTTTAATTACAGCGCGAACGGTCTCTCCTGGCTTGTAGACATCCTTATCGAGCTGAATTCCATACTGCTCCGACTCCTGAGCCCTATCGTAATACCAAGCGTGTTCCGAACTCGTATAAACAACGGAAGTGACATCACCAACTACTCTTTTTTTACTGTCGACAGCCTCGGCGTTTAAATAATAATTGGTGGAAACAAAGTCTTTGCCTGGTTTAAAGGTGACCGAAGTTTGTCCCTTATCATCAGTTACACCTTCTGCTTTAGCAACGATCACGCGTTTTGATGTTCCGGATGGGTCAAAAAGTTTCTGCTCGTATTCCCATCTGGAAAGAGTGACTTCCACTTTCTGGAATTTGATCGGCTTCTTCTCATAGTCTACGGCTTTGACGTTAGCCACGATATTCTCGCCATTCTGAACAATGCTTCGTGGCGCATCAACAAGGAGAGTAAAGTCGCCTCGCGAAATCGGCACCGCGCCTTCAGCCGTGAAAGTTTTCCGACTCATATCGGTGGCTTCAATAGAGACATTGAAAGTGTCATCCAGGTAGTTCGCACTATAAGGATTCTCAAACTTAGGCGCTTCCGATGGTGCCTCGAATTCCAGAACGGCTTTACCGGTTCCGTCGGTTAACAGTTCACCAACTTTGTCAAAGCTCGACTCTCCACCATAGGGGTGAAAGCGCTGATCCACCGGCCACCCGGCAAAGAAAGCACCATCTGCGGTGGTAGAGGTTTTTAGTCTTTCTTTGGATTGACCATCGGCAAACGAATTAACGTGATACTTGATTTTGGCGTCCTTCAGCGGCGCTCCAAAATAATAATTGGCTTGAATGTTAAACCGCACTTTCTCGCCGCGCGCGAAACGCTGGCGTTCAGGTGTGACGTCGATTTTGAAATCGGGCTTGCGATACTGTTCTACAGTTGCCGTAAAGCCTTCGGCCTCCGCGTTGGGATACATCAACTGAAACTGATAGGCACCAGTCTTTGTAGTTTCACTGGCAAGCAGTTGTCCTTTGAACGCACCAAAACTATCAGTGTGCAGTGTCAAATTTTTGAAACTATTGCCGCTCGGATCTGAGACTGATAGCTGAATCGCAGTTCCGGTCAGCGCGTTGGCGATACCGTTTGAAGTAACTTTTCTGACCACTCCTTTGAAGTTGATCGTTTGACCGACACGATAAATCGGTCTATCTGTTTCAAAAAATGTGCGATATTGTCCGCCGAAATAATGATCGAAATTTGTGTCCCACGAACCTGGGCCTTCATGCTGTCCGTTGTAACGCCGCTTCGGTCCGAAGTAAGCTCGATTGTCTGCCGATGTAGCGTCAACGCTGGCCTTTTGCCATAGTGCAATCGGTAAATTGGCCGGACGCTTTATGGTGGCAATGCCGTTGGCATCGGTTGTCGCGGTGAGCGCGGCGTATGACGTTACGGTTCTATTGCCCGGCGGCAGGGCAGAGTCTTGCCCATCCACGCCACTTCCGGGCGATGACCCCGGCTCTTCTTCACCTGATGAATCAGCTGAAACTTCTGATGATGATTCGAGATTAGAAAAGTCGTTAAACGAAACTTTTAAATTGGCTGCCGGCCAGGGTTTTCTCGTAGTCAAACTAACAGTCGAGAAAACCATTTTGTCGCCGTCTTGTTTTATGATGGCACCAAGGTCGGTGACAAGAAAATGCGCAAACGCAGTTTCGCTGCCCTTCTGCGTCTGTCCAGGAACACCCATGACCGCAAGGTATTCGCCCGGCTTCAACGGTTCCGGCAGAGTTGTTACCACCTCGCTCCTGTTGATGTCATACGAGCTGACGGCACCGGACAACTTTGCCACTGGCTTAAACCCAAGGTAATGATTATGCTGCTCAAAAAGCTTTTTGTACTCAGTCGCAGCATCGGAATCATCTATAGCTTCTGGCAATGGGCGACGCGGCGTGCCCGTCAGCTGATGGATTTCATCGATTTTATATACATTGAATTCGTAGTTCGTGAATTTCGAGACATCGGCCAGGAACGTCGGTTTTTCCGTAGTGGTGAATAGCGGGCTGTAATCTCGGAAAGAAAAACTCGGTTGGGACGTCAGACCAGCAATCGGATACAACATAGCTCGCACTGCTGGAAAGCTCATCAATGTCCCGATCAGAAAGAGGACGACGTAAACCTTCAAGCAGATTGTCAGCGGTTTCTTCGCTCGATTCCAAAACTGTTTCGATTTGCCGGGCGGCGGTTCTCCGGACTGACCATCGACCTTTTCGCTGTTCGATTCATTGCTCATTATTTCGAGTCCATGGAATTTGGTGTTCGGGTTACCGCGCGTCCGATACAGTTTACAATCTGAGCGTTGTCTTAATACTCACCTCCTCATCTCTTCGAGCACAGAGGGAAAACCCTGGAGTGACACGCTGCTCTTCTCCGGATCCGCAAAGCCGCTACAGGCTTAGATTTTGAAACGCGCGACTATAATGCAAATCGTCATAGTCCGAAACGCTAGGGCCGTTTGACAGGTGCATTGCGGTAGACTTGTCATCTTCTTGCGTTCGCGTTCACATCAGCACAGGTTCAGGAAACGAGCATGGTAACCGTGGTTAAAAGAGAACAAAAAATCCTTCGCATACTTCGCCTGCGAGTCTTAGACAAACCCGGCTATCTGGGCAGGATTGCTACACGTTTAGGAGAACTCGAGGTCAACATTGGCGACGTCTCTATCGCCGGGCAAGGACCGGACTACCTGATACGCGAATTGAGCGTTCAATTAAAAGACGAGGCGCACTTACAGCGAGTGATCGAATCGGTTACTAACAATCTCGACGGCGTAACGGTCGAGGGTGTAATTGATCCGGTAGAGCAAGCTCACCGTGGTGGCAAAATCGGCATGAAAAGCCGAGCCCCGCTAGATACCATCGCTGAGATGCGAAAAATTTATACGCCTGGTGTCGCTCAGATTTGCAAACTGATCCATAAAGACGCATCACAGAGCAGGATATTCACGACCATCGGAAATTCGGTGGCGGTTGTCACTAACGGCACGGCAATTCTGGGATTAGGAAACATCGGACCCGTAGCCGGAATGCCGGTCATGGAAGGGAAAGCCGTGCTATACGAGCAGTTGGTCGGCATCAGCGCCATCCCGATTTTGATTGAGTCTAGAAGTGTCGAAGACGTGGTCAATATCGTTAAAGGCATTGCCTCCACATTTGGTGCCATCCATTTAGAAGACATTGCCGCTCCCGAGTGTTTCGAGATCGAAAAACGGCTTGAGGCGGAGCTTTCCATTCCTGTTCTTCATGACGATCAACATGCCACGGCCGCTGTGGTGCTCGGTGCTTTAATCACAATCAGTCAGCGCAGTGGTTTCCATCTGGAAAATTGCCGAGTCGGTATTCTAGGTCTCGGCGCGGCCGGTGCGGGAATTGCCCAGTTGCTGCTGAGCTATGGTGTCAAAGAAATTCTCGGAGCTGACTTGCGCGACGATGCAATGACGAGATTGAAAGCGAGTGGTGGCACTCCTGCAAATCTGGATACCGTGATGAGAGACTCCGATATCGTGATTGCGACGACTGGTGTTCCTGGTTTAATTAAACCGGAAGCGATCAGGAAAGACCAGATTATTCTGGCGATTTCTAATCCGGATCCGGAGATTGATCCTGAGCTTGCCATCGCCAGTGGTGCCAAATTTGCGGCCGACGGCAGAACGATTAATAACGCTCTCGCCTTCCCTGGTCTATTCAAAGGTGCTCTGGCTGCCGAAGCTAGATACTTCACATCAAAAATGAAGATCGCGGCCGCACAAGCTATCGCCGGACAAACAAAACTGGACGATCTGGTTCCGAGCATTCTGGATCGAGGCGTGCACGATCACGTGGCAAACGCTGTCGCCATCGCCGCGAACGAATAAGAAGCAACAAGCAAAAGTGAGCTGCTGACACTCTGGTTTTCAGTCCGCTGCTCTACTTAGTGAGCGACCTGAACCTATCGCGACGCGGGTCGTAGTAATCACTTCTGGCAGTTTCAACAGAAAGAACACGGACAATGGCGCCGCGCAGAAGATGCTGCAATACACTAAGTTGTTCGATCGCGGCTCCGGATGCGACTGCCAGTGCGGCAAAAATATCACACGTGTTCAAAAAATGTTTCCAAATCATGAAGCTGTAAAACGCCGACGGACACACGGAATGGGAGCCTTACGTATGTCGAGGCACAAAAACTTCACGGTTGCCGAGTGATGATGAGGCGTGTTTTACTCCGAGGTAGCGACGAATGGTTCGACAGCTAGATGCGCCCCCTAAACCAAGTTCGAATGTGGCCGATGACAGTGTCGGTCGTGCACTCCTAGCCGATACGCAAGATTTCAGACCTGATTCTTCAGCCTCAAAAAATTCTCTTTCGCCCAATCAATCATTTCTCGACATCCCACCTATTAACGCTGGGCGTAATGGTGACCTGCTGGCAATGGCGGATGTTACCGAGCAACCCAAAGAAAAACCGACACCTGCAAAACTTGCAGAGAAATCGAAAGAAGATGCAAGCGCACTGGCAACGCTTATGAAAACGAATTTCAAATTTGGCGACCTTAAAGACGGTGACCGCGATGACATGCATTCCGCGTTCCATCATCAATTGTCGAAGTCAGAAGGTCTAGCACCATCAGACAGAGCTAAGGCACTGAGAACGTTCGTTGATCAACTGAACACCAACCTCAGAGAAGGCAACGGTAAATATTCTTTCCGCGAAGATGCGACCGGAAACGCAAACAAGTTGTCGTTCTCTTTAGTCGATAAAGGTGATGGCGATCTGGTAGCAGGACTTCCGAAGCGCACCGTATATGACACCATGGAATATGCTCTCAAGAAAGAAGATCAAGTCGTTAACAACATGCCGGATCGCGAGTCAATTCCGGCTGATCTCAAAGAGCCGTTTGATTACGCGCATCAACAAGCACGCGAATCCGTGATCAAAACGAAGTACGGTCCCGCTCTTGATTCGGTGATGAAAGAAACGAAGATTCGCGAATTGGCTTCGCAAACGGAGATCAACAAGGCGCTCGGATTGAAACCGGATGCCACCAACGCCGACATGTTTAAAGAACTGGAAAAACGCATGATGGCGAAACTCGGACAACCGAACAAAGATTACAACCAGGAATACAGCAAGGATGTCGATAAAGCATTTTTGAAAACGCTGGAATTGAAACCTGGTGTCGCGACCACGAAAGATATCGAAGCAGCGCTGAAAAAGCTTAAAGCAAGCGTTCCCAAAGACTTCAAGCGTGATGTTCCACCAACACCATAGCGCTGGTGAGATAGCGATCGCAAGTTTTACCCCCAAACAAGCGATTGATTTCACGGTTTATTCATTACAAAAAAGGCACCGCGATCGATCGTGGTGCCTTTTATTTAAACCGTTTTGTCTTTAGCCTTTTTTGATCGTCCAGAAATCTTCGCCAAGCGCATCCCATGGGAGCCTGCGCTCATCGGGTTCATTGACGTCAAAGAATTGATTGACGAAATAGATCATGTTGGACGGGACACTCCAGAGGTTTGCCAGACCGTGCGCGACGCCTCTAGGTATGTACAAGATTTGAGATTTTCCGCCGCCCATAACGAAGCGCATTTGGGCTTTGTATGTCGAAGAACCGCTTCGCGCGTCGAACAAACCAATCAAAACGCGGTCATAAGGTTGGATGAACCAAACATCTTCTTGATTGAAATGTAGATGGAAAGCCTTGATTACGCCCGGAAGCATTTGCGAATAGTTTGATTGTCTGACTTTAAAATCTGCCAGTTCGGGTATTCCGAGGAAGTTACCGCTTTCATCCAGTCTCAGAATTTCCGTAAAACAACCGCCGTCATCCATCATCAACTTCAAGTCGATAATCTTGACGCCTTCAATCGGTGTCTTTCTTGCATAATCCTGGACCGACAACTCAGTTGCGAAATCCTGACCAATCTCGTCTTTTGTAAGTGCTTTTACGCTCATAGCTAGCCGATCTCTCGCCTCTGACAGTAGTAATCTATCCACTAAACAAGTGCATAGAATACCAGATTTTGAGCGCTTTGCTGCCCGTTTACGCTAGTGTCTTTGTCTTTCGCAACCGCAGGTAGGCGTGCAGTGAATCCTGCCAGGTGGGCAGTTCTCGACCGATCGTATTGATCAAAGTGGTTTTATCCATAACGGAATATTTAGGTCGGGTAGCAGGTCTTGGCATGTCCGACGTGGCAATCGGCGTCACCACGACGTTCGAATCGGTGACTATCTCTTTGGCAAACTCGTGCCAGTTGGTCACGCCATCATCGGAAGCGTGGTAAACGCCCCAGCGATCGGTAGCAATCAAGTCGGCTATGGTCTCTGACAAACTGAGTGTGCAGGTCGGAGAACCGTACTGGTCGGCAACCACACGAAGCGGTTTGCCGTCGCTAGCCATTTGCAGAATGGTTTCCACGAAATTCTTGCCGTTGGGACCATAAAGCCAACTGGTTCTGACAATGTAAAAGCGCCTGAGATGCCTCATTATGGCTCTCTCACCGGCGAGTTTGGTCTTGCCGTAGATTGACAGCGGTCTGGTGTCATCCCAGGTCGTGTAAGGGCGATTTTGCTCGCCGTCAAAAACGTAATCAGAGCTCACATACAGCAACGGGATGTTGATGTGATTGCAAGCGACAGCGAGATTCTCGGTGCCATAACCATTGATGAAAAACGCCAACTCTGGTTCGGACTCAGCCTGGTCGACCTTCGTATAGGCGGCGCAGTGCAGCACTAAGTCCGGTGTATGCATGTTGAGCTGTTCCAACACCTGCTCGTAATTCGTCACATCCAGCCTCTCGCGCGGCGAAGCGATTACCACGTATCCGCGAGATTCGAGGCAAGCCACAAGCGCTTGTCCCAACATGCCACCAGCACCGGTGACGAGAAGCCGTTTGTCGGTCATTGTTTACTCCCTTACTTCGAGGCGAGACGAAAGAACATGCAAGATTGATCGAAACCTCGCGATCGGATCGCCTGATTTCGTTTTAATGAATGCCAGGAAGAGACTGCCCGAGCAAACTCGACAGGTCTTCAAGCGCAGCCGGCAGGGCCGGCAACTTGCATAATTCTAGATGATCGTGGGCGGCGTCGCTACTGCTGCGGCTGCATGAACGGCAGCAGCTGCTGCTGCGGCTTGCTCCATCGCTTTGGCTTCTTCGTACTTGCCTGTTACTTTCTGGAGCCAAACTTGATTGGCTTTGTACCAGCTGATCGTTTCTTTGATGCCGGTCTCGAAGGTATACTTCGGAGTCCAGCCAAGCTCTTTCTGCATCTTCGAAGAATCGATTGCATAACGACGATCGTGACCGAGGCGGTCTTCGACGTAACGGATCAGGTTTTCGCCCTTGCCGAGTTCGTTGAGCAACAATTTGGTGATTTGCATATTGGTGCGTTCGTTGTTGCCACCAATGTTGTAGACCTCACCGCCGAGCCCGTTGTGGAACACAGCATCAATTGCGCGGCAGTGATCGGTTACGTGCAACCAATCGCGAACGTTGGCGCCATCACCATATACAGGTACTTGTTTGTTGTTCATCAAGTTATCGATAAACAAAGGAATCAATTTTTCCGGGTGCTGATAAGGACCGTAGTTGTTTGAACATCTAGTGATCATTACCGGCATAGCGAATGTATGGAAGTAAGCGCGGCACAGCATGTCGGATCCGGCCTTACTGGCTGAATATGGGCTGTTAGGAGCAAGTGGCGTATCTTCAGTGAAGAAGCCGGTTGGTCCAAGCGATCCATAGACTTCGTCTGTGGAAATTTGCACGTAGCGTATGTTGAATTTGGCATCAACACCTGGTTTCGTTCCTTTTACCAGACCATGCCTGAAAGCTGCATCGAGCAGAACCTGGGTGCCGAGAATGTTGGAGTGGACGAATACTGCGGGATCTTCAATCGAACGGTCAACGTGGCTTTCAGCCGCGAGGTTCATTATGCCGTCGATCGGTCCGAACAATTTGCCGGAAACAATCTTGTCGACGAGATTAGCGTCTTCGATGCGACCTTTGACGAACCGGTAGCGCGGATTACTCGCTACGTCTTCCAGGTTCTCCAGGTGTCCAGCATATGTCTGGGCATCGAGATTGATGATTTCATAAGATGGATAGGTTTTGAGCAAATGGCGCACGAGATTGCTGCCGATAAAGCCTAGTCCGCCTGTTACCAAGAGTCGCATAGATTACCTCTTCTGCTGTCGCCAAAAAACGTTTTTGAGTAAGAAACGTACAACGTTCTGGATTGAACCATTTGATTGTCAACTGTTGCAGGCGATTAAATCAACCCGCCCCAGATAATCTAGAACCCGTCCTGTGTGAATATTGCTTCATGTTGTCGGGAGGAGCGAGCAGTTCTCATGAGGCGCTAGTTTAAACAGCGCTAATACTTTTCAATCGGATACTAATTTGATTACAGGAAACTCAGATGATCGAACGCCGCGGAGTGAACTGTTCTGAATGAAGAGCCTGAAGGGTTCAACAAGCTGCGCAAGAACGTTGCGAAGCGGAGGAAACAATCAACGAATTGATAAGGAACGAGACGAGCCGAATAATTGGCCAACGAGTTTAGCGTTTAGATTTGTGGCAGGTCGAGCACCACATACGACACCATCTGTTTCAAGCCGTCCATTCATCGGCAGATCTGTGATTTCGCTAGGTGCGATTGGACGAGTTTTTATCTAAAACTAGAGCTCCCGAATGCAATGAATCCCCACGTGGAAATCAAACTTCCAGCAACCAGTTCGCCCCAATAACTCGATCCGTTAGTAGTGCGCCACCGACGCCACAATGCCAGGCGCAACGGACACATACACCCCAGCACTGTAAACAAAATGCCGCAAAAACGCATAGGTCCCAGATTCCAACTCAATCCAATTAAGAAGAACGCACTAATGAGAATGACTCCTAACAATTGGGCAGAAACGGTCCTCGAAATCTCTGCAAAAATGCGGCAAATTACGTAGCCGAAAAGACAAACAAAGGGGGCAAAGACTAGGAACATAAGTATCAACACTGCAGAACAACCAAGCCGCGACTATTTCTTTATTTTAGACCACTTCGACTCTCACTCAAGTTTTCTCGAAAAATGTGCAAAAACGGGAGCGGCATCCGCACACGGCGCACAGCCGCAAGTGCGGTTGAATGACCCCTAACGCTAAACAGCTCAAGTGGCTGCTGATCCAAAGCCTGGCGGACAATGCTTGAGATTCAACTGGCTATAACCGATTAAATTTGATAAAATAATAGAGAATAGCCAATTAATATCAGTAAAAACAACTTGCCACACCCTATTAAAAGGGTGTGATTTAATAGGTTATAGCCCATCAACCGGAATAGACCTTTTATGACTAAACTAACCAATAAGCTACGCAGACGCCAGCTCGACCAAACCATGAAACATCTTGAGCCGATTGAAGCGCCGCCTCGAGGCTACATTCACGAGATCCGCGGCGCCTTGGAAATGAGCAGCTACCAACTTGCCGCGCGCTTGGGTGTGCGTCAGTCGACTGTTATTGATATGGAGAACAGCGAACGCAACGGAACAATAACTCTCCGCTCACTGGAGCGCGCCGCAGAAGCACTTGGATGCCGCCTGATGTACGCTCTAGTACCAGAACATTCTTTTGAACAGACGGTGAAGGAGCAGGCGCGACGGCGGGCTCAGGAGATATCTGAAACCGTGTTTAAAACGATGGCTCTTGAGCAGCAGGCGACAACTGAAGCAGATCGGAATGAGCTCATTGAAGAGCTAGCCGCCGACATTCTCCGCAAAGGGAAAAGAGATCTCTGGCGAAATGACTGACAAGGATCAACTACCAGAAGGTGCTACCCCGCTCGATCCTGACGAAGCTGCAGGGCTTAAACCTGGATTAACAACTCGCGGGGAACTGAATGCTTTTGAGCAAACAAACATCGCCCAAGCAGTGCTATGGGCTAGAAAAAGCCGGATACTCCGAAGAGATCTGCTCACTATTGATTCACTCAAATTGCTCCATAAGCGCATGTTTGACGACACATGGAAATGGGCCGGCACCTTTCGCGCAACCGGTAAAAACATTGGCGTGGAGCCCTATCAAATACAAACACAATTAAGTCAACTGTGTGGCGATGCAAAATATTGGTTTGAGAATGACACCTTCCCTATCGATATCTGCGCTATTCGCATTCATCATCGCCTGGTCAGTATTCATCCATTTCCTAACGGCAACGGTCGTCACGCAAGACTTACTGCAGATCTATTGTTGTTGTTCAATAAAGAGGTTTCTTTGACCTGGGGTGGCCAGTCGTTAGACGTTGACGGAGAAACGAGAAGAGCGTACATCACGGCACTGCGAGCTGCCGATCAAAATAACTACGATTTACTGATTTCTTTCGCAAAACGTCAATAGTGTTTTTTTCTTTTCCCAGTCAGATTTCAGCGTTTCATTGTCTCAATTCTGTCGGGAATTACCACTGCCTTTCGTAATTTTCCCGCTAAAAACAGAGGCACCGCGAGTAGTGCCGCAACAATTTCAGTCACTGAATACCACAGCTCATGCAGACTTTCCGATATCGAGAAAGCGTTTCATTTCAAAAAATTCGAAACGTTTAGATTTAAACGACTTCTACTTTACTGTCATCGCCGAGCATCAAACGGTACGCAACAGGACGATGTTCGCCTCTGGTTAGCTCGACGTTGACTCCGATCAAACTGTCGGCAATGCGTCCGTGGAAATCAGTAATTTTGCAATCTTCTCTGAGAATGCAGTGTTCGATTTCGGCGAAGGAAACATGTGCGCGATCGCCTATTGATGTGAATGGACCGATGTAGGTGTTCTCGATCAAACAATCCGTGCCGATGATTGCAGGTCCGCGAACGGTGCAATTTACAAGTCTGCTGCCTTTGCCGAGCGTAACGCGTCCGGAGACCTTGGAAGCGGCGTCAATCACGCCTTCCAGATTTACTTCAATCATCTCGTCGAGCACAACACGATTGGCTTCCAACATGTCATCTTTCTTTCCGGTATCGAGCCACCAGCTCTTGAGGATGTGGTTGCCGACTTTGTGACCGATGTCGATCAATTTTTGAATCGCGTCGGTAATCTCGAGTTCGCCGCGTTTACTTGGCTGGATCAGACCAATTGCTTTGTGGATTTCTTTATTGAAGAGATACACACCGACAAGAGCGAGATTAGACTCGGGTTTTGCTGGTTTCTCATCCAATTTTTTGATTGAACCATCTGGATTTAAAACTGCAACACCAAACGATGACGGATTCTCGACTTCTTTGAGAAGAATAAAAGCGTCGGCGTTGCCTTTCTCGAACTCGCGAACAAGCGGTCCGACACCATCCTTAATTAAGTTGTCACCGAGATACATGACGAATGGATCGTCGCCGAGGAAGGGCTGCGCGGTCTTGACAGCGTGAGCAAGGCCGGCGGGCTGGTCTTGCAAAATATATTCGACCTTGATGCCCCAACGATCTCCATTGCCGACGCTGGTCTTGACGTCTTCGCCCGTTTCGGGACTGATGATAATTCCGATCTCTTTAATACCGGCGTCGACTAGAGCTTCAATGCCGTAATAGAGAATCGGCTTGTTGGCTACCGGCAACAATTGTTTTGCAGCAGTATGCGTGATTGGACGCATCCTTGTACCCTTACCGCCGCTTAGAATGAGTCCCTTCATGGTCTTAACCTATTGAGTCGTGAGTGTTTCGCTGTTACTTAGCTCCGCGCCTGCTTACAACAGCAAACACGGTTTCGAACATAATGCGCCAGTCCAGAAAGTAGCTCCAGTGGTCGCAATACCATTTATCAAATTCGACCTTGACCGGATCCGGTAATTCGTCGCGCCCGTTGACCTGCGCCCATCCAGTAATCCCAGGAGGAAAAGCGAGAACACCGGCGTCCGAGCGCAGAGCCGTGAGTTCCGTTTGATTATACAGAGCCGGGCGAGGGCCGACTAAACTCATCTCACCTTTTAACACATTTACAAGCTGTGGAAGCTCATCGATACTGGTTTTACGCAGAAAATTGCCGCTTCGAGTTATGGGGCTGGGCAGGTTCTGCATCTGGTCCGTAGCCAGGTCGGGTGTGCCCTCACGCATCGTTCTAAATTTATAAATTTCAAACAATTCGCCATTCGTGCCGATTCGTTTTTGGCGAAATATGACAGGTCCCTTTGAATCCAGTTTTATCCATAAAGCGGCGCCCAACAATAAGGGCGAAGCTCCTACCAGGGCAGTTGTCGCAAGAAATATATCTGTCAGGCGTTTCAAAAACATAAACGTGACGGGACCAAGGGTGGACGGCTTGATGCCGTTTTGCAAATTGTACAGATGGGAAGCGCCGTTCGAGCGTCACGCTCTATAAGATTGGACTTATTTATCCAAGGTCCGCCGAGCGCCGGAGTAAACTGGCCAGAATGCAAATGGTTACAATGTAGTCCTGGTACAAGCCTTTTAGAATGCGCCTTTCAATCATCACTGTCAGCTGGAACACACGCGATCTCTTGAACCGCTGCCTTGTCACGGTTCAGGAAGAGTTAGCGCGCATGCCGGATGTGGAGACAGAAGTGTTTGTGATCGACAACGATTCACACGACGGATCGGCGGACATGGTTGCCCGGGAGCATCCCTGGGTTAGGTTGATTAGAAACACAGAAAATTTAGGTTTTGCCAAAGCAAACAATCAAGCGCTCAGAGACACGACGAGTGATTACGTTCTGCTGCTCAACCCGGATACCGAAGTTAAG
Organism: Candidatus Obscuribacter sp.; assembly: GCA_021772095.1. Lineage (GTDB taxonomy): Bacteria > Cyanobacteriota > Vampirovibrionia > Obscuribacterales > Obscuribacteraceae > JADYXR01. The sequence goes on along the minus strand of JADYXR010000020.1, from coordinate 10,501 downwards.
CCCGGTGCGATTGGAACGTTGATAGAGTTTTTTGAAAAAAATCCGCGCTGCGGAGTGGTGGCACCACAACTGCTAAACACTGATGGCAGCGTGCAAAGATCGTGTCGGGCGTTTCCGACTTTTATCGGAATGCTTTACGAATTAGTTGGGCTCAGCAAAATGTTTCCTGTGGGATCGAGCCAGGGCACCAAGTTTCGTGCTTACAAAATGTTAGATTGGAATCATGATGACAGACGCGAAGTCGATCAGCCGGAAGGGGCCGCGCTTCTGATCCGGCGCACCGTGCTGGATGAAGTGGGATTGCTTGACGAAGGCTACTTCATGTTGTTTGAGGAAGTGGATTGGTGCTATCGCGTCAAGCAGCATGATTGGGAGATCTGGTTCGATCCTGATGCTAAAGTCGTCCACCACTATGGTCAGTCGATCAAGCAAGTTAAAGCGCGCATGATCCTCTCTTCGCATCGTGGTTTGTATCGATTCTGGCGCAAACATTATCGCGGAGACCGTTGGTACATGGACGGTTTCGCTTATGTCGGATTGATGACGCTTGCGTACGTGAGGATCTTTGCGTACACGTTGAAGAGAGTACTGACTGGCGGACAACGCACGGCGACTTGATCGCAGATGGGCGGTGACCCAAGCCTGTGATGACCGCAAGCCGCGCCTCAAGCGCGAGAAAATTTGTACAATCAATAAAGAATAAACGATTCATCTGCGGTATAGCCTATGGCACCGCGGGCGGTATCGACAAGGGCTCTGGCAGTCTAACCGAAGTTTTTCCAAAATGCAATGAGTTTGTCAAAAACCTGTCCAGCAAGTAAGGATTATGGACTTGTCGAGTTTAGCCTTAAGAGCCGATCTACAGTTCAGACAAAACTCACAAACCGTCAATAGCAGCAGCCACACGTGCGTGGCTAAAACCTTGGTATGACAGCGTTTCGAGTTTTTCGAAAACTCGCCATTTAATTGAACTTTTTAGCCACAATCTTCGTTGTTCCTAATGAAGGGGTTCATTCGAAGGAGGTGTCTTATGCCGCTCATGCCGGATAACGGATTTTCAGTTTTTCTCTATCTGACGATGGGATTTACTATTTTGTACTTACTTGTGCTTTCAGCTTTAACAACGTCGCCGGAAAAACAGCCAGTTACCGCCAACACGATTCGTGCGTCGCGCAGAAGAAAACGCAAACGCGCATTTTTAGTTGCAAACGCAGCAGTTCGTCGAGAACGTCCACAGGAGATCGAAACACCGATTGGCAGCGACTGAAAGCAACCGTTTTGTTTTCAAATTGAATTGCCTGATCTCGACTGAATTTGAGGTTTCGCATTGGCTGAATTAGTCGTTAAGACCGATTAAGTTAGGCTTTTAACAAACCGCTTCGCAGCATGGAGTTAAACGTTTACGATACCAGCCGAACTTGACAGCCAGCAATCGCCCTCACCAGATCAGCATGGTTCTGCCTGGCGAGGATATGGACTTTCCGAGCAAGCAAATTCCGCCATTAATAATGAGATCATTCAGATACCTTATACTTCGTCGTCCGGCTGATATGTTGGATTCACCAAGGTACGCGGTTAATAAGTTAAATGTCCTCTCGTCCACTACCACGATATTTTGTCAGTCGAACTGACTCTGAATGGTCCGAACAGGGCATCATCAGCACCTTGGAACCTGTCCATGCTATTGACAGTTTTTTCCTGGGCGGTCGTCACGTTGTTGAGCGGGAATGGCTGGTCACGATTGATGCAGCAGGCTTTCTGCGCGCGATTTGCGACGAACAACTTTCCGACCTTCCGGAAGTCGTGCAACAAGATCTGGCGTTCAACGAAGTGATTGGCTCCGCAGCCAGCCGTTCGATGGACGGCATCGAGTTTTACACGTTCCACCTTGAAGCTCTGGAACAGCCGCCTGAGACTCCTGGATTAAACGATCCTGTCTATCTGTACGGAACTCTCTACGGTCCGTTTCCCTCCGCCTCCGAAGAAAATCATCGGGGTATCCAAGGACAACTTACCGTTAATCGCCTCGACCTGCTCGCAGGCCTGGTCAATTCTGCGGGCTATTCATTTCATTATCAAACCGGCGCAGCAGGATCCACATCGCGCTGTTTCAACATACTGTTGCCCGGCGATCGCGAAGAAGAAATCGCTCGAGGCAAAGGGCTTGTCATGGCTTATCCTCTGATGCCCGGCGAGATTGGACTGGGCGATCCGTGGAACGAATTTCTGGTTTCCAATTTAATTTTCGATATGCTCGCCGCTTTAAAAGAAGATATTGAACAAGAGAAAATCAATCATCCGCTTAAAAACCTGACACTACCTGTGGTGAGCCGTTTCTCGTTCGAGAAGGAGCTGGAATCGCGCGGTTACGTGATCAAAGGCGAAGTGGCGATGCGTCAGCCCAACGTGGCGGGGCTGCTACCAAACATCCTTCCGGATGTTCTATCTCACCCACTTCCTAGCGCGGTCACGAATGCGATCGGCAAAGTGATTAAAGACAAGTTTACGTTGCCACCCGAAGGCACCGTCGACGATTTCATTGCCTTAGCGCGCGAAACATTGAAAAACCTGCCAGGCTATCCGCCACCACGGGCGAAGGCACTGCAAAATCGTGTTCGGCAAGCGTCCGTCGAGGCACGCAGCGGAGCATCACGAAAACAAGCCGCTCCACCCAAGCCTGTGAAAACACCGCAAGGCACGGTCGCGACACCACAACCTGTTAACAGGAAACACCAAAAATCCGAATGGATGCAAGACTTTATAGAAACGCATCGTCAGCCGGAAAGTCCGCCCGTAACTCGGTTGACGAATTTGAAAAGCGTCGCTGCGACGGCTCAGAAAGCGACTCCGCCTGCAAGCGCGAAGCCGAGCTGGATGACTGATTTCGAAAGCGGTTCGCAAACGCGGATACACGAAGAGCCACGCACGGAAACATCTGCAAAGTCGTCACCCGCAAAAGCTACACCTTCCCAAAAATCGCCTCCGAAGGAAGCCCCGACCAAACCATCGCCTGCAAAGGCACAGCCCAAGCCGCCTGAAACAAAGCCGGATTGGATGAAAGATTTCGAATAATACATTTTTGCATCGGTGCTTAGCACCATATACGGTTGCCTGTTTGAGTTAAGTCCATTCACACTAAGGTGGTAAGTAAACAATGACTAAAGTTCACGAAAGACCAGTAGAGCCATTCTCGGATGTTCATTGCGAGCACGGTGAAGTACGAGCAACGCTTCTTCACGATCCGACTGTCGAAGGACTCGATATGGCGATCTACTTAGATGGCTCAGGCAGCATGACAGACGAATACGAGTACAAGAAAAAATGGTCCGGTATCGTCAATTGGTTCCTCGGCAAAAACACCGAGTTTCTACCTAACGTTGTAGAACCTCAAGTACGCTGGATTCTAGAGTACCTCGCAACTAAAGACCGAAACGGTTTGCTGCGCGTCGCATACTGGGCAACCGGTCACCGCCAATCCATCGAAGTAATCGGCGAACTCAAAGGTATGGATGTCGAAACATACAAATTTCCAGGACCAAGCAGTTTCGGTTCTTCTACGAATTTGGAACCAGCCATTCGTGATTTCGTGAGCTACATGCGCGATCAAGCTCGCAATGGAGCTCGTCAGGGATGCGCCGTCTTCATCACCGATGGTGTCATCCACGATGCCGAAGAAGTCACTAAATACTGCGCCGAAGTCGTGCGCGAAATGAAAAACGGAAAGTTGCCGCGTCTCAACTTCATTCTAGTCGGAGTCGGTTCCGGCGTTGACGAAGAACAGATGGAAGAACTTTGCCACGTCGAATATCCCGGCTTCGGTCACCTCTGGTGCCACCGCGTCGCCGAAGAGATCAATCAGGTCGCAGAACTCGTCGCGGTTCTCGTCGATGAGACAATGACCGTTGCCTCTGGTGGTATCGTATACGATGACAAAGGCAAAGTGCTTGCTCGCTACGAAGCGCGTCTACCAGCCATTCTTGAGTTTCAAGTTCCAGAAGGATGCAAAAGCTTCACGCTGGAAATCAACGGACAAAAATATACGCAGCCGCTGCCGGAAGATGACGATGACGACGATCACCATTAAAAACTAGCATTGAGAATGAGTGTTCATCACTGTTTTAATGAAGAGGATTTTTAATCATGGGTCATAAGCACGAAACAATAGTCAAACCTTTTTCGGATGTTCACAATAAGGGTGGCACCATTCTTGCCACCTTATTGCATGATCCTACAGTCGAAGGTCTTGATGTGGCACTCTACATGGACGGTTCCGCCAGTATGGAAGGCGAATACGGTCCGCGCGGAATTCTGGCAAAACTCGGCGGCGTACGAAACACCGTCGAGCCTCAGATGCAATGGATGCTCGAATATCTAGCTTCCAAAGATAAAGACGGTGTGCTGAGAGTGGCTTACTGGGCGACCGGCGACGGTTCTCAGTTAGAAGTTGTAGGCGATCTAACTGGTCCCGATGCGAAAAATTACAAGTTCCCAGGGCCCCAATACTTTGGAAAAGGAACGGTCATGTTGCCCGTCCTCCGCGATTATGTCTCGTACATAAAAACGCAAGTAGAGAAGGGAGCAAAGCGCGGTCTCGCGGTGATTATCACAGACAGCCAAGTCTATGATGCCGCCGATATCAAAGCCTATTCCGCTCAAGTCGCCAAAGAAATCGAAGCAGGTCGCCTGCCAAGACTCAACTTCGTACTCGTCGGAGTCGGCTCACAAATTGACGAAGAACAAATGGAAGAGATCTGTCACGAAGAGTACCCTGGTGTCGGACACTTATGGTGCCACCGCGTCGCAGATCGTATGGAAGAAATGGCAGAACTGGTTGCAGTTCTCGTCGACGAAACCATGACAGTCGCTGCCGGCGGAACGATTTACGACGACAAAGGCGCCGTCGTGAAACGCTACGAATCGCGTCTGCCAGCCGTTCTTGAATTCAAAGTGCCACCGGGTTGCACCGCGTTCACACTTGAAATTGGCGGACAAAAATTCACCCAACCAATTCCAGACGAAGATCATCACGACGACGACGACGACGATGATGACGATGACCACGCTCCACCCGCGACAAAAAGAAGCTCCGGTCATGGACACTAGATCCTAGTCAATTTCAAATTGCACGGATCTTCGAGGACAAACGATGTCGAAACACGAACACGGACCAGATTGCAAACACGATCATGCACACGAAAGTGAGCATATACACGGATCGGATTGTGACCATGATCATGACCATCACACAGATGAGCATGTCCACAGTCCGGAGTGCGAACACGACCACAAGCACGAATCAGCCCATGTTCACAACGATAGCTGTGAACATGGCGTTAGCGTGAGCGTCAAAGTCCACGATTCTGAAGAAAACGGCCATGTTCATGGCGCTGATTGCAAACATGATCATGAACCTGCAAAAGCACACGTCCACGGCGCTGATTGCAAACATGAGCATGAACCTGCAAAAGCGCACGTTCACGGCGCTGATTGCAAACACGAGCATGAACCAGTCAAAGCGCACGTTCACGGCGCTGATTGCAAACACGATCATGAACCGGCCAAAGCGCACGTTCACGGCGCTGATTGCAAACACGATCATGAACCGGCCAAAGCGCACGTTCACGGCGCTGATTGCAAGCACGACGATCATTCGGTTCAAGCAGATGTACATGTGCACGGTGCGGAATGCTCACACGATCATGATCACGACCACGAACACGAACACGAACACGAACACGGGCATGGTTGCGGAGGACATCAACATCCGGCGCCGGTTAATACGGAGAAACGACGCAAAGAAGCCGTTCTTCGAACGCGTCCGTCCGAACAAGGCGGCAACGCTTGCCAGGTTGAATTAGAAGTAGTCATCCCTGGCGAAACAGACGAGTTCGGCAGATTCGAACAACTAGAGCGCATTCTGGAGTCAGTCGTCGGAGTCGGCGAAGTACACATCCGAAGAGATGACAGCAAGCCGGAAATTTGCATTCACTATGACGAAACCAAAATTTCGCTGGAGTCTCTGCGCGCAGCTATCGACTCGCACGGAAGCGCAGTCAGCAAGCGCTACTTGCAGACGACGTGGTTTGTTCGCGGTATGGACTCTGCTCAATGCGGGTATTTGATCGAACACTCGTTATCACGCATGAGCGGCATCCTCACTGCCAATGTAGCTTACGCAGCGGAAAGACTGGTAGTTGAATACGATCGCGAATTAACTAACCCGAAAACGATCGACAAACGAGTTCATGCTCTCGGATACGAATTAGAGGAACCAGAAAAAGGGCATGCCTGCTCGTTCCACGCGCATGGCGGCGGTCTGGCTCCAAAATTGCAGATGACCCTTTCAATCGTTGGCGGCGTTCTTCTCGCCTTCGGATTTCTCTACCAACACGTGATAAGTCCCGGCGATACGACAATCGGACAATTCATCTTTTTTGCCGCAATGGTATGCGCAGGATTGTTTCCCGCACGCGCAGCACTGAATTCAGTTAAGTCCGGCATCGCCGATATCGAGACTCTGATGGTTTTGGCGGCGATTGGTGCCGGATGCCTTGGCGCATTTTTCGAAGGTGCGTTTCTATTATTTTTGTTCAGCCTCGGACACGCGCTTGAACACCGAGCCATGGATCAGGCTCGCCATGCGGTTGAAGCACTGGGCAAACTTCGTCCGAACAAAGCCTTTATCAAACAAGGCCCCGACATAATCGAATTAGATGTGCAGACTGTCAAACGCGGCGACATCATGATCGTCCGCCCTGGTGACCGGGTGCCGCTCGATGGCATGATTCTGGTTGGTAGCTCGATGCTGGATCAAGCCACCATCACTGGTGAATCGGTTCCGGTTTCGCGCGGTCCCGGCGATGACGTTTTTGCAGGCACCATCAACACTAACGGAACGCTGGAAGTTGAAGTTAAGAAGCTCTCGTCTGAATCGATGCTCGCCAAAATTGTCGACATGGTTTCAGAAGCTGAAGCGCAAAAAGGAGCTTCTCAAAAATTCGCGCAACGATTGGAAAAAACTTTTGTTCCGATCATTCTTGTTGCGGCACCATCACTTTCACTGGCCCTGTACTTCATTGGCCATGAAACTCTCACGGCTTCAGTTCTTCGTGGAATTTCGCTCCTGGTGGCAGCATCTCCATGCGCCCTGGCTATCGCAACCCCGGCGGCGGTATTATCCGCGGTGGCACGTGCCGCGAAGGGTGGAGTGCTAATTAAAGGTGGCGTGCACCTTGAGACGTTAGGCCGAGTCGACGCAATCGCGTTTGATAAAACTGGAACCTTGACCATTGGAAAACCAAGTGTCGTCGCCCTTCGGCTGGAACCAGGTGTTACCGAAAACGAATTGATCAGTGCCGCAAGCAGCGCTGAATCACACTCATCGCATCCTCTTGCTCACGCGATAATCGACAACGCTAAGGCTCTGGGAATCAAACCCGTCTCGCCCGAACGCAGCGACGCCGCCCATGGTCAGGGCGTCAAAGCTACCGTCAACGGCAGGACGATTTGGGCAGGCAATTCTTCGATGTTCGCTTCGCTATCAGACTCTATTGCGTCAAGCGTTTCGGAACTGGAAGGCGATGGAAAAACGGTTGTGATAATTAGCGAGGACGATCGCTTCCTTGGCGTTATCGGAATCGCTGATACCGTGAGATCCGAAACCATCAGAGTGCTACGTGCGCTCAAAGACCTTGGTATCGTCCGCAGTGTCATGCTGTCCGGTGACAATCAAACTGTAGCTCGCGCAATTGCCTCGCAAATCGGCATCGATGAAGCACGCGCGCCACTAATGCCGGATGCCAAAGCCAAGATTTTGCGCAGCCTTGCAAACGAAGGTGGCGTCGCCATGGTAGGCGACGGAGTTAACGACGCGCCCGCGCTGGCAGCAGCATCGGTCGGCATTGCAATGGGCGGCACCGGCTCTGATGTAGCGCTTGAAACAGCAGACCTTGTTTTGATGAGCAACGGATTGGAACAACTCCCGTTCGCTGTCGAACTGGCTCGAGAAGCGACACGCAAGATTAATCAGAACCTGGTGATTGCGCTTGGCGTCAGTAGCGTGTTGGTTGTCGCCACTGTATGCGGATGGGTGCAAATCAGTCAAGCTGTCATTCTCCACGAAGGCAGTACACTCATCGTTTTGTTCAACGGTTTGAGTTTGATTCGATTCAAACAGAAATCAATGAAGCCAGTTTAAACGACTTCATCATGCTTCTCGAGAAAGTAACGCACGTTGGCGGTTACGACGTCGCGCTTAGTTAGCAGTGCGAGTCGCAGGATGAAACCGGTGTGACCGTGCAGAAAAGTGTGCCACCACTTGGAGGCGATGAATTCGCAGATCACGATGGTCACATTAGCGCCGGGGTGCTCCATGCGAGTGGTATCGACGAATCTCAAAACCGGAGCGACGAGCGAGCGGTACGGAGACTCAAGCACCTCGAGTTCGAGATCAGGAAACAAAGTCAGCCACTTTTCGGACAACAAGGCTGTGTGCTCGGCATCAATTTCAACGTGAATAGCAATCGTTTTCGAGGAAAGAGAACGCGCGTAGTTAATGGCTTCCAGAGTGCCTTTATTCACGCTTTGTACCAACACCAAGACAATGTTCTCTCTTGGAACGATCTGAATAGCATGGTCGCCAACCAGTTGCAATTGCTGAACGACGTCGGCATAGTGTGCTGAAACTTTTCGGAAGCAAAATACCGAAATCACAATCAGCACCATGATCATCCAGGCGCCTTCGGCAAATTTTTCTACGGCGATGTCAATTAAAACTAGGAATGTGGCGATTGCCCCGCAACCATTGATGGTGGCTTTAATTTGCCAGCCTTTTGTTTTATCGCTAAACCAGTGCTTGACCATACCCGCTTGCGACAAGGTAAAAGCGAGAAACACCCCGATGGCGTACAGCGGAATCAGAGCATCGACACTGCCTTTCTTGATCACAATTAAAATCGCGGCAAGCACACCAAGGGCGATGATGCCATTGTTGAAAACGAGTTTGTCACCGAGGTTGGATAATTGCCTCGGCATAAAACCGTCGCGCGCCAGAAGTGAGGAAAGGCGGGGGAAATCGGCAAAACTCGTGTTGGCGGCGAGCACCAGTATTAGTGCGGTGAATATCTGAGTGATCAGATATGCCACACTCCAGGTTCCAGTTTTTCCAAAAACACAACCAGAAATTTGATCTATAACAGATGGTGCGGTGATACCACCATTTTCCCAATAGACAACGTGAAACTGCATGGCAAGCCAGGAAATGCCGAGGAAGATCGTGCCGAGAATAATTCCCATAGTTACGAGAGTCAAAGCGGCGTTGTGCGATTTGGGTTCCATAAACGCAGGAACGCCATTGCTGATCGCCTCTGTTCCAGTCATCGCCGAGCAGCCATTTGCAAACGCACGCAGCAAGACGACCAAACCGAAAGTGCCGACCGCTTTGGTGGCGGTGGCGGTTCCGCCCGGCCAATCCTGGTTTACGTATTCAGTGTGGAAGTTCCAGCCGATGAAAGGACCGATCAATCCCAGACCAATCATCAGGTAACACATGAAGACAAAAATGTAGGTCGGCAGCGCAAACATTCTGCCGGATTCTTTCAGTCCGCGCAGATTAGCAATTGTAAGCAGAGCAATCGCCACAACGCAATACAAAACCAGATGGTCGCCGACATGAAGGGGCGCGAACAACGGCACATCTTTCAAGTTTTGTATTCCGGAAGCAATCGAAACCGAAACGGTCAAAACATAGTCAATCAGGAGCGCTCCGGCTGCAGTTAAGCCAGGCAAAATGCCGAGATTGCTTTTTGAAACGATGTACGAGCCGCCACCATTTGGATAGGCGTAGATTGTCTGCCAGTAGGATAGAACAACGATGGCTAGCAAAGCCACGATGGCGGCAGAGACACCCATCGTATAAGTGGTGTAGGTACTTTGCTGCGACGCCACCCATAGACCGGCGCCGCCGAGAGCAAGAACGATTTGTTGCGTCGCGTAGGCCACTGACGAAATCGCGTCCGAGGAAAAAACAGGCAGAGCGAGATGTTTGGGAAGCAGCGTGTGACCAGCGTCTTCAGTGGAGATCGGGTCGCCGAGAATCGCGTGCCTGAACTTTTGGACCGGCGAAAGCGGTAAGTCATCGGGCAAACTGATGTGCTTTATGGTTTTGTCGTGCGAGTCGACCATCGAATTCCTTGAGACTGGATATTGCTGTTTTTACCCAGTTTTGGGATTGGAAAAATTTATTGCCAAAAGCACACATAATTTTCGCGTTTCGGCAGTTAAGCTGATCGGTGAGAATACCAACGTACGAATCGCATGTACTAAACAAAAACCGAAACGTCGGGACCAGTTGAGCGAAAGCTCAGTTGGTCCCTTCGTTCTTTTGCGTTTCCTTGTGATGTCTCCCTGAGCAGATGGTTATTCATTTGAACAGGTGACCTTCCCCTGAGCAAATGGTTATTCATTTGAACAGGTGACCTCTCCCCTGAGCAAATGGTTATTC
>JADYXR010000173.1 GCA_021772095.1 Candidatus Obscuribacter sp. | reverse complement strand
TCGCAGACCAGAATGGCGATGAAGGCGCCCTGACCTTCTTTGAGCTCGCGGACGGTCGCTTCGTACGGAGCCATCGTCAGCTCGGCAGCCGCGATGTCGGCGCGTTGCGCGATCACCTGAGTATCGAGCGCTTCGACGTCGAGCTTGTTTTGCTTGGCGCCGTTGAAGGCGGAGACGATGGCGGCAAGCGCCTTGTTCGTCTTCTCGAAAAGAGTCGACATAGCGTCGAGCAGTTCGCCCGGCTTGTAGTCGGCCTTCTCGACCAGCCCGCCGAACAGGGTGGCTTCTTCCAGCGGCAGGTCTTCGCCTGTCACCTCGATGGTACGCGACGCGAGCAGTTGCTCGACCTCGGCGAATCCCTTCACCGAAGGGAAGGAGTTGGACGCAAACGCTTTGCGCGCCGCATCCAACGTGTCGGTCGCCACTTTGCGCCGCGCCGAGAATGCCGCGAAGTCCTTGCACGCTGCTGTGTAGGTCGTGAGCGTGCGGTTCTTGAACTTGGATTTCCAGTCCGATTGCTCGGTCAGGAAGCCCATGTAGCTCGAACGCAACTTCAGATAGAGTTCGTTTGCCGAATCGAGCTTGGTGGTCCACTCAGCGATCAGCGCCGCCATCTTTTTCTTGCGCGACGAGTTGCGCACGAGCAAGAAAATCATCGTGCCGAACAAGAGAGCTGCCAGGGCACCGCCACCGATGTAATAAGGCAGAGCCTGCTGGAAAGCGGCTTCCTTAGCGGTTGCGGCTTGACGGGCCTTGATGGCGTCGATGTCGGAGTTGACCGAGACGACGACGGCATCGAACGCACCGGCTGGATCCTGAGGCATGAAGCGCCTCAAGTTGGGCACCAGCGGTCCATCTTGCGTGTCGGTGAAATAGGACGCGGTCATATTCCAGTCGGAGAACAGATTGCCGCCGTTGGCAGCAACTGAACCCTTGTTGGGATTGTCCGCTCGTCTCACCCACATGATGATCAGGTAGTTGTCCGACGGGAAGCCGGGTCGTGCCTGCCACTTCAAGATGAGCTTGTCGAGCGCATCCCGACTGGGGATGGTCGCGTTGAGCAAATCGGACCCGCCTTCGGTCGCCACGACGAATACCTGAAGACCGTGTTTCTGACCTTCTTGAAGCAGCCGTGCTTCGAGTCCGGTGAAATTGACGGGCGCCTGGCGATTGTTCGAAAGTTGCGGGTCGACGTAAACATGCCTGCTCGGACTGAAGTCCGGAAGCCAGGTCTGCGAAGATTGCGCGAGTGCCGGGCTTGCCACCGCCATGAAGGCGATAAGCAAAGCCGCAACGAGGACACTGCGCCATTGCGAAAGTTGTCTAAGCATGAGAACTCCCAGCTGATGGTTCGTTAGCGCAGAGCGTGATTGCATAGCGCGTGGAAAACCGTCTCGTGAGAGACAGTGCGAAATTCGAGTTGGAGATGGTTAGAACGTTGGGGTTAGGGGTGAAACTTCCAGTGAAGCGGAGTGGTTGAACAAAGATACGCAAGCAACCTACGCAACCAGAAGTGGTGCGCCCAACCATTGTTGACGGTTTGTGAAGTTATCTCGTACTAACGCTCTAGAGGATTCTGGATTGCTGAAGTTGCCAAGCGCTTCGCGTTCAATATCAATGGCACTCGACATGTTTCTTCTGACATCGGCGGTAATTTATGATGTGATGGAATTTAAGAGCTGCTTGACTAGCAAAGTTAGCGTAGCGCGAACTTTGTCATTGTGAGCACCGCTTAATTAGCCCATTTTGGCGATGCTCTTTTAGTTTTTTTGCATTGCTGAGCACCACCGGTAGTATCACGTTTAATTCGTGAATACAAAACCAAATAGATTTTGGCGCCGCATAAAAGGAGCGCGGTCATCCGAAATCTCAAAAGTAGCGCCGCTGATTCAAAACACAGCGATCAAACCGCGCATGCGAAACGTCAAATTTGCCATCGCAATGGCATTGCCTGCGAACTTCTCGCGATGCTTAAGCGCCGCTCAGGTAGCCGGTTGTTGAGATTGTTTACAACCGGTGAGAAGTTGCGCTAAGGTTCAATGTTTCGTTAATAATTGCTCGCTAGGTTTATGGAAAACGCTGTGACCAGCTGTGATTCCGACGCTTGAGATGCTACTCATCTGTGTTTGCAATTGAATATATTGTGTTTTTGATCAGAACTTAGTTGTGTTTAACTCTGACGTTCTTGTTCTATACATGCCGTTTTTCATAGCCTGTGTGGTCATCTTCTTTTCTTTTCCCAACAGGACCCTTTTAGCCGCACAGCAATGCACCGCTTCTCACTCACCGAAAAAAACAATCGTCGAAAAACGATGTGAGATCGTGTCCTGTTGAATCGTTGGAAAGTTTTTGATGATATTGTCTGGTCTCAAGATTGTGTTCTAGTCTGCCCTGAGCGCTACATGTGTCGAGCGAACTTGGTGTACTGGGACGATTGTCTGCGGATCAGGTTTAGCGTTCGTTCTTGTTCGTGATGTCATCCGCGGTGGCATTTGTCGAGCAAGTCTTTTAACCATGAATGAAACGATGTTGCGATCGTTTTGTTCTAACCAAGGAGAGTTCTCCATGAAAGCAAAATTCCTAGTCTCTGCCAGCCTCGGGGCCGGTAAGAAGAAATCGGGTGTCGAGCGGGTGGTCACACCAATGCTCATGCTCGCAAAGTTTTCAGGGATGAACCTGAGCGCCGATCTCGAAGGGTTCGTGGCAAGTGCTGAAGGGCGCATCGAAGAAGAGCTCACGAGGAGCGGCTTCAAAGGCGAGGCTGGTGAGCATCTCACCATCTTGCTGGGTGCGGAAAGCAAGCAAGAACATGTGCTGTTCGTCGGACTCGGCAAAGCCGGGCGTTTCGACTGTGGCACTATCCGTGATACCATCAAGCTGGCTGTCGACAACGCTGTCGCGACCGGCAGTTCACGGCTTTCCATCCCGATCATGCCCAACCGGCTGACTTCCACCAGCATCGGTCTGATGCCCACAGCCCACATCATCAAGTGCGTCGCCGACGACGTTCTTGCTGCGAAGAAGGGCGAAGGCACACTCGAGATCGAGCTGATTACGTCTCCGCATGGCAAACGCCATGTCGAAGCCGGTATCAAGAAGACGCGCAAGGCCAAGCCGTGCGGTGTCTGCGACGACGTCAAACCGAAAGCTGCTGCCGGCGCCTCGACTGCCAAGTCGGACGCCAACGGCGGCTCGAAGAAAGACGCTTGCCGAAAGTAGAAGCTCGCTCAAGTTCAGGATCCTGAAGGTACGCCCGGCTTTGACTTGTTCTTAACCGAACAGGAAGAAGTCGGGTATTGACGTGGCCACGTCAGGGAAGCGAAGTTCGGTCGACGCAAGTCGATTGTTCTTCGCTTCCTATTTTTGGATTTTTTATACTATTCGATTTAATACTATACTAAGTCAAAGAACAGGTTTTCTTGGACTATTCTCCGATCGCCGGTAGTGGTAGCATAATTCGGCGCGAAGCGAGCCTGCTGTCTGGTTTAATCTTTCCAGAGCGGAGACTCGCTA
>JADYXR010000172.1 GCA_021772095.1 Candidatus Obscuribacter sp. | reverse complement strand
GCGTATCTCCTTTCTTTGTCGTTATTGAAAGAATACGCCACCTTATTCAATTACTCAAAACACAACATCTGGCAAAAACTCGCCATAGAACCACCCTCGTGTCTGTTTGGTTGAAATGGCAGTAGCTTTACGGTTCACGTGTGACCCCTTCTTATTTTCTCATGTGAGAGCAACTAGAATTTCTAATTGCAAAACGGCAAGAGCAAGGCTGTCCCTGCATCCGTTCTATGGATGGACAGTTTCGAACAATCTAGAATATTTTCAGAGCACCTCTTTCCTTAAATCTCTGGATGTCGGCGTTTATTTCAATAGCCTGTTCAGTTTTTCCAACCTTTTTCAAGTGAACTACATATGATTCCATTGCATCCAAGAGTTCCGGGTGGATTGGATCCATGGTGTATTCAAGATTACGTATACCTTCTTCGAACAGCGGATCTGCTTCTTCGCATCTGTCTGAGAGACAATATGCAGTAGCGAGATTAACAAGGGTGCCTGCGTATTGTCTGCTCTTGCTGCCGTATATCGAGCCCTCTATTTTTAGCGCTCTTTTGTACAGATTGATTGCTTCAGGGCACCGCCGCTCCTCACAGTAGAGGACCCCAAGATTATTCAGGCAACCGGCAACTTCCGCTGAGTTCTCACCAAGGCCCTGCTCAAGAAGTTTAAGAGCCCTGTGATACAGCGGCTCAGCTTGTGCATTCAAACCTTGCTTTGCGTAGTGCGTGGCAATGTTGCTTAAATCGTCAGCGAGATTTAGATTGCCTGCCGCACCAGAAGTCTGGTCTATTGCCAGCGCCTTTTGATAGAGCGGTTCGGCCTCCTCGTGCTTGCCTTGCGCACAGAAACTCAAGGCAAGATTGTTCAACGTCATTGTCTGTCTCTCGTCAGTATCCATAAACTTTTCGACATCCGTGAGTGCCTTTTGAAACTTTTGTTGTGCCACCAGATAGAGACCCTTTTCGTAGGCCTGCTGTCCTAACCACATCTGCATCTTCCAGTCCTGGTAAGCCTTCTCTGATTTGTGTTCTTCGCTCATGAGCTCTCCTGTTTTTATCGCCTATGTTCAAGAAGACTGTGGTGGCATTAAAGCTTCAGCCTGCGTAGACGCAGGCTATTTGCAATTACTGAAATTGAACTCAAGCTCATAGCGGCACTCGCTATCATCGGGTTGAGAAGAATGTGAAAGAGTGGATAAAGAACACCGGCCGCAATGGGCACTGCCAGTACGTTATATCCGAAAGCTAAAAGTAAGTTTTGGCGAATGTTTCTCATCATCGCTTTACTTAATCGACGAGCGCGGACAATTCCGGAGAGATCACCTTTTATCAGCACGATTGCTGCGCTGTTGATGGCAACATCGGTGCCGGTGCCCATTGCAATACCGACGTCTGCTTCAGCTAGCGCCGGTGCATCGTTAATACCATCTCCCGCCATAGCGACCAGGTAGCCTTGCTGCTTCAATTCGTTGACGGCAGCGCCCTTGTGTTGCGGAAGAACATCGGCACGAACCTCATCGATGCCTAGCTCTCTTGCAACGGCAAGGGCCGTTGCCTTGTTGTCACCAGTAAGCATGATTATCCTGAAACCGTCTGATCTCAGTTCAGCAAGTGCGGCCTTCGCCGATGATTTGATTGGATCGGCAATCACAAGCACGCCAGCTAATTGGTGATCGACTGCCATGAGAACCACAGTCTGCCCTTGACCGCGCAATAGGTCTACACGCTCAAGCATCTGTGTTGCCAACGAGATATCAACGTTTTGTTCAGTGAGGAAGCGATCGTTTCCCAGATCGATCGTGTGGTTGTCCACCTGCGCAGTAATTCCGCCGCCGGTTGTTGATTGAAATGATTGGGGCTTAGCTATCGTGAGTTCTCGTTCCTTCGCGCCATTCACAATAGCGTTTGCCAATGGATGTTCACTGTTACTTTCTGCCGATGCAGCCCAGGCAAGAACTTGCTTCTCGTCGAATCCATCGTTAAGCAGGACGCTGATTAGCTTGGGCCTGCCCTCCGTAAGTGTGCCGGTCTTATCCAAAAATAAACAATTTGCCTTGGCTAATTTTTCCATTGCATCAGCATTTTTGACCAGAATTCCGGCAGAGGCCCCCTTGCCGGTCGCCACCATAACTGACATCGGCGTCGCCAGTCCAAGTGCGCACGGACACGCGATTATGACTACCGCCACTGCATTAACCAGCGCGTAAGACAAAGCAGGTTGTGGACCGAAGGTTATCCAGATTACAAAAGTGACCAAGGCAATTATAAGAACTGCAGGGACGAAGTAACTTGATACCTGATCTACCAGTCGCTGGACTTGCGTCTGGCTCCTTTGGGCCGTTGCCACCATTTCTATTATTTGCGAAAGAAGCGTATCTTTGCCAACCTTTTCAGCACGCATTATGAGGCTGCCGGTTTGATTGACCGTGCCGCCAGTTACCTTATCATTGGCCTGCTTCAAAACTGGGCCAGGCTCTCCTGAGATCATTGATTCATCGACCAGACTACTGCCATCAATTACCATCCCGTCAACGGCGATTTTTTCGCCTGGTCGGATTTTGATATCGTCCCCAACTTTCACGTCATCCAAATGCACATCGCGTTCGTGTCCATCTGACTGGATCAACCTTGCTGTTTTTGGAGCAAGCGCAAGCAAAGATTTAATGGCGCTGCCGGTCTGACTGCGGGCGCGAAGTTCCAATACTTGCCCAAGAAGAACAAGTGAAGTCATTACTGCTGCTGTTTCGTAATACACATGCGGCATATCGTTGTCTGAGAAGCTCACGGGCAGGAGCCAGGGCGCGAATGTGACTACGACGCTATACATATACGCAATGCCGATGCCAATCGAAACAAGCGTAAACATATTAAGGTGACGGGCTTTGAGAGAATCCCAACCGCGCTGAAACAACGGTGCACCAGCCCAGATCACTACCGGAGTGGTTAAGAGAAATTGGATCCAAAGGTAGCCGTGAGCTGACATTACAAACATAGCAAGTGCGAGGACGGGCACAGAAAGCGCCAGGCTGATCCAGAAGCGCCTGGTCATATCTCTCAGCTCATCGCTGGTATCGATAGCGGTGGCACCCGTTGGCTCAAGAGACATGCCGCAAATGGGACATGGTCCGGGTTTGTCCCTTACCACTTCAGGATGCATCGGACAGGTGAAAGAACCGGCTTTGGTTGTTCCTTGTACGGCTATCGGCCGATCATCAGTTTTTGCCGGCGGCAATTGATTCAAGTATTTTTTCGGTTCGGATTGGAATTTCTCCAGACAGCGGACGTTGCAGAAATAATAAGTCTCATTATTATAGGAAAACGATCCCTTCGAGTTGGCCGCGCTGACGGTCATTCCGCAAACAGGATCTTTGTGCTGTTTGTTGAAGTCGTCGCTTACTCCGCGACCGTCGATGTTATATGAAGTAGTCATGATTGCCGTCGGGCCCTCTGTCTTAATCGAACATGACGCATGCGCAGATGTTTGCGCATGCCTGTTAGCTCCAACCTAGGGTTCATAGCACGGTAGTTCTGTTCGCAAGCAGCTTTGAGCAAATTCTCAAATGGCGTCAAACAAGTTTTGTTTGATGCCATCATCGGGGTCACTCAATATCAAGATCCTGCTGCTATCAATCAAAAACCGGCAATGCAAAAAATTGAGATTAAAGTGATCCCCAATCACCGATTCACATCTTCATGTTTGGATTTGTCTTCATCTGTTGCTCCATAGTCTTCTTTGTCGTCTTGGCCGTTCGAACTGCGATGATCTTTTTGTCCTTGACTGCCTGACTCTTCTTTGGCTGCTGTGCTGAAGCTTTCTTGTCATCTGTGGCACAGCAGTCACCAGCGTTTGCCGCCGCAGTAAACAGACAAACCATCAGCATTGCTGAGAGCGTTGTAGCAATAATTTTCATGGGTTCTCCTTAACAGTACGCACTAGGAGACATTACAAAATCTCAGGATGTTCCGCCGAGTTCAACCTCGTTCATTGATCGCTGTACTGTGGACATGCATCTAGCAGAGTCAGAAGCACACCAATTAATCCCAACCCAATCGGGCTGATGTGGCCAAAACTGGCGGTTCACAGGCGTTCGGAGCGATACGTCCTGGAATCATCCAGATTACTGTTCTTCCTGTGGTTGTAATGTGGCGTACAATTTAGTGAAGATTGTTCAGCTGCGTGTCCAAAACTTGAAACGCCTTTTCCCGATACTTCTGATTCTTCTGAGCGTGTTCTATGCGACACCGAGGGAAGCGTGCTTATGCTTTGAGAAATCGAGCATCACTTCGTCCACCTCCTCCAGTGAACATAGCTGCTGCAAGTCTCAAGAAAGTATGCAATGTGTGGACATGGGCGCTTCCGTAAAGAACGTTTCAAACTGCTGCGGAATGACAGGAAGGTCTTCGCCTTTAGTCGCCAATTCAATTGACCTAATGGGCGGCAACAGCAAGGAATTGCAGGTAGAGATCATCTGCCCGGACCGATTCGGTACGATAGCCCATCAGCTTTGTTCTGAGCCGATTGCATATGTGAACCGTGCACCGCCCTTCCTAAAAGGTATGGGCACGAGCGATACATACCTGTTCAAACGTACTCTTCTTATCTAAAACCAGCCACCCGACAGCGTTGAGTGGCAGTTTGTGATTTTCGTTTTTCGTTAGCGAAAAGTTTCTCCGATAGCCGCTCGACAGATTTTGGTCGACGCATCCCTGACTTCCTCGTTGGAATTCGGTAAGGATAGGCTATATGAAAAAGTTACGCGTGTTTCTCTTTGGACTTTTCTTAGTTGCAGCTGCGTTGATCAGCGCATCGCGTGCGTTTGCTGTTGACGAGACGACTTGGCAAGGATACATAGTAGACCGGCAATGTGCCGATTCTGTCAGGCAAGACAGTGATCCTGAGCCTTTCGTCAAGCATCATACGAAAGACTGTGCGCTGATGGCAAATTGCAAATCCAGGGGCTACAGCATTTATTCAAATTGCAAATGGTTTGACCTGGACAAGCATGGAGATCAGCTTGCCATAAGACTTCTGCAAGCGAGTAAGCGAACGAGCGGCTTTTATGTAGAGATTCGCGGTACCTCGAAAGGCAGTGTTCTCAAAGTCAAAAAAATCAAAGAAATTGGTGAACCAGAGGCTAAGAGGCCGGAGAGCAAATAACGGGGATGTCTCTAGCGTAGTTGAAATTTGATGATCATGGCTCTGGGTGCTCATCTTCTTATTATGATATCAGGCTGCTTTAGTATTGCAAGTGGTG